>JBQCFW010000096.1:0-56929 GCA_051958655.1 Agriterribacter sp. | reverse complement strand
CTGCACTATTATTATACACCCGGCACAAATCGTCTTGAATACATTGATGATTCTGCAACAACCGTATACGGCATCAATATAGACATAAAAGACCAGAGCCCCGGCAATTCCCAGTACGACGCCATTGGCAACCTGGTAAGCAGCGTTAACCGCCCCATATCCGGTATTAAATGGAATGTATATGGCAAAATTGTAGACATCCAGAAAACGGCTGTAGGCAACGCAACGGCTAATTACATTTATTACAATTACGACCCCTCGGGCAACCGCATAGGGCAGGTAACGCGGCACAATTCGGGAATCAATACAATATACAGGTATACCTGGTATGTACGCGATGCACAGGGCAATGTGATAGCGGTGTATAAGGTGGCAGATACCAAAACCGTTTCTTCCGGCACGTTGCAATTAGCCGAGCACCACATGTATGGCAGCAGTAGGCTCGGCATTATCAACCGGGACATAGATGCTGACCAGCCCAAGCACAATGCCGATAATTCAAATAACCACCTGGGTGAAGCATTTTTAATTAACTTTACTCGTGGCAATAAGTTCTTTGAATTAACCAATCACCTGGGCAATGTGCTGTCAACCATAACCGACAACAAATTACCCACACCTGTACAGAACAATCCGTTGTTAATAGCCAGCTACAGTGCCGACCTTGTAACAGCAATTGATTATTCACCCTTTGGTATGACCCTGCCGGGCAGGGTGTACAACAACCATTGGAGAAGATACCGATATGGGTTCAATGGCAAAGAGAATGACAATGAGGTGCAGGGTGAGTACAATGAACTGGATTACGGCATGCGTGTATATGATCCGAGGGTGGGAAGGTTCCTCTCTGTGGATCCACTGACGAAAACATTCCCCTGGTATACGCCTTATCAATTTGCTGGTAATAAACCAATATGGGCAACTGATTTAGATGGACTTGAAGAAAATACAACAAGCACATATGTTTACCGTCCTCCTGTATTATCACTTAAACCTACATTTAGAGGTACAATTTCAATAACGGATGCAACTGCACAAAAGGCACACAAAACATTTGAAGGCAGTTATAGTCAGTTAGGAAATGCAGACCGATCACATTATTCCCAAAATATTGTTCAGTCTTTAGTTGGCTCCAATGTTGGAACAGAAGGAAGTCGCCTTGACATTACAATGACAGGTACCAGATCGGAAGTGTCGAAAACATGGAAAGGAAGTGATATAAAATATTTCACACAATTTGCTTATTCTTTCACGAATAATAATGTTACAGAGATAGGTAATTTTGAGATGCAAAGTGGGCAAATTCAGGCATCTGCAAGAGCTTGGGATCCGCTAACTTTTCTCCTAGTGAATAAAGTCGTAAGCTCTGTTGTAATTACTGCCGCAAAATCGCCTGCGGCTACACAAGAAATGGTTACTCTTTACAGAAGCATTTCAGCAGCAGAAGCAGAAAGTATACAATCTACAAAACAATTGTCGTTAGGGACAGGGATGGAGGCCAAGCAATTTTGGCAAACAAAGGAAGGGCTTGATGCTTGGAATAAAACGGCACTTGCTGGTGAGTATAATTTGGAAATAACAGTTCCAAAATCAATGGTAGGGAATGGAAAGCCAATAAACACTACGGTTCAGGTTGATGAATTTATTGGACCAAACGCCACAATAGATCGAACAGCTATTAAAGCAGTAAATGAGCAAATACAAACTTATAAGATTACTCCAATAAAACAATCTCAATAAGATGAGTGAAGATGTAAAATTTAAAAGTGTATTAATAAAAGGGATATTTCATTTTATCGAGAATGAAGGGCAGTGTTTTGTTGGCGCTTTTCGTAGAGGACTAAGACCGTTTGTTTGGTATACCCAAGTAAAAGGAGAGGCAACTTCATGCGCATTGATTTCTGATGTTGAAATTCATCTAGGTGAAAAAAAAGAAGTAGAGGTTTTTATTTTGAATGAATTTCAATTAAGGCATCAAATAAAGGAAGGAATGATTCTTAGTATAGGTTGTATTAAGCATTCTCATGTAGTCAAATTCGGAGAATTAAAAATTCTTGAACATTTAGGGGAATGGAAGGAGGGGAGAATTTCATAAGTGCTTCCGCCCCCGTTGGTGTTCAAGTAGGGCAGCCGTCCCTTCTTCTCTTCTCCGCGGAGTCTCTCCTCTAAGCGGAGTGTGTTGGCAGGACTCTGCGGTATATGGGCTGAAATGCAGAAATGTTGTATTGCAAAATGTAGATTTGACAAAAAGAGAGATTATGTCAACCCGCATCGTCCTTGGCTTGGCACATAGCATTGCGAGGAGACATTGCGGAGAAGAGAAATTTTAGATGCAGCGATGAAAATTTTTTTAACTCCAGCAAAGATTTAAACCAGACATCAAAATTGATATTTCAAGCATTGGGGGTAAATTCAATTTGGGAAGGCGATAGCCAAAATGTCTTAGGTGGGGTATATAGTTCATACTCAATATTTGGCATTAATATCAAACTTGAACTAAACTCGTATGATTATGAGGATGATTATGAGTTTATGTTGTACATCAGAAAGGATATGACAAGCTCGTTAAAAGTTGATGCTGAAATTGAAGATAAAGTCGGCGAAGTGGTATTAAAGGTATTATGTGATAACTTGAGTATTCCTATAGCGTTTGAAGTTAAAGGTGAGTTTAGAGTCATAGAGCAGCCCTTGCCATAAAGCGAATCACCTATGCGTTGCTGGTATGCAGGGCAGGCGTTGTGAGCGGGCATACCAACAACCGAGGTGGGGCAAAGCATAAGTTAGTACAAAGCCGCAGGTAGTAATCAGCGTTTTTTTGCGTCAGCATGGCATTCCCCATAAGACACATATAAAAAAATAATAAGCCCAAAAATGGTACTTTATGAGCAGAAGCCCGATTGTGAGCAGATAGGTAATACAAATACGTATAACCGAGCCATACTTGTGCATTAGTACTTCCAATGACTAAAAGGATAAAACATACACGAATGAATAAATACATTTTAATAGTATTGGTTTTGGTAGCAATAGCCGCCAGGCCGGACGAACCAACAATTGTAAGTTCCGGAACCTTGTTCATTAACAGTGATGGTTCTGGCGAACTAGGCCGCTTGGAGTTTAGTAAGGACAATAACAATCTTATTGGTTATAAGGTGAACGCGACCGGTGCCTATAAAATTGAGTATAAAGGTCAGGGAGGTGCAACCAATTTACTTCGCGGTATTGCCAATGGTGTAAGCTCTACTGGTGTATCTTATCCCATCTCGGGCAATGATACGTTCCGCGTTAAAAACCTCAGTAATAATGCAGTTGTAAAAACGATTATTATGGAACCATCTGCAGGCAATCTGTTTAAAATGATATACGGCGCCAAGCGTTATCCGTCTTACAACCAAAGCCAAACAACAGATTATATCAACAACTGGCTGATAAATACAATGCCCACATTGAAGTTTGAAAGGATTTATTAAGAGTCTTTGGTGTTTTTCAATACCGTCGTGAATTTATCGACGGCATTTGTATTTCCGGAACAAGCCGCTGTACAACGGCAACATCAGCGCTACCACCACCAGCCTGGGTAGTTATTTTACTTACCTGTACAATTATCGTTACGACCAGCTCAACCGTTTGGTAGACATGGATACTTACCGTGGATTTAATGCTACTACCAATAGTTGGAGTGGAATGGATGGCGTATTTTACCACAGGGAGCACTATACCTACGATGCCAACGGCAATATCCTGAGGGCGAGCCGCAACGGCAACCTCAGTGCCAACCAGTTAATGGACAGCCTGCACTATTATTATACACCCGGCACAAATCGTCTTGAATACATTGATGATTCTGCAACAACCGTATACGGCATCAATATAGACATAAAAGACCAGAGCCCCGGCAATTACCAGTACGATGCCATTGGCAACCTGGTAAGCAGCGTTAACCGCCCCATATCGGGTATTAAATGGAATGTATATGGCAAAATTGTAGACATCCAGAAAACGGCAGTGGGCAACGCAACGGCTAATTACATTTATTACAACTACGATCCCTCGGGCAACCGCATAGGGCAGGTAACGCGGCATAATTCAGGAATCAATACAATATACAGGTATACTTGGTATGTACGCGATGCACAGGGCAATGTAATAGCGGTGTATAAAGTGGCAGATACCAAAACCGTTTCTTCCGGCACGTTGCAATTGGCCGAGCACCACATGTATGGCAGCAGTAGGCTCGGCATTATCAACCGGGACATAGATGCTGACCAGCCTAAACACAGTGCGGATAATTCAAATAACAACCTGGGTGAAGCATTTTTAATTAACTTTACCCGTGGCAATAAGTTCTTTGAATTAACCAATCACCTGGGCAATGTACTGTCAACCATAACCGACAACAAACTGCCCACACCTGTACAGAACAATCCGTTGTTAATAGCCAGCTACGTTGCAGACCTTGTAACAGCGGTCGATTATTCACCCTTTGGAATGACCCTGCCGGGCAGGGTGTACAACAACCATTGGAGGAGATACCGATATGGGTTCAATGGGCAGGAAGCAGACCATGAAGTGCAAGGCGAATACAACAGCTACAATGCCGAATTCTGGCAATATGATCCGAGGATAGGAAGAAGGTGGAACGTTGACCCAATACTCAAACCTGGCGAATCCCCATATGCTGCCTTTAGTAATAATCCTATTTGGAATATAGACCCAGATGGAGCTGATACCACGAAATATCTGTCGAACTCCCAGGTGATGGATGCTGTTAAAATAGGGTATAATACTATTAACGATGACGTAAGGAACAGAACTTATAATGCTGCAAAAGATGTGTCAAAAAGATTACAGGCTGCTGTTGATGCATATTGGGATAAGCATCAGGATCAGTTCAGTGTAGGCGCATATGCAGAGTTTAGAGATGCTACTTTCGCTTACCACAAAGGGTTGCAAGAAGTTGCAACCTGGAGCGCAAGCGCATGGGAGAATCTTGGCAAAAGGATTACCAATGATAATATAAGTGATCAGACCAATCTTGCGCAAACCAATTATACAATTGCTCATTATAACGGAAGTACGGCAGGGCTTGTTACTACCGGGGCGAATGTAGCATTGGGAGAAGCTGCCGGCGGTGTTTTATTTGGGCCTGGGCCAGGCCCCAGAAAACCGTATTCATCTAATCGTGCTCAACAAATGGTTGATGCAAGTAATAAGTTAAGCCCTTATGCATTGACGCCTACCCATGGCCCAACACTATCCAAGTCTAATTTTATAAAATTGAAAGCAGATATACAAGCACATGGAATAAAAGAGAGCATCAAATATGTGGAGTATGATGGCGTTAAGTATGTTGTGGATGGACATCACAGATTAAGAATTGCGAAAGAATTGGGAATAAAGAATGTGCCTACTCAAGAAGTTACCCTTCCTTATAGTGGATACAAAACAGTAAGTGATTTACAATATTCAAGGTACTAGCAAATGGCAATTTGGCAATATACATTTATGATTGTTCCTAAAGAGGACATAGACGCCATTGGGAGTGATAATTCTATTGCAAAAGACAAATACTTTTCTTATAATTTTTGGCAAGGTGGATACAAAGCAGCGGACTATCAAAAAAAATTGAGTGATATTTTGTCTCTGGGAAAGTCATGGAGTTCTGATATTATATTGTTTGGAAGGGAAGATTCTAATAATGTTGAAATTGTGAATGAGGAGGGAGTAATTGTTGAAATGAGTTTTCGGTTTGATTTTGGGCTTAACGATACAAATGTATTAGAAAAGGTGATTGAGTTTTGTATATACAATGGATTGGCTCTGATTGCAGAAGATTTTTCCATTATGCCATTAAACCTAGAAGGGATAATGTTTAGGATTAAAAGTTCTTATCAATTTAGGAGGTTTTTGGAATTACAAGGCGGATAATGTATTAAATCAACAAATCCTGTTATCAGAAACAATAATTAAAAAAGCCCCGACTGGCGGGGCTTTTTTAATTACCTGAATGCTTGTTTAGTTTTAAAATTCTGGATGTAGGTATCAATGATGCATTTTTCGCTACCCTTGACCACCTTTTACGTTTCCTATTGACCATCTTTGACATTAAGGATCAATCACAATAGTGGTCAAGGCGAAGCGGAATTTGATGGTCAGTAGCAGCGGAATTTCCAATATAAGCTTAGGTTTAAGAATAGGTATACTGGGCCTAGGTATTAAGGTAAATTTGATTAATGCTGCTAACGCTCTGGAGGACGCTGTGGGTATAGCAATAGAATATACAAAAGAGAAGATAAAGGATGTAACACCTTCGTTTTTGGGAGGAAATGTTACTCCAAGAAATTAATTAAAATAATACAAGAATATGCGAATCTTAGCCTTGTCATTGTTACTTTTTGTAACGAACTGTAAACAACATGTTGGGGCGCAGAATAACGGCGAAATCGTTACCGGTATAGATAAAAATGCCTCTGCTTTAATTAGTGCTTTCTTTAATGATATAAAATCGAGCAACTATAACAAGGCTCTTGAAAATTTACTTTTGCAGAATGAAAATATTGATCCAAGAGACTCTGCAACATTATCTTTACGAGAAAAGTTTGTAGGGATTAATCAATATTCTGGAAAGTATGTTGACAGCAAATTGCTGAAAAAGCGTTTTGTAAAAGATGTGATAGGAATATATACATACCTGGTCAGGTATGAGAAAAAATTTTACCGATTTACCTTTATTTATTACGACAATGGAACAAAATTAAGGATATACAAATTTACGTTCGACGATGTGCTGGAACTTGAATTAGAAGAGTCGTTAAAATTATATACGGAGTAACAAATAAATACCGATTCCAAAGAAAATAATAGCTGCTACAATAATTGCTATCAGGATGCCGCGGGTGTTACTAGCTTTTATGAAAAAATCTGTAGGTTTTTCTTTTCGATAGATTACAGTTATTTTTTGACCTCTTTTATAACTTCCGGGTAGAATACTAACCGATGATTTTTCGGTTACCCATTGTTGAGCCTCTGTTAGAAACCGAACCACTGGATAACTGAGCATTGCTTTTGTATTGAAATTATCAGAAGAGTCTATGTCAAAAATTATTCCTTCTGTTTCCTGTCCATGTTTTACAATTTCACTGTAACGTTGTAGTTGGGAAAAGCTGACATATAATAATATTATAGAGAATAATATAAGCACAATACTTCCTATCATAGATTACATTTAATAAACATTTTTTATTCGTTGATACAAGGCAAAAATATTGAAAAATGCAGACTCTAATGATTTATCTATTAAACAGCATTCAATGCAGCCCGTCAAATTTACGTAATTTAAAAACACGAAAAATAATGAGGTGTTCTGATTAGGTTTGTATACAATTAAATATGCGGAGTTAATAAAGGAGTTTTCTACAGCTTTATTGGACTGGGATAAAAATATGGGAAATACGATGTGACGCTGATATAGTTAAGTGAAGCAAAGTTATTACAAACAGAAGCTTTTACGTGAAAGTTAGGGAGAAGGAATACTCCTTTCTTTCCCCCCGTTTTTTCTCTGTTGCGGGTGTTCTGTAGCTCCACCGTTATTCCGTATTTAGGTGGGGAGTGTGACGGGGTAGACCAACAATCGAAGCCATAAATACACAAAGCCTGACACTGCCGGGCTTTGCGTTACCAGGGATGTGCTTTTTTCACTTTTAAATCTCATAGCGCGAACCGTTGGTGGATAAGAATGGCAGAAAAGATAACTAGCATGGATACTATTTTTGATTATATTTTCTTTCGTACCTATGATTTTTATAAAAAACGGAACAGTGATATACCGGTAGATCGAGGTATTCAACTGTTGTCCATAATACAACGTTTTCTGGTCTTTGATACTTTGATGATTGTTGATTTTTGCTTCGATATAATTGATAAACGATACGTAAATAAGTACATACTTGGTCTGCTCACAGGGATGTCATACTCATCAATAATCTCTTCGCTTATTGCCTTTTGGTGGCAGGGCCCAGCCTTTTTTTGAGAACAGACCCTTCAGGATATGATTATCCATCGCCAGGTCGGCATACATTTTTTTAAGCCGGGAACTTTCCTCCTCCAATTCTTTCAGTCGCTTTACATCAGAAGTTCCATTCCGCCATATTTACTTTTCCAATTGTAAAAAGTAGCTTCTGAAATGCCATGCTCACGGCATATTTCTTTTGTCGAAATCCCTCCTTCCTGCTGCTTAAGAATCGAAACAATTTGTGTTTCTGTAAATCGTGTCTTTTTCATGTCGATAGTTTTAAAATTAATTGTTTTCTCTAATTTTAAACTGTCTGTGTTTTAGGGATACTTACAGTATGGAATATCCTACAAGAACCGTACAGCAGATTTTCGCAAATGCCCGGATAAAAGCAGGCATTTTAAAGCAGGTGGGCATCCATAGTTTACGTCATAGCTTTGCTACGCATCTGTTAGGCCAGGGAACAGATATAAGATACATAAAAGACTTGTTGGGACATTTTGATATCAAAACTACCGAGCGTTACTTGCATGTAAGCCAACAGCAACTGATTAATATCACAAGTCCTTTAGATAATTTGATTAAAGGCGGAAAGATCAAATGGTAGTCGGCGATGTTATATTGCAATTTTTCAACATTGTCATTGACGCAATGCACCAATACAATATTTCTTTTTATAAATTGCTTAATTTCAGCTAAATAGCGTTATGCGCTACTGCGTATAATAGCATAAATACAAACGTTGGCTGTAATTTTCGACTGACCACAACTTTCTAAATAATTATGGGACTTTTTGACTTCTTTAAGAAAAAAACAAGCGAACCCACTCTTGACTATGACCCAACTTATATTGTCCAGAAATTAGACGAGATTGGTTATTTTAAATATGCAGCAGGGAGTGATATTCCTGAAATTAAAAACGATTTAGTTGACTCACTAACCAAGCTAAACTATTTGGGCTGTGTTTCATTTGACGAAAGCCCATACAACTCAAAAGATTTTAGACATTATCATTTTGACGGCGAAGATTTGTTTGAAGAAGGTGGTTTCATTTGGCAGCTTAAAGCAATGAAGACCTTGTTTGACAAAATGAATTTCAAGGTTGAAATTTCTAATCATATCGAAGATTGGGACAATGAAAAAGGTTTAAACCACTTCATCACTCTGAATGGAAAAGAGTATATAATTTTTAAAAACTTTAATGGCTATGGTTGGGGCGAAGCTGTGCAACGTTTTGCAGAAATAATTAACGACCAACTTGAGTTACAAAACAAAGACGAAAGACTTTATCTTGTAAATGGTGGCAATGACGGCAACGCAGTTTATTTGACAAACAACCAATTTGAACTTTTAGACCCCATTTTAAAAGGAACAGAACGACCATTAAAAGTTAATGATTGGTGCAAAGTTCATCAAGTGGACAAACAAAACTACAGCCAACATTAGGTTTACTGCTATGCTGGCTGACGAACATTTTTTAGCTTTTGGTTCGCTATTCAGCTCTAGCTCAGGCTTGACGAACAATGAATGCCAGCACAGCAGCAAGCCCTGAACATTAGCTGCCATTAAAACGACAAACCGCAAATGAGAGAAAGAAACTTAGAAAGACTATTTTCAAGATTCCTTGTTGAGAGAAAAGGATATTCAGAAGCATCCTTACTGTACGAGGCTTCAATTCATCCTAAGACGGACGAAAATAATTTCAGAAGATATTTAGCTGACTTGTTAATACTGGATACAGAGTTTAATAATTATTTAGCACTCATTGAATTTAAAGGAGCAACTGAAAAACGATTAATTAATTCAGCTTATGAGCAGGTAAAAGCTTATCTAACCGCTTTGAATAGAAGCGATTTACCAGCTTTTTTAGTTATTCCGCTCGGCGAAAATGATTTTGAAATATTTCTGTTTTCAACAGATGGGTGGAATAAAATTGAAAAGGAAGATTTTCCACAATATCAGACACTTCAATCAAAAGCACAAGCAGATAGCAAGGTTCTATTTGAAGATTTGAATGAAAAGAAATACAAGGAGGCAAAGAGAAAAAAAGAATTGGTACGTGCAACAGCCTGGTCGACTCTTCTCAGTCTCATTGCAGGAATGATAGCAGTAGTTATTTTCTCAATTGACCTATTTAAGAATAAGATTGAAGAAGATGGAAAAACCACAACTACGTGCTGCGACTCTACCACCATCTTAGTGAACAGACTTTCAAGAAAAATTGATACACTCGAGCTCCAATTTAAGACTATAAAAAGTAACGACACTCTATTTATTAGAAATAGTCAGAATGCCAAGCTAAAGGAATTAGAAACACGGTTAGCAAATTTTGAAGCATCTGTGACATCATCTCCAGACAGATTACTAAAACTTCAGGAAATAAATTTTGAATTTAAAGAACTGACAAATTCAATAGCTAAAGAGAAAGAAATATCTGAAATCAAGATTTCAAACTTAAAAGAAAAGCTTGACCAAGTCATTATCTGGACTTCCGGTTTAATTATAACTATTATAGGCTCAATTATTGGATTTGCAATAAACGCATTTAGGAAGAATTAACAGCAGCTAACATTGCATTGGCAATATGTCGGGGTGACGAATAAATCCTCATCTTTTTGTCCGCTACTCTGCTTCAGTTTCGGCAGACGAATAATGCCGAGTTGCAGAATTAACAATGAGCTTTTGTATCTTTAATCAGGTGCGGCATCGGGCAGACGGAACACAGAATACCGCCACATCGCCAATGCTTTAACGTAAGCCGCCATTATTTCAACCACCCAAAGTATGACACTTTACGACAGATACATTAACGGACAAACAGAACAAGTTTACCAAGACATCTATGCTTTGGGGCAAGACGCATTTTTGCCAAACAACTTACTAGACATTGAAAAAGTGTTGACCGAAACTTTCCAAAGAGTTGCTTACAACCTTGACATTATTTATAAGGAACTCATAAGTATCAATTATTTATTCAAGATTGACCCTGAGCATAATTTTGAAAAACCTTTACATAAGCCTTTACCTGACACTGACATATTGCTCGAACAACTTGATAACGCAGTTAAACCATTTGGATTTGTTCCACTTTCAATGAAGTTTTTTTATAAAATTGTCGGTGGAGTGAATTTTGTTTGGGACTATGAAACGAATGAAGACTTTATGTGGGAAATGGCAGACCCAATTCAAATAACAAGTCTTGATGCCGTTGTAGAAACTGTTACTCAAGAATGGTGGCAAGAAGACATACAGCAATATGTAGACGATGTAAATTTTGGAAATGCTTTCTTAGACCTTGCTGCTGACGATTTGCACAAAGACAATACGAGTGGTGGACAAGCGTATGCAATACAAATTACAAAAGAACCAAGCATTGACAGCAATTTTATGAACGAACCTAACGATACAACATTTATTAACTATTTAAGAATATGCTTTGATTATTGTGGCTTTCCAAGTATAACAAGACCCGACATGAAAAATGACTACCAGGCATTTTTTGACAAAGTTAAACCGCAGCTCAAACCAATATAACGGCGGCTTACATGGGCTTTGTGTTATGGTGGGCTGACAAACAAAGGCTCATCTTTAGTTTTTCAATTAGGCTTTTAGTTATGGGTTGGGCTGACGTTCCCTGATACCCACCACAACACAAAGCCCTAATCCGTTGTGCGTCATTTAAAAAGACAGCAAGCTACCATAGACACATTCAATGACATTCTGGATAATCAATACAATAATTGCAGCTTACATCATTTCGACTGTTGCATTTTTGCTACTAATATTTTTTTTCAAATCATTTCGCAGACGGACAAATATCTTTTTAAATAAGGCTAACCTTATTATCATTTTTGTACTACTTTTAAACATTATTTGGGTTGGACAAGAAACAATAGAATGCTACTTTGAAAGTAGAAAAGGTAATACCAATGATATTGCAACAGCTTACCACCCCAACTGGTATTCACGTTTTACCGGGACATTTTTGTTTGCTTTTATTTTCCAGACGATTTTCTTCATTAATAGATACAGACCTAAAATATCTTTGACAATTATATCTCTTTTGCTATTGACAGTAATTTATAACTATGAAAGAATTGTCATTTTTATTACAAGCCTTTATCGTGACTATTTACCATCAAGTTGGAGTGTTTATTATGACAATAGCAATATCTATTGGACAATTGTTGCGTCCATTATTTACTTTGCTATTTGCTGGACTAATTATAAAAAAAGGACGTTTCCAAAATGAGAGAAATAAACGAACGCACAACATTGGTATTGCCAATAGTGGGGCTTGACATTGGAGCAATCAGCAGCGGTAATTCTGATGTACTTCAGTTCGGGGCTTGACCTACAAAGCCCAGCTTTAGTTCTTAATATTTAACTTTATCAAAAAGCCAGGCAGCAGTTCCGGGTGTACGGAATTCTACTTCCCCACCATCGGCAATACCTGATCGTTGTACGCTATAATATGTTCACCCTATTTAAAAAGACAAGAGACAATAATACAATCCTTAAAATGTTTCGGGTTGTGACAAAAGAACAGGCATTTGATTTTGATACCAAATTGCTTATCGACATTGTATTGAAACTTTTGACAGACAATTTTAAAATCGACCCGACCAATTACTACATTACCGGTCCATACCCTGACGAGGGTTGGAAAACTAAAAAAGGATTTCTAAAAGCAGTCGAACGAAAGCACTACAAGAATATCTGTCATCTGATAGTTTCAACAGATATTTATTCTTTTTCATTTCAAAACTGGTTGCTCAATGACATCAAGCCAAAAGACAAAGACTATCAAGTTATAGTGTTTTCTATAAAAGAAAAGCTCTGTGACTATGCACAAATGGAACATGTCTTTAAAGAACTGACAAGTGTTTTTCCTCCAAACTATGCAATTGTGTTTAAATTGCCTACGAACTATATGCCATCAACTGAATCAAAAATAAAAGACGGACTATTTAGCTATTCAGTAGCAAAAAATCCAAAAGAGGACATTTGGAGGCAGTATATTGACAAGGTTGATGGAGCTGTTTTGAAAGGCATCTATCCGACAAACTTTATCAATGACTCAGTTTTTAAGTCTGAAAGTTTTCAGAAAAAAATTGTTTCCCAAAATATCGGCACAGTATATCAAAGCGACAGAGGTCTTCATAAATGGACACTAGATGCGGACGAAATTGCATTAGCAAAAGAAATTCTGAAAGCCTCTGATTTATTGCCAAATAAACTCATGATGACAATACAGCGTACAACAGGCAGTTTTGCGTCAGCAGGGGGCGACGAATAAATCCTCATCTTAGTGCTACTTTCAGCTGCATATCCGGCTGACCGAACACAGATGAGCAACAGAATATATTTTCAACTTTTGTATCTTTAATCGACAGCAGTTCCGGGCTGGACGTTTTTTAAATGCCCTGCCTAACGCAAAGCTGTTGAACGTTAGCGGCTATGTTATGTGGACACTCTCAACAATATTGACATTTGCTTTTTTGGCACTCTCATTTGACAACCATTCTTATGAGACAAACCAACATTGGCTTAATAAAGAAGCGAAACATTGTAAGACTGAAATAGATTCATTGACTAAGAAAACTATTTACGTTAAAGCTGACAAAGAAGCGATAAATGCAGGTGGACAAATTGCACTAATGCAGCAGTATGAGAAAATAACTTCAGACTCAATCCGAAACGACTTTGACACAAAATTTATTATTGCCTTTATAGTTGAAACTGACGGACAAATTACAGGCGAAAGAATTATCAAGGATAAGATGGGTAACGTAGGACAACAAATGATTAAAATAGCTAAGTCATTTAAGTGGGCACCTGCTGAATGCGATGGACAAAAAGTGCCAATGCTTATAAAGCTTCCACTTCAAATTTGTTTACAAGAAAATTAATATGTCAAACAAAAGAAAAGGACAATTGACTGTTGCAACAGAATGGGCAAAACATCTACGAAAATTCCTTCGCAGACAATTTTGGAAAGGAGAAAGAAAGGCTGGACAAAAACTCATTCGCAAAGAGCTTGCAGACCAAAACAGCCGCTAACAGGCGGTTTGGCAATATGGCGGGGCGACGAATATATTCTCAGCTTTTGGTTTCGCTAATCGGCTTCAGTTTCAGCCGACGAACAACGCCGGGCAATAAAATGAAAAATGAACTTTTAGTTATAAATTTAGCTGCGGTTACAGGCTGACGATTTTCAAATACCGCCACATCGCCAAGCCGTACCGTAAGCTGCTACATTTATGAAGCTCTCAATTCTAACAACATTTTTGACAAGCATACTTTTCTTTGGTTGTTCTAGCGGACATACAAAGAACAATTCAACTACCGCGACACCACAAAATAAAGCGATGGACAATTTTCAATACACCCTAAAATCGGCACATCCGAATGCACAGGCATTAATGACAGACGAATTTTATTTTAGCCCGATTGAAGAAACTGGACCCTTCGGCAGCGACGATGGCTGGGACGCTGCTTATGGATTTAGAGAGTGGCGACTTTCAAACAAAACGGCAAGCCCTGTAACCTACCTAAAAGATTTAATTGCAAGATGGCAATATCCGTACTTTGACTACAACGAAATGGATACAACCAAAATCAAAGAATACATTAGTCAAAAAAAGGAACTTAGTGAAGCGGACATACAGCAACAAATAACTACCCTTAAAGAAATAAATAAAAATTCGCCTGTCACCTCAAGTATGAAATTAGACGACAAGCAACTTAGAGAGGTCATTCTTGCTTCGCCGCAAGGGATGAATGGTATTTATTTATTGGGGCAGGACAATGCAATTATAGGAATAGGCTTTGCTCAATTTGTATTAGAAGGACGCATAGACAGCGACATCAAGGCGTTGACAACTACAGCAATCAAAAGGCAGTTGCTTCCTTTGTTCATAAATCGTTATGACGACAATTACCGAGACAAAAGAAAAAAACAGTTGACAAAAATGCTTGAAGTAATCAACAAATCAAATTCATAATGCATCCCGACTAAAACAGCAGCTTACATGAGGTTTGCTGCTATGCTGGCAGACGAATAAACCCTCATCTTTTGTTCGCTATCAACAGCGGTTCGGTCAGACGTAATTCTATTCAGCTTTAGTTCTTATCTTCAACATAAGTAATTCTATTGAGCTTCAGTTGTCGGCTGACGGAACACGGAATACCAGCACAGCAGCAAGCCCTAACGTTAGCCGAAATAACATGAACAGACTTCACGATAAAGAGACTAATAAGCTTGTTCAGGCAATTCATGAACACATTGACAATTTCGTTGAAGAAGACGATTTAATAGTCTTTCATCAAGAGGATGATGATTTTCCGCATGTTGACATTTATTGGATTAAAGCCAATCATGAATATCGGCCATTCACAATTTTACTAACTGGAGGCCTTAGTGCAAATCCTATGGCAGTTCCAGATGATGAATATGATAGATATCTCGAAGTTGCTATGTTGCTGCCCGGAGAATGGCTTTTGGGCGAGGCAGCAAATAATCAGAAAGAATTTGATTGGCCTATACATCATCTCCGCTCAATTGCAAAACGCCATATATTTCAAAAACATGGATTGGGGAGGGTCATACTTTTACGTATAGTGCTGACTCGAACGAATGTTTTCCTGGTACAAACTTCAATTCAACAATGTTGGCTGAGTCTATAACATTGCCAGAAAGGTTTTTAGAATTTCAAGTTGGAGACAATACTGTGAAAATTTTAAGTCTAGTACCATTGTATTCAGAAGAACTAGAGTTTAAACTTTGCAATGATTCTCATGCATTACTATCAAGGTTTGCAGATTTTGACATTTTCAGAAATCATTTCATTGTCACGAATAAACACATGCAGGTAGTTGCTTCGGCTAACAATCAGCTTGGCAATATGGTGGCTGGACGGAAGTACAATCGGCAGTTTTACAAAGCCAGGCAGTAGTTCGGACTGGACAAGCAATCATCAACTTCATATTTTAACTCAGCAAAATACTTTCAATCAGCGGACGTTGTAGGCAGACGAAATCCTAATATCACCACATCGCCAGGCTGTTCAACGTTGGTGGCAAGGCAAGTACGACAGTAACTTTAAACTTAAAACAATGATTTCACGACTTATTTCAGAAGTAAAAAAGAACAAAGAATCTTTTTCTATAGATGTAGAAGAAATCAAAAAGATAAAAAAAATAGTTTTTGATAAAAGCTATTTATATTTTTTAGAAAAAACTAACGGGGGGGGCATCCTTGATAACTCTCTGATTTTCTATGGAGTATTACCCGCTAAATTAAATTCAGAAATTTTCTATAATAATTTCTTATTCAATAAGTATTACGCTGATTTGGTCTCTGGTGTTTTTTTGTTTGGAGAGGATGTGTTTGGAAATCAATTTGCGTTTTTAGAAGATGGTAAAATAGTCCTCATTAACATTGAAACAGCCAGTGCTGAATTTACGCTTAATAATTTTGATGATTTTGTAAAGCAGTTTTTTGAGAATATGGATTATTATTCTGGAAATTCAATTCTGGAAAAGTGGCTTGTAAAGTATGGACCAGTTGAAGAATTTAAGAAACTATGTCCTAGAAAGCCTTTTGTTATAGGTGGTGGTTATGAAATTGATAATTTCTATGCTCTAGATAAAGAGGAACTGTTTAAGTTTAATTCCCATTTGGCGAGACAGATAAAGGACTTGCCTGATGGGGTTGAAATCCAAATTAAGAGTGTTTGATTGTTGCCGTTGTTGGTATGTAGGGCAGGCGTTGTGTTAAGCATACCAACAACTGAAGCTGTGAGCAATGCAGTAGTTAACCGATAACAAGTAAAAGCCGGCGGCTTTCTGCACTGTTAGTGTTGCTGCCGTTGTTGGTATACAGAGCAGGCGTTGTGAGTAGGTGTACCATCTAAGCCAAGTATGTTGAGCAAGCTGGATGATGTAGCAACAGGGGGAGCTTGGAGAAATCAGAAGAAGGTGCAAATGTTAGAAACGGGAATAAAAAATCAAGTTGAGCAGATCGGCACTAACAGGAGTTTGAAAGAAAAGGCATTTGCCGATATGATGAACTCAAAGCCCGGAACAGACGAGTTTAAAGCCAATGTTAATGCATTTAATGAGTATCTAGGAAAAGAACAAACACACACAGCAGCGTTGGGAATTTTAGCAGGAGAGTTGTACAAAGCTCAAAAGCATGACGATAATATTAAGAAATATAATGAGTTTGTCAATTCCTACCTTAATATGGTTAATGCAGGAATGACTGGAGCAAGTATTGTTGTTTCATTTATTCCGACCGGTGGCTCATCGGCTGGTTTTTTTGCATCATCCGCAGAGATAAGAGCATCTCTTTTTAGTGCTAAAGGAGGATATGGGTTGTTTGGGAAAAGCGGTCTAAAAATAGGTGGATATAAAATAGAAGCTATGTATATTGCATTTTTCGCTACCCTCGATCACCTTTTTACGTTTCCTATTGACCATCTTTGACGTTAAGGATCAATCACAATAGTGGTCAAGGCGAAGCGAAATTTGATGATCAGTAGCAACGGAATTTCCAGTGTTATACGATCAACAAAGAGCAACGCATCGATCAGTCCCAGTTGATTGGTTCAAGGGCAGGATCATTTTTTCTTTTTTTGAGAGCAGCTTCATTAAGGTGGAAACTGCAGAGGGGATCACGGAATATGAGGTGCCGTGTCCGCCTCATGTGCAGCAGCCGCTGTTGCAAAAAATAGTGGAGGAATTAAGAGGTGAAGGAAAAAGCCCGAGTAACGGCGAAACCGGAGCCAGGGCCAACTGGGTAATGGATGAGATTGTAAAAGATCGTTGATGGTTTATAATTGAGAATCGGGCTTAGGAAGCTCCTGTTTTCTTTCTTATTTTTGGGAACACCTTCCAAATAAACGCTTTCCGATGACAGTTGAGTTTTTCAGGAAAAACAGGCTGGTATTCTTATATGGTCTTTTGCTGTCTGCCCTTCTTTTTTTATTGAAATGGCTTGAACTGAAATTTGTCATTATCAGCCATAGCCTTGAGGTTTACATTGGCGCCATAGCGGTCATTTTTACTGTATTAGGCATATGGCTTTCCCGAAAATTGACAAAAACGAGAATAGAAATAATTGAAAAAGAGGTATATATAGAAAGAGAAACGAGCGTAGTTCCTGATCCCAATGAAATACTCCGTCTTGGCCTGACTAAAAGAGAAATGGAGGTTTTAGCGCTGATGGCAGAGGGATCCAGTAATGAGGAAATTGGAGAGAAACTCTATTTATCGCTCCACACCATCAAAACACACGCTTCTAGGATATTTGAAAAAATGGACGTTAAGCGTCGTACCCAGGCTGTAGACAAAGCCAAAAGGCTGAGGCTGATCCCGTAATTTCTTCATGCTAAAGAATTAATATGAATCTGAAACAGGAAAATCATACTAAAGTATGAATGTTATCCGGCGGATATTTTAGATTTTAGTACTGCATTATAGCCACACTAAAAACTTAAGTATGAGAAAAATCATTTGGATCAATGGTACAATTGCCGGCCTCATTGTTGGCGCCATGCTGGCGTATTCTACAATAATTTATACCAAAACACAGAGCTACCCCGGCAGCATGCTGATCGGGTATGCCTCCATGCTCATTGCATTTTCGCTGATTTTCGTCGGGATGAAAACCTATCGAGATAAGCATAATGGTGGTATTATCAGCTTTGGCAAAGCTTTTACAACAGGATTGTGGATTACGCTTATCGCATCAAGCATTTATGTTTTGGTGTGGCTGATTTGTTATTACTTTTTTATGCCCGACTTCATGGATAAATATATTGCGCAAATGCTGAAAGACGCAAAAGCCTCGGGAGCTTCAGAGGCCGACATCGCTTCCCAAAGATCTAAGATGGTTCCGTACCAGGAGATGTATAAGAATCCTCTATTCGTTATCCTGTTAACTTATGCCGAGATCCTGCCGGTGGGACTGATTGTATCACTCATTAGTGCCCTGATTTTGAAAAAGAAAGCAACAGTATAATCCCCTGGTTCTATTTTCTTATCAGCCATATTTCAGTAACCTGCGAACCTCTTTGTCCTACTATATCCATTATAGTGCTTTGTTATTTCACACTTATTAATTAAGACCGATCAATAATTATGACAAAGAGGATCTTGTGGAATCGCCAGTACAAATATTTATTTGAATTTGCATGAATATTTATTAAAAAAAACATGCAAATATATGAGTACATTATTGTTTTTCATCTACTTAAGTTCATTTATGGTTTTCATAATGTGAATGAAGTGAAATCATGAATATGGCCTGTTCAAGGTCACAATTTGTGACCTTGAACGTTCTTCATTGCTTGAAAGGTTTGCGTATTTGTGGGTTTTGAGTTTATATATAACGAATCAAGTCAGCTCATTCGCAACACTCCCAAACGCCCGCATCCCATTCCTTTCCTCCCAAACCTTCTTAATGGTTTCCGCCGCCTCTTCCGGTGTTATCCGGATATAGCGGTAAAAATCTTTCTCCCGTTTATGCCCGCTGATCTTCATGATTAATTTAACCGGTGTGCCCGCTAAAAATTCGTTGGTGCAAAACGAACGGCGGGCAGTATGCGAGGTGATCCAATCATATTTGGCTTTGCTGACAACAACATGCTGGTTTCCCTTTTTGTAAGAAAATTTAATAAGCTGCGTGATGCCCGCCAGCTTTCCAATGGTTTTAATGTGAAGATTGAATTCAGGATTACTGAGCGCAGGTATTCTTTCTTTAAATTGCCGCGTGAAAATGAGTTTTGCTTCCTCCCGTAATGGGATAACAACCCAGTGATCCGATTTTTCCTGTTTCTTATAGAGCATTCCTTTTTGCAGATCCTCCGGCCGGAGGCTGGAAAAATCTGAGAAACGTAAACCGGTAAGACAAGCGAGGACAAAGAGATCCCGGTACTCTATCAACTGTGGATGTTCACTTAAATTGGTTTGATAAATTTTGGCGATCTCCTCATATTTTAAATAGATCGCGTCACTTTCTTCTTCCGGTATCTTGAAATCGGTTAAATCCAGGGGCGGAATGATTTTCCTCTTGACGCGATCCTTGAGAAATCCACGGAGATGCTTAATCGTTTTCCCGATGGTATTTAATCGTAAACCAGTTACCTCAGTTTGCCTCCGCAGATGTACATGTTCAAAAGTCAGGTAATCGACAAAATCTTCATAGAAGGCAAAATCAAAACTATTGAAAGTGATTTTTTCCTTGCGATAAATTTCAAAAGCTTGGAGATGTGATTTCACATTCCCGTACACCGTGAGTGTTGCTTTACTAACTTTTCGTTTCCTGCTTTCTATATAGTCATCGAACTGGTTGTAGATACTTAACTTATCCTGCTCTTGCTCCTGTTCTCTTTTTTTATCTTCCTCTATTTTCTCTGCAATGGTTTCTACAGCCAGGTCTGTCGTAAAGGAAGCCTTTATAAATGCGCCGCGTTCAGAAAGCTTAAACTTTTTTGCCTGTAAAGCAAGTGTACTCACGACATTGCGCATACGAAGCAGGTGGCTGTTATGGTCATTGACCATCCCGTATTCGATGGGTAATTCATCCGTGATGCACTCTTGCGATTTGTTCCAGTAAACAGCAGGGATTTTTATCCCGGTATGTAGCAACACTTTCTTTGTGCCGTAACAATATTGCACGAAGATGGAGCACGTGCCGTCTTCATGTACGCGGTTAGTGCGACAAATTAATTTGACGGGAAGTAGCATAACACCATTAATTTTTCAAAACTGGACTCGAAGTTTTTTCGAGGTCGAGTTCCAGGTCGAGTTGATAAGATGTTAAGCTGTATAAAGGTAAAAAAGCGAAGTTGGCGGCACTGTTATAAGAAACTGAAAATCAACCTTCCAATGTAAAGTGATGTAAAAACAAAAAAGGACCATCATTGCTGATGATCCTCTTAAGCGGACCGGACGGGACTCGAACCCGCGACCTCCGCCGTGACAGGGCGGCATTCTAACCAACTGAACTACCGATCCGTCAAACAAAACCATTACTGGTTCGTTTTTGGGAGGGCAAAGATAGGGATTTTGCTTTCTTTTCAAAAAGTTTTTTAAACTTCCTGTCAACAATCTTTTTGCCCTGGCAATAAACGGGTTAGCCATATAAACCCTGTCCGCCTTCAACTGTGCAAACCTTATCTTTGACCATTAAACTAAACTGATATCCATGCTAAAAGTCGGCATTTTCGGGGTGGGGCATCTTGGCAAATTCCATATTGAAAACTGGTTAAAGGTAAAAGACGCAATATTGGTTGGGTTTTACGATCCGGACGATGCCAACGCCAATGCAGTAGCTGAAAAATACAAATTGCAGCGGTTTGCAGAAATTGAACAGCTGCTGGATGCCTGCGATGCGGTAGACATTGTAGCGCCCACCACATTACATTACGACCTCTGCGAAAAAGCCATCCGCAAAAGCAAACATGTATTTGTGGAAAAACCCCTGACAGATACCATGGAGCAGGCCCGCAAAATAGTGAAGCTGGCAAAGGAGGCAAATGTAAAAGTGCAGGTAGGCCATGTAGAAAGGTTCAATCCCGCTTACCTTGCTTTAAAGGAGTATACGTTAAACCCAATGTTCATCGAAGTGCACCGGCTGGCGCAATTCAACCCGCGCGGTACCGAGGTGAGCGTGATCCTCGACCTGATGATACACGACATAGACATTATATTGAGTATCGTAAAAAGCGATGTGCGCAATATTTCTGCCAGCGGCGTAGCGGTAATGACAGATACACCGGACATTGCCAATGTGCGCATCGAATTCAACAACGGCTGCGTAGCCAACCTTACTTCTTCGCGCATTTCCATGAAAAAAATGCGCAAGATGCGGCTGTTCCAGAAAGATGCATATATAGGCATTGATTTCCTGGAAAAGAAAACGGAAATCATCAAGCTGAAAGACGACAGCGATAAAGATGCTTTTACGTTTGATATTGAAACGCCTTCGGGTACAAGAACCATTGCCATTGCCAATCCGCAGGTGCCGGAGGCAAATGCTATTTTGCTGGAATTGCAGGCGTTTACGCATGCTGTTGTGAACGAAACACCTACGCCCGTTTCCGAAGTAGACGGGCTGATTGCGATGGATGTAGCACATAATATATTACAGAAAATTCAGGCAGCTAACTATCTTGCCAAATAAAACACCTTTTGCCCGGCCAATGAAAGAGCAGCATAAAATACCTGTGGTGTGGTATGCCATTAGCGACTATATAATGGCTGCACTGGCCTGGGTTATAGCATTTTTTATACGAAAGACACTGAGCGGCTTCGACATGAATATCAGCGGCGAACTAACGCACAACAGGTTGCTGCTTGCCAGCATTTTTCTGATTCCTGCAGGATGGCTGATGCTCTTTTTGCTCGTAGGCTGTTACCATCGTTCGCTGTATGTAAGATCGTGGCTTAAAGAATTTATCACCACTGTTATTTACACACTGCTGGGATGCCTGGCATTGTTTTTTATATTGGTGCTCGACGATTCTTCCGTAAACTATCCCTATTATTATAAAGCCTTTGTTACGCTTTTTCTTTGCCACCTGTTACTGATATGGCTGGGCAGATCAATGCTGTTGCGCATTGCGCGCCACCAACTGTTGAACAGGAAGGTGTGGTTCAATACTATTATCATCGGCAACAACGCTGTATCGGTACAAATTTTTAAAGACATCAGGCGCAACGAACACATCCTGGGCTACCGGTTTACAGGTTTTGTAGATACCGGTTATACTCAAAACGGGTTAAAAGAATACCTGAACAATCTTGGTACCGTAGATCAGCTTGAAACCATTCTCGAAACCAGCGAAGCAGAACAGGTGATCATCGCACTCGACGGATCTTCTCCTCAACAAATAACAGATCTTGTTAACCGCATCAGTGAAAAAGACATTGAAATAAAACTGGCTCCCAGTCATTTGGATATTCTTTCCGGGTCTGTTCGTACCAACAATGTGCTCGATGCACCGTTGGTCGACATAAGGAAGGGATTAATACCAGAGTGGCAGCAACACTTCAAGCGTTTAGCCGATATCGTGATCTCTGTTTTGGGGCTCATTTTTCTGTCGCCGTTGCTTATTTATGCAGCCGTCCGGGTAAAGCTTTCTTCGCCCGGACCGGTGTTCTATATACAGGAGCGCATTGGTTATAAAGGCAGACCTTTTAAAATGTATAAGTTCAGGAGCATGGTAAACGATGCCGAAAAGGATGGCCTGGCTTTATCGTCGCATACCGATCCACGCATTACACCCTGGGGCAAAACAATGCGAAAATGGCGCATAGACGAATTGCCGCAGTTTTGGAATGTTATTAAAGATGAGATGAGCCTGGTAGGTCCGCGCCCCGAACGCAGGTTTTATATTGATAAGATCAATGCCCGGTCGCCTTATTTCAAATACCTGCTTAAAGTAAAGCCAGGCATCACCAGCATGGGCATGGTTAAATTCGGATATGCGGAAAATGTGGAGCAGATGATAGAACGCATGCAGTACGACCTGGTGTATATAGAGAATATTTCGCTTTTGCTCGATTTCAATATCATGTTGCATACTTTGCAGATCATTTTAAAAGGAAAGGGGAAATAAAAGCTCTTGTGGGCAGACTGTAATCCTGTTATAAGAAGTGCGTTGATATCATAACCGTTCCTGTTTTTCGTTTACTTTTGAAAACAACTGCATTTATACTTTGAAACATTTTTGTTGCATACTGTGCATTTTTTTTATCGCTGCAAACGCAATTGCCCAACAAAGCAACTGGCAGCAGCGGGCAGACAATGTTATTACTGCAACACTAAACGATAAAGATCATACGCTGGATGGCTTTATTAAAATCAGCTACACCAACAATTCGCCCGATACTTTAGCCTATATCTGGTTTCACCTGTGGCCTAATGCCTATAAAAACGACCGTACCGCATTCAGTGAGCAAATGCTGGAGATGGGGAATACAAAATTTTATTTTTCCGATGCTTCGCAAAAAGGATATATCAACCAGCTCGATTTTCGTGTAAACGACATCAGGGCGGTAGTGCACGATCACCCGGTGCATCAGGACATTGTGCAGGTGATACTACCTGCTGCGTTAGCGCCGCAGCAAACCATCGTTATTACAACACCCTTTCATGTAAAATTGCCTGATCATTTTTCTCGTTTAGGGCATGATGCGCAATCGTATGCAATCACACAATGGTACCCTAAACCAGCGGTATACGACAGGCACGGATGGCATCCCATGCCGTATTTGGCACAGGGCGAATTTTACAGCGAATTCGGAAATTTCAACGTAAGCATTACGCTACCGGAAAATTATGTGGTGGCTGCTACCGGGCAATTGCAAAATGCCAAAGAGCTTAACTGGCTGCAAACGCGCGCCGGCTTTAGCTGGCAACCCGTGCGCGAAAGAAAAAAAGTAAAAGGCGGTATGTATAAAATGGTACAGCAAAACTTCCCTGCATCTTCGCCCAATGTAAAAACATTGCAGTATACTGCCGAAAATGTGCATGATTTTGCCTGGTTTGCCGATAAGCGGTTTGCGGTAACAACAGATACCTGCCTGCTGACATCGGGAAAAATAATCCATACGTATGCGTACTATCTTCCAGCCCAACAGCAACGTTTTGCTAACGTGCAGGGGTATCTTAAAAAAGCGCTGCGGTTTTACTCAGATGCGCTGGGGCAATATCCTTATCCCGCGGCAAGTGTGGTGCAGGGTTTTGAAGGAATGAATGGTGGTATGGAATATCCTATGCTGGGCGTAGTTCAGTCCACCAATAACCAAGCGTTATTGGAAAAAATAGTAGCACACGAAACGGGGCATAACTGGTTGTATGGAGTGCTGGCGAACAACGAAAGAGAACACGGCTGGATGGATGAAGGAATGACAACATTTTACGACAGGCGGTACAGCGATGTTCATAACAACAACTTAGTATTCTGGCGGGGGATGACGCCGGAAAAGATCAATCGCATTTTACTGGAGTCCGCCATTTTGGTAAAAACCGACCAGCCCGTTGACATGTCTGCGCAGGAATATTCGGCATTCAATTATGGTCTCAGCGTGTATACCAAAGCGTCGTTGTGGATGAAATTGCTGGAAGAACGACTTGGGAGAGCGCGCTTCGATTCCCTCATGCATCAGTATTACGGCAACTGGCAATTCAGGCATCCCTATCCTCAGGATTTTAAAAACGTTGTTGATAAAGCCGGTGATCAAAATAGCGACAGCCTGTTTGCATTGCTTTCCACCACCGGAAGCTTAACTCCCCCGGTTAAAAAGCAAACACGTGTAACCCTGATCGGCAAGCCCGATGAAACCGGCAAATATCACTATATAGGCATCGCGCCTGCACTGGGATATAACTATTATGACCAGTTGATGGTGGGCGGCATTGTGCACAATTATTCATTGCCGCTTCAGCCGTTCAAATTTATTGTATCGCCCTTATATGCAACGGGCAGCAAACAATTGAATGGTATTGCAAGGGTTTCGTATACATGGTATCCGCAAAATATTTTTTACAGTGTGGAAGCGGGAGCAGGCGGTGCTTTGTTCACCAGGAATACTTACACTGATTCTGCCGGGTATACAAATTATCTTCGGTTCAGTAAAGTTGCACCCTATCTTCGGTTCACCTTTCGCAACCGCGATGTACACAGCCAGCTCAGGCGATACATACAATTAAAATACTACCTGATAGGCGAAGACAATCTTTCTTTCGGCTGGGATTCTGTCGGGATGAAATTCACGTATGCGGTACAAAAGCAAAGCAGATCTCTGGGGCAGTTGCGCCTGGTTACCGAAAATTACCGGGCGTTGTACCCCTACAGATGGGAGCTGCAACTCGAAGCAGGCAAAGGTTTCGGCAGGATTGCATATGCCGGCAACTATTTCTTTAATTATCCTAAAGGCGGCGGCATGAACGTGCGCGGATTTGCAGGCAAGTTTTTTTATTTAGGCAACAAAAGCGCTTCATCATACTCCGATACCTACCCTTATTACCTGAACATGACGGCTCCCAAAGGAGAAGAAGATTATACCTACAGCAATTATTTTATCGGGCGAAATGAGTTTGATGGGTTCCTGTCGCAACAGGTAATGATGCGGGACGGAGGGTTTAAAGTGAGGACAGATTTTTTAAGCAACAAAGTAGGAAGGACAGATAACTGGTTGCTGGCTGCCAATTTTACTTCTACCATACATCCCAAATTGCCGGTGAAATTGTTTTTCGATGCAGGCACGTCCGGCAACGCCTGGGAGAGCGGATCGGATGAGCCCCGGTTATTGTTTGATGCAGGAGTACAGCTTTCGTTGTTCAAAGATATTTTGAACATTTATATCCCTGTTATCTATAGCAAAGTATACCGCGATTATTTCCGGTCTACTCCCGGAAATAATTTCTGGCAGCGCATTTCTTTCAGCATCGATATTCAGCATATCAACTTTAAAAAATTTCACCCGCTATTGCCTTTTTAAGATCTGTATATGAGTAACGGCATCAGATACCTGGAACGCGCAGCAGTCGATGTTGAAAAATGGAACCGGTGCATAGATGAATCTGCTAACGGGCTAATATATGCGCATGCGTGGTGGCTGGATAATATGGCAGACAACTGGAGCGCTTTGGTGCTGAACGATTATGATGCCGTAATGCCGCTTACATGGAGGCGGAAATACGGATTTTATTATTTGTATCAACCCTGGTTTACGCTTTGCCTGGGACTATTCAAAAAACCGGAAACACCTGCTGCGCTTGTTGATTTTTTAAAATGTATTCCCCAAAAATACAGGCTGTGGGATTTCCAGGTAAATGAATATGCAATGCCGGACGAACAAAATAATTTTCACATGCAGGTTGTGGAACGCACAAATCATTTTGTGCGGGGTGATGTTGAAGATTATGCAGCTATTGCAAATTCATACAGCAGGCTTTGCCGGCGTAAACTTGGCAAAGCTTCGGCAGAAGGCCTTCGGATTGGAATAAATGAAAAAAAGCCAGGTGACGTGATAAAAATGTACCAGCGGGAATATGCCAGGGAGCATTCAGATATTGGAACGAAAGTGTACGATCAACTTGCTGCCTGTTGCGCTACGGCATTTGATAAGGGACTGGCAACGACCTATGCTGCCTTATCACCAGCTGGTGAACCGCAGGCCTTTTACCTGGTGTTGCACGACAAGCAATACGCCTATTCCTTAATAGGCGGCAGTACAGCGCAGGGAAAAGAAACAGGTGCTTTTTACCTGCTTACCGATGCAGCTATTAAACAGGCTGCAGAGCACAACCGTATTTTTCGTTTTGAAGGATCGGACATACCGGGCATTGCCTTTTTTAACCGGCAATTTGCACCGGTGGTAACTCGTTACAGTCATATAAAGCGAAATGCGCTTCCGTTCTGGGCGAAATGGTTGAAAAGGCTGTAAAAGCTATGAATCTGTTTTTGTTGCCCAGAGTAAACTAGCATGAGTATCATCAATGGTTAAGCGAAAGCCATGTTGCATAAGTACGGTTTTGCAACGATCAGCAGCCATTGGAGAGTGGCACTCAATTACAATATTGTTTACAAGCTGAAGAAAGGAAGTGTTTCCGGAAAAAATTTCCATTTCCATCCCTTCAATATCAATTTTTAGCAAGTCAACAGTACTTATTTCCTGCTTGGAGAAAAGACTACTTAAATCAATCGTTCTTACTGTTAATTCCGAAACCTCGTTGGTTGAAATGGTTGTATTGTATGCTTTTTCAGATTTGTGAATGTATGCGAGTCCCGCACGCGCTGCAATCGCTGCATGTATTGGAAAAAATCTTTTTTCAGAAATTTCCATTTTCATATTATTAAGCAGCAGTTCAAAATTATCAGGATCCGGCTCAATGCCATATATCCTGGCGTTGGAATATTTTACACTGAAGAATAATGAAGTGATGCCAATGTTGGCGCCCAGGTCGATGATCGTATATTTTTTTTCACGCTCTTTGGGAAGTCTGTCGTATATTTTTTCCCAGAGCACTTCATAAAATATATCTATGTCTCCTGTAAAAGTTCTCATGGTTAATAACCGTGGAACCGAACCGAAAGATAGTTGGTAGGTAGCAGCAACAGTATTGTTAAAGTTGCTTTCACTATTATCAAGCGAATTTCTTTTTGTATTTACAACAAGTCTCACAAAGCTGCTGAAACTGCCTGCAATTCTGAAGCAAAAAATTAACTTTGAAAATGCAGACATTATTCTGGACATCAGTATTGAATTGTTGGTTTTGATTTGAAGTACAATTTACAGTTCAATTATTGATCTGTCCTCTTTTTCAACACCTGCTCCGCCACCGGTATATCTGCAGGAAGCGTGATCTTAATATTCTCTTTCTCGCCGTCAATCAAAAATACATTGTACCCTGCTGCCTCCGCCACCGTAGCTTCGTCTGTAAAATGATTGTTGTAAGGTTGTTCAAATGCTTTCTGCAGTATTTCGCTTTTAAAAGTTTGTGGCGTTTGAATAGCTCTGAGCACATTCCTGTCTATTGATACATGTGTTGTTCCCTGTATCATCCTGATGCTGTCGGAAACAGCTACGCAGGGTATAGCACTGCCTTTTTCTACAGCCTGCGCGTAGCAGGCATGAATTAGTTTTTGAGTAACAAGGCATCGTACCCCATCGTGTACAAAAATGATGGAAGGATGGGTTGCAACGGCGAGTCCGTTCTTTACAGAATGAAAACGCGTTTCGCCGCCCGTAACAATAACCACTCTTCCGGGATCGCTGCTTTGGCTTACAATGTCTAAGCCTTCGGTAATGAAGTTAGCTGGCAATACCAGTATCAATTTTATATCATCATATGCAGCCAGAAAAGTGTTGATCGTATACAGCAACACCGGTTTGCCGTTCAATAAAAGAAACTGTTTAGGCACTTTGCTCCCCATCCTCGTGCCACTGCCGCCCGCAACAATTACTGCGTATTTTTCCATGCTGCAATTTGCAGCAAATTACCAATTGAAGTGCAATGTTGTACGACTGTTTAATGGACTAATTTCTTATTATTTAATATTGCCGCCCACAGGCAATCCACTCGGCACTGATGCGGGTATTTGCTTATCGTAATTGTCGTCGTTGAGCGTATTCAAAAATTCTACGATAGCACTGATGTGTTTAAAATCAACTTTGAGTTTTAATGCAAGTGTATCCAGTTGTTTTCGGCTTACGTTTTTGTTTGGCAACTCTTTTCCCTGCAGATCTTCATAAAAGGTCAATACACTTTCCAGCGTTTGTATTTTGCCGTTATGCATATAAGGGCGTGTCCGGCGCAGGTTTCGTAAGGTAGGAGTCCTAAAGGCATAGGTGCCCTGGAAGCCTGAGTCGCTGGCGGTTAGCTTTTCATTGTCCACCACACCCAGCACATGCATTTTAAAATCGGATAACATGGGACCGCTGTGGCATCTTGCACAGCCTGCTTCCATAAATAACCGCATCCCTTCCAGCTCGCGCGACGACATGGCTGTTTTATCGCCCCGCATGTATTGATCGAACCTGGAGTTGTTTGCAATCAACGAACGCTGAAAGGTGGCGAGCGCTTTGCTGATGTTCGTGTCACTTACCGCATTTTCGCCACCAAATACTTCTTTAAACAAGGTTTTGTATTGGGGAATGTTATTGACGCGGCTTACCACTTCGGCTGCAATGCCATCCTCTTTAAAGTCATGCCCCATCATTTCTTCCAAAGTTTTAACGGGCATCAAAGCCTGTTGCTCAAGACTGCTTGCCCTGTTGTCCCAAAACATAGGAGCATGCTCCGGAGAATAATCGCCCGACGGTTTAATGCCATTGAAGGCTGTGTTCAGCAACGTTTGTGCATTGCGTTTTACAAAAGGAATATTGTTGGGAGAATTAAATCTTCTTTTTTCGCCTAAGCCTTTACCGTTAGTGCCAATCGATAATTCAAGACTTTCAGCGTAGCCAAATTCGGGGTGATGACAGGTGGCGCATGCCACATCTTTTCCTCCCGACAGTATGGGGTCGTAAAACAACAACCTTCCCAATTCTATTTTTTCGGGCGAAGACGGGTTGTTTTCGGGCGAGATAACCGTTAAGGGAAGCGCATCTATGCTCCCTAAATCTTCTGTTTTCCTGGTAGTGGCTGCTGGTTCTTGTTTGGGTTGACAACTACCTGTAGCCAGGTAGCCCAGTATCAAAAATCCAATGATGAGATAATACACTCTGGCAGCACTGTTCACTTGTTTCATTCAGCAATCGTTCATTCTGTAAAATCAGCAAATCTCCGGCTAACCGGAAGCAAACAAATGTACGTCATCTGTGCGTGAAATGCTGCATGACCTTGATCAGTTACTCCGCAGCAGCAGGCGGCAAATATCATCGTTTTATGATAGACGTTAGTAATAAAACTAATGCGATAATGTTGCACACGGTGCGTATGCGATGAAGTTTGTTCCATGGAATTTCAAAAGCAGCTCTCGTTTGTTTTATTTCATTAGCTGAGGCAGTTTGCAGGTTGGTTTTATCCAGCATGTTGTTCAACGGTACATTTCCCGAAATGGTTACTCCAAATACGCCTGCCGCATAAACAATTGTAGCTGCAAGCATCATATAAAACGGAAGATCAGCTCCTGTTGTTTGATACTGCAGCAAAGTGCATACAGGCATCAGTATGAGCGTGCCCATAAAGCTTATAAAAAACCAGGGGTTTAAAATAGCCCTGTTGATAGATTGCATAGCCGCCAGGTATTCCCTGTCGGGTAACTGTCCCAAACCGGGGTTTACCGAACAGGAATAGGCATAAAAAAGTCCTGCAATCAATGCCATACACCCTGTTGTTGCTACTTGTACTATTTGAAATACGACTTCCATTGATCTTTTTTACATGAATGGGACGAGGGGAGAGTTCGGTTATGTGGTAAAGTTACTTTCGGGCATAAATTTGCAAACGCCGCGAAATACTTTTATTTTTATAACAACACAAATCCAATTCTTTGATCATCCTCCTGCTAAACGTATTAAGTCATTTCTTTTTGATACCAATATTGTGTTTCCTACAGGAAGATGGTGCAACCGCTTAGATGAGGTTGCATTTTTAAGTCATATCTGTTCTTTCGTAAAGAAACGATTATAAATGAATAACTGATAAAATTTTTATATGGCCGGCAAGACGTTAAAACGCGCTGCAAAAAAAACAGTTCCTCTCAAAAAAGCACCGCAAAAAAGATCAGCAAAAGCGAAACTGAAACCCGTGCTCAAAGCTGCCATTAAAAGGGCACAGCATTTTTCGGAAGGAGTTTTTAGGGTAGAGCAAAAGGATCGCTTTACATGGTGCTGCATGGAGATACTTGCAGACGGTACACGGATAGAGCACGTTTGTTTCGACTCTGAAAGCGCCGCGGAATTTCATCTCAACAATTTTCACGCTGCGCGCGCCGAAGCTTCCGGCAAAAAAGCAAAGGCAACAACCGTAAAGCCTAAACGTACGCTGGATGTTCGGCCCGATACGCTTGATTTCCGCGATAAGATGTACCAGTCTACACTGCTGGAAGTGCCTGTTGCATTAGACCTGGAAGAATACAGGAAACTGAAAGTGCCTGTTCTCGACCAGGGCACGGAAGGCGCCTGTACCGGTTACGGGTTGGCAACGGTGGCCAATTATCTTTTGCGGTGTCGCAAACGTTTCCCTGACGAGAAGGCGGTAAGTGCGAAAATGTTATATCAACTGGCAAAACGGTACGACGAATGGCGGGGCGAAAACTATAGTGGTTCAAGTGCGAGGGGTGCAATGAAGGGCTGGCATAAACATGGCGTATGCGCAGAAGAAACCTGGCCCGCCGCTACGCGCAGTAACGGGCTTACAGATATGCGTATAAAAGATGCTGTGCTGCGTCCTTTGGGTGCGTATTACCGGGTAAATCATAAAGACCTTGTAGCCATGCACAGCGCCATGGCAGAAGTTGGAATTTTATACGCAACGGCTACCACCCATGCAGGATGGGACGAAGTAGGAGCAGATGGTATTATCCCTTTTAAAGAAGAAGTGAGCGGCGGTCATGCATTTGCGGTAGTTGCCTATAATAACAAAGGTTTCTGGATACAAAACTCATGGGGAGATACCTGGGGTAAAAATGGATTTGGATTGATTTCGTACGACGACTGGCTGAAGAATGCTACAGACGTATGGGTAGCGCGGTTAGGCGCACCGATCAGTTTGCTGAGCGATGAATCGATTGCCATTACGCATTCGGCGGCGGCTAAAAAATCGAACGCCTATTCGTTCTCTCAATTGCGTCCTCATATTATTAGTATTGGCAACAACGGCGTACTTAACGAAGGCGGAGAATATGGTACTTCGGCAGATGAAGTGCGTTCGATTTTTGAAGACGATTTCCCTGCTATTACAAAAAACTGGAAGAAAAAGAGATTGTTGTTATATGCGCATGGTGGACTTGTATCGGAAAGTAATGCGGTGCAAAGACTGGCTGATTATCGCGCAAACCTGCTGGAAGCGGAAGTATATCCCGTATCGTTTATATGGCATACCGATGCATGGACTACCATCACCAACATTTTGAAAGACGCAGTGCAACGACGAAAGCCGGAAGGATTTTTGGATTCCGCCAAAGATTTTATGCTCGACCGGCTCGACGATGCACTGGAGCCGTTGGCCCGGGTACTTACGGGCAAGCTGCAGTGGGATGAGATGAAAGAAAATGCAAGACTTGCAACAGATGCTACCAACGGCGGCGTGCGCCTGGCGTTGGATTATGCTGTAAAACTCGCAAAGCAATATAAAAACGATTTTGAAATTCATTTGATAGGTCATAGCGCCGGTAGCATATTGCTGGCTCATCTTATTAAATATTTAACTGGGTCAAAAACAACGGCTAAGGGATTGGGTGCAACAGTAACTTCGTGCACCTTGTGGGCTCCTGCATGCACCGTAGAATTGTTTAATGATACTTACCTTCCCTGCATCAACAATAAAAAAATAGCAAGGTTTGCAGTGTTTAATTTAACAGATGAAGCCGAACAGGACGATCATTGCGCACATATCTATAACAAATCGCTGCTATACCTGGTGTCGAACGCGTTTGAGAAAAAAGAAAGAATTCCTGTTTTTCGAAACGATGGTATACCGCTGTTGGGTATGGATAAATTTATCAGTAAGGATAAAAAACTGTCGGCACTTTTCAAATCCGGTAAGGCGGATCTTATACTTGCCCCTAATTCTGAAAAAGAAGGTTCGCCCAGTCATTCCACCTGCACAACGCATGGCGGCTTCGATGATGATAAGGCCACGGTAAATGCTACACTCAGCAGGATATTAAACGCCGGTTCTTTTCGTTCCGACTTTGATTTCAATCGTTCTGCTTCATCCTTAAAAGACCGGCGGGATATGCTGAATGCTGCAGCGGAGTGAGCGGTCAGCTATGAGCTATCAGCCGTAAGCCATCGGTGCTGCATTTTTTTGTTTTTTGTTTGTCGTTTATTGTTTGACGTTCAATGGTAAACGATAAACGACAGGCTATCTTCTCGCACTACCTGCCTAAAGCTGATAGCTCATAACTGACGGCTGATAGCTGACTGCTCCATATTACAGTAGAAAATTATCCTCACCAGGCTTTTGCACTCTTATATTCCCCTTGTTTAGGGTGGTGGTATGGTTTGTGTGGTAGCAAATGTGGCATCAACATTTGCTCATTCTTAAATTTTTAGCAATGAAATTCATACAATTCAACGATACTAAATCGGGTGAAGAAATCAATATAGCGTATTCGGATTATGGAAAAGGCCAACCGGTTGTTTTAATTCATGGATGGCCCTTAAGCCGAGAAATGTGGGAATACCAGCTTGCAGACCTGGTGAATGGGGGATATCGTGTAATAAAATACGACAGGAGAGGGTTTGGTAAAAGCAGTAAGCCCTGGATGGGATATGATTATGATACACTGGCAGACGATCTGAATCAACTGATGGAACAATTGGATTTGCACGACGCTACGCTCGTTGGCTTTTCTATGGGTGGGGGAGAAGTGGTGAAGTATATCAGTAAATACGGGCAACGCAGGGTGAGGAGAATAGCGCTTATAAGCTCCGTTATTCCTTACCTTCTTAAAACAGACGCTAATCCTGATGGTGTAGACGAAAAAGTATTTGAGGAGATGATCGAAGGCGTAAAGGCAGATCGTGTGGGATTTATAGATGACTTCGGAAAGAAATTCTTTGGCGTCGGATTTTTGAACAAACCTGTAAGCACCCCGCTGTTGCAGTATTATACGCAATTGGCCTCGCATGCAACCCAACAATCTACAGTAGAATGTATCAAGAGTTTTTCCCGTACCGATTTCCGGATCGATCTTACTAAAATTACCGTTCCTGTTTTGCTTATACATGGCGATAGCGACAAGATCGTTCCACATGAAGTAAGCAGCAAACGCACGGCCGAAATGCTGCCTCATGCCGAGCTGGTAGTATACGCCGGTGCCCCACACGGATTATTTTATACACACCGCGATTTATTGAACGTGGATCTGTTGAACTTTTTGGCCGGCAAAAAGCATGTAGAACCTGCGCCGGAAGATGATGTGCTACTGGCAACTCCATTTTAAAGTGATTATGCTTATTATACTTTAACAACAAACGAATCAATTATGAAAAATTTAAAGGATAAGAAGGTGGCCATTCTTACCGAGAATGGTTTTGAAGAATCTGAACTTACCAGTCCTAAAAAAGCATTGGAAAATGCAGGTGCAACCGTTCATATCATATCGCCACAAAAAGACAAGGTAAAAGGCTGGAAGGATGGCAACTGGAGCATTGAACTGGAAGTGGATTCTCAATTAGAAACAACCGATCCTGACGATTACGATGCACTTGTAATTCCTGGTGGTGTTATCAATCCCGATCTGATGCGTCGTAACGAAGACTGTGTGATTTTTGCAAAATCTTTTTTAGAAGCGGGTAAGCCCGTTGCGGCCATTTGTCACGGCCCGCAATTGTTGATAGAAACCGGTATGCTGCAGGGAAAGAGTATGACATCTTTTATATCCATCAGCACCGATTTAAAAAATGCCGGTGTGCAGTGGGAGGATAAAGAAGTTGTGGTTGACAATGGCTTAGTAACGAGTCGCAGTCCCAAAGATCTTGAGGCTTTTAATAAAAAGGTGATAGAAGAAATAGCCGAAGGCGTGCATTCGCCCATGCATTAATGCTTTCTGGTTGTTTTAGTAAAGAAGGTGCCCGGATTTTAAACGCGGCGCCTTCTTTTCGTATATACTACACTGTTACAACCTATAGTAACAAAGTAAATCTTATCTTCAAAGCGTATAATCAAAGCTTGTGCATATGCTCCGCAAATTATTGTTGTTGTCATGCTTGCTATATCCCGTTTTGTTTTTGCATGCTCAAAAACTAACTGAAAAAAAATCAGTGTCCTATTATCAAAACAGGATGCCGTTGCGGCCCAATCCCTATATCAGTCTTCCGCTGGGCACTATACAGCCCAAGGGCTGGTTGCATACGCAACTGGTAAAAATGAAAACGGGCATGACGGGTCAATTAGATAAGCTCTACCCGCGTGTGCTGGGTAGCAGGAATGGCTGGCTGGGTGGAGATGGCGATGTTTGGGAGAGAGGACCTTACTGGATTGACGGGCTGGTGCCGCTGGCCTACATATTAAATGACGATGAGTTGAAAAGGAAAGTGCAGCCGTGGGTAGAATGGTCGTTGAACAACCAGCAGCCCGATGGATACTTTGGCCCTTTGCCGCCAGCCGTTGAGCCTAAAGATGAGCCTGGCTTGCAGAGAGGATTGGCCCGCGACTGGTGGCCAAAAATGGTGATGCTGAAAGCATTGCAGCAATATTACAGCGCTACCGGCGATCAACGGGTAATAGCACTGATGCTGAAGTATTTCAGATACCAGCTTAAAAAATTGCCGGAAACTCCTTTGGGGTATTACTCGTGGTGGGGAGCGCAGCGGGGTGCCGATAATCTGCTGGTGGTGTATTGGCTGTACAATATTACCGGTGAAAAATTTTTGCTTGATCTTGCAAGGCTGGTGCATAAGCAAACTTTCGACTGGACAAATAGTTTTTTGTATTCCGGCGATCTGTATACTACTTATAAATATCATGGTGTTAATCTTGCACAGGGCATAAAATCTCCGGTTATATTTTACCAGCAGGAAAGCAATGATAAATATATACAGGCAGTTGAAAAGGCGTTTCATGATATACGTTATTACCAGGGACAGGTGCAGGGTATGTATGGCGGCGATGAGTTTAATCACGGCAATGATCCGGTGCAGGGATCAGAATTTTGTTCAGCTACAGAGCTGATGTATTCAATAGAAAATATGATGGCTATTACAGGAAGCGTGAGCATGATGGACCACCTTGAAAAAATAGCGTACAATGCTTTGCCTACACAGGCTACCGACGACTTTACGGCACGCCAGTATTACCAGCAGGCAAACCAGGTAATGGTATCGCGCGGAGAACGCAACTTTATGGAGTCGCACGACGGGACGGATAATTGTTACGGCGTACTAACGGGATTCCCTTGTTGCACAACCAATATGCACCAGGGATGGCCAAAATTTGTGCAAAGCTTATGGATGGCGACAGACGACAACGGAGTGGCGGCGTTGGTATATGCTGCCTCGGAACTGAATACCAAACTTTCAAATGGTTCGGTTGTACAATTCGTGGAAGAAACGGACTATCCTTTCAGCGACGTAATAAAATTTACTTATAAAAGCAATGCAGACGCCATTTTCCCATTGCACCTGCGTATACCCTCATGGTGCAGCAATGCAGAAATAAAAGTGAATGGTGAAGTATTGCTTCGCCCGGCGGGCAATCAAATTGTAAAACTTCCACGCAAATGGAAAACGGGAGATGTGGTGGAGGTAAAATTGCCGATGCAGGTGCAACTTTCGAGGTGGTTCAATAACTCGGTGGGAGTAGAAAGAGGACCGCTGGTATATGCATTGAAAGTGGAAGAAAGCTGGAAGCAGGTGAAAAACGAAAAGGATGCTGAATTGTATGGCGATTATATGGAAGTATACCCTGCATCGGAGTGGAACTATTGCTTATGGGGAGAAGGCTTGAAAGACGTTGAAAGGAACTTCCAGGTAACATTGGTAAAGAAACCAGGCAATGAACCCTGGAACCTCGCCAATGCGCCGATAGTAATCAAAGCAAAAGGTAAGAAAGTACCGGGATGGACAATGTATAACGGCGATACTGGTCCGCTGCCATATAGCAACCTCAAATATACAGCCAGCGAAAAAGTGGAAGAAATTACGTTGATACCTTATGGCTGTACAACTTTGCGCATCAGCGAGTTTCCGGTTGGAAATTAGTTTGGGACGGTGGTTGGATTTCATGGAGCGACGCACAGGGGCGAAGCACGCAACGATAGAAATGCTGCAAAACAAGGTCAGCTGAAAAGAAAAAAGAAGCACGGGCATTAATTAAAGAAAAATTTCAGAGGCGTGGCATACTTTCAAAAATCAATTCCCAGCCACTTTTTCTTTTTCATTGTCCGGTACTTTTCGTAATTAAAGCTGTACAATTTTCCCGGCCGGTGAGGCACATTGTTTTCCATCTTGCCTGTGTCAATAAGTAAATCCATGTTGAAAAACTTTTTCCGGAAATTGCGCCTGTCCATTTTTTCGCCCAGTATGTTTTCATATAAAAGCTGCAGGTCGCGAAGGGAAAATTCTTTTTCAAGCAGATTAAGCCCCAGCGGGTGTTCCTGCATGCGTCGCTGCAGCCATGAATGGCAGGCATTTAAAATATCGTTGTGATCGAAGGCTAACTCCTTTATGGTATCTACGCTATGCCAGTGCAGTTCATTATTATTAATATGGAGTTGATGGTGTTTAATATTGATGAGGGAGCAATAGGCAACCGCAATAATCCGCGTTTCAGGATGGCGTCTTACTTTTCCGAATGTGCGCACCTGTTCCATAAACACGTTAGTTAAACCCGTTTTGTTTTCAATGATGCGGGCAACAGCAGCATCGAGGTCTTCATCACCTTTTAACATTTCGCCTGGCAACGTCCAGCGGTTTTTGTAGAGCTCAAAATTTCGCTTACTGAGCAGGACTTTAAGCTGACTGTGTTCAAATCCAAACAACACGCAGCCTACAGAAACCGCAATGTTTTCGTAATTGGGCGTATGCGTCCGTTCTTTATCAACCTCTCTCCGGCGAGAAAGCGATTCAGGTTTTTTGAATGCCATATTGCAGCAGGTTAAGGTGTTTAGTGTTGACTGCTGCAAATATAAACCGTTAGCACGGTAATACCCAATAGGTTGTGATTGTTGAAATTATAAAATTGTTGTAAAATGCCTGTGTAAGGATTGATCGGGATCAAAGCAGAACCGGTTCGGCTTGATTGCGTGTATCAATGTATCAGCGTTGTCTTACTTTTAAAGACCAGGTAAACACGAATTCGGCTATCAGTTCGCCGGCGGCATTGGTGCCCGACGATTTAACGGAGATCACATTGCTGCCATCGGTTGCTATTGCTTCTTCCACTGCATCCCTGATCGCTATTCCATCTCTGCAAACAAAGGTCGTAATGTCGGTTGCCTTCTTATAATATTCTGCCGACATTTCTGTTATAAGCATCGATACCGAAGGGTTTCGTTTATACACGTGAGCCATTGCTAAAGCCCCGGTGCTCATTTCGGCTGCCATTGCCAGGCATGCAAAATAGGTAGAGCGAAAGGGGTTGGTTGAAAACCATTTGTAAGGCACCGTTACTACACATTTATCTGTAGTGATGGATTTGATGCGTACGCCTGCAAAATAGGCGCTGGGCAGTTTGGTAAATAAAAACAGCCTGAATTTTAATGGATCTCCGACCATTTTTATAAATGCATTCATAGCCCTTTTTTATGGATGGTGTAATTGTTATGGCAGTAAAAAACGAACAGTGAAAATAAACAAAACAAAATACAGAATATTGCTCCTGCTCTTTATTTTTAGAGTGTGCTTTGCCGATAGTAAAAATACGGTGCGTTTTTTTATTTCGTAATCTCTACTATGCAGCTTGCTACCTGGTCGCTGGTAGTGGATCCTTCAAACTTTATGGTGCCGGTGTTCGTGCTCGTATATTGTATGCCCGACGCAGTTTCGGAACGCAATGCTTCGCTTACGCGGGTGCTGTAATCTGTTTGAGGGCGTTTGCTGATGGTGCTGTTGAGTTCATACCAGTTGAGTGGCTTTTTGCTCACAACAATCGCAATCATATCCCTGTTGCCTATACTATCGGGCATCATGCTTTTGTCTTTAGGAAAGAGCCGGAAACCGGTTATGCCGCAAAAAGGGGAGTAACGGGTTTTGGTTGGATCGTTTTTTTCGGGATAGGGAAACAATGTATAGCTCGTGCCGTCTGTTTCTCTTCCAAAAACATAGGTGTAACAGTCTGTGGTATTTTTTACTTCCATTTTAAACCGCGTGCCCGGCTTAACAGGCGTTAGGCTTTCAAAGCGGTTCGACGATAGTATGCGAAGCGGGATGTATCCCTTTCGGGCAGTTTTAGTACCATCATACGCCACTTCTACCAGTCCTATTTCACAGGCAAATGTTGCATTGGCTGCATCTCCGGCTTTTGCCATAGGTTCCAGTCCGTATGCTTCGCGCACGTATGTTTTAAAGTCGGGGTATCGCACCCAGGCAAAACCATTGTTGCCCCACTGCGGTCCCCAACTGTTCATAATAAGGAAGGAACCACCGTATTTTTTGTCATCATATCCTACAACGCACTGGGCATGTCCGCCAAATCCCATCATAGAGGCGTCGCCAGGCTCCGGATACCAAACATCCTTGCCCATCATATTCTGCATGTAGCTTTCGCCTACCATCATGCCTATTACCACGGGGGCTCCCTGCGCCAGGTTTTCTTTAATGGCGCGCATATCAATCTCTTCCGTATTATCGCCCCTGGTTAACCGGTTAAACCCGCGCATTCTGAACTGCGAAGCCTGCTGAATTAAATTATTGGGAGGTTGTTGCGTGCAATCCTGGTCGGTATAAGGAAAGGCATCGTAAGGCACAGAGCCTTGTTTTGTCATAAATTCCATTGCTCTTACCAAGTACGATCCCTGGCAGCCTTGAAGACCAATTTGGTTGTATAAAAATGCAGGACTGAATTTGATCTGTTCTCCATTGGTTCCGGTTCTTCCGGCTTCGAGGATGGTGCGTGCGGCATACGCACTGCTCCAGCCTACACAACTACCCTGCTGCCCCTGGTTACCTACTTCCGGCGCATACCGTTGCAGGTTAGCGGCTTCTGGCAACGGGTTGCGGATGTCGTCAGGATCAAGTGCCTCGTAAATATCTGCCTTCTCAAATTGCTTCGGATCCAAAATGCCACCTGTTGAAAGCGATCCTGACTGCTGGTTTACAACGCCACCGCATCCCTCCCTTCCAAGAAAGAAGTAGGCACCCAAAGCTAATGCCCCAATCACTAAAACGCCTTTCATTCCAAACAAACGAATAAGCATTGGCAGGAAAGCAAGCAGTCCTCCTCCCGGCATTCCCCCTCCACCTCTTCTTCCTCCTCCACCACTATCGTTATTAAATTGTTCGGGACTATCGGGCTGGTCATCAGTCATGCGTACAGGCATAGCATTCAGGTTTTATTTTCCTAAATGTAAATAATTTATTATTTCGATTGATGTGCCTTTAACCCGCATTCGAGCCAATCCCGGTATTTATTTACGTCAGGCGTATAACCAACGGGATTGGTTAATAACTTGCCCGCCGGGCTCAATGCCACATACAGAGGCTGAGCAGTTTGCTCAAAATTTTCAGTTTGAAAAGTTTCCCATTTGTCGCCAAAGGTTTCTATTTCTTTTTCTTTACCATCTGCAAAATGATAGATAAAGCGTTCTTCCGCCGCGAGTTTTTTCCTGTCGTCTACATACAACGAAACAAGAATGTATTGATCTTTTATCAGCGAAGCGATTTCAGGTTTCGTCCATACCTGTTCTTCCATCTTACGGCAATTTACACATGCCCAGCCTGTAAAGTCAATGAGTATGGGTTTGTTTTGTTCTTTCGAAAGCTGAACTGCCTTTTCATAGTCGTTGATCACATGGGGCTCCAGTCCTTTTTCATGCAACTTATTATCTGTATAAACGCTGTAGCTTAACGGTGGTGGAAAGCCGCTCAACCATTTAAGATTGGAGTAGGGCGTGTTGGTAACTCCGGGAATAAGATAGATGGCAAACAGCAGTGAGGCAATGCCCATTATTTTTCTGCCGGTTGATATTTTTTGTCCTTTTTCGTCGTGAGGCAAGCGCAGCCAGCCAAACAGGTATAACGCCAACCCCAAAGTAATGACGATCCAGATAGCAATAAACACTTCCCGCTTCAATAGCCCCCAATGTTCTACCAGGTCGGCATTGGAAAGAAATTTGAATGCAAGTGCCAGCTCAACAAATGCCAATACTTTTTTTACGGTATCGAGCCAGCCACCGCTTTTAGGCAGCGACTTGAGCCAATTGGGAAAGATGGCGAACAATGCAAAGGGCAAGCCCAACGCAGTTCCAAAGCCTGCCATGCCTGCCGTAAGCGACCATGCACCTTCGCTGGCGGTGCCTACCAGCAAAGTGCCTAATATTACGCCCGTGCAGGAAAATGAAACAATGACCAATGTAAGCGCCATGAAAAAAATACCGCTTACGCTGCTCAACCCGCCTTTAGCATCAACTTTGCCTGCAATGCCCGACGGTAGTGTAATTTCAAAATACCCCAAAAATGAAATGGTAAAAACGATGAATACTATAAAGAAGAAAACATTCAACCATGCATTGGTAGAAACATTATTGAAAATTTCCGGCTGCACTCCAGCCACATGAAAGGGTACACTCGCAGCAACATAAATAAGGAAAATGAAAAAGCCATACAGCAACCCGTTGCGAATGGCAACGTTTCTACCCGAAGATCGTTTGGTAAAAAAAGAAACGGTAACAGGTATCATAGGAAACACACAGGGCGTAAGCAGGGCAATAAAGCCTCCGCCTAAGCCCAGCAAAAATATAGTGAGCAGGCTTTTGCCGGCGGTTGTCTTTTCGCCGCAAGGCAATACCGGCGCTTTCAGGTCGACGGTAGTTAATTTTATCTGGCTAGCGGAAGTATTTTCTACACCGCCTTCGAAATTGACGGTTTTTGATTCTTCGATGGGTAGGAATTCTTCGTTGTTGGATGCAAAACCTTTGAGTGTAACTTTTAAGGCAGATGGAACCGTACCTTTTACAACTACCTGTTGCAAAATGGTAAGGCTATCCTGGTAAACATTTATTTTTTTGTCAAAAACAGGGTCTGTAAAAGCAATGCCTTTGGGAGTGATTGCGGGATCACCTGCTGTAACAATATTATCATTTTCCCATGATAAGGAAACGTTGTTAAGCCCGTCGTCTTTAATTGTTTCGGCATATACATGCCATCCTTTTGCTATGCTGGCTGTTATAATAAAGGTGTAACCAGAGTCTGTATTTTTTTTGCTGGATATATTCCACTGGAAGGGCGACTGTTGAGCCATCAACAGCGACACGGGTAAAAGGGTTAGCAGCAGTAAGTAAAATTTCTTCATATCGTTATAGCCCGTTTAAGGTGACGCAAAGTTACTCATGCAATTTGCAAGGAAAAGCAAAATTTAAGCAGGAACAGATGCGATGGCTTAAAGGAGCAGATGGAAATGAAGTTCTGTTATTCCTCCGCAGGTGCTTCTGCGGCAACTTCCTCATCCCTGTTTTCATTCCATTCTACAATAAAATTGTTGCGTCCTTCGCCTGTGATAATGGTCATGTATTTTTGCTGCACCAGTTCCAGCATCGACAAAAAAAGAAAGATAGCGTGTATGCGGTTTTCGCAAATGTCGAATAACTTTTCAAAAGTAATAGTCCGTTCCTTGTTTACCATGCCCAACATGCGTTCGCGGCTGCTTTCCATTGTGTAGTTGTATTGATACACAACATGCTGGGGCTTGTGATTTCTATCGTACAGGCGTTGCATTACCTTTTCAAAAGCCTTCATGAGCTTGAACATGGTAATGGTTTGAATTTCGGTGCCTTCGCCGGCTTCCTCGCCTATCTGGGTTATTTCTTTTTGGAGATTGCCGCGTTTTACCATCAGCATCCTTATGGCTTCCATTTCGGCCATTTTTGCAGACGCCTCTTTAAAGCGTTTGTATTCAAGGATCTTGTCTACCAGTTCCTGCCTGGGATCAATTTCATTTCCCTGCGCATCGAGCTCCTTACGTGGCAGCAGCATTTTGGCTTTAATGCGCATGAGGGTTGAAACAAACAAAATAAACTCACTGCTTAGTTCAATGTTCAGATCTTCGGCATTGTGCATATAAGCCACAAAGTCGTTGATGATTTTTGTTATCTGTATGTCGTAGATATCCAGTTCGTCCCTCTCAATAAAGAACAACAAAAGATCAAACGGACCTTCGAACTGCGGGAGTTTTATTTGATATGATTCTGTATTCACCAGCCGGGTATTTAAAAATTTCGTCCCGCTACGGCTGTTGATGCCACAGCGGGACGCACAAATGTAAGAAACTGGAATCAGTTATTGAAACGGTAGGCCAATCCTACGCCCAGTAATTGTTTTAATTGCATTTTGGGACCGCGGGTATTGCCATCTTTGTCAACAGTAGCCACGTCGTCGTCGTAAATCATATCTACCGAAAGACTAACGGTGATGAGTTTGGTAACCTTGAGCAACAAAACATTCGTCATATACAGATCAATGTTTTGTGGATTAGCGAGATAGTTAGAAAACAGGTCTAACCGGCCTTGATAAGAAGCATTTTCGCTGATCTTGGCTTTGTAGTTAACAGTGGCAAAGGCGCCAAATTCCGTTTTCGCTTTTTTGCCCGGGTCCACCCCAAAAGCGCCTACGCTCGAAAGGCTGTCGTCGTTTACAATTGTCCATCTTGCCGTAGCAGGCGACAGCGAAATGGAAAAATTGTCTTTAGGCTGATAGGTAATATTGGGCGAAACCAACACATATGCCGGCGCCAGGAAATTAGAGGTTTTTACTTTAGGTCCGTCGGCCGGATAAGCATATCCCGGTGTAAACTGTGTTCTGAAGTTGAACAACGCGCCTACATACCAGCCTTTCTTATTAATCTGGTACCCGTATTTCGACAGCAGGTCAAAACGATCGTCGGCCTTGCGGGTGCCCAGGCTGGTAGTATTTACAATACCATAAGCCATGTCAAGCGTATTGTCCCAAAGGTGTTTGTCTTTTTTATAAAATGCATACAAACTTACCAAAGAAGCAATAGAGAGAGAAGACTTGTCGCCACCCGCAGCCCAGTTGCTTAATGTACCCTGGTTAAGATTGATATTAACCAGGCCGCCTGTTTTCCATATCTGGTTAGCGGTGTCGTTAGCATCTTTTTTAATAGCTCTGCCACTTTCGCCCTGGAGGCTTTTAATGGTTTCGTCTTGTGCAAACAGCGTTGATCCTACCAGTGCAAAACATAACAATAGCAAAACAGGTAATACTTTTTTCATAGTAATCAATTTAAAAAATAAAATACTGACAATATATATCCTTCCATCGGTTACGCATAGCCGACGACCAAGAGCGGGTATGAATACAAATAATGCACCAGACGAGCCGGTAACGATTATTTTTTCAGCAGATCTCTTATTTCCATCAACAGCTTATCGGTAGTAGATGGAGCCGGAGGGGCTGCTGGTTTGGCTTCTTCTTTTTTCTGAAGACTTTTCATTCCTTTAATGATCAGGAAAAGAATGAATGCAATGATGATAAACTTAATAACTGCAGCCAGGAACTTGCCATACTTTACTGCGCCAATATGAAGCTGGTCCAGGTTTTCAGCATTGGCAGCTTTGAGCGCCGGCGTAAGTAGCAAAGGGGTTATAACATCTTCTACCATTGATGAAACAATTGCTCCGAATGCTGCACCAATAATTACTGCAACTGCCAGGTCAACTACGTTTCCCTTTAAAGCAAAATCTTTGAAATCTTTAATAAAGCCCATACAATTTTGTTTAAGATGAAAAATAAGGGGAGGCAGGTTAGCAGCCATTAAAAGTATTGTAACTGAATAAATTACAACAGGCAAATCGTATACATTTATTCACAAAAAATACACCGGAAATACAATAATTATTTTTTTACCAGCCATGCAATACACTTAAATGATAACGATTCAGCACTTGCGAAAAACAGAGACAAGCTAAGTAGTTTCACTTATGTATTTTTTCTATTGTGTAATTAAAAATAGTCATAGATTCGTTTCGGCTAAACCAGCTAACAATGAGAAGTGATCTTATTCGACCATCAACTTACGGCAATGTTTACATGCTAATTGCCAGATTGCATGTGATTGCTACAATGTTACTTTGTTATCAACACAGCTTTTCGCAGGTCCCCATACCTACATTTAAAACTTTTCAGCCCATTTCTATAGATCGTTCGGCACCGCCGCCATCGCCAACACCTATTCAGCGCCCGTGCGGTTACAATCCTTTATTACCCAACGATCCCTACCGCGAACAAAATCTGAAAACGATGAAGCAGGGGGGAATGGATATACTGGAGCCTCCGGTTCCTGCCCAGCACAAACAGGTGAATGAAATTTTAATAACCGACCAGCAAGCTGCCGAAATTGCCTACAGGCAATTCAAATCACAAGCATATCAGTATAACTTTTGGGAATACCTGCGACTGAACCCCGATAGCTTTTCTTTTTCAAGGGCTGTTTATCTTTCAGAAAGTGCCTGGTACGATGATCCACCCGATTGGCGGGAATTTGAAGACAGTGTAAAAAAATATGCCGCAGTAGTGAAACAGTTGTTGCGGCGGGAGGGACTGAATGTAAAAAACAATACCGCTATCAATTACGGTGTTCAAAAACTGTACAGACAGAATAATACTTTCTATAACGCTGCCGACAAACAATTTCATAAAATACCTAAACTGGCATACGACTTTAACGATCCCATGGGCCACCACAACTGGAGCAATATGTTTGTATACAAGTTAATGAAAACAGGGGTAGGGCAATGCCATAACCTGCCTGTAAATTATTTATGTGTGGTGCAACAGCTAGGCGGAAAGGCTTACCTTGCCTTAGCCCCCGGTCATTCTTATGTTCAGTACTTTGATGAAGAAGGTGCGCGATACAGCTTTGAAACAACCAATGGGCATTTCATTCCCGAAAACTGGATGATGCAATCTACCGGTGTGAGCGCTGCCGCTTTGAAAAAAGGAACCTATCTCGACACCCTTTCCAGCAGGAAGTTATATGCCCATTGCCTGGCTGATATGTTATTAGGCTACGTACAAAAAATTACTTACGATGGGGTAGCGGAACAAATGATACAAAAAATACTGGATTTAGACAGCACCAATATAACAGCTCTGAGTGTACAGGCAGACTACCTTACCAAGTTGATGATGAACGAAATTCGTAACGTAGGCTTCCCGCCTCCTGACCAACTGCCCCGTTACCCTGCAGCCTATGCAATATATGAGCAGCGGATGGCAGTATATACAAAGCTGGAAAATATTGGCGCTCAGTCGCTGCCGCCTGATGCATACCGGCAGTGGCTGCAAAGCATGAACGACAATAGCCAGAAAGAGCAGGAAAAACAGATATATGAAAAGCTATTACGAGCACTTCAAAAACAAAAAAAGATAAAAACTACATTTGAAAACAACACTAAAAAGCAATAATATTCTAACCACCCCTCAACCAAACATCATATGCGCACAAAAGTTTTCGTTCAGGCACTTATAATGGTTCTTGCCACTTGTTATGCATCTTTTGCACAACGGAATCCATACAAGGAAATAGGCAAAAAGGCGCCGAAGGTACTCTCGCTCACCAACGGCGAATACGAAGAATTTTTTGACGACGAAGATGTGCAGCAAATAGGCACATCACTCATCAACATCCGCACTGGTAAAATTGTAAAGCTGCTAACAAAAGAGGAGTCCGAAAAAAGACTGGAGAGTACAATGGGAGAAAGATTTTTGAGTGTGGATCCGTTGGCGAGTAAATACCCCATGTTATCACCATATCAATATGCTTCTAATAGTCCAATATCTGGCGTTGATTTAGATGGACTAGAATACGTTTTTTATGGTTTATTAATAGGCAAAGATGGAAACGTAGGTTTGTATAAAACAAAAGAAGAAGATATAGTTTATCAGGTTAATTTTATTGGAACAACTCACACAGGTAGTAAGGTTAATATTCCTCAAAAGTTTAGCTTAAGCGGTGTCGGCATCAAGGAAAGATTTGTTTCCGATGGGCAAGAGGTTTATCACATTCCGGAGGGATATGACATGACTCAGCCATTCCCTCCACCAGGAGATCCGGCATGGGCAAACTTTACCAAATATGAACAATACAATCAAGACTTCTTAGAGAAAGGAAACTACTATTTGGACAATATTGAATATATAGCCGACATCGTCGAGATGTTTCCTGTTGGCGGGAACGTGAGTTCAAGTAAAAATTTCAGGGCTCGAATGAGTTTTGCAAAAGAAGAAGCAAATGCGATAAAGCGAAGCGGTTGGCAGCTTGGAAAAAATGACATAGATTTAAGAGGTAAAGGAAAAAGTTTTAATGATGCTCTTGAAGATGCTTTTCAAAAAACGGGGGTTAACAAGGATGAATTTAAAGTTACAAAGTGGGGAAAAAATAGCTATGGAAAATCTGTGCCTGTTGAATATAGATCATCTAACGGGGCAGAAGTAAATGTCGATTTTGGGCATTCAACAGATGGTCCGAGTGTACCTCACATCGGTTGGCAGACACCGGGCAAACGAAGTTCCGGCGGAGGAGAAAGAGGGCATATTTTAGTTGATGATGTTCCTGCGGGAAGAAGTGACAAAAAAAGTGAATAATTGATGGATATAGTTAGAGAGATAACAACCAAAATAGGTCAGTTAGCTTTAAACGTAGAATTTTTAGAGGCTTCGGAATATGAAAAGTTGACCGCGGAGGTTTGCAGAAAATTCAGTAATAGAGAACAATATACTTATCCATTATGGGAACACCTTATACCAAGTTTAAGTGTCCACGATTCAGAAGGCTGGAAACGTATCGGTGATTTTGTGGGCAATAACAAAGCCTATCTTTTTTTAGAAAAAGCAGAAGCAAATTTTGCATGCCTTTTCCGAAATGGCTGGGATATTGTTAAACTTTTATCTGAATGTTTTGCTTTTGTTTTTTATGTTACCAATGATACCGTCGATTTTTTAATTTGCTTTAACGATCACGACTTTTTAATTGAAGCAGGTACAATTAAAAAACAGATTAACGATTGATTCATTTTTAGAATGGCCTTTTAAGATTGTTAGTTTATTTATTTTATTGTAGGAAGAATGATAAATCCAGTCTTGCAACGCCGCCAAAAAAGTGATGAGCCGGCTTGGTGAGGGTGAATAATCTTAAATGCCAAAGAGTAAATGGCCTTGTAAAAGAAATACAATCCAGAGAGTATTCCTGAAAATGTAAAACCCTTTCCTATAGGAAGTTTCAGAAGATTTATGCTACATCTTTTTGGGGGTTATTCAAAAAAATGTTCAAAGTGAGGTATTAGCTATTTTTCGCATATAGTGCATTGGCTCGAACGAAGCCTTCGACAAGGAAATATTTACTTATTAAGTGAGATATCACTCTCGTATAGGCGATTCTCAGCTCTCGCAATTTCAGGAATACCCTCCAGAAATGTATTTAAAAATGGTTTTATGATTAAAATACAAAAATAAAAGTGATCCTTTTGAAAACACAACGAGATACCTTTCAGGGTGTATTGCAATGCTTGTTCTTTGTCTTTCTAATTTTCATCTTGCCTGTCGTAGCAGTTTGCCAGGTTCCGATCCTTGATCAGCCATCTGACAGCACTCTTCAAGAGTATGATTCATCGTTTAAAATATTAGAGGGGCTTGTAGAATCTAACGGAGACTTTTCAATGGGGGTATATTATGTCGAACACGTTTATCAACATTCTAACACATTATATTCCGATTTTGATCATGCAATCAATGGCTTGGCAAGCTATGTTAGTAAGCATTTGCAAAAAGTTAAGCTAAAAAAATATAATCAGCCTGATAGTTTGAACTATCTTAAAAACAGTTCTATTCTTTTCGCACTTTTCGATTCGCTAACTATTATTACTACTAGTGATTCAATAAATAAAGCTGGGCGCCCATTATTCTCTTACCAACACAATGACCCACTTGCCACAAAAGACTGGACCAACATGTTTGTAACTAAGTTGTTGCTAACCGGTAAAGGGAATTGCCGCAGCCTTTCTTATTTGTATAAAATGGTAGCAGATAAAATTGGCGCAAAATGCTGGCTGTCGTTAGCGCCTAACCATATTTTCATTAAAAATTTCAGCCAGTATTTTGGCTGGTATAATACAGAGCTTACGAGTAGATCGTTCCCTACCGATGCCTGGGTGATGACCACTTCTTATATACATCCCGACGCCGTCCGTAGCGGTTTGTACATGGATACGTTGAGTAATCAGCAAGCCCTGGCCTTGTGCGTGCATGATTTAGCAAAAGGCTATGAAGTGCAAACTCATAACTATTATGATGGATTTATACTTAAATGTTGTGACTTGGTGCTGCAATATCATCCTGTAAACCCGATGACATTGTTACTAAAAGCAGAAACATTGAGAAAGGTGTACGATCTTCAACAAAAAGAAAAGAACCCAGAAGCAGCTGAAACCTACAAAAAAATGGAAGCAGCATATACCAGGCTAGCAAAATTGTACTACCGCGAAATGCCAGAAAAAATGTATTTAAAATGGCTTGAAAATGCTAGGAATTACAATAACAATAAAATAAAATAACCTCTCCTGCACTACACCGAATCTATTTTTTTAAACCTGGATACTGCATTTTCAGGCTGGCAAGCGTATCGCGTATTGATTTTGCGATAAGGAATTCCTTGTACCAATTTTGATCAGCAGGGACGATTGTCCAGGGGATATGGTTGCATTTGTTGAAGCAATCCTCATACATCTTCATGTATATTTTCCAAAGCCTGGCTTCCTCAAAGTCTTTTTCGTTGTATTTCCACATTTTGGCAGGGTCCTGCATTCTTTCGTGTAGGCGTTGCTGTTGCTCCTGCGGAGAAATGTGAAGGTAAAATTTAAGAATCCGGGTTTGGTTATGTGTTACCAAAAGGTCCTCAAAAGCGTTGATTGCCTCCATGCGCTGCCTGGCTACTTTGTCTGTGCACCATTTATGCACTCTTGTAACCAATATGTCTTCGTAATGCGATCGGTTAAAAACCTGGATCATTCCTTTGGCGGGTGCGGCTGCATGCACTCTCCAAAGAAAATCGTGGGCAGCTTCGTCTGGTGTGGGTACTTTAAATGACTTTACGGTTACTCCCTGCGGATTCATGGCGCTCATTACGTTTCTTATTACGCCATCCTTTCCGCTTGCATCCATGCCTTGTATGATGATGAGCAGCGAATGCCTGCCCTCGGCATACAACAGGTTCTGCAATTCATTCAACTGTTTTAAAAGGGCAGCTGTTTCCAGTTTTGTTGCTTCCTTATTTAATTTTTCAGGAGCTCTGGTACTGATGTTACGAAGTGTTAATGCCGACATATAAATGAATAAAACACGTAAGAATTTACAAACACTTACCCCTTATCACTTATTACTTATCACTCAGCATTACACCGCCATCATTTCCTTTTCCTTCGATGCAAGGTGTTTGTCAACAAGGGCAATGAATTTATCGGTAAGTTGCTGTATGTCTTTTTCCGCGTCTTTACCAACATCCTCGCTCAGTCCGTTTTTCAATAGTTTTTTGATCTCTTCAATGGCATCGCGACGAATATTACGAATGGCAACTTTTGAATGTTCGCCTTCAGCATGCACTTTCTTTACCAGTTCCCTTCTTCTTTCTTCAGTTAATGGTGGAAGAAAAATACGAATAATGGTTCCATCATTTTGCGGAGTAACGCCAATATTAGCTGCAATAATGGAACGTTCAATAGGCTGCAGCATATTTTTTTCCCAGGGCTGAATGGTAAGGGTGCGGGCATCTACAACCGAAATGTTTCCAACCTGGTTAATGGGAGTGGGCGTTCCATAATAATCTACCACCAGTCCATCCAGCATTTGAGGATTGGCTCTGCCAGCCCTCACTTTCGTCAATTCGGTTTCCAGGTGACCAATCGCTTTTTTCATGGAGTCTTCGCTAACGTCCATTATCAGAGATACATCTTCAGACATAAGTAATTTAATTGATGCGCTGCAAAGCTAACGAATGAAGCTAAAAAAAAGAAGTTGCTTTAATTCCGCTCTGCTGCTTTTTGCGTAGGGCTTAAAGGCAGTATTTTAGAAGGTGTTGTTAGCTGTAATATGTTTTCGTCGCCTTTTACAACTACCAGGCGCGGTTTGCGCATGTAATAAACGATTGCAAATCCCGAAAAAGCAAGTACCAGTAACAATGCTATCAGTACATTGTTTCCAAGCCCGCGTAAAAAATAAGCGATGGCAACAAAAAAAACATTCACGGCAATTAAGGTAAAGCTAACAGACTTATGGGTCATACCCCTGTCGAGCAAAATATGATGAATGTGGTTGCGGTCGGGGCTAAAGGGAGAGCGCCTGCTGAAAATGCGGATAGAAAACACTCTCAATGTATCAAACAGCGGGATAATGAGAATGGCTACTCCAATAGCGGGCGAAGCACTTAAAGGAAAACTTACTGCAGGAGAATCGGCAAAATTGATGAAATGTACTACCAGTATTGAATTTACAAGGCCTATGAGCAACGATCCGGTATCGCCCATAAAGATGCGTGCCGGAGAACGGTTAAAAATAAGAAAAGCCAGCAGGCTGCCGCACATGGCAAAAGCCAGAGCCGAATATTCTGTATGGGATATTATATAAAAATAGCTGCCGAATGTTAAGGTGGTAAAAATGCCCAGCCCTGCCGCTAAACCATCTACTCCATCAATAAGATTAAATGAATTAATGATTACGATTACGGTAAGGTAGGTCATTATGAGGCTAATGGCTTCGGGTAGTTCATATATTCCCATAAAGCCGTGCATGCTTTTTATAACCACGCCGCCCTTGTATATAATAATGAAGGCTGCTACAATTTGTCCTATAAATTTTTTCATGGGGGTAAGAATGAGGATATCATCTTTCAAACCCAGGAAAAAAATAACAAGCGCTGCCGCAAAATAATATTGAAAGCCTTGCGAATTGGTAAGCGAAATGGTTAACAGGCACGAAACGATAAAACCTGCGAAAATGCCAAGTCCGCCTAAAGACGGGACGGGATTAGCATGTATTTTTCTTGCGTTGGGAACATCGTACAGCTTCTTAATATCAGCAACGTTTATAATTACAGGGATGGCCGCATACGTAATCATAAAGGCTAGTATCGTTGCCAACAGTACAATTTCCATTAGAGGTGCTTTAGAGAGTGCGAAAATATGGTAAAAATTTCGTTTGTATAGCTAAAACAGTTCCGACATCAAATTAAATGATTATTTATTCATACGGAATTTTGTTATAAAACGGTTGGTTGAGTGCATTAGTATCCGGAAATAATTGAATATTTAAGTAAAAACTGATCCTGCCACCACATTTACCATAACTTTATTTAGCTTTGGCACTCTTTAAAAATTGAAATTATGCCTGAATTGAAAGATATAGCTACGCAAATCAGACGAGATATCGTAAGAATGGTTCATGCCTGTCAGAGTGGTCACCCGGGAGCTTCATTGGGTTGCAGTGATTTTTTTACTGCCCTGTATTTTGATATAATGAAGCACGATCCTTCATTTAATATGGATGGAAAGGGAGAGGACCTGTTTTTTCTTTCGAATGGGCATATTTCACCGGTTTGGTATGCTGCGTTGGCCCGCTCAGGTTACTTTCCTTTACAGGAGTTGACTACGTTTCGCAAAATCAATTCCCGTTTGCAGGGGCATCCGGCTACGCATGAGCATTTACCTGGTATAAGGGTGGCTTCGGGTTCTTTGGGTCAGGGAATGAGCGTGGCAATCGGTGCTGCACTGGCAAAAAAACTGAACAACGACGACCGGATTGTATATTCTTTACATGGTGATGGTGAGCTGGAAGAAGGCCAGAACTGGGAAGCAATGATGTTTGCAGCTCATCATAAAGTGGACAATCTTATTTCAACTATTGACTGGAATGGTCAGCAGATAGATGGGCCTACGGATAAAGTGTTATCGCTTGGTGATATAGGTAAAAAATTTGAGGCGTTCGGCTGGACAACGCTTACCATGAACGGCAACGACATGGATGATGTAATTACAACGCTTAAAAAAGCCAAAACACTGGTGGGTAAAGGAAAACCTATAGGCATTATGATGCACACCGTAATGGGCAAAGGCGTTGATTTTATGGAAGGCCATCATGAATGGCATGGTATAGCGCCAAACGACGAGCAGTTACAAAAAGCGCTGGCTCAATTGCCTGAAACGTTGGGAGATTATTAAAAGGTGAAAGGCGAAAGGTCAGAGGTGAAAGGTGAAAAAATCTTTGACCTCTGACCTTTCACTGTTTTTCATCCCGCCCATCCCTCTCTGTCGAGGCTGCGGTATTGTATGGCTTCTGCCAGATGCATGGCTTGTATGTGTTTACTGCCTGCAAGGTCTGCAATCGTTCTCGATACTTTCAATATCCGGTCGTATGCTCTAGCCGAAAGGTTCAGTTTATCCATAGCATTTTTTAAAAGCGTTTGCCCCGCATTGTCAATTGTGCAAATTTCTCTTAGCATTTTGCTGTTCATCTGAGCATTGCAGTAAATACCATTTTCGGGTTTATACCGGTCTGCCTGCGCTTCGCGTGCTTTAATAACTCTTTGCCTGATGTCTGCTGAACTCTCGCCTTCCTTTTGTACGGCGAGTGCCGAAAAAGAAACGGGTGTTACTTCTACATGCAGATCAATACGGTCCAGCAAGGGTCCGGATATTTTGTTCAGGTATTTCTGCACCATACCGGCGCCACAGCTACATGCTTTTTCGGGGTGATTGTAATATCCGCAGGGGCAGGGATTCATCGAGGCAATGAGCATAAAGCTGGACGGAAAGTCAATGGCTACTTTTGCCCTCGAAATGGTTACTTTCCTTTCTTCCATTGGCTGGCGCATTACTTCCAGTGCCGTTCGTTTAAACTCCGGCAGTTCGTCTAAAAAAAGCACGCCGTTGTGCGCCAGCGATATTTCGCCGGGTTGCGGCACGCCCCCACCCCCTACAAGTGCTACATCGCTAATGGTATGGTGCGGGGAGCGAAAAGGGCGTTGCGATATGAGCGTAGTGTTAGCAGGTAACTTACCCGCAACGCTGTGGATTTTTGTGGTTTCCAATGCTTCCTGCAATGTAAGCGGTGGCAGTATAGAGGGAAGTCTTTTTGCCAGCATGGTTTTGCCTGCCCCGGGTGGGCCAATCAAAATGGCATTGTGCCCGCCTGCTGCTGTAATTTCAAGCGCCCTTTTAATATTTTCCTGTCCTTTTACATCGTTAAAGTCAAATTCAAAATTGTATTGCGACTGGTAAAATTCTTCTTTGGTATTGATGGAGACTGGTTGAAGCGATGCTTCATTCTTAAAAAATGCAATTACCTCGCTGATGTGAGATACGCCGTATACGTTGAGATTGTTTACCATGCCCGCTTCCCTGCAGTTTTGCCTGGGTAATATCAGACCCCTGAATTTTTCCCGCCGTGCGGTAATGGCAATAGGCAATCCTCCCTTAATGGCCTGCACATTTCCATCAAGGCTTAACTCACCCATTATTACAAATTCTGCTAATTTTTCCGCATTGGGCAATTGCTCACTGGCACCCATTATCGCCAGGGCTATCGGAAGGTCAAACGCACTGCCGGTTTTCCTGATATCTGCCGGTGCAAGGTTTACGATTACTTTGGTACGCGGCATATAATGCCCTATACTTTTTAAGGTGCTTTCAATACGGTGTTCGCTTTCTTTAATAGCGTTGTCCGGAAGGCCAACCATATAAAAATTGCGACCGCCTGTTACATTTACTTCAACTGTTATGGTGAGTGCTTCTACACCGTAAACTGCACTTCCGTATGTTTTAACCAGCATGTGGTAAGGTTAGCATCATTAATAAAAGTGAAGTTAACTAAATGCTTTGACTGGTTGCGGTGAAATATCTTTTACAGCAAAGATTGCAGGCAGGTTTGTATCATTTCACCCTATTTCCTGCTTTCGTTTAGCAGTTTTTCTGTATCTTTATCGCATGCTGTAACAATGCAGTCGGGATCCACAACAACATGTAAACCTCTGAGTGATCCGTACAGCTTAGCTTTCTGACGACAGCCGATTCCAGAAAATTGTTATAGCGCGATAAAAAAGAATAAGAGTCGCATGGTACATTCTACAGCATGGGGAATTAATTTCTCATTCGTTTGGTGCAGTGTCGGCAAATCCGTGAATATTTAGAGTAAAATACGGCGACATTTACTTTTGGCAGGAAAATATATACTTAACACAGTATAATAAGATAATTCTATCACTATTAAAATCAACTATTATGAAAGCAGATTCTAAAGTATTATTAGGCTTGTTAGCTGGGGCGGCAATAGGAGCAATAGCAGGCATACTCTTCGCTCCTGACAAGGGCTCTGAAACAAGGAAAAAAATCGCAAAAAATACGGCCGATATGGGCGATCAGCTAAAGAATTCTTTTAATGACTTTGTTGATACTGTAAAGGACAAATATCGTCATGCTAAACACGAAGCAGAAGATGCAGTTGAAAAAGGTTCTAATAAAATCAGCTCACTGACCAACCAGGCAAAAAATTCAGTGGTTTAACAACTGATCTTCAAAACATAATTTAACGATCCGTCCGGCGACAGCACAAACCCGTAAAATAAAGAACATGTCAGACAACTTAAAGGCACTCGTACATGATACTGGGAAATATATTGAGGCAAAAACAGAGCTGTGGAAGTTAAAAGCTGCAGATAAAACAACAGAGGTAGCATCGTCTGTAGCTTCGCACCTTGTAATAGTAATAATAGGTTTGCTTGTAATTATTTCCCTTAACACCGGAGTGGCTTTATTGTTGGGTAAATGGCTTGGGGAAATGTATTACGGATTTTTTATTGTCGCCGGATTTTATGTTTTGCTGGGATTGATTGTATATGCCAATCGTACAACGTTGATGAAGACGCCTTTTTATAATTCCATTATTAATAAAATGCTGAAATGAAAAATACGTTAACCGCCAAAGATGTGAAAGCCAGGATAGCATTGCTGGAAGAACAGACACGATTAATGGAAGAAGACCTGAAAGAAAAAGCCAAAGAAACGTATAATAGCTTTAAGCCGTTGAATATCCTTAAAAACACATTCAGCAATATTTCTTCGTCGCCCGGGTTAAAAAAAGATATTTTTTCAACCGCGGTCAATTTTGGATTAGGGTTCCTGGGCACAAAATTGTTGTGGGGGCGCGGAGGTATTGCTAAAAGGGCTGCAGGTGCGGTTTTACAATATGGCGCCGGTAATGGAATAGGCAAAAAATTAACTGTTTGGAAAAAGTTTATTACGGGTTTTTTCACGAAAGATAAAAAAGCTGCCTGACAGCATTCACATCTCAATTTTTAGGGGTAGTGCTTCGCCTTCTGTAAATAATTGATTATCTTACAGAATTCAATACCGCCTTTTTATGAAGATGTTCCTATTAGTTGCAACCTGTATAACCCACCATTTCTTGTTCTCGCAGGATTGCAAATCCTCTTATTTTCTTCAACAAAATAAAACCGTTGAGCTGGGTATCTATAATAAAAGGGGTGACGACAACGGTATGGTGTCTTAC
>JBQCFW010000095.1:0-4540 GCA_051958655.1 Agriterribacter sp. | reverse complement strand
GACAGCGGCCGGGTGTGCAAGACCTGCAAAAACGACCAGGAGCATTTTTGCGAAAAAGGAGCTTCTTTCACGTATAACTCGTACGAGCAGGATAAAAAAACACCCACCTACGGCGGGTATTCGAACCAGATAGTATGTGATGAAGCTTTTGTGGTGAGCGTATCTGAAAAGCTGCCTTTAGAAGGCGTGGCTCCTTTGTTATGCGCGGGCATTACCACCTACTCACCGCTTAAAAAATGGGGCATAACAAAAGGGCACAAAGTGGGCGTATTGGGTTTGGGAGGATTGGGGCATATGGCTGTAAAATTTGCTGTTGCGTTTGGCGCGGAAGTGACGATGCTGAGCAGATCGGCTTCCAAACAACAAGACGCAGAGAGGTTGGGAGCACATCGTTTTTGCAATACAAAAGACGCTGCTCAAACAAAGCCGTTGCAAAACTATTTCGACTTTATCATCGATACGGTTTCTGCCCCTCACGATTACGACTTTTACCTCGGATTGTTAAAAGTAAACGGCGTGCATATTTGCGTAGGCTTACCTCCCGAGCCCATTAAAATTACCGGGTTTAAATTAATGGGAGGCAACAGAGCACTCACCGCATCGAGCATTGGCGGCATTGCCGAAACACAGGAAATGCTGGATTATTGTGCCGAGCATAACATTGTTTCCGATGTGGAAGTAATTGATATGAAGTATGTGAATGAAGCCTACGAACGTGTATTGAGCAGCGATGTGAAGTACAGGTTTGTAATAGACATGGCCACCATTTGAGATTTGAAATTTATAATTTGAGATTTGAAAGCTGAAAGCTGATAGCTGAAAGCTGACGGCTGATAGCTGACGCAATCATTTTACAATTACTTCGCTTAAAAACACCCATCCCGGCGAGCGCTTGGCATCCTGCCAGTCGGGTAAAGCTTTTACAGGTTGTATAACAGCTTTAATGCATTTTACATTGGTGGGAGCAAAGTCAACGTTCAGTTCTAGCAGCTTGCTGAATTCTCCTTTCACAGCCGGTTCAGGCTTCATCTTGCCCAAAAGCCTAAGATGATCTTTGTCTTCTCCTCCCCAAATTTCAACCGATGTGGGCGGAAAGATATACCTGCCCAGGTTTTTGCAGGCAATGAACAAAACAGATTGCACGTTCACGGCCTTATCAAACAGCAGGTAATATGCGGCTTCATTTTCGCGGTAGCCAAACCAATCGCCGTTGCCTACATTGTCAAAACTTCCAAGCTCTCCGTCTGTTAATGCGTTAACGGATGGAGGTGTACACCGGTCGGCAGGCTTGGTTGCCATTACAATAGAATCGGGCGTAATACCTTTACGTATAAACGACGCTTGTGCCGAACTGCTTCCCAGCCACCCTGGTTTAAAAGCCCGCGCCATTACCGTCGCATTTTTATCGAGCGCAATCGGTGCGGAGTAAACCGGGCTGTTGGCACTGTCGGGCATGGAACCGTCGAGCGTATAACGTATTTCCACTCCTTTAAAGGGGTGCTTCAGTTCAAGGTCAATTTTATCTTCAAACACACCCGCCTGGTTTTTAATAACCGGAGGACTGAGGGCAATCATTTCCCCTCCTTTATCAACATAGCCCGATTCAATGTATACCTTGGGGAATTTTGTTTTTAAAGACTTCAACCGGTTGCTGTCGATTTTAGTATCCCATACATATACAGACGCAATGGATGGAAGTGACAGGATTTTTTCCAGCGACTCCCCGGTTACGCCGGTACCCGATAACGTTAGCTCTTCCAGAAATTGCAGTTTTGCCAGTTGCTCCACTCCTTTAGAGGTAATATCGGTATAATTAAGATTGAGCTTGCGCAGGTTTTCGAGCTGCTGAATGTATTTTACATCTTCGTCTTTTACCGGCAACCTCGATAAGTTCAGGTCAACAATTTGTTCTTTCAACGGAAGAATTTCTTCAAGCAATTTGCCCGTGTATACACTGCGTCCGTAAAAATTTGCAGCCAATGCCGGCGAATTTTTACCAATGGGCGCAATCATCCGGTAATTGTTGTTTAAGCCAATGATCTTTTTTTCGTCGGCGGCCTCAAATGTATATACCGGTGCTGCTGCTTCGCCATTGCCCGGTTGCAGGTAGGTAGTTGCTATTACCCGGAACGAGTCTTGCTCGGGCAGGCTAAAGAGCTTGGCTTCAGTTACTGCGCCCGCTTTTATCCAGGCTTGCAGCAATGCTATCTCTGTTTCTGTAAGCTGTGGTTTAGAAGCCGGCGGCATACGCTTTTTATCTTCAGCCGGCAGGTGTATGCGCCTGATGATAAGACTGGTATCGGGCTGCCCGGGAATGAACAGCGGTCCCGATTTGCCTCCCGCCAGCATTCCTTTTAAATCTTCCAGCAGCAACCCACCCTTCACACTCGATGCTCCGTGGCAGCTTACGCATTTCTTTTCAAAAATAGGTTGTATAATATCTGCAAAAATTACTGCTTCTTCAGGCGCCACTACTCGTTGTTCATTGCTTTTAATAGGGCCCAGCACAAAGTCTTCACCGTGTGTCAGGTCGGCGCCCCAATGCCCTGTAGCAATAATAGCAACAGTGGCCACAAGCGTAAACGACCTCGTAAGCACCGCTTTCCACACCAGCAATGGATAATAGGAGTAAAAAAGGAACCCGAAAACAGCAATCAGCACGCCACCCCATTTGTGCAGTTGAAGCGTTTGACCGGTCCGGTCGTCTTCCAGCGACAGCAGCATGCCCATGATGGCAGTTACGGCAGCAGACAATGCCGCTACCAGACGCATCAGGTCGAGCCATTCATTGTCGCCATTTTTATTAACTGGTATCCAGATGGTAAAAAAAGAAAGCAACAGCAGCACGATGGGAAAGTGAAGGAACATCGGGTGCATTCTTCCAACCACGGCCAGCCACGATGGAATTTGCATGAAGCTTTCGAACACTACCAGGAAAAGAAGGAAGACCATGCAGCCGAACAATACACCGTTGCCAATTTTTTTTACTTTTTGCATGATGCAGATATAAGCTTTCTATTCGCTGCTAAAGCGAAAGTTTAGAGTGATTGAATACTAATATCATGCAGCCGGCACAGGACCGGCTGCTATTTCTGATAATTATGTTTACAATTATACGCGTGTAAACTTGTAAGGGTACACTTTGCCCGATGCCCATTGCGCCACATACAGGTTGCCCTCATCATCCACACACACGTCATGCGGATTTTTGAAGATAGCTTCGCCCTGGCTCATGGGTTGTAATTTTCCATCTTTGTATACCGGCTCCGACCCACCTATATTGGAAACCACTTTGTTGTTTTTATCGAGAATGGTTACAAAGCCTGAATCGGCAGTTTGCAAATTGGGCGAACGCAACACGGCAGCATATAAATGATCGCCTTTAATAACAGGACGGCAAACGCAGGCCCCAGGTAATTCTATCACTTCAATCAATTTTCCGTCGAGCGAAAAACGTTTGAAGCAATTGCGGGTACGATCGGTTACCAGCAGGGTAGGGGTGCCACTTCTTTTATCTACTGTAATGCCATGAGCATTGTCAAGGTGCGCAGTTGTTTCGCCCTTGCCACCAAAGAAGTTTTTGATTTTTCCATTAGCATCGTAATGAATTACGTACTGCGAACCGTAACCATCAGCTATATAAAAATCACCATTGTCGAGAATGGTGGTTTCTGTAGGAATAAAAGCTTCTGCTTTTTGGTATACACCGGTTTCTTTAGGATAATCAATGGTCAATAATATTTTACCATTCAAATCGGTTTTATAAACCTGGTGCCTGTTGTTATCTGTGATGAAAAGATATTCCTCGCCACCCGCACGTTGAAGGCTCAAGCCATGCGCTCCCGGAAATTCGTGCCCCCAGCTTTGCAGCAGTTTTCCTTTTTTATTATAAATGAGGATGTTGTTTTTGGTTTCGTTCGTTAATAAAATAATACGCCCCTTTTTATCCTGCACCATTTCATGGCAGTCTTTTACAGGATATTGCTCGGGGTTCAACGCTCCCCATTTTACGTTCATTTTATAGCGCATGTCGTTGTGGCCATAAATGGGATCATTCTGGCCGGCAAACATATCTTTGGCAATTGCAAACGAGGCGGTGGCAAGTCCGGCCTGTTGCAGGAATTTCCTTCTTTTCATTGAGTGATTTTTTATCCTTTATAAATCTGAAAAATAAAGTGAATTGTTTTTAGCTGCAGATTCGCAGATTGAGTTTTGATCTGGAATCTGCGGCTGGTGTTTTTTAAGTAATAATATCTTTAACAACATGTCCCGCTACATCTGTTAATCTGTAACGACGTCCCTGGAAACGATAAGTCAATCGTTCGTGATCGAATCCAAGCTGGTTTAAAATAGTTGCGTGAAAATCGTTGATGTGTACCGGGTTTTTAACAATATTGTATCCAAATTCGTCTGTTTCACCGTATACCATTCCCGGTTTAATGCCGCCGCCGGCCATCCATACCGTAAAGCAGCGCGGGTGGTGGTCTCTTCCATAATTATCGGCGCTGAAAGTGCCCTGGCAATAGTTGGTTCTGCCAAA
>JBQCFW010000094.1:0-20466 GCA_051958655.1 Agriterribacter sp. | reverse complement strand
ATGCTCAGACCTTCTTCGACCTCTTTGACTACTTTTTGCTTAAAGCTAATACTATACCGGATAACTTCTTTGGGAACTGTTGTCATGTTTTCTACTGATTTTTGGTGAATTATTTTGTCCACCTATTTCAGGACAAGACACAGCAAATCAAACCTGTTTGTTGTCGCGGGCCACAGGCCCAATCGATTTAGAGGTTATCAAATCTCAAATTTCAAATTCCCTACTGGTACACCCTCACGTAATCTATTTCCATCGCCTGCGGAAATACGGACTCATCAATCCCGCGGGAGCCGCCCCAATCGCCACCCACTGCAACGTTCAGCAGCAAATGAAATCGCTGGTCGAAAGGCCATTCGCGTGGTGATTTTTTTCGTTGGTGAAGGTGAAGTACAATTCTTCATCCACAAAAAGCTTTATTTCATTTTCATTCCATTCCATGGTGTATACATGAAATGCGCTGGACAGATCGTTGCGGTATATCTTGCTTCCTTTTTGTGTACCAATCCTGTGGTTGTACGCACCTGTGTGTACGGTACCAAACACAGAGTCGGGCAGATAACCGACATGCTCCATAATATCAATTTCCCCGCTTTCGGGCCAATTGCCATATTTCCAGTCGGTTGGCAACATCCAGATGGCAGGCCATAACCCACGCCCCTTTGGCATTTTCGCTTTCACTTCTATTCGCCCATATTTCCAGTCGCCTTTGTTTTTGCTTATCAACCGGGCAGACGTAAAGGCTGCACCGTTGAAGTTCTCTTTAATAGCGGTGATACTCAATATTCCGTTTTTTACCGAAGCATTTTGCAGTCTCTTTTCCGTATACAGTTGTTTTTCGTTGTTGCCCCAGCCATCTCCGCCAACATCATAATTCCATTTACGGCTGTCGGGCAAACCTGTATAGTTAAATTCATCGCTCCATACTAGTTTTCTTTTCAGATTTCCGGTATCGTCTTTTTGTGCACAGGCGTTCAGGTAAAAACAGCCTGCTGCGACGGTAACAAAGAAGGTGGCTTTTTTAAACATTTTCCATTTTTTTAATGCACAACGCTTGTGCAATGGTGAGAGTAATGGCTCGGAACATTGGAATGATTCTTATTATCCTTTCGGCGATGTTGTAAAGTTAGTGGCAAGGTTGCCAACCTCTGGAAGGTTGGCAACCTTCGACAACTTTTCACCGCTCACCTTTCATTTTTCATCTTCCGCTAGTATCCCGGGTTCTGATGATCTGTAAGCGCCGGATTTCTGCCCAATGCGCTCAACGGTATAGGCAACAGGTAATTTTTATTTTTATCGAACGACCATTGAGGCGCTGCGGGTGGAACAGCATTGATTCTTTCGTAATTATATCCGCCCCCGCTTTTCGGCGTTATCTTCATGCCATGCAGCATTTTGTTCAGGTTCACGTGAGCTATGTCCCAGCGGATGAGATCGAAATAACGCTTACCCTCAAACGCCAGTTCTACTCTTCTTTCCCTGCGGATCAGCTCACGCATTTCTGCCTGCGTGGCACCAGGATACACATCGCTGAATGTTGGAATGCCAGCCCTTGTCCTGATCTGGTCAATGGCAGCATATACTGATGCATCGGGACCTACGGCTTCATTTTGCGCTTCCGCATAATTCAGCAATACTTCTGCATAGCGAAAATAATAATAGTTCTGTGCGCTGGCGGCCCACTGAAAAATGTTCACCGTTGTATCCATGCGTTTTTTGGTACAATAGCCTGTGTTGGTATTGTCGCTTGCATCTGCCAGGTCAATTTCGTTATTGCCCGATCCTACCGCGCTCATAAAAGGCAGGCCGTTAAAGGTATTACCGTTGTATAAAATAGACTGCCTGAAGCGTGGTTCCCTGTTGGCATAGGGATTATCAGCATCGTATCCCGATCCGGCATCGGTAATAGCCTTTCCGTTGGCCATTGCATAATCGTCTACCAGTTCCTGCGTGGGTGTAGATCCACCCCAGCTCAGCCACTGAGTGCCTACATTATTAGGACCCTGGTAACCAAGAATATTGCTTCCCTGCTTTACCGTTAGGTACTCGCGGTATAATATACCTTCGTTGTTATCGTTGCCCGTGGTAAGGAAGAATTCATCGTACTTCGGGTGAAGGGAATAGCCCATTTCCATTACCTGTTTATTGGTGGCGGCGGCAGTGGCCCAGCGTGCCAGATCGTTGGTGGGATTGTTGTGTTGACTGGCATAAAACAATTCTGCCCAACCCTTAATGGTTAACGCAGCACCCCTGGTTATTTTGCCTGCACCATCGTTGCCATTGTTGGCAGGGAGCATGGCAGCAGCATCGGCCAGTTCCTTTTGTATAAATTCAAACGTTTCGTCGAAGGTGGCGCGGGGATGAAAAATGGCATCGCCGTCTGTTTCACGATTGTCGGGCTTGGTAATCAGCGGCACACCACCGTACAACATCCATAGCTGGTGGTAGAAGTAGGCGCGCATCACTTTCGCTTCGCCGATCTTTTTCTGTTTGTATTCTTCCGACAAAGTAGCGGAGCCTTCTACTCCCTGTATAAACACATTGCATTTTCTTACCCGCTTGTAAAGTGTCGTCCAGTCGAGCCACATCGATGCAGGCGCCCAATCGTACCACAACACCGTGTTGGAGTTGATGGTCGACTTGCTTCTGGCAACCTGTGAGCTGATGTTCCAGTTAAAGCCTGTCATTAAATCATCCGTCCACGAGTCGAACGGTTCAAATATAAAGTTGTACAGGTCGGGAAGATTGCTATACACATCGTTCAACACGAGATCGGCAGAAGATTCAGTAGAAAATGCGGTTTCGCTGCTAACGGCGCCGGTATTGGGCACTTCAAGAAAGTCATCTTTACTACATCCCGATACCAGCAAAGCAGAAGCAACAGCCAGTGAAAAAAACTTGTTTTTATTTATAATAGATTTCATAATGTTCACAATTAAGGTTTTCGATTAAAATTGTACTCTCAGTCCTGCTGTTAATGCCTTTTGAGTGGGAAAATACCAGCCTCTTCCATTGCTTACTTCCGGATCGAAATTTTCAATAGGCGTCCAGGTGATGATGTTCTGTCCAGACAGATATACAGAAACCATGCTCATGCCCCATTTGCTGGTAATGCTGTTTGGAATAGTATAGCTTAACATTCCTGTTCTCAACCGCAGGTAAGCCACGCTCCTTTGCCAGAAAGTAGAAGTTTGCGTATTGTTTGCGCTGGGGGTAGTGGTCATACGGGGGTAGGAAGCATCCGTATTTTCGGGCGTCCAATAATCGAGTGTGGTGATGGCTGCATTCTTATTGTTATCAAATGCCCATGCGGCGCTGCTCGAAATTTGTATATCGCGCTGCCCTACACCCTGGAATAGCAAAGACAGTTCAAAACCTTTCCAGGCAATGCTGGGTGTAAAGCCATATATAATGGCAGGATAGGTGGGATAACCCATTGCAATCTGATCATTAAAATCTATCAATCCATCCGGCTTGCCATCGGGTCCGCTGATATCAGCATAACGAATATCGCCGGGATATAAATTTTGGGTGAACACCTGCTTTGCAATACCTTCTTTTAAAACACCAGGACTGGCAAAATCTGCATCGGTAAAATAACCGATGGCTTTGTAGCCGAAAGGTACATCCAAAGGTCTGCCCGTTTTGCGAAGGTTAGGGTTGTCGAAAGTGGCAGGATCTTCAAAAATCTCTACCATTTTATTTTTAACATAAGTAAAGTTCCCGCTGATGCCTACGCGCAGATCCCTGTTAATATTATAATCGCTCGAAACGGTAAACTCAAATCCGCGGTTATCCATTATACCTGCATTCACCTGCGAAAGATCTACTCCATACTCCACCGGAACCGTTACATTCGGAGCCAGCAACATATTGGCTCTTTTTTCCTTAAAGTAATCGGCTTCAATATTCAACAAACCATCAAACAGCCTTGCTTCAATACCAATATCTGTTTTCGATGCCTTCTCCCAGGTAATATTAGGATTGGGTTCAGCTCTTTCGTACAAACCCTGTGTTTGCGTTCCATTTAAGATAGCTGAATTGCCGTAAAGCGTAAAGCCTGTTTGATACTGGTATGGGCTACCGGCCAAATTAGCCGATTGCCCCCATGACGCCCGTAGTTTCAGTTCATTTAACCAACCGATGTTCTGCATAAATTTTTCCTGCGACAAGCGCCATGCTGCAGAAAAGGCTGGAAAAAATCCAAACCTTTTTCCAGGCGCAAAATAATAGTGCCCGTCGTAGCGTCCCGCGGCTTCCAGCAAATACCGGTTATCGTAACCATAGGTTACCCTATACACGAGCGAACGTTGTTTGGTACCCATGGAATTACCATCGTTGCTGAGGTCGGTTTCGCCCGAACCACCAGCAAACAGTTCAGGAATGGGAAGATTGTAATTGTTCCTGCCTGCACTAAAACGCTCCGACTGGGTATTCCTGGCCTCCAATACTACCAAACCGGTTACGGCATGGTTTCCAAAATTGCCGGCGTAGTTAATAAAGCCCTGGTAAGTGAAGGCCTGTGTTTGATGATACTCCTGTTTGAACGACGGAAGCGTGGTGGGAGCAATTAAGGGATAAGAGTAAGGATTGGTAGTAGTATCTAAAGTATAAAAAGGAAACGGTTCGGACCAGCTGCGCGAAACACTTGCAATACCAGTATTGGTGGTATTAAAGGGATCGAAGGGGTTAAAATCATACGACCCTACAAATTTTACGCTCAACCCTTTAACGGGCAATTTTTGCTCGATAGACAACTGGCTGAGCAAGGTGTTGCCGGTAATATTCTGGTAGCTTGGGTTATCGTAAAAATAAGCATACATATAAGGATGCAACCCGTTGCTATATATTAATGGAGTGCTGTTGGTAACGGTGTTGATCAGGTTTTCGAAGAGGCTCTGGTTGTTATAACCGGCTCCTGTCAGATTTCTTTTTTCAACCCTGCCGTTGAGCGATAATCCCACTGTAGTGGTTTTGGTAGCCTGTGCCTGCAGGTTGGCCGATACATTGTAACGTTGATACTTGATGCCGGGGAACATGCCTTCCTGGTTCAGGTAGCCAAGCCCCATTGCGTATTTAATAACATCGGTACCACCATTTAATGTAAGGCTATGACTGGTAATAAGGGTGTTTCTTGAAATCAAATCGCCAATCGGGTCGATGTTAGGATATTTGTCGGGATCAGACCCATCCTTGTATTTCTGTAATTCATTTTCATCAAAAGGCACTTCTGTTGAGCCGGCATTGCGGGCGCCTTCATTCTTCATCAACGCATATTGATAGGAGTTTACAAAGCGGGTAATAACGGTAGGATTTTGAAAGCCCACATATCCGTCATATGCCAGTGTGGGTTTACCGATTTTACCTTTTTTAGTGGTAACCAGTATTACTCCATTGGCGCCACCCAATCCATAAGGTGCAACAGCTGCCGCATCTTTTAATACGTTTATAGACTCAATGTCCGCGGGGTTTAACTGGCTGAAGTTCCTGGGAACCCCGTCAACAATCAGCAATGGGGCCGAATTGCCGTTTGTGCCAATACCGCGGATCATAATCCTGGAGGCATCGTTGCCCGCCTGTCCGCTGGCCTGGGTAAATACCACACCCGCAGCCCGTCCGCCCAGCGCATTGGTGAGGTCGCCTACCGGCTGGCGCTGAACATCGGATCCTTTTACAGACGAAACGGCGGCTGTGAGCGAAGTCTTGCGTTGGGTGCCATATCCTACCACCACTACTTCATCCAGTTTACCGTCGCCGGCGTTTAACTCAAAATTCTGGTTTCCGCTGCTGGTAATTACCCGCTCCACGGCAGCCATACCGGCATATGAAACTACCAGCACGCTTCCCGAACGAGGCACTGTAATGGAAAAATTCCCCTCAGTATCGGTTAAGGTAGAGGCTCCGCCACTTTTAACGCTCACCGTAGCGCCCGGCAGCGCTTCGCCGGTTAATTTGTCGGTTACTTTACCGGTAACCTGCAAAGTTTGGGAAAAACCGAAGAGAGGAAGGAGAGAAATAAGCAGAAATGTACATAATAGCAAAGCAATATTACGTCTCATAAGCAAACAATTAAGGGCAGTTAATTAATAAAAGTTATCGTTGCAACGGTAAAACTATTCAAAATAGGCCTACAGCTGTGCTTTTGCACTACATCAATACTACATCACTACTCCCAACCTGCCCCCAAATCACCCCTTCAATGCTACAACTAAGTATTATTTCTTTTAATTTAGTATTAACTTTCGGTGCGTATGAAACGGGCGATTGCTTTATTAACCATACTTTCCTGCTTTTTGCATGTTGCTGCTCAAAACACCATTGGGCTGCCGGAAATTATTAACTACAGCAAGCAGGCGTATAAGGCCGGTACACAAAACTGGGACATATGCCAGGACAAGGCAGGTATTTTATACTTTGCCAATAACGAGGGGGTTTTAAGCTTTGACGGCACTTACTGGAAATTATATCCGCTCCCCAACAAAACCATTGCCCGGTCGGTGGGCATTGCATACGATGACAAACTGTACGTGGGGGCGCAGGACGAGATTGGCTATTTTGCCCCTAACAGGCAGGGAGTACTTGAATACCAGAGCATTAAACAGCTAATTCCCGAAAAAAACCGGTCGTTTGCCGACGTTTGGGACGTGGTTTGCGTGGGCAAGCAGGTGTTTTTCCGCTCCAACAACCAGATTCTGCAACTGGCAGGCGACAGGATTACGGTTTACCCCGCCACCAACTGGTTATACATGGGCGCGACGCCTGACATTTTTATTGCGCAGGATTTCGACAAGGGAATACTGCGTTTTGATAAAGACGTTTGGATGCCACTGGTGCCAAAGGAGCAACTTCCGGAAGGCTTGCTCATAACCGCCGTGGTGAAGGGAGGAAGGGACAGCACTTTGCTCACTACTTTAAAACATGGCATTTACCTGTACACCCGCAACCAGTTAAAGCCTTTTACGTCGCCGTCGCTTTCAGTCATTGCCAACTGCAATATATATGGCGCCTCCACAATAGACGATGACCATGTTGCCCTGGCAACTACCCAAAAGGGCTGTATTGTAATAGATAAGCAGGGCAACCAGGTGCAATTGTTCTCCCGGCACGAAGGATTGCAGAACAACAATGTGCTGAGCATTTACCCTGACAGGAATAAAAACCTGTGGCTGGGTCTCGACCATGGTATAGACTTTATTGCTTATAACAGCGCTATCAAAAATATTTACCCCGATAAGGAAAACGACGGTTCGGGCTATTCTTCCATCGTTCACAACAACCGGCTTTACATAGCTACCACCAACGGTTTGTACCAGGTGCCTTTATACAATATTCCCGACCTGAGCTTTGTAAAAGGCAGTTTTACGCCGGTGCACGGCGCCCGGGGGCAGGTTTGGAACCTTTCTGAAGTAAATGGCAAATTGCTGATGGGGCACCACGAAGGCTTTTGGGAAGTGAAGGATAACACCGCCATCCCTTTTGATCACAGCACGGGGTTTTGGACTTTTTTACCCCTGAACGCCATCCTCCCCTCTCCCATTATGGTTGCGGGAACGTACGATGGCATCCGGTTTTACGATTACAAAGAGGGTAAATTTTTAAAAGAGTACAAGGAAGCAAAGTTTGAATCGGCAAGATTTGTAGCCATCAACAACAACGACATATGGGTATCGCATCCCTATAAAGGAATATACCGGGTTCGGCTAACCGAAAACGGGCAGCCTGCGGTTGAAAATTACGGCATCAAGCAGGGCATTAATCTTACTGCAAACGGTAATTACGTGTTTAAGGTAAAAAACCGGATTGTAGTAACCACCGAAAAAGGCATTTATGAATACAATCCCCAAACCGATCATTTTGAGCCTTCGGATTACTTCAACTCATTTTTTGGCAAAACCATTATACGGTATTTAAAGGAGGATGGAGCGGGCAACATCTGGTTCATTTTCGATAAAACACTGGGCATTGTTGATTTTAGCGAACAAAAACCGCAGGTAATTTACATTCCCGAGCTTAACCGCAAAATGGTAAGCGGGCTGGAACAGGTTTATCCTATAGATGCCAATAATATTTTTGTAGGAAGTGAGCGGGGCTTTTTTCACATCAACTATGCCAAATACAGGCAGCAGCATCCGGCTATACAGGTGCAGGTGCGGCAGGTAAAAGCCAGCAATAAAACAGACAGTCTTTTATTTGGCGGTTATTTTGCCAACGTAAACGAACCACAGTTGCAGCAGCAACGTTCCTCTGTATCGTACAACTGGAATTCGTTCCGGTTTGAATTTGCAGCGCCGTTATACGAACAGCAAGCCAATATCGAATACAGCTATCGGCTGAAGGGTTACGAAAACGACTGGAGCGACTGGAACAATAAAACTGAAAAAGAATATTCGTACCTGCCGGCGGGGCATTATCAGTTTGAAGTGAAAGCACGCAACAACCTGGGCAACGAATCGGCTGAGCATACCTACTCGTTTGTAATACTGCCACCCTGGTATCAAACCTGGTGGGCCTATACTTTGTATGGATGCGCTTTGCTATACGCCGCCTATGCTTTGTACCGCTGGCAAAAACAAAAATTCCAGCGGCAGCGCTTAAGATACGAGGAAAAACAAAAGCGCCTGCACGACCTGCACCAATTAGAGCTTGAAAAAAACGAGAAGGAAATTGTTAAGCTCCGTAATGAAAAGCTGGAGGCAGAAATTCAGCACAAGAATAAGGAAATGGCATCGGCCACTATGCACCTGGTTAAAAAGGGAGAACTGATTACCCGCCTGCGCGATGAGTTGCAGAAGCTGATGAAAAATTCAGAAGACGATAAATCGCTGGAAGCGCTGAAGAAAATGGTAAAAACATTGGGGGAAGAAGATAAGATGGATGCCGACTGGGAACACTTCACCATTCATTTTGATAAAGCACACAACGATTTTTTTGTTGCTTTGAAAGAAAAGCACAACAACCTTACCCCCAATGAACTAAAATTATGCGCATACCTGCGTATGAACCTCAGCACCAAGGAAATGGCGCAGCTCATGAATATTTCTGTAAGAGGAGTGGAAATAAGTCGCTACCGCCTGCGCAAAAAGTTGCAGATCTCCACAGAAACCAACCTGTTTACTTACCTGCTCGACTTTCATGGAAACGGGAAAGAATTTGAAAATTTTAAAATCTGAAATTGCTTTCTATTGAGCGCTCAAACGAAAGCCGGAAACAAGCATTTTTGCACAATAGCCACAGTCCATTTTTAAAATTATAAGATCTTGAAATTTTCAAATTAATTGTTTTCAAATTATCTTCACACTAACCATGAAAAAACTATTTATACTCCTGCTATTGTTTAGCTCCTGCGCGCCAAGGCTCATTCCTTTAAAAAATACATACAACGCCCAGCCCTTTGAACTAGCCATACATGCAGACTTTGAAACCGTATGGGATAAGATGGTTGAAACGGTGGCCAAAAAAGGCAGCACTATAAAAATGATCGATAAAAGCAATGGGCTGATCGTTGTACAAAACAATTACGCTCCTATTACTTCCGAGGATAAAGAAGCCAGGCTGGCTGACTCCAGCGCATGGGCAGTAACCTCGAAGCTGTACCGCCCCGGCAGCAGGAAATACTTTTATGCTGCGGAGGGCATTCTTGAATGGAACATTCATGTAAAACGCACTGCAGATAATGCTACTGTCATCAACATCAGTCTTGTAGATGCCGCTACGGTAACCAGTATACATTCTCCTGGATATACAACTAAACAACCGGTAAAGCCTTTTAAAGCAAAAGCGGTTACAACGGGTGTGTTGGAAAAAGGGGTAGCCGCAGGAGTAAAGTAATTGAAGTTTCCAGTCCTAACGTGTAGATGCCTCAACGTAAGAATGACAGGCTGTGATGCCCGAATTTGCATAGTACGACAGTTGGATATATATGTTTCTAGGCACTCTCCAGCTGCCCAATGGCTATCCTACCGCTTGTCACGCCGACGCAGGAGGCGTCTGTACAAATCTTCTTCGAATACTTATGATTTCGATTATGTTCGTGCATAAATATTGAGAAGGGCTGGTTTTGCATCTAACCATGAATTCATTTATATGCGCGCTCTTCTTTTTTTGCTGGTTCCAACCTTTATTTCATGTTCCAATGGCACGACCAAGAAAGGAAATTATACCCAGGTGCTTTTACACGACACGGTATCTGAATACCAATTGTATATTGACTCTGTTTGGGCAGATACCTTCGCTGTACGAAGTCTCTGACTTCGTACTTCTTATGTTCTCCCGAGACTTAGTCTCGCTCATGCAGCCAACCAACCTGGGCGGCTATTCACTTTTTGTCCTTAACTTCAAGGAACACAATTCACCGAGAGCAAGATCGCCTAAAATCACAACTCCATATGGCTAAAACCGACTACAAAACCATCAACGAATATCACGATGCATTTCCGAAAGATGCTCAACAGCGAATGCAACAGATCCGGCAAATAATTAAGAAAGTAGCGCCGGAGGCAGAAGAAGTGATCAGCTACCAGATTCCGGCATTTAAAATCGGCAAAAAGTTTTTGATCTATTATTCAGCTTATGCTAAACATATTTCGCTTTCCAGCCCGTGGAGCGAGGCATTTTTGAACAATTTTGAAAAGGACTTGAAGGACTTTAAAGTTTCCCGCTCTGCCATACAATTACCAAACGACAAACCACTTCCTTTAGATTTGATAAAACGGTTTATTGAATTCAGGAAAAAAGAAACAGTTTAAATGAAAGCGTAGTAAATATGTCCGCAAAATAATATTTGCAACAATGTTGCATTTATAAAAAAGCAATACATTTGCAACAAAGTTGCAAATATTATGATTTCCAAAGTACCCACATCCAAATTACCTGTAACAGTTTTAAGCGGTTTTCTGGGCGCAGGAAAAACAACCCTGCTTAACCATATATTGCACAACAGAGAGGGACTGAAAGTAGCGGTGATTGTAAACGATATGAGCGAAGTAAATGTAGATGCAAGATTAGTTGAAAATCAAAACACACTTTCGCGCACCGAAGAAAAACTGGTGGAAATGAGCAACGGGTGTATTTGCTGTACGCTGCGGGAAGACCTGATGGCAGAAGTAGAAAAACTGGCACTAGAGAAGCGGTTTGACTATTTGCTGATTGAAAGCACAGGCATTAGCGAGCCTGTTCCTGTTGCACAAACATTTTCTTACGTCGACGAAGCCAAAGGCATCGACCTTTCAAAGTTCAGTTATATCGACACGATGGTTACCGTGGTGGACTGTTTCAACTTCTTTAAAGATTTCGGAACAGACGAGCTTTTGCAAGATCGCAGTCTTACCAATATGGACGGCGATTACAGAACAATCGTGAACCTGCTAACCGACCAGATTGAATTTGCAAACGTTATTATACTCAACAAAACCGACCTTGTTGACACTGATACTGCAGGACTTTTAAAAGCTGCTATCGGTAAATTAAATCCTTCTGCAAAAATCATTGCTGCAGAATTTGGCCGTGTTGCTCTTAAAGAAATCTTAAATACAGGATTGTTCAACTTTGAAGAAGCGCAACATTCAGCGGGCTGGCAAAAAGAACTGCAGGCAGAAAACCATGTACCCGAAACGGAAGAATACGGCATCAGCTCTTTTGTATTTCGAAATCGAAAACCTTTTCATCCCGGCAGATTTTGGAAATACCTGAATGAAGAATATCCTGCAGGAATCATCAGGGCCAAAGGCTTATTCTGGCTGGCATCGAGACCTGATGCAGCTCTAAACTTTTCGCAGGCTGGCGGTTCGTCCAGGCTTGAAAAAGCTGGTGTATGGTGGTGCAGCATGCCTTACGCTAAAAGAATACAATATGCAAGCTATACCAACAATGCAGCGTATATAGAAAGTCGCTGGAGCATACAGTGGGGCGATCGAATGAATGAACTTGTGTTTATTGGAAAAGACATTGAAAAAGATAAAACAATCGCCGACCTTGAAAAATGTTTATTGCAGGAAAGTGAGTTATCCCTGTACGACAAGAAAATAAAGTTTGACGATCCGTTTCCAAAAGAAATATAATAGAATAGCCGCAACGACGCTATAAATTACCTTGCTATAAATTTCTCTGCAAATTCTATTATTTATAACTATCCGGGCTTGTAAAAAGGCAAGCGAAACATTATCTTTCATTAATAATCTACATCGCATGAGCGTTACCGTTGGCAATATCATGCGATACGAAGCAACTGCCACCATTTTAAACTGCCCATTCTATGAATAAAGCAGCAATCACCGGCATTGCACCATTCTTTATTGTGAGAAATGTTCCCGCTTCGCTGGCATTTTATCGCGATTGCCTGGGATTTGAAATCACATTCCAGGGACCCAGCGAAGATGACATTTTCTTCGGCATTGTTGAACGCGGTGCAGCGATGATTATAATGAAGGATATTGGTGTTGATCCCGTACCGAACTACACGCGGGACATTAAAAAAGGAATTGCCCGATGGGATGCTTATCTTCATGTACCCGATCCCGATGCATTGGCAGCAGAATTCCTGTCGCGCAATGTAGCGTTTTTTAAACCTATCCAGGATGACGGCGATGATGACTTGCGGGGATTTGAAGTGCAGGACGTTGAAGGGTACGTGTTGTTTTTCGGACGGCCCAATAAATGATTCAATGCCGGCAGATAAACTTTAAATCGTCAACATCAATTATTTTTGAACTGACAACAACGTGCAAAATTCAACCAATGACATTTTACGAAATCGAAATATCAAAACTTAAACATAACGTTTACGCCAACCAGGCACAGCTTGACACTGTTATTGGAACACGCAATTACATCAACAATCATTACGATACAGACCTGAACCTTGACTTACTATCACACATCAGGTTCACTTCAAAATTTCATTTATTGCGATTATTCAAAAAGTTTTACGGGCAAACGCCGAAACAATACCTCACAGACAAACGACTTGAAAAGTCAAAAGAATACCTGAAAAAAGGAATGACCATCACCGACACTTGTTTCGCCATCGGATTTGAAAGCGCCAGTTCCTTCAGCACATTGTTTAAAAGCAGAACAGGGTTAACACCTACAGAATTTCAAAAAGAGCAACTTTCGCAAAGCCTGTTTAATGCTGATGCTGAAACTTTGAGCATTCAATCAAAAATCTGAGCAAATGAAGGTACATGTCATCAGCATTCCTGTGCTTAACCAGGAAAAAGCATTGAAATTCTATACGGAAAAATTAGGTTTTATAAAAAAGGTAGACCTGCCTTTAGGTGGCGGAAACCGATGGCTAACGGTGGTAAGCAAGCAACAACAGGATGGACCTGAAGTGTTGCTGGAACCAGCTCCCAACCATTTTGAGCCTGCCAAAGTTTACCAGAAAGCGCTGCTGGATGCCGGCATTCCCTACACGCAGTTCAATGTTGATAGTGTTCAGCAGGAATATGAGCGGCTTGTTCAACTCGGCGTGGAATTCAGTGTAAAACCAACTGAAATGGGTACCGTAAGAATTGCCGTTTTTAACGACACCTGCGGCAACAATATTCAGATTGTGGAAATGCTTTGAAAATAATAGAGGAAGGCCTTCTCAACTAATTAGTTTTACTCAAGAAGAAGCATTTTATGTCCCCAATTTGAACTTTGTTTTAGTCGATGATTCGCTCCCCACTTGCGGGGGACAACGAGTAGTCTGATGACTCAACTTTTGAGGACTAAAAAATAAAATTCAACTGTTACAATAACAACAGCTTTAATATCCCCCTCAAGAGGGGGTAGCACTTTGAACTAAATGGGTTTGCCGAGGGGGAGGATTTAAGAGGCATGATTTTTTTGCAACTGCCTGTAAACACAATATCATGGGTACCCAAACAACGAATTCTTTATATACACAGCAGGAGATCGATTATTTCGTGCAAAAGTTCAATGTTACGCCGGAGCAGGTAAAAGAAGCCATTCAAAAAGTGGGCGACAGCAGCGAAAACCTGGAACAATATTTTCGCAGTAACAACCAGGCGCAAGCACCCGGTGATGGTGTTAACGCATCTGAGGCCCACTTCAGCCAAAAAGATCTGAAAGGGAAAAAGGTAGATGCTTTTCCTGATACGGAAGAAGACAAGCCCCTGGATCAGTCTGACAAATAAATCAACCTTTACTGTTGGCAAATCAACCGGATTTCTGTACGCGAGATAGCAGCGGCAGTTCTTATCCCGCTTTTAACAAACCGCATCTATTTACCGTTCCTGTTTTATTGGCACGAATATTTCAATATTGTATCTAAAAATAGTATGGGTTTAATTCCGGTGATCCTGGTGCTGGCGTGGCTTTCGTTTTTTATAACCGTAGTGTTAAACGCCACAGTATCAGGTAAAAAAACAACTTATAAAGAGGAATAAGGTATTTTGATGCCTACAGGTTTCCTTTGAAAAACCATTAGTGAAATACTTTAATTACCTGTGACGCATTTAAATATTTTTAACAATACCTGTTCTCTTTTAATTAATTCCGGCAAGATATTTTGTAAGAATTAATGAACACTATTCATTCACCATTAAATATGATTTTTATGCGTACCAAAGGTTTAGGAATATTGATAGCGGCAGCCGCCGCCTATGGCTATTACCGCTTTTCTAAAATGACTCCCGGAGAAAAAAATGCAATGAAAGAAAAAGGCAAAAAGTTCCTTGAAGAGAATTTCGGATTAGGGAATCTTTTTTCGAAAAAAGATACTGAACCCGTAACAAGCTAACATAGCAATACGATTGACATTTACAAACGATATTTCCGAAAAAAGGAGTTGAACCATTTCAACTCCTTTTTTATTGAATGCAATTAACCGCAATTCCAGCAGGAACTGGTGGCGATGTTGCTTAAACAAGAAGATTACACTAACGGTCACTAACAGGTTAATGTTTAAACTGTGCAAATAAAAAAGCTGCATAAAAAAGAAAGCCGGTCAAAACCGGCTTTTCTGCAGTTTTAAGCTTCTTCCTCTTCTTCACTTGCTTCCCAATTAATATCATTTTCTGCTATCTCCGTCAATCCCTGGTCAGTTTGTTTTTCTTCCTCCAGTGTCTGAGCCAGAATTTCGGCCGCATCTTCGTATCCAAGCACTTTAGCCAGCGTTACAAGTCCGCCGTAAGTTGCTATTTCGTAATGTTCTACTTTTTGGGCAGACATAATAATACCTACATCCCTGGTTTTGGTACCTTCCTCAGTTTCTTCAATTACCGTTTCTCCTTCTTTGGTAAGTCCTTCCATTGCTTCACATTTTTTTGCCTGTGCTTTATGTCCCAGTATTTCAAACACTTCTTCCAGTCGTGTTACATGTTCCTCGGTTTGTGTTAAGTGTTCGCCAATGGCTGTTTGTAATTGTTCGGTGGTAGCTGCTTTTTGCATCTTAGGCAATGCTTTGGTAAGATGTTTTTCTGCCCAATAAATATCTTTCAAAGAATCTACAAAATAAGTTTCAAGTTCTGAATTTCCTTTTGCATCACCGGCGCCTTTTGATGCGCGGCCTGACGCTGGGTTTGATTTTTTTGTTGCCATAAAAATTTGTTTTTAAGTTGTTTTCCATATTGCTATAAAAAGAATGCCATCAGGGATCTTTTTGAAAAAATCAGTATTAACCCTGAGGAGTGCGGTCAGCTTCAGCTTTCAGCAATTAGCTATCGTGAGTGAAAGCCGTCAACAAAAAAAGGCAGTAGTGAGCAGGCATTTTTCCGCCCGCTCACTACCGCCTTCTACCTTCTACCTTACACCTTACTTCATCTTCTTTTGAATAGAATCTGCCATTGCAAGGTGGCTTTCCAGCTTTGGAATGGTGTTGCTGATAAATGCTTTTACATCCGCATTGATATCATCGTCGCTGGCATCTTTAAAAAGATCAATTGTCTTTTTATGATCAGCCACCATCATATCCATAAAGTCCTTATCAAAATCCTTTGCCTTTTTTTCGCTCAGGTCTGCGGCCTTTTTCTGATGTTCCTCAGACGGAGCGGCAGGAAGTGTGATATTAAGTTTTGTGGCCAATGCTTTTACTTCTTCGTTAGCTGCTGTATGATCTGTTACCATCATGGCGGCAAAATCTTTCACCGCCTTGTTCGACGCTTTTTGTTCACCCAGTTTTCCTGCAGCTACTTCGGCCATGCCTCCATCTGCTGCTTTTACCAAAAAGTCGCTGGTATTTTTTTGCACGTCAGACTCTACCGGTGCCTGATCCTGCTTTGCTTCATTGGTTGAATCAGCCGTTTCAACCGGATCGGCTGGTTGATTGTTGCAGGAAAAAGCAAACAATGCTCCGGCAATTAATAAAGGAATTGCATTTTTCATAACTGTAGTCATTTTAATGAATAATAGTATTTCCTGTTTAAACTCTCGACGATCCCCCGATCAATTTTACGAGGAATAAAATAATAGCTATTACCAGCAGGATGTGAATTAAACCGCCCGCAGCATAGCCTAAAAAACCGATTGCCCATCCTATAATAAGAATGACTGCAATGATATAAAGTAAGTTGCCCATAAAAGATTGATTTGATTCGACAACATTGAATAAAAAATCGGGCCGTTGTAGCGGCAGGGGTGGCAACTGCCCACCGGGCATATGATTTGCTGCACCAGTTTTTATTTCATTAAACATTATCCGGAGTATTTCACATGTACTTTCTTTTTGAGAATGCACCGAAGGCTGTTTGCGTTCAAACACAAATAGCATATACAGGAACTCACACGGGCGGCTACTGCCAGCATTACACCATGCAAATCATTTTTAAAAAAATAACATCATGATGACCGACAACAAAAACAAACCTTCGCAGCCTGACAATTTAAAAATCAAAGACCTCGAACAAAACATGGAATCGGGAGAGGGCAAAGTGCTTACCACCAATCAGGGCGTTAAGATCAGCGACGATCAGAATTCCCTGAAGGCAGGCGCACGCGGATCTACATTGCTGGAAGATTTTATTTTAAGGGAAAAGATTACCCATTTTGACCACGAAAGAATTCCCGAACGTATTGTGCATGCCCGCGGCTCTGCTGCCCACGGAACTTTCCGGTTATACAAATCGTTGTCGGAATTCACCAAAGCAAAATTTTTAACCGACACCGAAAATGAAACACCTGTATTTGTTCGTTTTTCAACTGTTGCAGGCTTTCGCGGCTCCACCGATCTGGCGCGCGACGTAAGAGGTTTTGCTGTTAAGTTCTATACGCAGGAAGGAAACTTTGACCTGGTGGGGAACAATATGCCCGTATTTTTTATACAGGATGCGGTTAAATTTCCCGACCTCGTTCACGCAGTAAAACCCGAACCGCATAATGAAATACCACAGGCAGCTTCGGCGCACGATACATTTTGGGATTTTATTTCATTGATGCCCGAATCGATGCATATGATCATGTGGCTGATGAGCGACAGGGCTATTCCGCGCAGTTACCGCATGATGGAAGGATTTGGTGTACACACCTTCCGGTTTATCAACGACAAAGGCGAAGCTCATTTTGTAAAGTTTCATTGGAAACCACTGTTAGGGGTACACTCAGTTGCATGGGATGAAGCACAAAAAATTTCGGGCAAAGACCCCGACTATCACCGGCGCGATTTGTGGGAAGCCATTGAAAATGGCGCTTATCCCGAATGGGAACTGGGGGTACAAATCATTCCCGAAGCGGATGAGCACAAATTTAAGTTTGACCTGCTGGACGCCACGAAGCTGGTACCAGAAGAACTGGTACCGGTGCAACGCATAGGTAAGTTAACGCTGAACCGCAACCCCGATAATTTTTTTGCAGAAACAGAGCAGGTAGCCTTTCACGTTGGGAATATAGTGCCGGGCATCGATTTTACCAACGACCCTTTGATGCAGGGAAGACTTTTCTCTTACACCGACACACAACTCATTCGCTTAGGCGGTCCTAATTTTCATGAAATTCCCATTAACCGGCCGCTTGTAACGGTACACAACAATCAGCGCGATGGATTTATGCGGCAACAGATCAATAAAGGCCGGGCCAGCTATCATCCCAATTCGCTGGGCAACGGATGCCCCTTCCAGGCAGCCTTCAAAGATGGGGGCTTTGCATCTTATTCAGAAAGAATAGACGGCAAAAAAATACGTGAGCGAAGCCGGAGTTTTATGGATCATTTCAGCCAGGCAAAATTGTTTTTTAACAGCCAGTCAGAATATGAGCAGCAGCATATAATCGACGCGCTCTCTTTTGAACTTGGGAAAGTAGAAACCAAAGCAATCCGTAAAAGAATGGTAGGCCTGCTTTCGCTGGTAGAAAAAAAATTAGCTGCAGCCGTCGCTGCCAATCTTGGAATTGAAGTGCCTGCGCCTGAAAAACCTATCAACAAAAGTGTTCCTGCAGACGCCGATCCAAACAGCTACGAACCGATTATTGCTGAGCCCGAAATTCCAAGATCAGAAGCACTCAGTATGGCCAATACAATTAAAGATTCGATAAAAACAAGACTGGTAGCCATACTGGTAGCCGATGGTGTGAATGCCGACAATGTAATGGCAGTACAGGATGATCTGAAAGATGCAGGCGCTATGGTAGATATTATTGCTCCGCACCTGGGCACTGTAAGCGCAGCAAATAAGGAGATCGTTCCCATCAATCAAAGCTTTTTAACGGCCGCTTCTGTAATGTACGATGCGGTATATGTGCCGGGTGGAAACAGTGCAAATGTTTTAAAAAGCAATCCCGATGCCATTCATTTTTTAAATGAAGCCTTCAGGCATTGCAAAGCCATTGCTGCAGACAAAGATGCTGAACCGGTTTTGCAGGCAACTTATTTTGGTAAGATGCTTACGGAGGAAGGAATAATAATAGAAGGCGATGTTAACACCCTTCTTACCAGTTTTAAGAAAGCCATTGCACAGCATCGTTTCTGGACCAGGGAAAAAGCAAGAAAAGTACCTGCCTAGTGCGATTAACCAAATAACCTCAAGCCTGGCTCATACCGCCAGGCTTCTTCTTTTTTGCAGACCATGCATCCATGCTGTTGTTGTAGTTTTGTTAACGCAACTAAATTATATAGCGCTTGTTTGCAAATAATTTTATTCTGTTCACGATTTGTCTTTTTTAGATTGCTCCTTTTTCTTCTTGTCTTTTTTATCGCCCGACTTTTTTTTGTCTTTGTTGCCTTCAAAAATCCGTTCAAGCAACGTTTGCTTTTCTTCTTTTTTGTCAACCGATTGCAGGTTAATGCTGTTGTCCAGTGCAGGGTACAACGCCTGTATGAATGCATTTCTCAACAACTGTCCTATAATCACCCAAACGTTCACATCCGGCTTATCAATATTTCCCGTAAACTCTGCTGTTGTGGCTATCTGGTCTTTTCGTTTGTTAGTAAGCAGCCAGCCAACAGCGTCTACAATGCTTTCCCAAACCAGTTTGCCCAGGTCCTTTTTATCTTCCTTCCAGTTAGCCACCTTCAAATCTTTGATCACAGGTTTTACATAACCGGTCACCTTCTTGTCTTTTGCTGCTGCTTCACAGTACATACTCACGGTTCCCTTTTCTGCATCAAAATTTCCATACGCCCTTAAAAAATCATTCATGTCCGTAAGCTTTACCGGGCTCAGCTTTGCATTCATGTCAAAAGTGGGAATAGTGTTAATAGGATCGATTTTCATATTAATCGACACTTTGCCATCATACACCTGCGCCGAAGCCACCACCGTTGAAGGCAACGTATTTTTTTTGTGCTCCGCGTTAGTCAGGTTTTCCGCCAGTATCTGAACACCTGTAGCTTCAATATTTACTTTAGGATTGCTGTGAAAATCCCGGTAATGGATAAGCCCGTTGTTGATTTGAAAACGATTCAGCTTGATAGGCAATAAGTTGTCCACCACTTTCGTCCAGTCGTTGTCTATTTCTGTTTGCCGTGTTGCTTTTGTTGGACCGCTTACAAAATTAAGCACAGGCTTTTCCACTTCAATTTCTGCCACGATCCTTCCATTAAACAATGCTTTCCATTGCACCGAAAGGTCGATAACTGGTGCGTTAAAAAACGGCACCGGTATCTTGCCCCCCGTTTTGTCGAGCTTTATATTTTTGATAGTGTAAGCGCCCCTGTACAATGCCACGTCAATGTCTTCCACGTGCCCGGTATATCCGTCTATTAAGGTAAGCTGTTTATTTACATAGCGTAGCAATATATAAGGCAGGGCTATGCGCAGCCCTATCAGTATTATCAGCAGGCTGCCGAGCGCTATGTACAGTATCTTCCGGCGCCTGGTAAGCTTCCGTTTCATACACTGTTAGCCAAAATTATTATGCCAGGTGGGATGTCAGCATGCAGCCGTCAGCATTCAGCTCTCAGTGTCTTGTCCTGAAATAGGTGGACAAAATAATTCACCAAAAATCAGTAGAAAACATGACAACAGTTCCCAAAGAAGTTATCCGGTATAGTATTAGCTTTAAGCAAAAAGTAGTCAAAGAGGTCGAAGAAGGTCTGAG
>JBQCFW010000093.1:0-7265 GCA_051958655.1 Agriterribacter sp. | reverse complement strand
GTTTTTTTCATGTGTTTTGCTTTTTCCTGTGCTGGTTTAACAGCACTGGCATTTTGGGCGTAACCTGCTCCGGCGCTGAATACTAAAATAGCAATGGCAAAAAATAGCTTTTTCATGGCTGTATTTTTTTAATAAATAATGATACAGAGTTAGCGCTAACTCCAGCCTCTTTATACTAACCGGTTGTTAACAGGCCGGCTGTTTACAGTAGCTTTACGAACAGGGCTGTATAAAAAGTGTGAACACTTGTTAGTTTCATTGTTGAATTCAGTTATTTTTGTTTGCCTTAAAAAACAGATATGCAATTTCAGTTGACCGAAGAACAATTGATGATACGCAATGCTGCCCGCGATTTTGCGCAGAGCGAATGCCTGCCGGGCGTTATTGAGCGCGATGAAAAGCAGCAGTTTCCCAAAGAACAGGTGCTGAAGTTGGCCGGGTTGGGTTTTATGGGTATGATGGTAAAACCAGAGTACGGAGGTGCGGGAATGGACACCATCAGTTATGTATTGGCTATGGAAGAAATAAGTAAGGTAGATGCCAGTGTAAGTGTATCGATGAGTGTAAACAACAGCCTTGTGTGCTGGGGACTTGAAAAATATGGAAATAAAGAACAGAAAGAAAAATACCTGGTTCCGCTTGCACAGGGAAAAAAAGACGATGAATTATATATTGGCGCATTTTTGCTGAGTGAGCCGGAGGCGGGGAGCGATGCCACCTCACAGCATACCACAGCCGAAGATAAGGGTGATCATTATATTTTAAACGGTACCAAAAACTGGATCACCAATGGCAACAGCGCCAGCGTATACCTGGTAATGGCGCAAACCGATGTCGCCAAAGGCAGCAAGGGCATTAATGTTTTTATTGTTGAAAAGAATACTCCGGGCATTACGGTAGGAGCCAAAGAGAATAAACTGGGCATTCGTGGCAGCGACACGCACAGCATTATGTTCCAGGACGTAAAAGTGCGAAAGGAAAATCGTATTGGCGACGATGGATTTGGGTTTACATTTGCTATGAAAACACTTGCCGGTGGCAGGATAGGAATAGCTGCACAGGCATTGGGCATAGCATCGGGCGCATACGAAAGAGCAGTAGCATATGCCAAACAGCGCAAGGCTTTTGGAAAGGAAATTGCCCAGCATCAGGCTATACAGTTCAAGCTGGCCGATATGGCAACCAGGGTAGAAGCTGCCCGCCTGTTGTGTTTGCGCGCAGCGTGGGAAAAGGATAACGGTATCGATTATACGCTCAGCAGCTCTATGGCAAAAGTATATGCGTCGGAAACAGCCATGTGGGTAAGCACCGAAGCGGTGCAGGTGCACGGAGGCTATGGCTATGTAAAAGAATACCATGTAGAGCGTTTGATGCGCGATGCAAAAATTACACAGATTTACGAAGGCACCAGCGAAGTGCAGCGCATCGTAATCGGGAGAAGTATTTTGAAGTAAAGCGGTCAGCCGTCAGCTATCAGCAATCAGCTTTCAGCCGGGTAAATCTCAAATTTCAAATTTCAAATCATAAATTTCCAATGCCTATTCTCAGCTTGCACAATCTTAAAAAAAGTTATGGGGAAACCTATGTGCTGAAGGGAATAGACCTGGTGATAAACGAACCGCAGATCATTGGCTACATTGGTCCCAACGGGGCAGGCAAAAGCACCACTATTAAAATTCTTACCGGCATTATAGACAATTTTGAGGGAGAAGCCACGGTGTTGGGTATGGATGTGAGAAAAAATGCATTGGACATTAAACAACGGATCGGCTATATTCCCGAACAGGCTGCTTTGTATGAAGTGCTTACGCCGCTGGAATACCTGCGCTTTACAGGCAGGTTATACCAGTTGACGGACGCTGTTATTGAAAAAAAATCGTGGGAGCTGCTGCGACTGTTTGAACTGGGAGACAAGGCCAATAAACGGATGAACGGCTTCAGCAAAGGAATGCGACAGAAAGTGCTGCTTATTTCCGGCTTGATGCACAACCCCGAAATTATTTTTCTCGACGAACCGTTAAGCGGGCTCGATGCCAATGCTGTTATACTGGTAAAAGAAATACTGGCGCAATTAAAACTGGCTGGTAAAACGCTTTTTTATTCTTCGCATATAATGGATGTTGTGGAAAAGATCAGCGACCGGATCGTTATCATCAACAAAGGCCAAATGGTGGCTGATGTCACGTTTGAAAGCCTGAAGGCGGATGCTGCCAAAGGATCGCTCGAAAACATTTTTACCGCACTAACGGGCGACGAACAACATCAAACCACCGCAGGTGCTTTTGTGGATGTATTAAAAAGTTAAGCATGGAAAAGTGGCTGCTTAAAATGGTTCACATCTTCGACGGATTGTTTCGCCGCCAGGGCATCAACATCACCCAGCTATATACCATTGTTGAAACAAAAATGATAATGGACAAGCGGAGGGTGTATATGAACTGGAGGCAGAGCGGCCAAACGGAGAATAAAAACCACCTGCTGATGGTGCTGGCAGTATACGGACTGTTCAGCATTTTTATGGGAGCCATGATCTTGTTTCTGCCATCTTTTATGCTTGCCATGATATTCCTGCACGGGTATATCATTTTTATGATGGCAATGACGCTGATCACCGATTTTTCTACGGTGTTGCTCGATACTACAGACAACCAGATCATACTGCCCAAACCGGTAAACAGCCGCACGCTTTTTATGGCAAGGCAGATCCATATTTTGCTGTACCTGCTGCAATTTACAGTAGCCATGTGCCTTATACCGGTTATTTGTGTTGGTTTGAAATATGGCATTGCTACGGCGCTGGCATCGGTTATTACTTTGTTGCTGAGCGTATTGCTGGCTGTTTTTCTTACCTATTTTTTGTACCTGCTGATATTGAGGTTTGGCAACGAAGCAAAGGCAAAGGAACTGGTAACCTGGTTTCAGATAGGCATGACCATTTTTTTTGCGGTAGGCTACCAGGTTATTCCAAGGTTTATCAATATGTCGGAGCTGGCAGACCGGTTTGAGCTGCATTGGTACTCGTACCTGTTGCCGCCCGTGTGGATGTCGGTAGCGCTCGAATCGGTATATACGTTGCGTATCGATGCAATTCACCTGCTGATGATAGCAGCGGCAATAGCTGTTCCTGTGCTGTTGTTCTGGATATTAAGCAAATATCTTGCACCTTCTTTTGCTGCGCGCCTTGGCGCCATGAATACCGATGTGCAGAGCGAGGCGCAAACAACGACCGCCGCGGCTAAAAAACCATTCGGCGCGCTGTTGTCGCGCTGGTTTACAAAGAACACACTGTCGAAGGCCGGTTTTGAAATAGCGTGGAATATTACGGGCAGAGACAAATCGTTCAAATTGCAGTTCTATCCGTCATTAGGATACATTTTTGTTTTTATTTTCATTTTTGTTTTCAACGGAGGCAGAAATATCGGCGGCTCCTGGCGCGAACTTGCCGGTTCTACCAAGTTTCTTTGGTTCATTTATTTGCCCATGTTCACCGTGGCCAATGCCATCATGTTCGTAACCTTCAGCGAAAATTTTTTAGCATCGTGGATCTATCAAAGCACACCTATTAAAAGGCCCGGCGAGTTGTTGCTCGGCAGCCTCATTGCTTTGTTTATAAAATATTTTGTGCCTATTTACTTGTTTATGTTTGCCATTAGCGTGTATATATGGGGTTGGAATGTAACAGACGATTTTTTATTTGGACTGATAAACGATTATCTCTGCTTTTTGATTTTGGGCAGCATCGGCAAACAATACCTGCCTTTTTCGCGCCAGCCTAATACCCGGCAACAAACAGGACGCTTTTTGCTGGTTATTTTCCAGATGCTGATAGTGGGCGTATTAGTGGGAATGCACTTTCTCATTATTAAAATTCCTGCCACATTGTATATTATTGTGCCGCTGGTAATTGCCGGCAGTTGGTTGCTCCAGCAAAATCTGCGAAATTTGCCCTGGAAAAAAATAGCAGTTTAGTATGGCAGTTAACAAAGCAGTGTACCAGGATCTGAAGGATTTTCTCTCCCAAAAAAGTACAACACTTATAGCAGTATCCAAAACAAAGCCGGCAGCCGATATACAGGCACTTTACGACCTGGGGCAAAGAGATTTCGGAGAAAATTATGTGCAGGAAATAACGGAAAAGCATACTGCTTTGCCACCCGACATCCGCTGGCATTTTATTGGTCATCTTCAAACCAACAAAGTAAAATACATTGCACCGTTTGTGCATCTTATACATGGCATAGACAGTTTGAAACTGCTGAAAGAAGTGAATAAGCAGGCGTTGAAAAATCAAAGAGTGATTGGTGTATTACTTCAAATGCATATTGCGAGGGAAGAAACCAAATTCGGACTGGATGAAAATGAATTGAAAGAACTGTTAGCACACATACACGATCTGAAAAACGTGGAAGTAAAAGGACTGATGGGAATGGCATCATTTACCAGCGACGAACAAATCATACGATCAGAGTTTAGATACCTCAAATCTCTATACGATCAGCTCCTTACCACTTACCACTTGTCACTCACCACCCTCTCCATGGGCATGAGCAGCGATTACAAAATAGCAATAGAAGAGGGCAGCAATATGGTGCGCATAGGAAGTTTGTTGTTTGGCGCGCGGGGGTAGAAGCCACGCTATCAGTCGTCGGCTTTCAGCAATCGGGAAGACAAATAACAAAAAACAAATAACAAAAAACAAATACAAGAAACAAATAACAAGAAACAAATAACAAGAAACAAAAGACAAGAAACAAAAGACAAGGTGGCACGGGCGGGCGTTCAGTCTCCCAGCAAATCAGAAATCAACAAATCAGAAATCACTTATAGCCTTTTCAGAGATTCTTCTTTGTCTTTGGCGAGTTGGGCTTTCAATGCTTCGAGGCTGTCGTATTTTTCTTCGTGCCGTAAAAAGTGTTTAAGGTACACGCGGATGTTTTTGCCGTAAATATTCCTGTCAAAATCAAATATATTTACTTCAATCACCCTGGGCGATTCGCCAATGGTAGGGCGCACGCCAATGCTCATCATGCCTTTAAAGACTTCGTTGCCCAGTTGCACTTCTACTGCATAAATGCCGTTGCCGGGTATCAGCTTTTCTGTGCTGTGTGGTTGAATATTGGCGGTGGGGTATCCTAATGTTCTGCCGAGCTTGTTGCCGTCTACCACTATACCTTCAAAATAATAGGCGTATCCCAGCAGTTCATTGGCAATATCAATTTCGCCGTTCAGCAATGCTTTGCGAATGCGGGTAGAGCTTACCGCTATTTCGTGCAGCACTTTTTCCGATATTTCTTTTACCTGGTATCCGAAAACCGGTGCAAATTTTTCGAGCATACGATAATCGCCCTGCCGGTCTTTGCCAAAGTGGTGATCGTAACCAATGATAATGGTGTGGGGATGTATCTTGTCAACCAGGAAATCAGAAATGTATTGTTCTGCCGGCTGTTCTGCAAAGGCTATGGTAAACGGGATAACGATCAGGTGATCGATGCCGTAGTGACGAAGCAGGGCTATTTTTTCTTCCTGGGTATTCAGCAATTGTATATCATCCCCTTTGCCCACTATTTTGCGGGGATGTGGGTAAAAAGTGATGATCACAGTTTCCCCGCCAATGCGGTGTGCTTCTTCTTTTAGCTGGGTGATGATTTGCCGGTGGCCGGTATGCACACCGTCGAATGTTCCGATGGTAATCACCGCTTTGCGAAAGGAAGGAAGATTTAATATGTTATAATGTATCTGCAGACTAATTCCAGTTTCCGGAGCTGTTTATCAATTAGCGGCTGCAAAACTAATGGATAATTGATAATTGCCCTGTGAATATTTACTTTTGCAGCGGTTTTAAATACTTACCATGAGTTTATACAACGACAGAGGTGTTTCTGCACAAAAGGAGGAAGTACATGCGGCGATTAAAAAACTGGACGCGGGATTGTATCCAAAAGCTTTTTGCAAAATGTATCCCGATTACCTTGGAGGCGACGATCAGTTTGTAAATATTATGCATGCCGACGGGGCGGGTACTAAAAGCATCCTTGCATATATATACTGGAAAGAAACGGGCGATGCATCGGTGTGGAAAGGAATAGCGCAGGATGCGATCATTATGAACCTGGACGACCTGCTGTGCGTGGGTGTGTACGATAACCTGGTTTTCAATTCAACCATCGACAGGAATAAAAAAAGAATTCCGGGTGAAGTGCTGGAGCAGGTGATCAATGGTTCGCAGGAACTGTTTGACGGATTGAAGAATTATGGCATCCGCATTCAATACCTGGGTGGAGAAACAGCCGATGTGGGCGATGTGGTGAGAACCATTGCGGTGAATGGAACAATGACTTCACGGTGGCCAAAGCGGAGGCTTATTACCAACGAAAAGATACAGCCGGGCGATGTAATTGTAGGTTTTGCCAGCTTTGGTAAATGCCTGTACGAATCGGATTACAACAGTGGTTTAGGCAGCAACGGGTTAACGAGCGCGCGGCACGATGTGCTGGACAAATACTATGCAGAAAAATATCCTGAAACTTTTGAACCTTCTCTGAGCGAGCAGGTAGTATATATTGGTCGTCATAAAATGACAGATCCGATACAGGTAGACGGCTTTTCGACGAATGTTGGTAAACTGCTCCTGTCGCCTACCCGCACTTATGCTCCCGTATTAAAAGTATTGCTGGAACAGAATTTTGATGCCATTCACGGGTTAATACATTGCAGCGGCGGCGGGCAAACCAAATGCCTGAAGTACGTGCCGGATAATGTAAAAATCGTAAAAGACAATTTGTTTACGCCTCCCGTTATTTTCGATCTGATTCAGCAGGCAAGCAAAGCCGATGACCGCGAAATGTACCAGGTGTTCAATATGGGATGCAGGTTAGAGGTATATACGTCTGAAGCGAATGCTGATGCTGTTATCAAAACCGCCTCACAGTTCGGGATAGACGCGCGTGTGATTGGCAGGGTAGAAGCGGCAGACAAGCAGGGATTGGCAATTAAGACGAAAACAGGGGAGTTGAATTGGTAAATGGGGAATAGTTAAATAGGTTAAGTAAGTTGAGTAAGTTGGTTAAGTAGAGAGTTGATCAGGGTAGAAATTAAAGATTTTCTTTTTTAGATAAAGAATATAACGGGTTGCTGTGCGAGGCGTCCTAGCCTCGCACGATATTGTTGTCGCTTTTTGCGAGAATTGAAGGTTCGGGAGACACGAACCTGGGCTTTTGCGATTCTACAAAGCCTAACATCAGCACAATTGCTTGCCTTTATCCACA
>JBQCFW010000092.1:0-26642 GCA_051958655.1 Agriterribacter sp. | reverse complement strand
CTTAACCTGGTATTTAAATCCCAGGAAAAAATATCTTACCGAGCCGTTGGCTCTGCCTCGTCACGAACCGCAAGAGCCATCGGCTCGGTAACATTTTTTAAGGACGTATTTCAATCCGTCCGCGCCGCCAGCTGTGTCATGTCCTGGAAAAGTAAACAGTTTCATTAATGCATTTTGCTTTCTTTCATTTAGCCCGTCGGTCAGACCGCCCCGGTATCCTGCCCACGCAGCTCCACCGTGGCGGGCCGACCGGGTTTCCCAACTGATAGCTGACTGCTCCCGGCTGATAGCCGTTATATATTCCACCAATAATTAAACTTCAATACCAGCGCACGCGTTTTTACGGCAAACGGACCGGGATAATAATTATCTGTATATACCAGGAACAAATCCGAAGCTGGTTTGTAACGCCATTGGAAACGAGCGTTGATGTTCATATTCTTTTGCTGCTCGTTGTACTGGATATAGGTAGTTAAAAACAGGGTATTGGTAAACGTTACGTCAATGCGCGGGCCTACCAGCAAAAAATTTATTTTATTCCAGGGCTGCGGCAGGCTAAGCCGGTTATAGCTCGCACTCATCGTAATGTTTACATTCGGCTGAAAACGGTAGCCAATATCGCCATTAACAGCCAGCAGGTGCCCGTTGGCATAATAACCTCCATATCGCAATGAACAGGTATAGGTAAGCAGGTGCTGCGGTGCAGAAACATAGTCAAAACCAACCGTATTCCAGCGGTGTTTCGTACCCGTTGCCAGCGAATCCTTGCCGGTATTGGTAGGATCGAAAGGCAGTAACAGCCTTACATAATCCTGCTGGGCAACCGCGGTAAGCGTGGCCTTGGAGCGGAAGGTGATAAGATAGGAAAGCAGGTTGCTATGATCCGTTTCATTCATTTTAGTGTCGAAAAAATAGGTGCTGTTAATTACAGGACCGTGGCTCAGCACGCTCCCACCCCTGGGGAAAAAGAAATGCGATAACTGCGGATTGAATTTTACATAACCCCGGCGAGGCACGTATCCCACTTCGGGAATGTAATTTTCGCCCACATACTGCGCCTGTCCGTATATAAGCCATTTGCGGCTGCTGTATTGCAAATGCGCCGCCTGCGTCCAATCGCCTTTTGTAACGCCCGGATGGAACGATTTCAGCACCATCGCCTTCCCGGTCCATAAATTGTTGGACGAGGCCAGGTTGTATTCCAGTCCAAGGTTGCGATTATAGCGTGAGTAAATGTTTTTTGAGCTGTCGGTATTACGATCGGGCTTGTAATTGATGGAGGTCTTATCAATATATATCACTCCTATGTTGGAACGCTTAAATACTTTTCGCTGCAGCGACACTACGGCAAAGTTCTGTGCAGGCAAAGCAGTTTCATCCACAGTGTGCGTGCGCATATCCATTAAGCCTATGCGCGTGTTTTTATCGAGCTTGCCGCTAAGCCTTGCACCAAAATCTATGGGAACACCTAACCCAATGCGCCGCGAAAAAAACGGGCGGAGATCGGCATACCCGAAGTTGGCAAACAGGTCGCCATTCTCTAAAAAAAATTGTCTCCGCTCAGGAAAAAATAATTCAAAACGGCTGAGGTTGGTTACCTGCTTGTCCACTTCCACCTGCGAAAAATCGGGACGAACGGTAAGATCAAGATTGAGCGAAGGTCCAATAGAAATTTTTACATCGCCGCCAATGTCTTTTTTGTAAACAGGTTTTGCATTGGTTTCGTAATTTTTGGAAACGCCTCCCAGCACATAAGGTATCACAGAAATATTGGAGCGGGGGGCCGGCGGTGGCTCATCCCATACCAATGTACCTGTATAAGCCAGCGAGGCGCTCGGGAATTGCCTCGGAACCGGCGCCCAACTCGATTTTTCAGTAGTCTTTAAATCGTTCCGCCCAAAGTTGATGCCCCACTGTTTCAGATCCTTTTTATAACGAATGGTTTTGAATGGAATAGCAGCTTCAAACACCCACTTGTCGCCATAATTCTTTACGGCAGAAGTCCATTTGTTGTCCCAGTTCAAATCAACCTTGCCGCCTTCATACATAGTGCCATCCCATTGTGCACCAAAGGCGTTGGCGCCGAAGGAATAACCCGTTGTCTGGTCTTCGAAAGTGTCCATGAACAAAAGGAAGTTGTCATTCTTTAAAAAAGCAAAATCCCTTCGCAGCGATTCCACCATGTGCTGCCCCGTTCCAAAATTGTAACATTCCGCCAGCAGGTAAAGATTTTCATTGTCGTAGGTCATACGTACATCGGTGCGCACGTTGGCCATACTGGTATCCATTGGCAGGATCATGTAAAAATCAGAAGTCTTTTCAGCATCCAGCCATGCCTGTTCGTCTACAACACCATCAATCATTACTGAAGAGGAAGCCCTGTGTATATGCAGTTGAAAAGCTGCATTCTTTTTTTGAGCGTTAGCAGTCAGGCAGCACGCCAGTAAGGAAACAAGAACAAAAAAACGGTTCAATGGAATAGTAATTTGGTAAGAAGCAGGAAAGATAAGCATTTTGTAATGGCGATCAGCTGCGAGCTTTCAGCGGTCAGCCAAAAAATCAGAAATCAAAAATCAGCAATCACAAAATCACAATTTAATTTCTTCCTCATTGCTGTCGAAGAAATGGAACTCGGTGAGGTAGTAATTATTATCTGCCCGCAGCTTGATCTTTTGCTTGTATTTCCAGCTCCAGCGGCGGCGAATGGATATCCAGCCTTTAGTGAGGTAGGCGTGTATAATGGGATGCACTACAATGGTTAAACCTTTGTGCTTTTGCATTACGAGGTAGCTGAGGTTCTTTTCAATTTCGTCTTCCAGCACGAGGGTTGATGAAATTTTACCGGTGCCATTGCAGGTGGGGCAAATCTCCTGTGTATTAATGGTCACTTCCGGCTTCATGCGTTGCCGGGTAATTTGCATTAAGCCGAACTTCGAAATGGGCAATACTGCATGCTTGGCACGGTCGGCTTTCATAAATTCTTCCATTGCCTCAATCAGCTTGCGCTTGTTGTCGGGCAATTTCATGTCTATAAAATCTACCACAATAATACCCCCCAGGTCGCGCAGGCGCAATTGCCGTGCAATTTCTGCAGCAGCTTCCAGGTTGGTTTCCAGGGCATTCATCTCCTGGTTATTGCTAACGCTTTTATAGCCGCTGTTTACATCAATTACGTGCAGCGCCTCGGTGTGCTCAATAATGAGGTAGGCGCCGCTGGGCAGGTTTACCGTTTTGCCAAACGATGCTTTTACCTGCTTGGTAATGCCATACTGGTCAAAAACCGGTGCGCCGTTGTTATAAAACGTAACGATCTCCTTTTTTTCAGGAGCAATTTTTTGAATATAGTTGCGGGTATCGTTGTAAATGTTCTTGTCGTTTACCACAATCCGGTTGAAATCTTCGTTCAACAGGTCGCGCAGCATACTGGTGGTTTTGGTTTGCTCGCTCAATATTTTACTAGGCGCTGTTGCTCCTTTTAAATTTTGCTGCAAGCCTTTCCAGCTTTCTACCAGCATCAACAAGTCTTCGTGCAATTCTGCCGTATTCTTACCTTCTGCAGCCGTGCGCACAATTACGCCAAAATTTTTGGGCTTGATGGATTCAACAATTTTATGCAGTCTTTTGCGCTCCTCCGAAGAATGAATTTTGCGGGAAACGGCGATGATATCATTAAAAGGCGTAACCACTACAAACCTGCCGGGTAAAGAAATTTCACAGCTCAGCCGGGGACCTTTGGCGGCAATAGGTTCTTTTAGTATCTGCACCAGGATGTTGGGTTTTTGCCCAAGCACCTCGTTTATTTTACCGGTTTTAATAATTTCCGGCTCGGTTTGAAATTGAGCGAAATCGAAGTTGCCGTTGTCGTTTATGGCCTGCTGGGTGAATTTGAGCAGCGAACGGGCATAGGGGCTCAGATCTGTATAGTGGAGAAAGGCATCTTTTTCAAACCCCACATCTACAAATGCAGCATTCAACCCGGGAATAAGCTTTTTTACCTTTCCCAGGTATAAATCTCCTACAGCAAAACTGGCATCTGCTTTTTCGTGGTGCAGCTCAACCAGTTTTTTATCTTCCAGCAGGGCGATCTCTACGCCCATAGGGGCTGCATTAATAATTAATTCTTTGTTCAAGCAAAAAGCCTTTTAATACCCTCCAAAATGTAACTACGGAAGAAGCTGATTATGAAGATTGTTGTCTTATCCTCACTCAACAACATCAAACTCACAAGGTTACCGTTTCATAATCAAACATCAAAGAAATGCTGTATACCTTTTTTGTAAAAGGTTTCGCCACCTACACATGAACTGCAAACAAGTTACACTTTATAGCAGCCAGCGGTGTTAATGTGGCAAAACAGGTATACAAACAGCTTCAAAGAAGAATTAAGCAGCAGTTTATTTGTTCTTTTTCTTGTGACGATTCTTTCTCAGGCGCTTTTTGCGTTTATGGGTAGCAATTTTATGACGCTTTCTTTTTTTACCACAAGGCATAAACCAAAATGAATTTTTGTTAAGTAATTATTTTAATGCTTTAATTCTTTCTTCTATTTCTTTTAAAGCTTCCGGGTTTTGTATGAATTTTTTTCCTTTTTCATACCACTCGGCAGCTTTACCGTTTTCTCCGTGTCGTTCGTACGCCTCTGCCAGTAAAAAAACGGCTTCGGCATTGTTGGGCTCAGCATTTACCACTGTATGCAATCTCTCAATCGCCTTATCATACTGCCCCGTCATAATTCCACCATACCCCAGCATAAACTGCGCGTACATGTTTGTTGAATCTCTCCTCACTACTTCCAGTATTGTTTGAATGCCTTCCATTGGGCTGGAAGCACCGGAAGCTCCGTAAATGTAACAACTTCCCAAACCTACTTTACTGGAATCGTTGTTTGGATTAACTTTTAAAGCGTGTTTAAAGAGGTCTGCGGCCTGGTTTGCCATCCATACCTGCACCGAGTGCTGATCAACAGTTTTTAACTGCTTTAAATATAAATGGGCAGCAAAGGTGAGGCTTTTTTCAGAATTTTCCAATTTGGACTTTTCTCCGAGGTAATAAGCAAAAGGCTCAAAAACATGCGCTGAGTCTTTCCAGAATGTAGCCAACTGGTCGTATAGCTGTATTTTTTGCCCTACAAGGTCGCCGCGGGTTATGGAATTTTCTTTAGCGGTAACCCAGGCCTGCCGGTCGGGCGTAAGGCGCGATTTAGCGGTTTCAAGGATGCTCTTTGTGTCTAACTGATCATCGGCATGATCGGTGTGCGAAGTTTGCGCTACGGGCTGTTTTGTGGCAGTGGGTTTTGTTCTTCCCAAAAAATAAAGGCTCAGTAATAAAATGAGCCCTGATGCCACAACAATCAACTGTTGTTTTTTCACTATGCTTCAATTTGCCGCAAAGTTAAATGCTATCTTCCGTCTCGTCATCAAAATTCTCTTCAACCGGTTTAGCAGATTGCAGTTTTTTAACTTCGTGCACAAATTCTTTGGCAGGTTTAAAGGCAGGAATATAATGTTCGGGAATGTGTACAGCTGTATTTTTCTTAATGTTGCGACCTATTTTAGCCGCCCTTTTTTTAGTGATAAAGCTTCCGAAACCGCGGATATAAATATTCTCGCCATTCGAAAGATTTTCTTTCACTTCTTTGAACATTGTTTCAAGGGTAACCAGCACATCCACCTTAGGAATACCGGTTTTTTCAGAGATATTGTTGATGAGATCAGCTTTTCGCATGGTATTGTATTTTATAAGTAAATGAATTTCAACGATAAAATAACAAAAATCTTGTATTTCCTGCAAGCTATTGCCACAAAAATTTTTTTTCAACCCATTTATAGTTGAAAGAAAACCAATTTATTGCCTCAATTTGCACGAATCTATTACTGAACGTACCTACATTCAGAAAATTGTATGTTCTGCCAGGAAAGTGGGTGCCATTTTGTTGAATAACAGGTAATTATCGCCGAATGAACAATTTTTTTACCAGGAAATTGCTTGATTGGAACAAAAAATCGAACCAGAGAATCATGCCCTGGAAGGGCGAAAAAGACCCTTACCGGATATGGCTGAGCGAAATCATCCTGCAACAAACCAGGGTAGAACAGGGCTGGGATTATTACCTGAAATTTATTGAAAACTTTCCCACCGTTGCCGACCTGGCAACCGCTCCTGAAACCAAAGTGTTTAAATTATGGGAAGGACTGGGTTATTATTCGCGCTGCCGTAACCTGATAGCTACAGCCAAAATAATTTTTAACGAGTTGGGCGGGCAATTTCCCACCAATTATACAGGAATACTTGCTTTAAAGGGGATAGGCCCCTATACCGCATCGGCCATTGCATCTTTTGCGTTTAACCTGCCCCATGCAGTGGTAGACGGGAATGTACAGCGGGTAATTGCCCGGTTCTTTGGTATTGACACGCCTATCGATTCCACAAAGGGAAAAGCCCTTTTTGCAAACAGGGCAAACGAACTGCTCGACAAAAAGAACCCGGGTATATACAACCAGGCGATCATGGATTTTGGCGCTACCATTTGCAAACCCCAGGCGCCGCTGTGCAGCAACTGTGTGCTCAATAAAGAATGTGTGGCTTTTAACGAAAATAAAGTGGAACTGCTGCCCGTAAAAGAAAAGAAGATCATTAAAAAGAACAGGTGGTTCTATTACCTGGTACTCCATTTTGAAAACAGGCTGTATGTAAAGCAACGGACAGCGAAAGACATATGGCAGCACCTGCATGAGTTTTACCTGCTGGAGTCGGACAAGGCGTTAACCATAGAAGCATTGAAGAAAGATACCCGCCTGGAAATGTTCTTTGGGCAAAAAGGCGTAGTTATTCAATCTGTTTCCAAAGAGTACAGGCAGCAATTAACACATCAAACATTGCATGGCAGGTTTATCGAAGTACAGCTATCCGCCCCGCCCCGGTTAGGCACGGAATTTAAGGCAATACGTTATGAGGAACTTGATCACCTGGCTTTCCCAAAATTTATCATTACTTATTTGCAGGAAAAAAATGTAAATTTAAGTTAGTAATGATGGACTAAGTTTAATTGGTCGAATCTAAAATCAGTTTTATGCGTGGAGTAAACAGAGTAATGTTAATCGGTAACCTTGGCAAGGATCCAGATATTCAGTTTTTGGAAGGAAACATAGCCGTAGCAAAATTTCCACTGGCAACCACTGAAACCTTTAAAGACCGGACGGGCAAGCTGGTAAGCCAAACAGAGTGGCACACAGTAGTTTTATGGCGTGGGTTGGCAGAACTGGCCCAAAAATACCTGCACAAAGGGAGCTTAGTATATATTGAAGGACGACTGCGTACCCGCAGTTGGGAAGACAAGGAAGGGAACCGAAAATTTGCTACCGAAGTGGTGGGCGATAACCTGATAATGCTTGATAAGCGTATGGATGGCGGGCATGGTATGAGTTCGCAGAACAACGATCACATAGAAGGTTTTAGCAGCGATGTTCCCCCACCCCCTCCTATCGGAGACTCTCCCGAAAACATGGCTTTTTAAGTTTTTACACGAATACTTATTTTTGTGCGTTAGTATATCAGGGCAGGCCGGTTGACCTGCCTTTTGATTAAACTACTTTTTTCATCTAAAACCAATATGTTGGATTATCCATCGGCAGCATATCTCAGCTTATTATCACTAAAGCCAGTGCTACTGGCTATTAATCCACAAAGCGTTACCATTTTAGTGCTGTTGTTAATCGTGCTGCTGATTGTATCGTTTTTTGTTTCAGGTGCAGAAGTGGCATTTTTCTCCCTGGGCTATCGCGATATTAACATGCTTAAAACCAAACAGCATCCGGCTGCCAGGAGAATTATTGCATTGCTCGATCAACCCAAAAAGCTGCATACCACGCTGCAGATATCGAACATGTTTGTGAACATAGGCACTATAATAGTAACCAATGTATTAATGGATGAGTTTTTGGTACAAACCAACAACGGACTCAACATATTCATCAAACTTTTTGCAATAGCATTTCTCTTAATACTTTTTGGTGAAATTCTGCCCAAAGTATGGGCCACGCATAATAACCTGAGAGTAGCCTACAGCGCCTCGCTGCTGATAGAAGTATTAGATGCCTTTTTTGGCAGCATGAGCCGCTCCTTCACCAAATTTACAGATGGCATTGAAAAAAGTTTTGGCGGCATCAAAGAACATCATGTTTACAAGTCTGAAGACATTGACCAGGCCATAGAAATGAATACCAGCGAACATACCACCGAAGAAGAGAAAAACATTCTTCGTGGCATTGCCCGTTTTGGACAGGTAACGGTAAAACAGATCATGCGCACCCGGCTCGACGTAAGCGCCATCAGTTACGATACCAACTTTGCCGACCTCATTAAAAAAATTGAAGAACTGCATTATTCGCGACTTCCGGTATATAAAGGAAGTTTGGACGATGTGGTTGGCATCATTCACTCTAAAGATGTATTGCCTTTTGTGGGAGAAAACAAGGATTATGACTGGCGCACTTTGATCCGCCCGCCGTACTTTGTTCCGGAACAAAACCTGATCAAAGACCTGCTGCTGGAACTGCAGCGCCGGGGAACGCATTTTGCCGTAGTAGTAGATGAATTTGGAGGCACCGAAGGCATTGTGACCATGGAAGATATTATGGAGGAGATTATTGGCGACATAAGAGATGAATTTGATGATGAAGAAAGCGCCAATAAAAAACTCGACGATCACAACTACGTGTTTGAAGGACGCATTATGATTACCGATGCCTGTAAAGCAATGGGACTTCCGGCAGATACTTTTGACCAGGTAAGAGGCGAAAGTGAATCGGTGGCGGGACTAGTGCTGGAACTGGCAGGTGAAATTCCGAAAGAAAGCCAGGTGATAACCATCGGCGATTTTGAGTTTACCGTAATGGAAGTTGATAAAAACAGGATTAAAAAAGTAAAAGTAACCATCAGGGCATTGGCAGGTCAATAACCGGTTACCAAATAGTTTAAAAATGATAAAACAAGCCGGTGCATTGATATTATCCCTATTTATTTTGTTGGCTTCGTGCAACAGCGATTATACACCCCGCCCCAGAGGATACTTTGCTATTGAATTTCCCCAACATCAATACCAGCCATTCAACGAAGCAGGATACCCTTACAGTTTCGATTACCCGGTATATGGCAATATTGTAAAAGACAGCAGCTTCTTCGACGAAAACCCCGACAATCCTTATTGGATCAATGTTGATTTCCCTACGTTGAATGCGCGTATTTATCTTAGTTATAAAACCATTGGCGGACGTTCGGCTTACAAGGTAAAAACTGAGCAGGGTTATAAAGATTCTTTTGCCGTAAATACATTTGAGAACCTCCGCGAAGAAGCGTATAAAATCACCTACAAACATACCTCAAGAGCATCTTCTATACAGGATTCTGTTTTCAGAACACCCAACGGTATTGAAGGAGTATTTTTTTCTATTGGCGGAAATGCCGCCACCGGCAAGCAGTTTTATGCTACCGATTCGGTTAAACATTTTTTACGCGGCGCGCTCTACTTTAATGCCACTCCCAACGAAGATTCGCTGAACATTGTGTACAACTTCCTGGAACAAGACATGAGACAGCTGGTAAACACTTTGAAGTGGAAATGAAACAATTTGAAATTTGAAATTAAAGATTTGATATTGAGACGCACATCTCAAATTTCCAATCTCAAATCTCAAATCCTTTAACTTTACAAAAATTTTCCCGTGATAGAAATAGACAATGTACTGGTGAGTGATGACGTGGTGAAAGCGCAGTTTGTATGCGACCTGGTTAAGTGCAAGGGAGGTTGTTGCGAGGATGGAGATGCCGGCGCTCCTTTAACAAAAGACGAAACACGCATAATAGACGATGTATTTGAAACGGTAAAGCCCTACCTTACACCAGAAGGCATTGCTGAAATTGAAAAGAAAGGACGTTATTTCTTTGACCGCGAATTCGGCTGGGTTACCCCTACCATTAACGGAAAAATATGCGCCTACGGCCATTACGACAGCAAGGGCATTATTAAATGTGGTATTGAACAGGCTTACCTCGATGGTAAGATTCAGTGGAAAAAACCCATAAGCTGCCATCTGTATCCCATCAAAACGAAAAAAACAAAAACATACGAACTGGTTAACTACGAGCCTCGCGAAACGTTGTGCAAACCCGCCTGTGCTTTAGGTAAAAAGCTGAAAGTGCCTGTATATGTTTTTTTGAAAGAAGCGCTTACCCGCAAATACGGAGAAGAATTTTACACGCTGCTGGAACAAATAGCGGAACAATATTACAGTGAAAAAAAATAAAGCCTCAAGAGGCAGGAACCAAATATCAAGAAGCAAGAACCAATTGAGCATCAAACCAAAAGCATGAGCCTGGCTAAAATAAAGCTGATAGCAACCGATATAGATGGTACGTTATTGAACTCGAAAAAAGAATTGAACCCTGAATTTTATAATATCTTCCACCAACTGACGAAAAAGCAGGTTTTGTTTGCTGCCGCAAGTGGCCGCCAGCTTTTTAACCTGCAAAACGAATTTGCCTCCATCAAGGACGACATTATATACATTGCCGAAAACGGGAGTTATGTAATGTATAACAACCGCGATTTGCTGGTGCAGGCAATAGACAAGGCTACTGCACATGAGTTGATAACCATCGCCAGAAAAATTCCCGAAGCCTATACTATTTTATGTGGTAAACAACAGGCTTATATAGAAAATACAGATCCGCGGTTTATGGAGCATGTAGAAATGTATTACGACAGGCGACTGGTGGTTGATGATCTGCTACAGGTGGAGCATGATGCTTTTCTGAAAATTGCGATATGCGATTTTAAAGGATCGGAGCAAAACAGTTATACCTGGTTTAAACAGCTCGAAAATGAGTTGCAGGTAAAAGTGTCTGGCAGTTTGTGGCTCGACCTCTCGCACAAATTAGCCAATAAGGGAAGGGCAATAAAAATGATACAGCAACAATTTAATATCGGGTTTAACGAAACCATGGTATTTGGCGACTACCTGAATGATCTTGAAATGATGAAAGAGGGGTATTACAGCTATGCCATGGAAAACGCTCACCCGGATATTAAAGAGGCTGCACGCTTCATGGCAGCTTCTAATGACGATGACGGTGTGATAAAAGTGTTGGAAGAAGTGTTGCATATAATGCATTAACAATCGCAGCTATTGTCTTCTATAAAAGCTGCTGTACTTACAAATGTTCCTTCGAGGGAGAGATCCGTAATTAATTTTTTAAGATTTTTCAATAAGTTTACCGGGCATCTGCTAACATACGAGGGTAAACGATACTTGCCAATATCTGAAAACTCCCAGGGATGAAAATACAGGCAGATATAGCCGTCTTTTTTTAAAACCTGCAATGCCAGCCGGAGGTAAAGTGAGTAAGGCATATTTTTAAAAGACAGCCAGAATAATGGAATTCGTAAACGGGGTGTTACCGATACGGGCAGTTGCAGTAACTTTTCCTCGTAAAAAAAAGTCCTGGAAATGTGCAGGTTGTTGTAACGCCCCGGCACCCAGCAAGGGTTAACAGATGAATTGTAAGTATAGCCGGCATTGATTACAGCTTTACTACTAACCGGTTTCATCCTTGGCATTCTTAACCCCAATACTTTTTTCCCGGTAATTTGTTCCAGTTTTATCCTTGATCTGGTTAAGTCAGATTCATCAAACTTATTATGATAATAGGTGTGCGACGCAATTTCATGTCTCGCTGAAAGCTGCTGCATTACATCCGGAAAATTTTCTGCGAAAAAAGCCGTGGTAAAAAGCGTATCTTCCACGTCCTTCCTTTGCAGCACCGGCATAATATTGTTCAACCCTTCCAGTCCAACAGCCAGTTGATCCTTCACATCAATATTTCGCCCGTATTCCAGTGGCAGATCAAACTCCTCCACATCAAAGCTTAATAATATTTTGTTACGAGGTTTCATGAAGGTGATGAACAGCTATGAATATTTTACAATTGTAATAGTAGCTCTTTTTAATTAATACTTCGGGCTTTCAGGAACTGATGTTTATGTATCTGAATAAATATGATCCCCCATATTATACTGGCTGGCAACGCTTTTAAAGCGTAGCGCCTTACCACATGCACTCGTACCCACGGTGTAAATACATCGGAGTTGCCAAACGTAGTGAGCACTATGGCGAGAATAAAGAACCAAAGCAGCTTTTTTGAAAAGGGTTGCAAAAAATACCAAATACAGATGCCGGGAAGCGCTATAATGTATGTGGGCGACTCAGAACCCGAACTGAAAATTATTGTAAACAGCAATAACGACGCTAAAATGTATAGCCTGTAAACAGGATGATGATGATAACGCCGGTATACAAACTGACTTGCCAAAGCCAACCCACCCAATGCCAGCACAACTGTATCGTTAATCCGAAGCGATAGCATTCTACTTATTAAACCCATTACCGAAATATTCTGGAAAAAATTACCGGGAGCAATATTTTTTCCTGCCTTTATTGTTAAACCCACATACCAGTCGTTATAACATTGCAGCAGAAAATTGAAATCGGTAATTACCAATGGAAGAAAGAAAAAAATCAGGAACCATATGGCCGCCCATGCCATAAAACGAAGCGGCTTTGAGCTAAAGAAAATAAATACGAGTGCAACTATTCCGTATATTTTAATAAATGCCGGCAGCATAATAAAGAACAACGCATAAGGTTCCTTTTTTTGAACAGTATATACAAAGGCTAACAAAATGCAGCCGCATATCAAAGCATTACTTTGTAAAAAGGCGTTGCTATGCATCATCTCATGCGCGCATAAAACAACAAGGGCGGTTTTCCACTTTTTATTAATAGGCAGCCTGTATATCGCATAATATAAAAAGGTTGCATTGCACATTGCCCAGCAAGCAGCACCAAACTTTAGAGGCAAAAGCGCAAAAGGTGCTATTACCAGGCTGAATACAGGACCATACAGGTTTACATCAGCATATTGAGAAGGATATTCAACATATAAATTTACTTTTTGTATTACATGAAAAAATACATGTCTGAAAACTTCGAAATTATTGAGTCGTCCAGCTCTTACAGTCAACAATACAATTATGAACGATAGCCCAAACCAGAGCGTGGCAGCCAGCCACCTGTTGTATAAAAAATTTCCCGACCTGATGTTCCTGAATATCCAATGCATTGAAATTGATTTTTAAGTCACGTAATCCAATATGATCACCCTTGTGTGCTGTTTAATTTCAGGAGCTTTATAAAATTTTTTATTTCAGCCACAAGCGTTGAATATCCGAAGTTTGAAAATTTTACTCCCGGGCGAAGATGAAGGCATATCACTTTAAAAACCAGCGATTGCCTGTACGCACGTAAAATAAACTCTGTGTCTGATAAAAACCGATTTATGGTTGTTTGCAGGAAAACGGTTTTTCCTTTTTCGTTAAATCCTTTTATGCCAGCCTGGGTATCGTATACAGGAAGCTTAAAAAATATTCTGTTCAGTAGTATAAAACATTTCGAAATTATCTTTCGCCCAACCGGAAGATTATTAAAGTAAGCATTAGATCTCTTTCCGGCTACTACATCAGCTCCTTCCAGCAAGGACGAGACGACAGACATAAAGTCTTTATTAGAATAGGGAAAATCAATATCTGTAATAACCGTGTAAGCACAGTCAGCTTTTTTAACGCCTTCGCGCAACGCATGCCCTTTACCGGCGTTATTTTTATACGTTATATAAGTTACGTTCAGTGCATTGCATGCGTCCCTGATCTGCGTATGAGGCGCACAATCCCGCGATCCGTCGTTTACAATAATATATTTAATGTCTACCTTCTCTGCAAGTTCGATGCATAATTCCTGGGCACGTTCAACAAAATGAATCAGCCAGTTTTGAGGTGGGTTATAAAACGGAAGTACTACAGCAAGCGTGGGAATTTCCTTTGAGAGTCCTTTTTCAGGAAAAGGATAAGCATTGTAAAGATCACCTGACCCGATTATGAATTTCATAAGTGTTTTTCATTTAGTTCAACAACAAAAAAGATTAGCCAGCAACTATTAGTCAGCAAAATGTTGTATTAAGGAATACAACTTTCGCATGCGTTATTTCAACATTACCCAAAGATAAAAAAAAGATATTTTTATTTACCAACTCTATATCATTGTCAAAGAAAACGATTATAATCAGAACAGTATCTATCTTAGCTAGAATTAACTATTATTAAATAAAAAAGTATTGGTCATACAATCGAAAATACGCGACGCAAGTCCTGGTTAAAAATTGATACGGCCATCAAAAAGGCAATTGAATCAATACCACACCAGTCTAATGACGACGATGTAATAAAAAGTGACGGCAGAAGCGTTGCACATAATGGGTTGAGATAGCGCTCACCATTTCGAACGAATAAATGAGGAGGCACGACGAAGTTTTATGGGGCAGAACTTTTTCACCGAAGGTAAACCTCCTGAATAAAGAAACATCGTTGACTTGAGTTACTGCTCCTTTACCGGCAGGGGATGCCTCACTCCACTACGTTCCGTTCGGCATGACGCGAAGGGGCGCTTGCAAACCTTACCGATTTAATTTTAAATTATGCACCTTAAAAGTTTTACGCGCCTATGGCCATAAAGCGTTTTGGCTATATATTTACATCCAACAAAGGTGATGGTGTTCCACCTATTTGAACCGTTCGCGGCTGTATTCAGCCGAGTTCTGATGACGCCTGCAAAAGCTATTTTTTGTTTTCGCTGTGAAAACGGTTAAAATCATTTATGCAGGTATGAAAAAAATAAAAAACTCCTTCGAACATCTTCTCATCGCTTCACATCTTTTAAAATGGACCATACTGGTAATACCCGTATCGCTTATAGCAGGCTCGCTGGTAGCCTTGTTTTTATGGCTGCTGGATGAGGCTACAGCATTAAGGCAACACAATGGCTGGCTGCTCTTATTACTGCCGCTTGCGGGTTTAATAATTTGGGCGCTTTACAGGTTCCTGGGAAAAAATGCTGAAGCAGGCAACAACCTCATCATGAACGAAATTCATGAACCCGGGGGCGGAGTACCTGCACGCATGGCGCCGCTGGTACTCATTACTACCGTTATCACGCATTTGTTTGGCGGCTCGGCCGGGCGCGAGGGAACTGCCGTGCAGATAGGCGGCAGCATGGCCAGCTTATTAGGCAAATGGTTTAAGCTAACCAAAAGCGATACCAGAATTATTTTAATGGCAGGTATTGCGGCCGGATTCGGCGCAGTGTTTGGAACGCCGGTAACAGGCGCCATATTTGCGCTGGAAGTGCTGGCAATAGGCAGGATACGCTACGATGCCTTGCTGCCTTGTTTCATAGCTTCTGTGTTGGCAGACATTACCTGCACCGCCTGGAACATCCATCACACGCATTACCTTATAGAAGTACAGGAAGCAGTGAAAGACAGCCTGTCGTTCATTCATTTCGATTTTCGATTATTGATGATCGTAATAGCAGCAGGCGTGTGTTTTGGATTAGCAGGTTATTTGTTTGCCACCCTTTCGCACAGCATTAAAACCTACAGTAACAAAATAATAAAGCAGGGATGGCTTATACCGGTTATAGGAGGTTGCATTATTATAGCACTTAGTTATATAGCCGGCACAGATTACCTGGGCTTAGGTGTTACCAACCCCTCGGGAGGGGTAAGCATTGTTTCGGCGTTCAACGCAGGCGGTGCAGATTATTTCAGTTGGGCCTGGAAGATCCTTTTTACTGCCATTACACTCGGTATGGGTTTTAAAGGCGGTGAAGTAACTCCCCTGTTTTTTATAGGTGCCACTTTGGGCAATACTATTGCCATGCTAACCGGAGCGCCTGTTGACCTGCTGGCAGGCATTGGCTTTATTGCCGTATTTGCCGGCGCTACCAACACACCCATTGCCTGCACCATCATGGGTGTGGAGTTGTTTGGCGGAGATTATATTTTGTATTACGCCGTAGGTTGTTTTACAGCATACTACTTTAGCGGACACACGGGCATTTATACAGCACAGCAGATAGCAGTGAGGAAGATAGAGAGTGGTAAGCGAGGTGAAAGATGAAAAGGCAAAGATGAAAGGCGAAAACAACAAACACGAACGGCTGATCTTTCGCTTTTCACCCTTCACTTTTCACTTCCTCATTCCAATTGCTGCTGCATTCTTCTTACCCTGTCTTCCAGTTTTTCAGATGTCAGACTTTCACGCAGGCTGTCTACCTTAATTGGGAAGCAGAACGGCGTAAGCTGTTGTGGAAAAGTGATGATGATATCTGATTGCTGAATGCGTTCCAGCATGCTGCGGAGCCTCACTTCTTCCATCTGCTGGTCGAGCACTTCGCGGAACGATTGCTGCACCAATACGTTGCCCGCATCGTATTCCATGAATACTTTAAACAGCAACGATGCGGAGGATTGCAGGTGCCTGGCTTTTTTTTGTTCACCCGGGAAACCCTGGAATATCAGTCCCCCTATTACAGCTATATCTCTAAACTTGCGCATAGCCATTTCCGTGGCATTTACGCTGCGCTGTATATCGCTCAAAAGGTTATCAGGCGAAAACAATTCGTATACATTGGTATCGTCTACCGGTATAGGTTTATCACTAAGCAGTTCAAAACCATAATCGTTCATGGCAAACGAAAAAGTGATTGGCGTAATGCGACTGATGCGCCACGCAAGGATGGCCGCCATTGCTTCATGCACCAGTCTGCCCTCAAAAGGATACACAAAAAGATGAAAGCCATCACTTGTTTCTATATGCTCAATCAGCAACTGGTTATATTTTGGCACTTTCGACAACTGCGACTGAAGCGTAAACAACGGCTTCAGTATATGCATTTCCGGGTCGGTGGCTGCGCTGTTTTGGAGGGACACTTTGTTAAGCTCTTCCCGCAATTTTTTACCCAGGTTGGCCGATAATGGCATTCTTCCTCCCTGCCAGCTTGGAACAATCGATTTTTTAGCATTCGATTTTCTTACCAGCACCGTCATATCTTTAATGGCCACCAATTCAAGATTGCGACCGGCAAGCGTAAACACTGTTCCCGGGTCGAGCCGCGAAATGAACCATTCTTCAATCACCCCAATATATCCGCCAGACACAAACTTTACTTTCAGCATCGCTTCACTCACAATAGTACCGATGTGCATTCTGTGGCGCATCGCTATCCTCCGGTTGGTAATGCGGTACAACCCGTCCAGTATCTCCACTTTTTTAAAGTCATCATATTGCTGCAGCGCCACCCCGCCCGCCGTTATAAACTGCAATATCTTTTCCCATTCATCCCGCGTCATATCCCGGTAACAATAGGTTTTAAGCAACTCTTTGTAGGTTTTCTCCGCATCAAAACCATCTGATATGGCTAACGTACACAGGTACTGTATGAGCACATCATAGCATAGCAGCATCGGCTCCCTGCTCTCAATAATATTTTCTTTAATAGCATCTTTTAAAGCAGCAGCTTCTACCAGTTCCAAAGAATGTGTTGGTAAAAAATAAATCTTACTAACGGCATCAGGTTGATGTCCGCTCCTGCCCGCCCGCTGTAAAAAGCGCGCTACTCCTTTGGGAGAACCTACCTGTATCACCGTTTCAACCGGTCTGAAATCAACACCCAGGTCTAAGCTTGCCGTACATACCACTGCCTTCAGCACGCCTGTATGCAATGCATCCTCCACCCACATTCTCAATTCGGGTTCAATGCTGCCGTGATGCAAAGCCAATGCACCAGCCAGATCGGGTGCGGCATTCAGCAGGCTTTGGTACCAGGTTTCGCTCATGCCTCGGGTGTTGATAAAAATAAGGGTGGTGCGGCTGTTATGAATAATGGGAATGACCTTGTGTATCAGCTTTAAGCCCAGGTGTCCGGCCCAGGGAAATTTTTCAATTTCATCGGGAAAAACAGATTCAACTTCTATGTTTTTTTTCAGCACTGCTTTTACTGTAACCGGAATATTTGCTTCAGGCAAGGAAGCATGCAATACTTCTGCAGCCTGCTGCAGGTTGCCAATGGTAGCAGAGATACCCCAGATCAAAGGCAGAGAATTGCTGATTTGAGATTTGAGATTTGAGATTTTTGACCGCTTTTTGCTGAGGGCTGATTGCTGATCGCTGATCGCTGACTGCTGACCGCTGACTGCTGACTGCTGACCACTTACCGCCACAATCCTGTTCAATGCAAGCTCCACCTGCACCCCTCGTTTACTGCCCAGCAATTCGTGCCATTCATCAACTGCTATTATTTTGAGAGAGGAGAAAAAATCGGCATAACCCTTTTGTGCCAGCAACAGGTGCAGGCTTTCGGGCGTAATGATCATTACTTCGGGAGGCGATTTTTTTTGTTGCTGCCGCTCACTAACAGGTGTATCGCCATTGCGTATGCCAACCCGCCATTGCATGCCTAGTTCAGCTATCACTTCCTCCATAGCCCGTCCAATATCTTTGGCCAATGCCCGCAACGGGGTGATCCATAATAACTGCAAACCGTTTTTTTTGCGCGTGGTATATTCGTCGGGATGATCGTTAATAAAATTGATGACTGCACCCAAAAAAACAGAAAAAGTTTTACCAAAACCGGTAGGAGCATTTACCAGCCCGCTTTTACCATCTGCAATGTGTTGCCAGGCTTCTTCCTGAAAGGCAAAAGCGCGGAAGTTTTTTTTAGCCAGCCAACTGGTAATTATTTTGTAACCGTGAGTATCTTGTAACTGCATGCAGGCATGCAAATTACGAGGAAAATTTAAGCGGCAGCAATGCGATTTGTAGCAATTAATAACATTTTTCCGAGACGCAGTCTCGAAAGAACATAACGAGAAACGACTATATCGTTCTGCGCGTTTAATTGCTGAGCAGAGAACGGAACGATGAAGAGTGCGACGCAACGAAGATGCCAGGAGTGCTGGAGCTGGTCTCATAAAAAAAAATTGATCGACATCCGCTGAATCAAAATGTGATTAGCTGTGCATCTTGCAAATGCCGCAGGCTCCAACATATTGTAACCTTGCTGGAAAAATAGCCGGGCACAATCCGTAAAAACTGCCGCCGGTTACAGCAGAAAAACCGGAATGGCCCCAATAATTTCGATTTTTAAAGGATTTTTCCACTTCTAAAGAACTACCGGAAATATTTTTCCGAAATCAGGATACAAAAATATCCTCCCACGAACCTGTGCATATACCGAATTCGGGAAATCTGGTTTACGCAAAAGGTAAACTTACATTGGGATGACAATGGGGGAACGATCAGCCATCAGCAATCAGCGGTCAGCTAAAAACAGCGCATTGATTGCTGAAAGCTGCTTGCTAATCGCTAATATTCCGTAACTTTTGTTCATGTTGCTAACCGTTGCACCCATATGGAAGGAAGCGCCCTTCATCCGTTTGCTTGTTCCTTTTATTGCAGGCATTATTGCGCAGTGGTATATGCCTTTGCCCGCTCATATAGTTTATACTGTGCTGTGTATTTTATCAGGACTTGTTACTGTTTCATTTTTCTTTAAGGGATATTTTATATATAAATACAAATGGCTTGCAGGCTGCCTTATTACACTTTCGGCAGCAACCCTTGGAATGGTGATTACACATCATAATAACATTCAACACCAACAGGCATGGTTTGGCAACGGTTATAACGATTCATCCATTGTAATTGCTTCCCTCGTAGAACCTCCGGTAGAAAAGAACAAATCGTACAAGGCAATTGCCGAAGTATTTGCTGTTGATCAGCAGAATGTCTTAAAACGAACAAAAGGAAAGATGATCATTTATTTCAGCAAAGACAGTTCCATTGCTGAGAATATATGTTACGGTTCAACCATTTTGTTTAAAAAACCATTGCAGCCTGTTAAAAATTCCGGCAACCCGGGAGCGTTCGATTATCAACGCTATTGCCTTTTCCAGGATATTACGCACCAGGTATATCTCACCAAAAACGATTTTATAATATCTACAAATCAACTGCAACCCGCCTGGTTGCTATGGCTGGAAAAATGCAGGGCATACCTACTCCGGCATTTAAAAAAATACATACCGGGAAAACGCGAAGCAGGCGTAGCCGAAGCCTTGCTGATTGGCTACCGGAACGACCTTGACCGCGACCTTGTGCAACAATATTCCAATACCGGCGTAATACATGTCATCGCTATTTCGGGCATGCACCTTGCCATGATATACGGGTTGCTGGTGATATTGCTACGCCCGTTGCAAAAAAGCAATAAAACAAAATGGATAAGAGGTGCCGTTATTCTTTTTATACTCTGGGGATTTTCTTTGCTATCCGGCGCGGGTGCGTCTATTTTACGAAGCGTGGTTATGTTTTCGTTTATTGTAATAGGCGAAAGTATGACAAGACAGGTATCCGTTTATCACACATTATCGGCTTCCGCTTTTTTCCTGCTCTGCTGGAATCCATTCTTATTGTGGGATATTGGCTTTCAATTGTCCTACGCTGCCGTGCTGAGCATTGTTGTGTTTTTAAAACCGGTTACCAACTGGTTTTATTTTCCCAACAAAATAATAGACGCTGTATGGAAGCTGTGTGCTGTAACGCTTGCAGCACAAATCCTCACCACGCCATTGTCCATCTATCATTTTCACCAGGTGCCCAATCTTTTTTTACTCAGCAACCTGGTGGTGGTTCCTTTGTCGGGCATTGTGCTGTATGCAGAAATTATACTTTGCTTGCTGCCATGGCTGCCTTTTGCAGCCAAATGGATTGGGTTTATAATTACATTTTTACTGCAATGGATGAACGGTTTTACAGCGTGGGTAAACGATTTGCCGTATGCCGTAAGTTCAGATATTCTTATCTCTCCCATACAGGTTTTGCTGCTGTATGCATTCATTGCCTGCGCAGCCACATGGCTGATGCTAAAAAAACGGAGGCTGCTTTTACCCGCATTGGCCTGCTTGCTGGTATATGCGGGAATACGGGCTACAGACATTTATACGAAAAGCCATCACACTTCCATGATCGTTTACAACGTGCCGAGGCACACCGCCGTAGATTTTTTTGTTGGAAGAAACGGGTATTATGTGGGAGATGATACTGTGAATGCCGACAATTCTCTCCGGAATTTTCATCTCCAGCCCGCCCGGCTTTTAAACCGTGCCATCGTCAATAATAAGGAGGTTTATCAGGCAACCGACCATCCTTTTGCCTGGGTAAATGGAAAACGAATTCTATTGATGGATACTGTTGCTTTTACCAACAACCAAAACGCTCCGGGTGTGGACATCATCGTGCTCTCCGGCAATGTCAGGTCTTCTATAAGCCAGCTCTGGCAACAGTTTCGCTGCTCTACCTATGTTTTCGATGGCTCATGCCCCGCGTGGAAAACCCGTCAATGGAAAAATGAATGCGATAGTTTACTTTTGCGGCGCCATTCCGTTGCGGAAGATGGCGCCTTTGTTCTCGATTAATCAACTCAACTCCTGCTCAACAGGTTGTACAGCAATATAATATGCAAAAGAAGATCAGTTCTGCACTTATTTCCGTTTTTTATAAAGACGGTTTAGAGCCTATTGTAAAAGAATTACATCGCCTGGGAATTACCATTTATTCCACCGGGGGTACACAAAAATTTATCGAAGACCTTGATATTCCCTGCGTGCCGGTAGAAGACCTTACCAGCTATCCTTCCATTTTGGGCGGAAGAGTTAAAACGCTGCATCCGGCCGTTTTTGGCGGTATACTGGGGCGCACAGACGTGCCGCAGGCTATTTCGGAAATGAAGGAATACCAGATCCCGGTAATAGACCTGGTAATTGTGGACCTGTATCCTTTTGAAGAAACGCTGGCGCAGGCAACTTCCCCCTCTTTTGCAGGAAAGCCCGGGGAAGCGGAGAAAATGATCATCGAAAAAATTGACATTGGCGGTCCTTCTATGATACGTGCCGCTGCCAAAAACCATAAAGACCTGCTGGTGGTAGCCGCCAAAAGCGACTATGCATCACTGGTAGACCTGCTGGTAAACCAGCAAGGCGAAACCACGCTGGAACAGCGCAGGGCGTTTGCTGCCAAAGCCTTCGAAATTGTAATGCAGTACGATATTGCCATCAGCAACTATTTTAACCCTGGCTCTGCCGCTCCTTTGACGTTAACGGGCAACAAGCAGGTATTGCGTTATGGAGAAAATCCTCATCAGCAAGGCGTTTTTTATGGCGATCTTGACAAAGTGTTTGACAAGCTGCATGGCAAAGAACTTTCTTACAATAACCTGGTAGATGTTGATGCGGCTGTACAACTGATAGCAGATTTTTCGGACGAACGGAATAAATCAAAAGTATTTGCCCTCATTAAACATACCAACGTGTGCGGAATAGCTGCACGCGAAACTTTAAAAGGTGCGTGGGACGCTGCTTTGGCGGGCGATCCCGAAAGCGCCTTTGGCGGTGTGCTGGTTTGCAACAGTACTGTTGATAAAGAAACGGCGGAAGCTATTAACGAAATATTTTTTGAAGTGCTCATTGCCGATGGCTACCAGGCAGATGCGCTGGCAGTGTTGCAAACAAAAAAGAACAGGATACTTTTAACGTTAAAAGCAGCACCCGACAACAACTCGCAATCCAAAACCGTTTTAAATGGTGTTCTTACCCAGGAAAACGACCGCGGCAATTATGCTGAATGGAAAGAAACCGGCGGACGCGAAACAACACAAGCGGAAAAAGAGGATCTTTCTTTTGCCAACATTGTATGCAAGCATTTAAAATCGAATGCCATTGCTTTGGTAAAAAACAAACAGTTGATCGGCAAAGGCTGCGGCCAAACCAGCAGGATAGATTCCCTGCGTCAGTCTGTAGAAAAAGCAAAACAATTCAATTTCAACCTCGATGGAGCAGTAATGGCTTCCGATGCCTTTTTTCCGTTTGATGATTGTGTAAAGCTGGGACACGCTGCCGGCATTACGGCTTTCGTCCAACCCGGAGGCTCTATCCGCGATAAAGATTCTATTGAATATTGTGTGCAGAACAAACTTGCGATGGTGATCACCGGATTGAGACATTTTAAGCATTAAGAAGTTTGGCGTTTATTGTTTAACGTTATTATGCCACTTGCAAACTCAGAACGATAAACAGTAAACGATAAACCCTAAACTTCCAGATGAAGAACTACATCTACGATATTTACGACCGAGTGAGAACCATGATCGAACCGGTGTATTTACGCAACCAGAGCGACCGTACCAAGGCGTTGCTGGCGGTGGGTGTGGTTTGCATTTTTTGGGGTACCACCTGGCTGGCTTCAAAAAAAGGCGTACAATATATGCCCGCATTGCAATTGGCAGGCCTCCGGCAAATACTGGCAGGCACTATCTATCTCATTTTCTTTTTTGCCCGTGGTTTCAGGCTGCCCTCGCGCGACCAGTTCATCCAGTTTTTTTGGATGAGCTTGTTAATGATTGTGATAAACAATGGATTCAGCACCTGGTCTATGCGCTTTATTCCAAGTGGGCTGGGCGCAGTGATCGGCGCTGCATCGCCGTTATGGATTGCACTGCTCAGCACTTTTGTGTTTAAAGAAACAAAACTGAATGCCATTACCATTATAGGATTGTTGCTCGGCTTGGCCGGCATACTGGTCATTTTTTCCGATTACCTGCACGACCTCTTCAATTCCAATTTTTCAATTGGTATTCTTCTGAATGTGATCGCTTCGGTTGCATGGGCATTTGGCACTATTTATACTGTAAAAAATGCAAAGCATGTAGATCCTTATTTTAGTTTGGGCTGGCAAATGTTTATTGGCGGCATCATTTTGTTATTCGTAGCCCAGTCTACCGGGCAGTATATACCGCTGCGGCAGGCGCCTGCAGAAGCATGGCTTTCCATTTCGTACCTGGTAATTGTGGGTTCTGTTATCACCTATTCTGCCTTTATTTATGCGCTCAAACGTTTGCCCGCCGCACAGGTATCAGTATATGCATATATCAATCCTATTGTAGCCGTAATTGTAGGCGCTTTGCTCAATAACGAAAAGCTTACTATCATCATTACTTCCGGCACGCTCATTACATTGATCGGCATATATTTGGTGAATACGGGATTTAAGAAGGGAAGGATCGTGCGTTGAAATGGAGCGGGCAGCTTTCAGCTATCAGCCGTGAGCTATCAGCGCCTGACACGCAATAGATCTTCTCATGCTGAGATCAAATCCTATATTCAAAGTTTATTAGCATAAGGCCCTGCTGAATGAAAGACATTAACGAACTATCTGACAAATTTGAAGGATGCATTTTAGGGGGTGCTATTGGAGATGCATGGGGAAGCAGTTATGAAAATGAGCAGAAAACTCACGCGACAACAACCTATTATTTAAGGCAAGAACCTGAGAAACAAAGAAGCTGGCAAATTACTGATGATACGCAACTTACATTGGCAACCTGCGAAGCCTTGTGTGAGGCGGTGTATACTCCACAAAAGCTTTCGGAATACTTTGTAAAGTATTACAGAACAGGCAAGCTAAGAGGAATAGGCGCAAGTACGCTGAAAGCTATTTCAGAATTAGCAATCGGACAGCACTGGTCGCAGGCAGGAAGGCGTGGCGAGTATGCAGCAGGAAACGGAGCAGCAATGAGGATTGCACCATTTGCTTTCTTCAAAAAAATAAGCAGAGACGATATACGTGATGCGTCAAAAATCACCCATGCAAATGACGAAGCTTATTGCGGAGCATTAGCAGTATATCTTTCTTTAAAAAATATTATCGAAACAGGACGTTTAGAAAAAAAGTTGATAACAGATACTTTAACAGATCATCTTCCGGATTGTAATGTTAGAGACAGGATAATAGAGATAGACAAACGCCCTCAGGAAGTTTCCATTGCAGATTTGGCAATGCTTGGGAACAATGGTTACGTAGTAAATTCAGTTCCTTTCGCAATCTACTCAGCGTTAAAGGTCAAAGATTTCGGCATGGATAAAATGCTGCAAGAAGTGATAGACGCCGGAGGAGATACAGATACAAATGCATCTATAGCGGGGCAAATTGCCGGAACTTTTATGGGTTCACAAAACATTCCCGGTAACTTAAAACAAAAATTGGCTCAGCTACCCGAATATAGGTGGATGGAGAATATTTTAAGCAAAGTGAAAAGCAAGGTTGACAACTTTTAAAAGCAGTCAGCTATCAATATAAACTGGAGTTTACCGGGCAGCGTTTCAACCCAATAGGTCTGACAAATCCCTATACCTTAAGCCTTATACCTTATACCTCACACCTTCCTCCTTCTCCCTTCAAAAGTCCCAATATACCACCTCTTTCAAAAACAGTTCATACACTTCTTTCCAGCCGGTAAACATTTTGTCGCTTCCAAAAAAGTTATTGTGCCAGATGGTGATCATAACACCGTTGACCTTTTTAACAACATTATGGAAATGGGTTATTTCTCCAAATGCCTGTTGCGGCGTTAACCTTTGCTCATAATAAGCATTCGCGTCCATAAAGCAAAAGGGATGAACGAGAAGATCGGTTTTTTCTTCCTTTGCCAGGTCGTACCAGTAAAATGGCGTAGCAACAGAAGCTCTGAAACCATTGATACTGCCATAGCCCATAGAAAATTCGTTGCGTATGCCATTGGCAAGCAATTGCCTGTAAGTATCCGGCAAACGAAAGCGGATATAATGCTGGCGACTGTTCACTACATCGCTGTGAATAATTTGCTGCAGGGTCCCAATTTCCTCTGCCAGCAATTGCGCATTGTTTCCGCTTTGCCATGAGGGGTGAATGCCAACGTTATACCCGCCGGCATGATAGCGTATCAACTCCTGCAGTTCTACCTGCATCGGATCAATATTTTTGTCGTACTCACCCGTTGTTTTAGCCAGGAGAAAAAAGTAGTATGGCTGCAAATGATATTTTAAATGCAAAGCATACAACCACTCATATACATCAAAAGGATCTTCCTTCTTTTTTGTCAACACGTTAATACGCTCCCTCATAGCAGCCAGTTCGCCCTTCAGCAGCGAACGCATCAACCCTCCGGCATTGCGCATAATGCCTTTGTAGAGATAAGAATAAGCGATGTCTATATCGTAGGTGGGAATAAACCTGAACTTTCTCGGGCCAAATACAAGCGCCGGAAAATGTTGCTGCAATGCTTTTTGAAAATCGCAGAGCCAGTAATCAATGAGCGGGAGTTGAAGAAAGTCATTTTTAAAAGCAATACTCTCAGCATGTGGAAACCGCCCATAAGCATCGGGCTGCCAGGGAAGGTATTCTTCATATCGACTCAGCAAATAAAAAGCTGCGGCAAAAATGTCGAAAGAAAAATCTCCCCCGGTTGCGGGGTACAACACGGGGTATTCCTTCTGCCGCAGGACAGGGACATGCTGCACTACGATATTATTTTCAAAAAGCAAGGTTGCCGGAACTACCCAAAACGCATCGCCGGCAACCGCGCTATCCGAATAATTAAGTTTTGGTCCCTCGTAACTGGTAAACCTGTCCAGGCTTTGGGTGTAGCTCAGTTCTATGCCACCCATGTCGTGCAACAGCACATCGCATATATACTGCAAACGCGAACCAGATAATGTAGAATAGATCAACAGCATGAAAGCCAACCAATTGAATGCACAAAATATAAAAGGACCGGTAGGTGGTGAAATAAATCTGTGTAGAGACAAGGCATGCCTTGTCTCTA
>JBQCFW010000091.1:0-19477 GCA_051958655.1 Agriterribacter sp. | reverse complement strand
CCTACCAGGTATTTTCCAAACTCACCCTGAAGCGCAGCCGAAAAATATTGAGCTGCCTGCGCAGTAATTTCCTTTACTTTATGGCGGAACGTAAGCAATATAATGCGCGAAAAAGGAGGATAGAAAAACCGTTCGCGCCCCGGAATCTCGAATTTAAAAAAGGCATCATAATCGTGCTGCTGCACAAAATGCAGCACCGGGTGTTTGGTATTGGCCACCTGAACAAATACCCGGCCTTTCCCATCTTTACGCCCCGCCCTGCCGCTCACCTGTTCCATTAATTGAAAGGCGCGTTCATTCACCCTGAAATCGGCAAAGCTTAAAATGCTGTCGGCATCCAGTATGCCTACCAGGTTCACGTGTTCAAAATCCAGTCCCTTTACCACCATTTGCGTGCCCACCAATATATCAATGCGCATTTGTTCAAACAGCTGTATCAGGCTGTCGTGCGCCTGCTTGCCTCTCACGCTGTCTATATCCATTCGCGCAATTTTAGCTTTGGGAAAATCCTCTTCGAGTTGTTCCTCAATTTTTTCGGTGCCAAAGTTTCGTTGTGTAAAATCGTGATTGCCGCAAGCCATGCATGTATTCACCCTGGGATAAATCGTTCCGCAGTAATGACAAACGAGCTTGTTGCTGAGTTTGTGATAAGTTAAACTTACATCGCAATGTTTGCATTGGGGTATCCAGCCGCAAACTGCGCATACCTGGTAGGGTGAGTATCCTCTCCTGTTCTGAAAAAGTATTACCTGCTTGCTGCCGTCAAGCGTTTGCTGCACTGCTTCGCTCAACTGTGGAGAAAGAATGATCTTTTCCTTTTCTTTTTTAGGCAATTGCTTGGTATCAACTATTTCAATGGCGGGTAGCTGCACTCCACCAAAACGCTCTTTCAACGTCACCAATCCATATTTCCCCTGCATGGCGTTGTAATAGCTTTCAACCGAAGGCGTGGCGCTCCCCAGCAATACGCGTGCCTGGAACAGCCCGGCATAATAAATGGCGCAATCCCGTGCATGATACCTGGGTGCAGGGTCCTGTTGTTTAAACGATGCGTCGTGTTCCTCGTCTACAACAATCAACCCCAGGTCGTTGAATGGAAGGAACAAAGCAGATCTTGCACCTAAAACAATTTTAAGCTCTCCCGATTTTATTTTGTTCCATATTTCAATGCGTTCGTTCTGGCTGAACTTGCTGTGATATATACCAATGTATCCGCCAAAATGTTTTTGCAGCCGGCGTATTACCTGTGATGTTAATGCAATTTCCGGCAGCAGGTACAAAACCTGTTTGCCCCCCTGTATGTATTCTTCAATCAGCTTTACATATACCTGGGTTTTACCGCTGGAAGTAATGCCATGCAGCAGACACACGTTTTTTTCCTTCAGCAAATCTTTCAGTTGCAGATAGGCTTCCTGTTGTGCAGCGGTCAATTCAAAATCTACCTGAATGTCGCGTGGCAAATACCGCAGGCGGTCAACAGAGCGTTTTTCAAGCCACAGCACATTCTTTTCGGCTAAGCCTTTCAGTTGTGCATCGGAAGCACCGGATTTTTTGAGCAAACTGGTTTTGGTAACCTCGCCTTCTGTTTTAATAAGATGCAGATAGCTTAACAGCAATTCCAGTTGTTTGGGAGCCCGCCCCCAGTTATTCATCAGCTCAGCCAGCTTTGCTTCATCATTATACACAGGATTTAATACCACGTATGTTTCTTTTTTGGGCGAATAGCTTTCCTTAAGCGATTCCCACACAAAACATACTCTTTTATCTATCAGTCTTTTTATTACGGGATATACATGCGATGAGTCGAGCAATTGCTGTACTTCCGAAAGCTTCAGTTCCTTTTTAATGTGCAATGCCTCGGCAACCAGGTACTCGTCGTTGTTAAGGTGTGAAAAATCATCGCCGTAATCATCATTAAAAATCAAAATCGTTTCGCTGCTCAGCTTGAAGTACGACGGCAGCGCGGCGGCCATCACTTCGCCTTCGCTGCACATATAATATTCTGCAATCCACTGCCATAAATCAAACGCGGGCTTAAACACAATCGGCTCTGCATCCAATACATTTAAAAGATATTTGGGTTCAAAGGCAGTAGGTTTATTGTGATGCAGGGTTTTAACAATACCAGCGTATTTTTTTTGCTGTCCCAGCACCACTTCTACCCGGCAGCCTACGGCTATCTTATCCAGCAAATGCGGGGGCACCTGCCAGGTATAATTTATAGGTAATGCAAGAGGAATAATTACTTCTGCAAACAAAAGCCTGTCAATAGGAAATAAAACATTTTCGTCATCTGTGGAAATAGTTTCCATATGATAAAGATAATCAGCGGATTTTAATCCAATGTTCTTTAACCTGGGATTAAAATCCCAGACAACAATATCTTATCGAGCCAATGGCTCTGGCTGTTTATCAGGCAGACCGACCATCTTTCCCATCGGCACGCCTGCCCGGGACAAGGAGCGCAGACGCAGGCGATCTGATGGATAGATGATGCGCTATTTCCCGGATAGATTAAAATCCATCCTTACAATATGTAACCGAGCCCATGGCTCTGGCTGTTTATTGAAGAGGCAACACATCGTTTGCGTGAACTTTAATCCATTGCAAAGTTGATTAATGATAAGCGCTGTCGTCGCGATTACCCAACCACCGCCCATTATTATACGTATGTTAACAAGCCACGTGCAACGTCGCCTTATTTTTTTTACTCTATTATACCGGACATCCGTAAATGTGAAAACAGCACGGATTTGAAATCCCCCCAAGTGCCTGCGGGGGTTTTCTTTTTTTGCCCTTTGATGAGTTGTGTCTGAGCCAGCTTTTGAATTATCTTCAGCACATGAAAAATGTGCTTTTACTTTTTTGCATTATCCCGTTTGCTATCCGGGCTCAGGATACCACTCACACACCTATGATGGTTCAAACAACGGGCAAGCTTCCCTTTCTTGAATATGGTCCCGGCGATAACCGGCTGGGTGGCGCAAAAATGACCTACCTCGATTCGGGTATCGTGTTAACGGTGGTTGATTCTTTGAGCAGCGATTATATCGTGCAGTTATCCAAAAATCATAAAGCCTATATCGCAAAGGAAAATGTGTTGCCGGCTCCTGAAAAGTTTCCGCGCCCTTATTACCTCACATCTAACTTTCGTGTGTATGGCGATGATGATTTTGACTATGTAACCATCGACCTGGATGAGCGGCTCCCTTACAGGAGCCTGCATGAAATAAATCCTGCAAGAATTGCCATAGATATTTTTGGAGTTACTTCGAACACAAACTGGATATCACAATTTGCATCGGCAAAAGAAATAAAAAATACCTGGTACGAGCAAACGGAAGACGATGTGATGCGGGTATATATAGAATTGAAACACGCGCAGCACTGGGGACATTATATACGATACGACAGCCTTCTTCAGAAACTGATTGTGCGCGTAAAACGGCAGCCTCCTGTATTGAATATTAGAAAACTAACGGTAGCAATAGACGCAGGACATGGTGGTGAAAACGTGGGGGCATCGGGCGTAAGCAGCAAGGTGCTTGAAAAAGACTACGCGCTGCGCATTGCAAAGGAGTTGAATAAGCTTTTAAAAAAGAATAAAATAAAAACGTTCATGACGCGGGAAAAAGATACCACGCTTAGCATGGTGCAAAGAGCTGAAATGCTGCGGGCTGCTAACCCCGACCTGCTGATAAGCATTCACCTGAACTCCGCGGGCAACATGCTTGTGAGGGGAACAAGCACTTATTATCGCTATATAGGCTTTCGCTCTTTATCACAATCCATCCTTACCCGGATGCTGGAATTGAACCTGGTGGAAATAGGCAATGTTGGCAATTTTAACTTCGCGCTGAACGGCCCAACGGAATATCCTAACTGCCTGGTAGAAGTTGCGTTCCTGAGCAACCTGCAGGATGAAAAGAGAATCCTCGATCCTAAGTTTCATACCGATGTTGCTAAAAAAATTTACCTGGGCTTGACGGATTGGCTAAAAAAAATGAAATGATCAGATGTAAGGTTGCCAACTTTAAAAAAGTTGGCAACCTTGTTTATTTTCGGGCGACTGCTCAGCAACGACATTGCACAAAAATCTATATTTTTACGGTTATGCATAAACTTTCGCGCCGTAAGTTTGTACATCAAACTACTAAAACCGCAATCGCCTCGCTCATAACAACGGGTATTGTGGCAAATTCACACGCTATGACAGAAAACAATACTTTCATTCATCACGTTTATTTTTGGTTGAACAATCCTGAAAGCAAAGAAGATTTTGACAAGCTGGTAGCAGGACTTAAGAAGTTGTCTGCCGTAAAAACGATCAAAACTTTTTACATAGGCAAACCCGCTGATACCAATCGCGATGTAATTGACCGGTCGTACAGTGTTTCATGGCTACTGCTGTTTAACAATAAAGCAGACCAGGACAGCTATCAAACCGATCCCATTCATTTGAAGTTTGTAGATGAATGTAAGCATCTCTGGAAAAAGGTGATCGTATACGATACGGTAAATGTGTAAGAATGAGTTATTGTTCGTATGTAAATACAATTCCGGCAACGGAACAAAATGTGCACAAGGAATACCATGACCTGTATTATGGCTTCCCGATAGAAGACGATAACGAGCTTTTTTGCCGCCTCGTACTGGAAATTAACCAGGCGGGACTTAGCTGGACGACTATTTTAAAAAAGCAGGCTGCTTTCCGGAAGGCTTATCACAATTTTAATATAACCAAAGTAGCAAAGTATAGCGAAAAAGATCGCGAGCGTTTACTGAACGACGCTGGCATTATTCGCAACCGGCTTAAAATAAATGCTGCTATTGAAAACGCGAAAGCACTTTTACAAATACAAAAAGAGTCGGGATCTTTTAAAAACTGGCTCGATCACCACCATCCTAAAACAAAGGAGGAATGGGTAAAACTTTTTAAGAAAACGTTCCGGTTTACGGGTGGCGAAATCGTAAACGAATTTTTGATGAGCACAGGCTATCTGCCAGGCGCACATACCGCCGATTGCCCGGTTCATAAAAAGATATTGAAAAGCAAACCGGCGTGGAACAGGAAGTAAGCTGTGGACTATCGGCTTTCAGCGGTCAGCAACGCGTTTTGAGGTTGCGGCTTCAGGTTTAGGCTGTATGCTTAAAAAAGGTTTCCAACTTTTTAAAAGTTGAAAACCTTATCCGAAAAGCAAATCAGCGTGGGCACTCAAAAAAAATCGCTTCATTCGATAAAATTTAAAAAGAAAAAATACACCGTGAAGAATCACGGTGTCTTCATATATACTTAAACTCCAAAACCTAAAAACGTTATTATTCTGCGCCGTCGGTTGTAGCGCGTTCTATTGCTTTTAATCCTACATTTTTTCCTACTTCGAGTCCCACCTCACAATCACTTCTGTAGTGTATTCCTCCGTACATTCTCGACAAAGATGCTTCCTGCGCCATCGCGTCATAAGCCCCTGCTCTTTCGGGAATCAGATGTCCCAAAATGGTAGCGGCTGCACCGCTGAATGTTGAGTGGCCGGATATATATGCAGGAAAATTGGGAATGCCGGTTAATGTTTTAATGCGTGGGTTCATTTGTGAGGGGCGCGGATTGAAATAATGGAACTTCGTATCCCAACAAACAATTGCTGCGTCCATCATGGCCATGTTAAGCAATGCCATATTCCTGGCCCAGCGTACTTCACTGTAACCTTTTTTGATAAAATCTTCGGCTGCAATCGCATCCCAATGGCCGGGAGGGGTGGCAGTACCTACACCATCTGCCCAAAAATGAACAATGCGGATATATTCTCTCGAAGGATTTTTAATAAACTCGTAAATCTCTTCTGTTTCTTTTATCATTTGTTCGCTGTGTACAGACGGAGGAGGCCCCGGACGCAACGCTACCGTGGTAGCCGAATCGAACAGGCAGGGAGAAACCTTTCCAAACAACGGAAGCATGGGCGGACGGCGGGGCGCCTCAAGGCTGTACCAGGGGGTTTCTCCATGTTTGGTGGCTGTATCTTCCAACGAGGCCCAATGAGCAGGATTACCACCAGCCTGACCGGCTTTGTCTATTCTTGCGCGGGCCACCAGTTTCTGTGCTATTGCTTTTCCCAATGCTTCGCCTGCTTCCAGATCGCTCCGTACATTGGCGCCCGACATAATGGCCGCTCTCCTGTGCTCTTCTGCTTTTTTCTGGATAAAATCCTGGTCGGCCGGAAACATTAACTTCAGCACTTCTACAACAGATCCGATAATTGCGCCTTCGGTAGAGGGATAGGAAGAGAGCTCCGATTTATTTACCAGCACCTTCAATGTTGAATCCACTTTTGAAGGGGAAGGCCTGTTGTATAATTTTTTATAGTGCCAGGTAGCTACCAGCGCATCGTATTGTGCCATGCTTGCATAAGCGTAAGCACGGGCGGCGTAAGGTGGGTTGGCAAATGGAAATATCGGGTATGCCAGGGGGTTACTTGCGCTGGGGGCCGGGTAGGTTCCATCGTCGTTTTGATAAGGCGGGAGATTTCTTTTGGCAACCAGTGCTCTCAATATCTCATTCCATCTTAAAATACCGCCTGCGCCCCAATACTCGATGTTCTTTTTATCTTCGGCGCTCATATTCTTCTGCCATGCTTTTATTTCGTTTAGCTGCGCAATATAGTCGGGGGTTGTAGTGGCTGCAGGTGCATTTACCTGTACTTCGTCCGGCGCTGTCAGCACACAGGTTTTCCAGTCACCGGCATTCTCATCTTCGTTTTGCGGATCGAGTGCGGCAATGTTTTCTGTTCGCTCCTTAATGCTTTTTGAACAGGAGTTAAAAAATGCCATCACTCCTATAATCAGTGCGCACGATATCCAGAATATCTTTTTCATGATCATTTATTTATAGAGATGAATTAGAATTAGTATTGGTTTTATTTTTCTTTACGTAGAATGCGTAAAAGAAGCCGCCGCCATAAGAAAGCGACTGCCCTACGTTCCGTCCGCCTACTGTATAGTTGCCCTGCGCCAGTAGCTCAAGGTTCCCTTTCATTACTCCCGGTATAGTATACTTGAAAAATGCACCCGCAGTAGTGGCATTCATCCTGTTGCTGGGAAAAGGCATGTTGTTGCGGGTAATGTCAAATCCTCCCATTGTGATCATGCGATTGAGAATTCCCTCGGCAATAAAATACTTTCCCCTGTATCCGGCTCTCAATTGCAGGTTGGTCATATCGGGCATCTGCACTTCGTTGGTTATATGCAGGCGATCCGTATAATAACTATCCCGGTCTATTTTAATGTTGCTGCGCCACACGTAGGCCGCCGACCCTGTAACCGTAAATTTTTTGTATTGGTAATCAACCATGCCCCTTGCAGAAAGATTGGTTGACCCCAGTCCTATCGACATAGGCAGGAAATCGGGCGTATAATCGCTGAGCGGCGTTGAAAATCCTCCCACTGCAAAAACCGAGATTTTATTGTTGCCGCTGCGCTGGTTGAAGAAACGCCATTTAAGGTTTAAAGAAAGATCCTGTATGCCTTTCATGCCATGTAAAGTACCGGCACTTGCCTTGGTCCATACGTAAGGAACGCCGGCAATAATGTTAAGGTCGTTGGTAATACCGTAGTTGATCATATACATTGCGGACTGGGTAGACACTGTGCCCATGTTGAGGTTGGTTCGTTTCAACTTTCCCTCCCAGTAATGATCCCACGAAGAGTAATTATATAAAAATCCGTTACAGATTTGGTTTTTATTCATCATGATGGCGTCTACCTCTGTTTGTGACTGCACTAAACAAGGACATAACAATAAGCAGCCTAACAACCACCGAACCACAGATTTATAAACAGTATACATAAGCGTTAGTTAAAGATTTACTTTTTCATTTTTAATTTGGTCATAACAAGCTCCCCGATTTTTTTACCCTGCTCTGCCGATACTTCTATTGTTTTCATATAATGAATACCTCCGTAAAAGCGACTCAGCCCTGCTTCAGCAGCGGCTTCTGCAGGTGATTTGAATTCCCTGTCGGGCCAACCCCAGGCCCGTTCCGTAGTATCTTTGAAAGGAGTATTCTCTCCATAAATATGGGTAAGAACCACGGCGGCGGCAGTTGAAATTACAGAGTGGCCGCTGGTGTATTCGGGGAAAGGCGGGGTTTGTAATTCCGGCTTCCACTCTTCATCCACATACTTGTTAATATATGTTTCGGGGCGAATGAGATTCCAGGTATACTTCATATCCCAGCAGGCTATAAAAGCATCCATAATGCCAAACGACACCGCGGTGTAGGCGTAAACGGTTTCGGCAAAATCCGATTTTTTACTGTCGGCAATAATACCTGTAATGCCCATCCAATGCCCGCCGGGCGTCATTGCTTTTGTAGCAAACATTACATGCCCCGCCACGTTCAGCTTAAACCCGTTGCAATCCCAGAAATCAGCTATTGCTTTTTCTTCAGGCGTCAGGTTCTTTCCTTTGAGATATATCTCCGTCACCATTTTATGAAATTCCGCGGTTGAATCTTTACTGAACTTGCAGGGAGGCGGTGCTATGAACTGGTTAGCACTGTCGAGCGTAATGGTGCGTATAGTGCGCCAGTGCGGTTCTACTGCCTGAAAATAACCCGGAGGCGTTGGCACCCATTCGCCTTCTTTGTCAGGTACAGTATACTTTGGCGCAGAACGGGTTTGAGCATAATTGTCTTTTTTGCTCCACGCCAGGATGTGTTTTGAAATGGTATCGGCATATTGTACCGAATTATTAAACATATCATCCGGCATGCCATGGTCTGTTGCCAGCAATTGAATGGAGTCTATCAGTCTTGCGGTGGTTTCCTTCGAAAACGTGAGTGCTTCGCCTACCCTCATCATTGCAAGGGTAGCAGCAAATGGATAATTAATGGGCCTGGTTGTGTCCGGAACAGGAACGTTCTTAAAATCCTTTAACTGCCCGTCGAGCGAAATATACTGATCATTACCATGTGCCATTACTTCATATGCTGCCAGGTGGCTGTAAGCGTATATGCGGCTGGCTACCGGTGGCGTAAAAATATCATAAGTAATTACCTCTGTTAACTGGCCAGATACTTTACAATAAAACACCGGATTGCTGAATATTGCGGCATAGTCATTTTTCTTATTGCAGGAAACTACAGCAATAGCCAATGCCACCAAACAAAAAACACTTGTTTTCATATTTTTAAAAACTCCTTTCATTACCAATAGTGTTAGCAGGTAAATGCCTGTGAGCTGTCGGCTATCAGCCTTCAGCTATCAACGAAACATTCAGGTTTAATAAAGTAAACAGTTTGCAGCAGGCAGGCAGGCTAGCGAAAGCTAAAAGCCGATCGCTGATTGCTGGCTGCTGATTGCAAATAATTAAGATTCAACCGAGTGAAGGAAAAGATCGGGTGGTTGCCAGGGACAGGCCAAAGATGCGCTGATAACAGGTGCTACCAACGCGGGACTATAGGTATGATGGAAGGGAACGACAAAAGCATTCCATTCATTATTGGTTTGTTGAAAAATATAATCGCCCCCGAACTTAAACGATGGAAGCGTATTGGTATCGCCGGATTTCTTTTGCCCGGAACTTTTTTGCAAATCGTTTACGAGACTAAAAAACTGATCTCTCGCCGTTTGCATTTTTGTTTTTATTTCGTTGGGAATGCAAAGCAAAATGAGCGAATCGTTGTATACCTTACGCATCACATAACGGTAATGCATACCATCAATATCGATCTCGCCATCGAAGCGTTCAAACTCTTTCCAGTTGTTGTGATAAGGAAGATTGAGGGGTATCTTAACTTCTACCAGGTCTTCTTTGTTGTATTGTTGCTGGTCGAGCTTTGCCAGCAGTTTCAGGCTTTCTTCCTGCTCCCAATAGTGCAATAAAACTTTGTACCCAAACAGGTTAAAAAGGAATATCAGGATGAGCGATATGCAGGCAATCTTGCGCAAATAGTCTGGTTTGGTTATAAGGGACTTACGCAATATACTCACTTTTTAAGAAAGTGGTTGAATGATTTTGATCGCAGCATGGCGGGTCAGGCGGCTCAGGCGGCTCAGCCACTAATTTATTAATGACCAACGTGAGTAAACGTATTTGAAGATTGACCGGCCCAAAACAAATACAAGGGATATCCTACAAGGCTGTTGATTCTGAACCTGGCAATCAGCCGCTTCTTCTGTCATTTCTCTGTCAGTTTTCGGTTTTCGTAAATGCAATTCCGTTCTGCGATATCTAAATCGTTCTGCTATCATGTATCTTTGCGGGTCGAATTGATTGCCTTCCATACGAATTTTCCATAATATTTAGGGGAAGAATTTGATTATTGCTGGAAATACAGTGATAGTAAAGGCGTTATACATAAAAAAACGAAAATGCACACTACAGATATATGTATTATTGGCGCCGGTCCGGTTGGACTGTTCGCCGTTTTTGAAGCGGGATTGCTGAAGCTGCGTTGCCACGTAATGGATGTGTTGCCGCAGGTGGGGGGACAGCTTTCGGAAATCTACCCGCAAAAACCCATTTACGATATACCGGGATACCCAACGGTGAATGCACAGGAACTGGTAAACAACCTGATGCAGCAGATATCGCCTTTTAAGCCTGAGTTTACACTGGGGGAAAGGGTGGAGCAACTGGATCGTTTGGATGATGGCTCTTTTATTGTAACGACAAATGAAGGAACAAAAGTTCATTGCAAAGCATTGGTGATTGCCGCGGGGCTGGGTTGTTTCGAACCCCGTAAACCGGCAATTGAACGCCTGGAAGATTTTGAGGGAAAAGGTGTTTCATACATGGTAAAAAATCCTGAGGTCTTCAGGAACAAAAAGGTTGTACTGGCAGGCGGAGGCGACTCGGCACTGGACTGGACCTTATTCCTGGCGAACATTGCAGAAAAGGTAACGTTGGTGCATAGGGGCGACAGTTTTAGAGGCGCACCTGATTCGGCAGAGAAAGTTGTGCGTATGGCTGAAGAGGGAAAAATAAACCTGCTTTTGAAATCGAACATCACCAAAATTGATGGTAACGGCCATTTGAAAGAAGTACTGGTTACAGGACACGACAAAATGATCAACTCTATTGATGCCGATCACCTGATACCGTTATTTGGCTTAAGCCCTAAACTGGGACCTATTGCCGACTGGGGTTTGAATATTGATAAAGCGCAGATAGCTGTTAATACTTACGACTACTCAACGAATGTGGATGGTATATATGCTATTGGTGACATCAATACTTATCCCGGCAAACTGAAGCTGATTTTATGCGGTTTTCACGAAGCGGCTTTAATGGCGCACAGCGCGTTTAAATATATTTATCCCGACAAACACCTGAGCTTTAAGTATACAACAGTGAATGGGGTGAATGCGTTTTAGAGTGGTAGGTGATAAGTGGTAAGTGGTATGGGGCAAGAATCTCAAATTTCAAAATTTCAAATCAAAAATCCTTTATGGATTTTATCAATATAACAGTAGAGGACAGACGAGGCGACAGGCAGGAACTTGAATTGCCGACAGATATGGGCTTAAGCCTGATGGAGGCGCTGAAGGCGAATGAATACAATATACTGGCTACCTGCGGGGGCATGGCATTGTGCGCTACCTGCCATGTAGAAGTATTGGAAGGTGGCGAAAATCTTGGTCCAATGTCTGATGCTGAACTGGATATGCTGGATACACTTCCTGATGCGGGTCCTGATAGCAGGCTGGCCTGCCAGTTACGCATAAACGATGCAATGAACCAGGCGGTGTTTAAGATAAGAGGGGAAGAAGAGTAATCATTTACAGTCGCCCGGAGGCGACAACAATAGTATGCGAGGCGAAGACGCCTCGCATAGCGAATAACTACCAATACAAGTACTATCTATAATTACAAAGTTCCAAATCTTCTTGTCAGCATTAATGCGCTTCTAGCCAGTTTTCACCCTCCCCTACTTCGGCAACCACCGGCACTTCGTTAGGCAGCGGCATGGCGGTTTGCATGCTTTCAATAATCAGTGCTTTCAACTCTTCTGCTTCCGACCTGAGCGCGTCGAATATCAATTCATCATGCACCTGTAAAATCATACGGCTTTGCATATTGGCTTTCTTCATAGCTGTATGCACTTTGTGCATGGCAAGCTTTATCATATCGGCTGCGCTTCCCTGTATGGGTGAGTTAATGGCGTTGCGTTCGGCAAAACCGCGCACAGTAAAGTTCGACGAATTGATGTCGCGCAACCAACGTTTCCTGCCCATCAGCGTTTGCACGTAACCGTGTTCCCGCGCAAAGTTGATGGTGTCGTCCATGTACCGAGTAATAGAAGCAAATTCCTTTTTGTAGTTATCAATGATCTCTTTTGCTTCGGTGCGGCTTATTCCTAAATTATCTGCCAGCCCAAATGCACCCTGCCCGTATATGATACCAAAGTTTACGCTTTTTGCTTTGTAGCGCTGTTCCTTGCTTACGGCATTTTCCTCTACTCCATAAACTTTAGCGGCGGTAGCGGCATGAATGTCTTTACCATTTTTGAACGCATCGCACATGGCAGGATCGCCGCTGATAGCGGCAACTATCCGCAGCTCAATCTGCGAATAATCCGCAGAGAGCAGCACATGATCCTTGTCTCTTGGCACAAACGCTTTTCTTATTTCCCTGCCTTTGGCAGTGCGCACCGGTATGTTTTGCAGGTTGGGGTTGTTGCTCGCCAACCTGCCCGTAACGGCAACCGCCTGTCCGTAGGTAGTATGCACGCGACCCGTTTTTTTGTTCACCATCAGCGGCAGCGCATCTATATAGGTAGACTTCAACTTGGTAAGTTCGCGGAAGGTGAGAATATCTTCTACGATTTTATTTTGATGCGATAATTTAAGCAACACATCTTCGCCGGTGGCGTATTGCCCTGTTTTTGTTTTTTTTGCTTTGGGATCCAGCTGCAATTTTTCAAACAATACTTCACCTAGTTGTTTGGGCGAAGCAAGGTTGAAGCGCACCCCAGCCTGCTCATACACATTCGCTTCTGCTTCCTTTGCTTCTTTTTCAAGCTCGAGTGAATATTGCTTTAAAAATTCCGTATCCACTCTTACACCTTCATACTCCATATCTGCCAGCACCTTCACCAAAGGATTTTCTACTTCGTAAAAAACACGTTCTACAGATTTCGTTTTTAACTCCGGCAACAGCCTGTGCTTTAATTGCAGCGTTATGTCTGCATCTTCGGCTGCATAATCCTTTATCCTTTCGAGTTCCACATCCCGCATGTTGCCCTGTGTTTTGCCCTTTTTGCCAATCAGTTCTTCTATATGCACAGGTTCGTATTGCAGGTATTGCGCGCTGATCATGTCCATACCTCGTTTGCCGTCTGGTTCAATAACATAATGCGCCAGCATGGTATCAAACAGGTCGCCGGCTATTTCCACGCCATACCATTTCAGCACCAGCATATCAAACTTAATATTTTGCCCTATCCAGGTAATGGCAGGATTATTAAATACCAATATCAGATGGCGCAGTATGTCGAGCGTTTTTTCCCGCTCGGGTGGGCATGGAATATAATATGCTTCTCCCGGTATCCAGGAAAAGCTCATACCCACCAATTCGGTATCGTTGGCATCCAATCCTGTTGTTTCTGTGTCGAAGCAAATTTCTTTTTGCTGCAACAATTGTTCGGCAAGTGTTATCAGATCCTTTTCTTCTGTAACAGCGGTGTAAGTATGCGGTGTATTGTGAATGTTTTTAGCTGCGCTGATCACAACAGGTGTTTCAGGCTGTTCCGTCGCTTCGCCGGGCGCTGGCGCAACGGATTTTGCCTGCTTTTTAGGTGTTTCCTGTACCGTATTGCCAAACAGGTCTGTTTGTACTGCTACGCTGGTATTTTTTTCTGTGGCCGTTCTCGCCGCCACCGAAATCGTTTCGCCTAACAGCCGTTGCGCAATAGATTTGAATTCCAGCTCGGTAAAAACTTCTTTCAAAATGTCTTTATTCCATTCCTTCAGTTTAAAATCTTCTTCGTGAAATTCCACCGGTACATTTGTAATGATCGTAGCGAGCTTTTTGCTCATAATAGCGGCATCGCGCCCCTTTCTTATTTTTTCGCCCAAAGCACCTTTAATTCCATCAGCGTTCTCAAGAATTTTTTCAAGCGTTTCGTACTCCGCCAATAATTTGGCTGCCGTTTTTTCGCCTACTCCCGCTATGCCGGGAATATTATCCACCGCATCGCCCATCAGTCCTAATACATCTACCACCTGGTCCACACTTTTAATATTCCATTTAGTGCATACTTCCTGCGGCCCCATAATTTCAACATCACCGCCCTGGTAACCAGGTTTATAAATCTTAATAGTGTCACTTACCAGTTGACCATAATCTTTATCGGGCGTTACCATGTATACCTCATAGCCCGCTGCTGCCGCCTGTTTACTAAGTGTGCCAATAATGTCATCTGCTTCGTAACCATCCATTTCAATAACAGGAATATTAAATCCCTTGATGATCCTTTTAATATCGGGTATGGCACTCAGTAAGTCTTCCGGTGCCTCCTGTCGATTGGCTTTGTAATCGGTAAAATCAGTATGCCGTTCAGTGGGCGCTTCTGTATCAAAACATACCGCCATATGCGATGGCTTCTGGTTGTTCATCAATTCTACCAAAGTATTGGTAAATCCAAACTGTGCATTGGTATTGTATCCTTTTGAGGTGATCCTTGGGTTGCGTATCAGCGCATAGTAAGCGCGGAAAACAAGCGCCATTGCATCCAGCAAAAAAAGCTTTTTACTCATGGCGCTAATGTAGGGATTGGTTGGGTAAGTTAAATAGGTAGCATAGGTTAAATTAGTTGAATAGTTTAAGTGAGTTAATAAGGTTAAGTTGTTAATCCCCAATCAACTTAATTAACTCACTTAACCGAGTTAACCAGCTTCCCCAAAAAATAGGGAAGCATTTTTTTCCAGGTGGGCCAGTCGTGGGTTATGTCTTCGCCCCATATGTCCAACTCATGGGGTATTCCTTTATCGGTGAGCACACCCGAAAACCGCCGGTTCGCCTGCGGATCTTCGTAAGCGCCGCTGCCGGTAGCAATAATGATTTTACCGGAACGGATCCGGCTTAAAAACCAGTCGTCGGTTAAATTAGGAATATAATGTATGGGGGAATTATAATATACCTGTTCATCGTAATACCCTTTTGTATACTCGGTAAGGTCATACACTCCGCTCATGGCAATGACGCCATTTATAAGATCGGGCCTTTTGAGAAAAAGATTCATAGAGTGAAGTGCTCCGAAGGAGGCGCCGGTTATAATAATGGGCGTATCCCACGAGGTATGATTTTTAATGAAAGGAATGACCTCATTAAAAACATATTCGTTAAACTGGTTGTGCCGAATGGCTTTGTGCGCACCTTCCATACCGTTGTGCATCCAGCTTTCGTTATTAATGCTGTTAATAGAAAACACTTTTATTTTCCCGTCATTAATAAAAGGAGCAATGGCATCGATTAGCTGGAAGCGCTCGTACTCCAGGTAATCGGCGGCAGCTGTGGGAAGCATTAATAACGCAAACCCGTAATGTCCGTATACTGCAATGGGCATTTCTTTGTGCAGCGAATGGCTGTACCAGGATGTAAGTTGTTTTTGCATAGTTGATCGTCGGTTAATACACAAGTATTTTTAACGGCCGAAAGGTAGGAGCTTATTTCTTCATTTCTTCCAGCTTTTTTTGCATGGTGAACATTTCATCTCTTAATCGTGCTGCTTCCATAAAATCGAGATCGCGGGCAGCTTTTTCCATTTCTTTTTTGATTTTTGAAATGGCTTTTTCCATTTTAGGAACGGTGTTGTATTCTTCCTGGTCTTCTGCAGCCACTGTTACCAGGTCTTCATCCGGCGCCATTGCGTAAGGTTTGTTTACATCGTAGCCTTTAATATCGAGTACAGAAGTTTGTGCAAACACCTGTTCTTTTGACTTTTTTACCGTGCGTGGAGTGATGTTGTGCTCAATATTATAGGCAATTTGTTTTTCGCGGCGGCGCGTGGTTTCATCAATGGTACGCTGCATGCTTTCCGTCATCTTATCGGCATAAAAAATTACCAATCCATCCACATTTCGCGCAGCGCGTCCAGCCGTTTGCGTGAGTGACCGTTCATTTCTCAAAAACCCTTCCTTATCTGCATCCAGGATGGCTACCAACGAAACTTCGGGAAGATCCAACCCTTCTCTCAGCAGGTTTACACCCACCAATACATCAATTTCGCCCAGCCTCAGTTGCCGCAATATTTCCACGCGGTCTAATGTATCCACCTCGCTGTGTATGTATTTTGATTTGATGTTGATGCGATGCAGGTATTTATCCATTTCTTCGGCCATGCGTTTGGTTAAGGTTGTTACCAGCACGCGATCGCCTTTTGTTACACGCTTGTCTATCTCGTCCAGCAGATCGTCTATCTGGTTAACGCTGGGGCGGATCTCAATCGGAGGATCCAACAAACCTGTAGGCCGCACCACCTGCTCTACTACCACGCCCCCTGTTTTTTCCAGTTCGTATTCTCCCGGTGTGGCAGAAACATAAATGGTTTGATTGAGCATAGATTCAAACTCTTGATAGTTCAAAGGACGGTTGTCTAACGCCGAGGGTAACCGAAAACCGTAATCCACCAATATGAGCTTGCGGCTTCTGTCCCCACCGTACATACCGCTTACCTGTGGAATGGTCTGATGGCTTTCGTCTATCACGCACAAAAAATCTTTCGGAAAATAATCAAGCAGGCAGAAGGGGCGTGTGCCTGGTTCGCGCCGGTCGAAAAACCTGGAATAGTTTTCTATACCATTGCAAAATCCCAGCTCTCGTATCATTTCCATGTCATAATTCACCCTTTCACTCAGCCGCTGCGCTTCTATGTATTTGCCTGTTGTTTTAAAGTACTCCACCTGCCTACTCATTTCGTCCTGTATTTCATACATTACCTGTTGCAGCATGTCTTTAGGAGCCAGGTATAAGTTAGCAGGAAAGATGGCAGCATTATCAACCGAAGCTATGCGTTTACCCGTTTTAATTTCCAGCGTATCGATGGATTCTATCTCATCTCCGAAAAAGCTGATCCGGTAGCCATAATCCATGTACGGAAGATTGATGTCAACCGTATCGCCTTTTACGCGAAAAGTACCTCTTGTAAAATCGCCCTGGCTACGGGAATACAATGAGTTAACGAGAGAATGCAAAAAACCCTGCCTGCTAAGCACCTGTCCCTGATGAACGCGTATTACCCCGTTAGCAAACTCAGTCGGGTTGCCGATACCGTATATACAGCTTACAGAAGCCACCACAATAATATCTCTTCTGCCGCTCAACAACTGAGCAGTGGCCTGCAAGCGGAGTTTATCCAGCTCTTCATTGATGGCAAGATCTTTTTCAATATAGGTGTCACTAACGGGTAAGTATGCCTCAGGTTGATAATAATCGTAATACGAAACAAAATAACCCACTGCATTCTCAGGGAAAAACTGTTTAAACTCTCCATACAACTGCGCCACCAGGGTTTTATTGTGCGTAAGCACCAGGGTTGGGCGTTGTACATTTTCAATGACGTTGGCAATGGTAAAAGTTTTACCAGAACCTGTAACACCAAGCAAGGTCTGATCTTTTTCGCCCTGCAGAATGCCTTCTGTTAACTGTCGAATGGCCTCCGGCTGATCACCTGCCGGCGTATATGGTGAGTGAATTTTAAACGGCATAAGGATAATAATGAACCTGTAAAATTAAGGGAAAACGGGCGGCTTTTGTTGTATTAAACATAAATGCAGTGAGCAAAAAATAGTATGTGTACAAGGCATTATGGTTATGATATACTATTTTGTACAACAAAAAGAAACATGAGACGATTATTCCCAATTTGCCTGGCTTTGATATTGATGAAGGGGACAATTATTGCACAGGGGCTCCTTATTAAAGACGATCTCCTTTTCCTTGAAAAAATGACAAAAGATGTAATGGATAGTTCGCGTATCCATCCGGGTCAGTTCATTTCGAAGGAGTTCGGCGCCAACAACACAGGTGGGCCGCTGATACGGCCAGGTGGCAGAAATGCTTATCCATCTTTCTGGATAAGAGATTATGCCATGAGCCTGGAAACAGGCTTTGTAACACTTGCAGAACAAAAGCATATGTTGCAGTTAACAGCGGCTACGCAGTGCTACCAGGCGTGGATTACGCAGGGAGGAAGCCTGGTTCCGGCGGGGGCCATTGCGGATCATGTGCGTATCGACAACAGCCTGCCGATCTACTTTCCGGGCACTTACAGCTACGAAGAGCAGGGTACCAAAGAATTTGGGATGACGCCGCCTTACTGCGACCAGTTCTATTTTGTGCATATGGCGTACTATTACGCAAAAGCTACCGGCGATAAAAAATTCCTTACCAATAAAATTAATGGCATTCCATTGATTGACAGGCTTGAACTGGCGTTTAAAATCGTTCCATCCAGAACAGATAACGAGCTGGTATACACGAATGATGCTTTCAGGGGTGTTGATTTTGGCTTTAGAGATGCGATCGACATTACAGGCGATCTGTGCTTTGCATCGTTGCTTAAATACCAGGCGGCAAATGCCTTGCATGATTTATATATGCGCCTGAACGACAAAGACAAGGCAAACAGCTATAAGGATATTGCAGCTACCATAAAAAAAGCCATTCCACTTGTTTTTTCGGATGAGCGTGGTATGTTGCGCGCCTCTACAGGAAGAAGCAGGCAGCCTGATGTTTGGTCTACTGCATTGGCGGTATATATGGGTGTGCTGGAAGGCGGGCATAGGCAAAAAGCTTCGAAGGTGCTGGCTGATGCATATAAAGCCGGAACCCTTGCCTATAAAGGAAACATACGGCATGTGCTTACAAGCGATGATTTCAATGAAAGCACAGCCTGGGAAAAATCACTGGCTGCCAAAAATACTTATCAGAACGGCGCTTACTGGGGTACGCCAACGGGTTGGGTTTGCCATACCATTGCAGTAACCGATGCGGAAGCTGCCAGAAAACTGGCAAAGGAATATATTGATGACCTGCGTGAAAAAGATTTTAGGAAGGGAGGTAAGGACGCGGCTCCTTACGAATGTTTTCATCCGTTGGGCAATCTTCAAAACCCAATATACCTCACTACAGTAGCCTGCCCTTATATAGCTTTTAAAACTAAATGATACCTAACGGTTACCCGCATACGCAGACTGATTCTTCCACCATAACGGCAACAGCCGTGGTTCATGCCGTCAACTTAAGAGCATCAACGAGCCAGCTGTCTCATTTTTCGACATGACAAGCAGTAGTACAAAGCTGAACATTACCACAGTTGCTTAACCTTTATTCTATTGCCTGTCACTCCGAGTACCCAACCTGTAGGCAGGTAAAATATAAGGATGACATCAAGTAGCTTGCTGCAAAAAACAAAAGCAGGCTAACTACACAACCTGTAATCTTAGTTGGTACCCCTTTTAGGGAGTCCGTCTCCGA
>JBQCFW010000090.1:0-26499 GCA_051958655.1 Agriterribacter sp. | reverse complement strand
TTCTTTGCACTTGAATTGGTTTTAACCTTTGGCATTTCAGTAAAGTATTTGTGTGATACCCGTGGGGCGGCTCCGAACAGACGGAACACTTTTGGGCCTTTGGGGCAATAGCCGCGCTTGATTTTTCAAACACGTCCGTTTAAAACGGGTCGCAAAGGTATATAAATTTTATTAAAAACGAGTACGTAAACGATATAATTTCAGACATTTTTAGTTGGGGGGGGATAGTTTGTTGTTTGAAATTTTCCCAAACTATAAAGCCGAAACTCTAAACGCAAAACTACAAACCCCAAATTTTCCTTTTGCATTTTACCGGCCATCCCATAACTTCGCCTCCTAATGCAACTCAGCACAAAACATTTGTTGGGCATTAGAGACCTCTCCGCAAAGGACATCCAACTTATTTTAGACACAGCAACCCAGTTTAAGGAAGTATTACAACGCCCTATAAAAAAGGTACCCACACTGCGCGATGTAACCATTGTCAATCTTTTTTATGAAAGCTCAACCCGCACCCGCATTTCGTTTGAGCTGGCCGAAAAACGGCTGAGCGCCGATACCATCAATTTCACAGCCAGCGGCTCTTCCGTTTCCAAAGGCGAAACCCTGCTGGATACGGTGAATAATATTCTATCTATGAAGGTAGATATGGTGGTGATGCGGCACAGCGCCAGCGGCGCCCCCCATTTTTTGGCAAAGCACATACCCGCAGCCATTGTAAATGCCGGCGACGGTATAAACGAGCACCCCACCCAGGCGCTGCTCGATGCTTTTAGTATGCGTGAGCAAAAAGGCAGGCTGGAAGGATTGAAAGTGGCTATTATTGGAGATATTATGCATTCGCGGGTGGCCCTTAGCAATATTTACCTCCTTAAAAAAATGGGAGCGGAGGTAATGGTAGCTGGTCCACCCACCCTTATACCTACTTATATGCAAAAGGCTTTTGATATAAGGGTAGAATACAATGTGCGTAAGGCGCTTGAATGGTGCGATGTAGCCAATGTGCTGCGTATTCAACTGGAGCGTCAGAACCAGGTGCTTTTTTCTTCGCTGCGCGAATACAACCTGGCTTATGGCATCAATAAAAAAATGTTAGACAGCCTGGATAAGCAATTGGTAATCATGCATCCCGGACCAATTAACAGGGGAGTGGAACTGGATAGTGACGTGGCAGATTCCAAACAGTCTATTATACTGCAGCAGGTTGAAAACGGCGTTGCCACACGCATGGCTGTTTTATATTTGCTGGCAGGAAGAGGAAAGGAAGCGTAGAGTCGTCGGCAATCAGCGGGATAACCTCAATCTAAAATCTCAAATTTCAAATCTTCCACATGCAACGAATTGCCCTTTTTCCCGGAACTTTTGATCCTATCACAATCGGACATCTAGATATTATTAGCCGGTCTATTCACTTGTTCGATCGCCTGTATATAGGCATTGGCAGAAATGTGAACAAAGCCGCCATGTTTTCGGAAGAACAGCGCCTGAAGTGGATCAATGAAATATTCAGAGAGTCAAACAAAGTAACCGCCCTGGTATACGAAGGACTGACCGTAGACTGCTGCAAAAAGATCAATGCAAATTTTATTGTGAGAGGCATACGCTATGTAAATGATTTTGAATACGAAAAGGCAATAGCCGATATGAACCGCAGCCTCGACGAAAACATAGAAACCATCTTTCTTACCTGCCTTCCTCAATACACATCGGTGGCTTCAACGCTTGTAAGAGATGTAATCCGCAATGGTGGAGATGCAGCTCCTTTTTTACCCGAGCCGGTGGTGAGAGATCTGAAGTCGGGCGATATAAAAAAATAATAACCGGCTGCGTCTGCGCCTGATTTTAAAGTAGCTTAATACACTCATGTTAAAGGTAGTGATCCATTAGTTTGCGGATGAGCGGCTAAAAAAAATCTATACAAACATGCAAAAAGTAGCATTATTAGGCCTCGGCAAAATGGGGCAGGGCATTGCGCTCAGCATCCTCCGTTCCGGGCAGCACTTAACAGTTTGGAACAGGAACAGCGAAAAAGCCAGGCAGGTTTTAGACGCCGGGGCTGTTTGGGCCAATAGTCCTGCCGAAGCAGCCCGCAACGCCGATGTTGTAATTGCTATGTTGGCCGACGATGTGGCATCCCGCCAGGTATGGCTGGGAGAAGCCGGCGCGCTGGACAATATGAAAGCTGGTTCCGTAGCGGTAGAATGTTCCACCTTATCGCTTAAATATGTAAAAGAACTCCATGCAAAAGCTTTAGCGCAAGGAGTACGCTATATAGATTGCCCCGTAACAGGTATACCCGACGCTGCTGCCCAGGGGCAGATTACCCTTTTGGTGGGCGCGCCACCAGAACACCTGGAATACTGCCGCCCCTTGTTTGAATCGTTTTCGCGATGCATCAGGCATTTTGGTGACGTAGGTACCGGCACCATGTATAAGCTCATCATCAACCTGATGGGCGCCGTACAAATAGCTGGTTTGGCGGAGGGACTGGCAATGGCTGAAAAACTGGGACTGGACAATGCCGCGGTAATGGCGGCTATGGAAGACAGTGCTGCAGCCAGCCCGCAGGTGGTTCGCTACATACGAAAAATGGGTGAAAAAAAATTTGCCGATCATCCAACCTTTACCGTACGGTTAAGACACAAAGATGCAGCCTATGCCCTGGAACTTTCTGATCAAACAGGTTTTGAGCCCCAACTCGGAAGCGTTGCCAAAAACTGGTTCGAAAAAGCGCTGGCCAGGTTTGCGGACGCCGACGAAGGAAAGGTTATTGAAATAATGACCAACATGTAGTATACATTAGCCTGTTAACCAGGTTTGATCATTGTTAAGTTATACGTGGTATTTGGGCATGTGAGAATGATCATTGTTTTTTTTAGTGATTTTTTTTATTATTGCACTTCCTTAAACGCTAACCACATGAACGACACCCTAGACTTTTTGGCTACGGCCGTTATTGACAAAAGTAAACTGCAGTCCGCTTCGCGCAAACGGCATACTTTTAAATTAATATTTTCGCTTTTTTTACTCGTTATTATCTACATATTGCTCAGTGTTACAGTTGTTGCGCTGATTTACGGATGCGCTTATGCAGCCAGCCATCTTGGTGCATAACGTTGAAGAAGGTTTCGTTACAGTTTCTGCATCGAATCACCTATATTGGCGGTAATTTCTGATCACAACCATTTTTTATGTCCCAAATCTGGTTCAAAAAAGAATTTTCCCTCCAAAAACTTCAAAGCATGGCCGCCGGTAATATGGGCGAACATCTCGGCATTAATTTTACGGAAATTGGTGAAAACTATCTGAAGGCAACCATGCCGGTTGATCATCGCACCAAACAGCCGTACGGATTGCTGCACGGTGGCGCATCGGTTGCTCTGGCCGAAACGCTGGGAAGCGTTGCCTCGTCGCTGGTGCTCGATACCAGTTCGCACATTTGTGTAGGGCTCGAAATCAACGCCAATCATATACGCAGCGCCAGCCAGGGATATGTAACGGGCACCGCTACCGCCATTCACCTGGGTTCGTCTACCCATGTATGGGATATCAGGATACACGATCAGCGCGACAGGCTGATCTGCATCAGTCGTTTAACCGTTGCCGTGTTAAAAAGGAAAGATATTCCGTTGAATGTATAAGAGAACGACCGTCGCGTTGCAATAATGGGTTACCAATTCAATAAAGATTGTACAAACAGAGAGGCCTTCAGTTCTGTTATTTCCATCGAGAAAAAAAAGTCGGCGCCCAGCATCATACCCCGCATTGATTCCTGCACCGGTTTCAGCTTTTTGATAATGTCTCTCTCTATTTCAATTTCCCACTGCTGCGAATTGCTTACAAAAAAATAGCAAGCCTTTTCGTTCAAAATAATCTTACCCACATATACTCTTATATCGCCCGATACAACCGCGTTGGATATTACCAGTGCTATTTTTTTTCTGCAGATAGATTGAAACTCGTACATAGTCGTGAGTAGACCCTGTTTTTGCTAACGGTTACCAATAACTGTTCTCTAAAAAAATGCCAGATCATAACCGTTTAGGAATCAACCCTGTACCCTGGTAATCTCTCATAAGCTGTGCGGTTTTGATACAGTAGGTGTTTCAAATTGTATCAGGCAATCTGCACCAGAATTTTTTTAAAAGCTGCCGCAGCGTTGTGTACCTGCGTGGTCCAGTCATCAGCAGCCATACCATCCGCTCCGTCCGAAATATATTTAAGACATAAAAAAGGAATTTGCTCCTGCATTGCAATCAACGCGAGCGCGTAAGCCTCCATATCAACAATGGTATAATCCGTGCCATTATGCGCCATTTCAAAACTGTCGCCCGTACCACATAATCCCTCTTGCAACCCGGGAAATTTAATTCCATATTCCAGCACCGGCTCCAGTCCCGATAAAGGAGTTTCATACAGCCTGAACCCAAGCCCTCTTACATCCATGTCGCGCTGCACAAATTGGGTGCAGCAAACTACCTCTCCCCGTTTAAATGCATTGCTGCCTGCCGAACCAAGATTAATAATGCACGATGGTTTGTTTTGCGCGATGCGTTTGGTAAGCTCATAAGCAGCATTTACTTTGCCAATACCGGTAATCAATACATTACAGTCCTCAAACTCATGCGCAGCTTCCGAAGGAAGGGCGAAAACATACAGCGGATTGCTTTGCAGTAAAATCTTTATGTCTGGAAAAATCGTCATGGTTTAACAGGTTACAGGTTGCAAGGTACAGGGGAAAAGGACATTTCTTGTAACCTGCATTATGAAACCTGAAAGTTAATTTCCTATCTTCCCTCGAAAATATAGTTCATGCTTAAAGTTGCTGTGCTTGTTTCCGGTCTCCTGTCCCTGTCTTGTGCGTTTGCGCAAACAAAGGTTACTTCGTTTACGCTTAAGGGTAACCTTACAAATGCGCCTAACGCTCAACTGTTATTTGTAACGCATGAAAAAAGCGAACAGCAGGTAGATACTATTATGACGGACAACGAGGGGCATTTTTCTTTTTCCTGGGTGGCTGCTGCCCAACCAATTGTGGCGAGACTGATTAAACCGGGCGCTTTTAGTACAGATTTATTTGTGGCACCGGGTTATGATCTTTTTCTTACCGCCGATGCAGTGGACTATGACACTTTTACACGTACAAAAAAAATAACAGGAAAAGGCGCTGCTACCAACCGGTATATTGTACTCAAAGATTCTTTGCAGTTGGTAAGAAAAGATATGTCCGAATGGTACAACCTGAACGATGAACAGTTGCTTGGTTTTATAAAACGGGATAAGGCTTTTAAGGATTCTATTCACAAAAGTGTATTTACCGGCAGCAAAATAAATGACAGGTGGGGTGCATATATTGCCAACCTTACCCAAATGGACGAAAGCTTTTTGCACTTGTATTACCTGATTGTGCAGGCTACTTACAACAAAAATTTTTCAGACGCGCAAAGGGTGTCGTATGTGCGCAATAATTTTAACAACGCAATATTGGATGATCTCTTCAACGAAAAATATCTCATCAGTCAGAACTACCGCACATGGCTGATGCATGAATATAGCAATTACCTGAAAAAGCTGCATTGTGCTAAAGACAGCAGTTTTTGCAAAACCGGCAGCGAACGCGAGCAGCTTTTAAAAACAATTGCTGCCGGGTTTAAAGGAAAGATGCGCGAAAGGGCTTTGTTCGGCAGTTTAAAAGGTGCGATACAATTCAGCAGATCGTTTGAGGAACTGAATCAGCACAGAACGGAACTTCCGCAGTATGTTGCGATGTTGAAGGATAAAGCAGATCGGGACAGGATCAACAGCCTGTTTAATGAAATGGAAAAAACATTGCTGGTAACACAAATCGGTTCGCCTGCCCCGGCGTTTACTGCCGAAGACAGTTTAGGGAAAGCGCATTCGCTGGCAGATTACAAGGGCAAAGTTGTATACCTCGATTTATGGGCAAGCTGGTGCGGACCTTGCCGGGCAGAAACGCCTCATTTTAAAAAGATCTACGATAAATACAAAAACGACAACCGCATTGCTTTTGTGGGCGTGGCCGTTAGTGATAAAAAAGACAAGTGGCTGGAAGCCCTGAGAGAAGAAGATACAAAATGGCTGCAGTTGTTCGACAGCAATAGTAAAGTGCGGAACGCATATGTTGCCAATTCTATTCCCAAGTTTATACTCATCAACAAACAGGGAAATATTGTAAGCTTTGATGCCCCAATGCCCAGCAGCGGCGCTGAACTGGAGCGACTGCTCGACCAGGAGGTGGCAAAATAGTCATCAGGCGTTTGGCGGTTACCTTAGGTTAATCTGTTTGTTTTTATACCCAAATTTCGGGCACGGTATGCGTATTTCTCTATTTTTACGTTTTATCCGTACAAACCCCGCCCATATGAATGCTGTTCAACGCATCAGGTTTTCGCGCCTGCTTTTAACAGAGCTTGCAGGCGATCAGGACCAATATCAACGATTGCACATAGTAATAGGAAAGCTCAAAAATATTCCTGAAGATTGTTTATCGTATGAGCATCTCCGTAAGATGAGAACCATCGTTTCTGACTTTGAAGCTACAAGTTCACAACCCGACATTACCAGGATAGCTGCCACCCTTGTTCATTTATGTGTAGACATGATCGAATACGACTCCAAAGTAGCCGAACTGGAGAATATAGAATACTGATGCAACAAACCGGCCAGGCAGCCGATTGCAACGGCAGTTAGCAAGCTGGGAGTTTTACAGGAAGCATTATCGTAAAAACCCATAGCTGTCGTTCAATTTCGACAATGCAATGGCATGAGCTTCTACCTGCGCTGCCGCAGATTAACCTTTACTTTGCATCATTAATATAATTCATGCCCAACAAGCCTAACCTCCAACCAATAATCGATCTTGCTGCAACGATGACACAGCAACAATATGCCGACCAGGTGATTGCCCTGCAATGTACCATACCTGATCAGTTGCACCAGTTAATCGCAGTGTCAGAGCAGATCTGCTTCAGTAAAACAATGAGCTCCGTTGTAGGTAATGCTGTAATTGCCAACCACAAACAAATGCTGAACCAGATTAGCGCATTGAATGAATGCGGTGATTATTCGTGCGCCGGCGATATTATCAGCAGGTTTAAATGCGATATTGAGATGACCAAACTCTTTTTTGAAGGCGTGAACCTGTATCTTGTAGATGTTTATCACACTATTTTTGCATAGCTGCAGCGTTGATGCATTGCTGTAATATTGCGTTTTCACGGGAGGTATGATCACAAAATCTCCCGCCACCCGTTGTCCAGTTTAACGCGGATTTTCCACTCCACTCACATCGCTTCAAACAACATTTAAGCTGTGGCTAATGGCTGAGCGTTGCGTACTTTTTCCTCTAATGACGGTTTCGCTTATTATTCCTATTTTCATAAAAAAATAGTACTACAACTCAACACTATGGCAACCAAAAAAGCAAAATCATCTGCAACAGAACATCAACCCACATTGTTCGATAAAATAAGCGATACCGCATCGGCGCTTAAAACGGAAATAATAGCCGGGGCTTCAGCCGTAACAGAAACGGTAGCCGAAAAGTTCACCGAGGTAAAAGCCGCCATTAAAAAGAAAATAGCTGCAAAAGTAAAATCGGCTAAAAAGACAGCCCCAAAAGCTGGCTCAAAGGCTGCGAAAAAAGTAAGCAAAGCTGTTAAAAAGGCTCAACCAACTGTAAAGAAAGCTGCTAAAAAAGTTGTGAAGAAGGTGGCAAAAAAAGCACCTGTAAAGAAAGTAGCGAAAAAGGCCTCCGCAAAGAAAAAAGCCGCAGTTAAAAAGAAAGCTGGCAAAAAATAAGTAGTCCATTTACAAGGTTGACAACTTTTTGAAAGTTGTCAACCTTATTGCAACATTAGGCAGATGCCAAAAAAGAAGCAACGGCGCTTGAGTTGCCTTTCCTCCCGGTAGCATCCAGTGCAGCAAAGCTAACGTCATAGTCTGCGCCATCTTTAAAATGAAAGGCACCGGAGCACATACCATGGCCAATTTTAACCTGCCCTTTTTCAACCGTAAAAATGTAAAGAGCCGATTTTCCGGTAGCCTTGTCTGTTAGTTTTACCTGTACCAGTTGTGTTGTATTCAATTCCATTCCCAAATCAAAGTATGCCCATCTTGCAGGTCCGCAGCCAAATTCCTGCTTTTCCATGTTTATCAATCGGGGTGTGCCGGTTATTACCGGGGGAGATGCTTTATCGCTATCTACGATCGTAAATGTTAACGGATCCCGCTTGTTGTAAGTTTGGCTGAATCTGCCAAGCTGCTCATACTCCGGCAGATTATCTATTTTCAGTTCATATACCTTATTGATTTTATAGCTTCTTTCGGGTTTGAAAATGACCTGGGTTACCCTGAATTCTCCTTTAAAAATTTCCGCAACATTCAACCTGATCTTCTCTTCGCCACATTGCATGTACACGGGGTATTTGTTATTTAATGAGCTGATAAGGCTCTGGCTGGCAGCATAAAACTCAAGTATGAGTATTCCGTTTGCTGGCAGAGTGTCGTTTTTATGTAACGGAAAAATACCATTACCGGTGCATTTTGCGCTCGTTGTTTGTATCAATGCAATAACCAGTACAATGCACAACAGTTTTTTCATAACTTTTTTAACCAGATGCAGCAAAAACCGGTATTGCATAACCGAATGGAATATTGTTTACAGATGATCTCAGCATTACAGCTTGTCATGCCCATGGAGGAGCCTATTTAACCGCGTCCCCCAAAAAATAAAAACAAATAAAATTTTGGTAATTACGAATATTTCGTAGATTTACGAAAAGATCGTAAAATGCTTGTTAAACTTACTGTTCAGGAAGATGAGGCGTTGCAGGCTGTTTTTAAAACAGGGGAGGGCAACATAAAGCTCATTATGGAGAACATGCATACGCAACTCCCTTACACCACCGTAGCTTCTACCATTAAAAACCTGGAACGCAAAGGATATGTTTCATCGAGATTGGTGGGCAATACATATGTGTACAAGCCAAGCATATCTGCGGAAGAGTATAAAAAGGGGTTTATGAACGATGTGGTTAAAAGTTATTTCAACAACTCCTACAAAGCTCTCGTTAATTTTTTTGTGGAACAAAAAAAGCTTTCTCCCAAAGAGCTGAAGGAAATAGCGGACATGATTGAGGGGAAGAAAAAATAATTGTAGTTACCATAAAACATTTGTTATGCCTGCCGTTGCTGAATATTTTTTAAAAGTTTCCATTGGTGTAAGCGTTGTATGCCTTTTATACCAGTTGCTGTTTAAGCGGCTTACGTTTTACAACTGGAACCGGTATTTCCTGCTGATCAATAGTGTGTTTGCGTTTTTGCTGCCTTTCATAAATGTGTCTCCCGCGCTGGAACAGGGCAACATCAGCAATAACCTGTTTGTTCAGTCGATTCCCGTTTTGCAAAATGCATCATCTGCCGTTGCAGAGCAGAATGTTGAACTGCCAGATACTCCGGGTATATGGAACGCCTGGAATATTGCATTGTGCATTATTGCAGCAGGCGTTGTTGTTATGTTGGTAAGATTTGTTGCACAGCTATTGTCTTTAAAAAGATTGGTCAGCAATGCAACGTTGATTGATGGGGGCGGCGCAAAGATCTATCAGCTAGACAAAAACATTCCTCCATTTTCTTTTGGCCGGTCTGTTTTTATCAACCGGCATTTACACGACGAATCGGACCTGGAGGGTATTATTCAGCACGAAGTGGTTCACGTACAGCAACGGCATACCATTGATATTTTATGGGCAGAACTGCTATGTGTTATAAACTGGTATAACCCGTTTGCATGGTGGTTGAAGAACAGCATCAAACAAAACCTTGAATTTATTGCAGACAATGGAGTGATTGAAAAAGGAGCCAGCAAAAAAGACTACCAATACCTGCTGTTAAAGGCCGTAGGCAGCCGGTATTTGCCCGTTGCCAGCCCATTCAATTTTTCTTCGCTTAAAAAACGCATTGTAAAGATGAACCAGGCAAAAAGCGCCAGGCTGCATTTGCTTAAATTTTTATTCATCATTCCATTGGCGGCTGTTGTGCTACTCTCTTTCAGGAAAGTGAAGCAACAACCGGGGAGCGATAGTGTTTATACCGTAATGGGTGTTCTTTTTGATGAAGTAACGCTGCAACCTATTCCGGATGGTATTGTAAAAGATTCAGTGTCCGGTATTAGCTCCAAAACCAATAACAAGGGATTTTACAAGTTGATCGTGCCTCGTATTGCCGGCAAAGACCTGTCGATCAGGTTTCAGATTTTAAAACAAGGTTATCCTGATATTACTGCAGGTGGTATACTAATTATAAAAGAGGATACAGATAATTCGCTGGTGGTGTTGCTAGGCAAAGCAACTATAAAAGATATTGCAAGCGGCGCTGGCAAAGGTTTACTGATACACAGTTTGAGTTATAACGAGGCTCAGGCCGAAAGAATGTCTTACGATGCATACCTGGCTTATCAGATGGAAGAGTTTAAACACAACAGGGAAATTGATAGAAGAGTTGAAAATAATCCTCACCCCATTCATATTATTGACGGTATTCCCAACGCATTTGGCAATGGTAGCAGAGCCTGGTTCAGTAAAGAAGAAGTTGAAGCATCTCCCACTTTTAAAGTTTGGGCCGATGGAAAGATCATGACCATGGAAGAAGCCAATGCTAAATTCAATCGTTTTGAGCTGAAAGGAATAGGTGCTTCGCCAAAAGCATCTGCAAAAGAAACATTTGGCTTGGATTGTAATGTGTTAATAATTTATAAAGACAGTATACCACCTACTATACCATAGACAAGAGCCTTAGCCAAACTTTAACCATTAAGCCGATCCTTACTTCCCCGCCTTCATCAGATACGATAGTAGATCTTTTGTATCCTTTTCTGATAAATTATTGAGCAATCCTTGTGGCATCATCGAAGTAGCAGTGGTTTCTCGCGATTGAATGGAAGACTTGTTCAACACTACATCGTTTTGCCCCACCACCCGCAGCGTGATCTGCCGCTCATTTTCTGATACCAGGTTGCCAGAAAAAGTGCGTCCGTCGCGCGTAGTAACTACTACCATTTTATAATCGTCTTGTATTTCTGCACTGGGACTTAAAATATTAAACAGCAGGTAATCGATATCGGAACGGTTAGAGCCGGTAAGGTCTGGACCGATATTGCCTCCCTTACCTAAAATTTTATGACAGGCGCCGCAGGTGGTTGCAAAAATTTTCTCGCCATTGGCAAGGTCCGGTGTAGCCGAACTGTTGGCTGTTACCAGGTTTTTGTAGCGCGTAAACTCTTTGCTGTCTACAGGTTTATCGTCAATAGGTCCCCATATTTCCACAAAACCGCTGCCTACCACGCGCCGCAGTTGCCTGGCCACGGTAACGGGTACTTCCTTTTTAAGCATTGTTTTATTTTTAATGGCATCTGCCAGCAACCAGCCATACACCGGTCGCGAGCTGAGTGTTTCCATTGCCTGACGTTTTTCCGCTTCGTTCAGGGTTGAATATTTCTTTAATAAAAGTATTCCCAGCTCCTTGTCGCCAAACGCCGCTATTGATTTAACCGCCTCCAGGCGTAATGCAGGTTCTTCCAGCAAATGCGGCAATATAGGTATCAGCTCTTTTCGCTGTTGTGCCGAGAGTGCTTGCAGCGCTTTTATGCGTTGTTCTGCCGGTGCTTTTTTATCGCCCACCACGCCCAACGATCTTTGTGTGGCGGCCGCATCGCCAAACAATGCCGTAATATCTTCGGCCATTTGGGCCGTTTTATCGTTTCGTTTTTTGAGTACCGCCAATGTGTTGTTCCAGTTAGGCGGCGGCTTCAGATCCACCCTTCCTTCCATGCCGGCAAGCATTCCCTGTAAAAAATTATTTATCGCAGCAGGTTGCTTACCAATCGCTTCAGCCAGTTCATTTATAGCGCCCCCATCTACAGCCCTGCGCGCGGTGAATGTACTGATCAACGATAGTTTGGAGGAGGCTGCGATAGCTAATGCCCGTTGCGGATCTTCTTTCACCAGCTTTTCAAAACCAAACCAGATCAATTTGGGCAGGTTATGGTCGTTTTCGTGTTATGCATGTTGCGTTAACCCCTGCCCCAGTTTCCACGCTGTGGCTGCAATGGTGCGCTGCATAGCCGAGGCAAGGTATAACCGCACAACAGGAGAGGGGTCGCTTTGCGCCATGGTCACTAGTCTGGCATTCGCATCCTGCGCCGGTACTCCGTCTTCGCACAGCAATTGAATTGCCCAGGCCCTGATGTATTCATCTTTGTCGGAAAGAGCGGCGAGGAGCATATCCTTAGAAGTACTGTTGGTTACATGCAACGCCCATAAAGCTTTCAGCCGGTGATTGGGATTGGGAGCGGACTGGAACAGTTGCAACAGTATCGCCCGGGCATCAGCATCTAGTTTGTTTTTAACTGTTCGTTGCTGCAACAATACTCTCGCACGACGGGTATGCCAGTCGCTGCTGCTGGTTTGCAACGCCGCCAGTTGCTTGTTGCTTAGCTTGCTCAGGTCATCGTATCGTCCGGCAAAATTCACAGCTTCCGATCTGGCAGGCATTATCCTGAAGATGCGGCCTGTTTCGCTGTTGCGCACTGTTTGCCCGCATATATCTGCATCGTGCCAGTCCAGCGCATATATACCACCGTCTGGTCCCACCTCCATGCTAAAACCAACCCATTGGCCATTGTTTGCCATCATAAAATCTTCTCCATGCTGTGCCACGAAGCCCGATCCCTGTTTCTGCAATACATCTGATAACACGGCATGTTCATGAATATTGCACATGAAAATCCTGCCCCGCTGTGCAGCCGGAAAAGCATCTGACTGGTATACGCGTGCGCCGCCGTGCGCAGAGCGGTGGCTGTGATTGGTGATGGTTTTAATATCGTCGTATACGTAGGGGTTGAAATGCTGACCGCCCTGCCGGTGGTATATGCCTCCGGGAATGACGTGCCACATGTGTGGTATCACGCAGGCGCTGATGAAGAGTTGTCCCTTGGCATCGTAGTCGATACCCCAGGGGTTGCTGAAGCCGTGCGCCACCACTTCAAATTTATCTTTTACCGGGTGGTAGCGCCATACACCGCCGTTGATGTCTACGCCATCGCCTTCGAGTATATTTTCGGGGAAAGGATCTTTATGACGATAGAGTTTGCCCTTGCCTTTGGGTTTCCGCACTTTTGATGGTGTGGCAAAACCCTGGCAACCATACAACCATCCGTCCGGTCCCCAATGAAAGCTATTCAAGGTTTCGTGCCGGTCGCGTATGCCCCATCCCGTTAGCCTTACTTCTATGTCTTTTATTTCAGCAATATCGTCGTGATTGCGGTCGGGCACAAACAACAGGTTAGGCGGTGCTCCCACAAACACACCATCAAATCCAACTGCCAGCGCAGCAGGGAAAGCGATTCCCTCCATAAACACTTTTTTAGTATCAGCCCTGCCATCGTGGTTGGTATCTTCCAGTATAATAATGCGGCTGTCGCCGGCATTGGAAAATCCGTGCCCGCGCGATTCATAGTCTTTGTTTTCGGCTACCCATAACCGTCCGCGATCGTCCCAGCAAAAAGCCATGGGTTGTGTCATCATTGGTTCCGAAGCCCACACATTTGCTTTGTTGCCGTTTTTTAAAGTCATGGCGGCAACCGCTTCATCCGGTGTCAAAAATTTGGCTTCGAGTGCTTCCTGTTGCGCCATTGCCCACAATTCTGTTGTATTGTATAAAGATGTTTTGCCGGTGTAGGATGCCCACTGGTCTGATACCTCCTTGTCGTTCAGATCGCCGGTGTATATCATTAACCGGTGCTTAAATACTTCTGTATTTCCTTTTTTAATGGTCCAGCTGCTGTCTCTCGCCGAAGCCGGTCCCACACCTAACTGTCCGTCTACCCGCCAGCGTTGGGGATAACCCCGGTTTTCAGGATGATCAAATAGTGCAATGTGCGCCATGTCGTCCCTGCCCTCCACCTGCATGCCCACATCTACCCACATAGCCCGTTGTCCTTCTGCTTTTTCATTTTTCTGACGCGCAGCATTTACAACCTCGCCGTTAATGCCTTCCTTCCATGGCATTCTTAAAAACAATCCACCATAATCGTACTTCCCTATGGTAATGTCGGTTTTAGCTTCGCCTTTCCATTCAAATGTCAAAAAATAACGCGCACTGTCCTGCGTCATTGCCCAATTTTGGGTTTGGGTCATAACGGTATTGCCTTTTTCATCCAGCAGGTCGTATACCGTTTGCCATTTTACAGTGGTGCCTTCACCCTCAATAATATTGGCTGATATTTTTTTCCAGTAACCATCGCCGGGATGATGGAAATAGTCTCGTTCATTCACTTTTGTAAATCCCCAATACAATCCGTTCTGATGTTTGTGATGCCCGGGACTGTTTTCAGTGAGAATGCCTTTTCCGTCGGGAGCCACGATGGGATGGATATACGGGCGGAAATCTTTCTCCGCGTGCTGAACCAATACCGCATCGTTGGATCTGTAGCTGTACACCTCAATGGTACCTGTTTGTTTGTTCTCTACCAGGGTAAGATTTTTTACGGAACCGGCGGTGGGTTTATTGCTGTTGCTGTTACAAGCGCAAAATCCGGTTAATATAGCCAGGGAAACAAGTACCGGTAATTTCATTGAACAAGCTGTTTTTGGATGATCGGTGAATATACGAAGCAAGGAGGAATGAGTCAAAAACCAGCGTATAATGTTAACCGTAAGTTACTTGTTGCTGAAAGCAGTGATTATAATAGCGGCGTTATAAAGAAGAAAAAAATCGGCAACAGTGAACAGGGATCAGGGCTGTTTCGGGTAATTCCTGTTGCCGATATGCGTTCCAGAAGTTAAGGGTTTAGTGCTTTCTAAGGTTTAAGGGTTATTGTTGTCTAAAGGGGCGTTTAATACTGATGCAAAGAAACATCAGGTTACAACCATAAAAAATAGTACGTTCTATTATTGTTTTGTACATGTTAGCACTACACGATGAGAAAACTACGTCGTTTATGCCACCGTTAGTGGTTCAAAAAGGCCGGTAAAGGAGTTATAACTGTTCAAGCTTCAGTTTTTTGAACGTCGCCAGAGGCGATGATAGCAATATACGAGGCGAAGACGCCTCGCATAACGGGCGTCTATGGCTTTGCATCATTACAAAGCGCTAGAGCCGTAGGCTCGGTAGCATATTGTAAGGACGGATGTCAATCCATCCGTATTTCATATCAATACATAATTTTCCCTAACGGGCAATATATTGTTACCTATAGCTCAGGATAGCCCATGACAGCGTGTTCGGCAGATTAAATTACTTTCATTTTCAACCAGATTTTGAGGTAACATTTCCCAAACCCACTCTTCCCTTTTCCCGTATCCACCCTGGTGCAAAGTGTTTTTATTCACCCAAAATATACACTATGCGTCTTTCGAATTGCTTGCTGCTGGTAGCCTTGGTGCTACTGAACACACATTGTCGCAAATCTATGATCGAACGGGAAAGCGACTTGTTACAGGAAAAGAATATGAATGCCTCCGGGGTATTTAATTTTTCGGCTACCGACCTAACGGTTACCACTGCCCAGGCGTCGACCGAACTGTGGCCGGCATCGCGACTCAACGATGGAGATGTTTCATCTATATGGAGTGCTATGCCCAGGTCGAGCGCGGGAGTAACCGAATGGATTGCTTTTTGGTTCAACGGCTTTCACAACGTAAACTATGTTAAGCTCTTTCCCAGGATGGGCTCATCTGCTGCTCTTGGTTTTCCCGTTGGGTTTAACGTGTTTTATTCCAACGGGCCAAGTTGGGTGCCGGTGGCGAACTTTACGCACTATTACACGCCACAGCAATCCGAAATTGTGCTGCGTTTACCCGCTACGGTAAGTGCCAACGGTATTCACATTGTAACTACCGAATTGGGCAAAGACGATGTAAATAATTTTGTATTCCAGCTAGGCGAAGTTACTGCTGGGTACGAGGCTCCCGGCAGCAGCTTTAATGCGGTGTTCGGCGTTGAAAACGGTTGGGATATTTTTAATGGTTCCGGATACCGGTATGGTCCGTCTATTATACGCAACAGCGATGGCAGTATTGACGCCTGGTTTGCAGCCAGCCCTTCTACATCAGGCATATGGGATGAAGTAGCTTATAAGCGGTCGACAAACGGCGGTATCACCTGGTCTGCCGAGCAAATGGTGCTTTCTCCTACACCCGGCTCACGCGATGCCTTCTCTATATGCGATCCTGCTGCAATAAAGTTCGGAGGTTACTATTATATCGGTTATACGTCTACGGAAGACAGCAGGGGTCTGTTTAACCATGTATATGTGGCGCGCTCCACTTCGCCAACAGGCCCCTGGCAAAAATGGAATGGAACCGGCTGGGGCGGAAATCCTCAACCTGTGGTTACTTTCACTGGCAATGCCGATGCGTGGGGAGCAGGAGAACCGTCGATGGTGGTATACAATAATACCCTGTATTTTTATTATACCTGGACGGATGTGGGAACGAATGAAACCAGGGTAGCCACCGTGAGTACAGCTAACGCCAATTGGCCGGCCGCGCTGAGCTTTCATGGAACGGCTATCAACAAAACCAATATTGCCGGATCTGATCATTGCGATGTAAAGTACAGGGATGATCTTCAGAAATTCCAGGCAGTGCATACCGCATCGAGGTTAACCGCCAATAGTTACATCATGCTATGGGAGTCGACCAATGGCATTACATTTACGCAGAAAGCGCAGCTTACCAGTAACCTCAAACCATACCTGCACAATTGCGGATGGAGTGGTGATGAAGCGGGGCATATCAACCCTGCGCAACCACAATTTATTTCCTATGCTTATGGTCCTAACTGGGCAGACTGGAAAACTGCCTGGCACCCGCTCGATTTTATTCCCTGATGATTTATAATATATAGCATGAGACTGTCTTTACTGACAGTCTCATGTTTTGTTATACCTGAAGCATTACGCGGGTTGCGAAGTATATTTTATCGGTGGATTTTCTCGCATTCATGTTGTAGTCGCCAGGAAGCGACAACAATACAGTGCGGGGCGAAGACGCCTGCACAGCGAGTACCTTCAGATAATTTTCTCCGGCGAACGACAAACGACAATAACGCAAATCCTAAGTTGCGCCGTCCTGCTTACATTTGCCTGATGAATATTCTCCTGATAGAAGACGATCATACACTGAATCAAAACATCAGCGAAGCTTTAAAGGCGGAGTCGATGAATACTGTTGCTGTATACGATGGAGCGTTGGCAGAGCGAATGCTGAAGAAAGAAACATTTGATTGTGTGATTATGGACGTAAACCTGCCTGGTAAAAATGGTTTTGATCTGTGCAAGTCTTTCAGGCAATATAATACCACCACGCCGGTTATTATGCTAACCGCTTTTTCGGAGTTAGACGACAAGGTACTGGGTTTTAACTGCGGGGCAGACGATTATCTTACCAAACCCTTTTACATGCGGGAACTGCTTTTACGCATTACGGCGCTCACTAAACGAAGAACGCTCACGGGCAATGCCAATGCAACTATTACGGCAGGAGATATTGTTATTTATCCAAACACTAAAAAGGTAACACGAGGGGAGCGGGAAATTGCGCTTACTCCCAGGGAATACCAGATATTGTTGCGGTTAGCAGATAATAAGGGAGAAATTGTGTCAAAAAACGACCTGGTAAAAGAAATATGGGGTAACTCGTTTGAAGCAAATACTAATACAATTGAAGTATATATTAATTTCCTGCGAAACAAGCTAGATAAACCTTTCGGCAGGAACACCATTAAAACCAAGGTAGGATACGGATATTATCTTGACGCAGAATGAAGATCAGGAATAAGATATTGCTCTACTTTTCGGCTACCACTATATTGCTGGTGGGAATAATGTTTGTTATTATTTACTGGTTATTTTCGGAGTTCAGGGAAGAAGATTTTCAACAAAGACAGAAGGATAAAATTTTGTCTACCCTGCATTTCATTTCCGAAGTTGAAAAAGATAAAAAGGAATTGATAGAGGCAGTGAACAGGCTTACCATCAACTCGCTGCTGAACGAGAAGTTGCTCATTTTCGATAGTAGCAAAAATCTTATCTACTCCAGCCTCGACGATGTGCCTATTGGCTATTCGAACGAATGGTTGAACGAATTGAATGAAAAAAATCAATGGAAAGAGCAGATGGACGGGGTATACGATGTGGTGGCTATCTATTTTAAATCGAACGACAAAAGCTACTATGGCATCAGCAAGGCGTATGACGAGTTCGGGTACACGAAGCTGTCGTTTTTACGAAACCTGCTTATTATTGTATTTATTGTTTTTACTGCGCTGGTTGTACTGTTGTCTGTTTATATTGCTAACCGCATTGCACAGCCTATTTCCAGGCTCTCTACTTTGCTGGGAAAATACCGTGTGGGCGAAAGTACTGCAGGCAACAACGTACAAACCAACACTTTTGAAATAGATTTTTTAAATGCTAAGTTCAACGAGCTTGTTAACCGGACCAACGAAGCATATGTTTTTCAGAAAAATTCTATCCATCACATATCACACCAGTTAAAAACGCCCATTGCTGTTCTGATTTCGGAGCTCGAGCGCATCAAGCAGCGCACAGGCGATAACGCAGTGCAACACGATATTGACAGACAGATAGCAAAAACCAAGTCACTGGCAGATGTGATAACAGTGCTGCTTGAAATTTCGAAAATAGAATCTGGCCAAAATGTTGCTAAACAACCTGTAAGAATAGACGAAATTGTTTTTGACTGTATTGAGGAGTTGAATATGCTTTATCCTGGTTTTGTTTTTGAAGTGCATTATATACCCGATACTCCCGATGCATCGAAGCTCGTGGTAAATGCCAACGAAATGCTATTGCAGGAGGCGTTTAAAAACCTGCTGGGCAATTGTATTGCATACAGCAGCGAAGCAAAGGCCGAAATAACCATTGATTGTACCGGCAGTCATCAATTGAAAATTTCCATTATCAACCAGGGCAGGTCAGTTGCTCCCGAAGAAGAAAAATATTTGTTCAGCCACTTTTTCAGAGGGGAAAACAGTAGGGGCAAAGTAGGCTTTGGGCTAGGGCTGGTGTTAACTAAAAATATTATTGAATTGCATCGGGGCACAATTGTTTATACCAACCCACAGGAAAATACAAATGCTTTCACCATTCAACTTCCCCTGTCTTTAAGCTAAATTTTAAGCGCATTAAGGTGTTTTTAAGCCTATAGTTAAAACATTTGCACCTGTATTTTGAACACAGGTACAATGACAGTTAACCCCATCCGTTATATAGTTTTTCTATTGCTCCTTTCTTCCTTTTCTGCAAATGCGCAGGATACGCTCAGGATAACGCTTCAACAGGCCGATAGTATTTTTTTGGCAAAGAACTTTTCACTACTGGCTTCGTCTATGAATATCGAAGCGGAGAAGGCGGGCATCATACAGGCAAAATTATATCCCAATCCTGTTTTTACGGCGGAGTTTAATGCGTATGATCCTGACAACCGGAAAGCTTTCCACATGGGTGCAACCGGACAAAAGTCGTTTCAGTTGGAACAACTCATTCTGCTGGGCGGAAAAAGAAAATCGGAAATAGAACTTGCCAAAAGCAATGCACGCATTGCTGAACTTGAATTTCAGCAGTTGCTACGTCAGCTTAAATTTCGGCTACACACGGGATTGTTTACTATCGGACAGCAGCAGCTTTTATTGCAGCGATACAATACTCAACTGGAATTGTTAAGCACCCTTGTTTCGTCGTACGAAACGCAGGCGGCCAAGGGCAATATTCCGCTAAAAGATGTTGTGCGCCTAAAAGGCGCCTATTTAAAGCTGAACAACGACCGGGCAGAGTTGTTGAAAGATTTTTTTGAAACACAAAGCAGCCTGCAAACGCTATTGGCAACGTCGTCTGTAATGCATTTTCAATTTTCGGAACAGGAAATTGAAAAATATATCCAGTTAAAAACACTGGATGATATTAAGGCCGAGGCGCTGAGCAATAAGCCTGAACTGCTCATTATTGAGCAGGACAAAGAGATTGCCAAACAATACCTCCAGTATCAGAAGCGACTAGCCATTCCCGATATAAATGCATTTACGTCGTACGATCAGAGAGGCGGTGCATTCAATAACCAGGTAAACGGCGGCATCTCCATTCCATTGCCGTTCTGGAACAGGAACCAGGGCAATATCAGGGCTTCTCAATTCAAAGTAAACGAAGCGGAATACAATTTACAGGCGATGCGTACCGAAATAATGAGCAGCCTGCAAAATGCCTACTCCCTGTATACGCAAACCATTTCTGAATACCGTAAAGCAACGGCTTTATACAATGCAGATTTTGAAGTAACCGTAAAGGGAATGGCTGACAACTTTCAAAAGCGAAATATATCAATCGTTGAGTTTATAGATTTTTTTGAAGCCTATAACGAAGTGCAGACAGAGCTTACGCGGATAAAAACACAACTGATCATTTCAGGAGAACAACTTAATCTTTTAACAGGTAAAGACATTTATTAGAACGATGAACAGATCATTTACCATTTTTTTTATGCTCGTCGGCTTAATAACCATCAGCAGTTGCAAAAGCAGGCCGCTAAAGGAAGATGCCACTGCGTTTTCGATGAGCGATACCATGATGTCGAAGTGCACTTTTTACAAAGCAAAGAACGAAGATGTAAAAAATGAAATCCGGTTATTTGGTAAAATGGAGGCGGATAACAACAAAACAGCCCAGGTTTTTTCTGCAGTGGGAGGGTTGGTAACCTCCATTAATGTGGGGCTGGGCGACTATGTAAAGCAAGGCCAGGTATTGGCCACTATCCAGAGCAGTGAGGTTGCCAAATACGAACAGGAACGACTGGACGCTATTACGGAAGTAGCGGTTGCCGAGAAAAATCTGCAGGTTGCCAATGATCTGTTTGCCGGAAAATTAAATTCGGAGAAAGATGTAACGCTTGCAGAAACAGAGCTGCAAAAAGCCAAAGCCAACCTTGCAAAAATTAAAGAGATATACAGCATTTACAATTTTAAAAAAGGATCGGTATTCCCGGTTACGGCACCGGTTAGCGGATTTGTAATCACTAAAAAAATAAACATCAACGAACTGCTTCGGCCCGACGAGAATGAGCCGCTGTTTTCTATAGCCAATACTGATGAAATATGGGCGGTGGCATACGTGAATGAAAGCAACATCTCGCACATCAAAGAAAATTACGACGCTGTAATCAATACGCTTGCTTTTCCTGAAACCGATTACAAAGGCAAGATTGAAAAAATATACAACGTAATAGACGCCAATACCAAGTCGATGAAGTTTCGGGTACGTATTCCCAACAACGATTATAAGCTAAAGCCCGACATGAACTGTACCGTTAGTGTTCATTTTTCTGAAAACCAGTCGATGGTGAGTGTGCCGTCTTCGTCGGTCATTTTTGATAAAAGTAAATACTGGGTAATGGTATTTAAAGACAAGGTGCATATTGAAACAAGGCAGGTGGAAGTGTACCGGCAGTTGGGCGACATTACTTATATAGAATCGGGATTGAAAGAAGGAGAGACCGTAATCTCTCAAAACGGGATACTGGTGTACGATGCGATTAACGACTAAACACTTTTTCAGTGAACAAGTTTATCAAGAATATCATTGCCTTTTCATTAAAGAACAAATTCTTTACCTTTTTTTGGGTGGGAATTATAGTGATTGCTGGTGTTTTCAGTTTTGCGAAAATTCCCATTGAAGCATTTCCGGATGTTACCAATACGCAGATCATCATTGTAACGGAGTGGAATGGCCGAAGCGCTGAAGAAGTGGAACGTTTTGTAACCACGCCCATAGAAATTGCCATGAACAGCGTGCAGCGTAAAACCAATGTGCGCAGCATAACCATGTTCGGACTATCGGTTATCAAAATCATTTTTGAAGACGATGTGGACGATTTTTTTGCCCGGCAGCAGGTAAACAATCAGCTTAGGAATGTTTCGCTGCCGGATGAAGTGGAGCCTGATGTGCAGCCGCCCTATGGTCCCACGGGAGAAATATTCAGGTATGTATTGAAAAGTGAGAAACGGGATACAAGGGATCTGCTCACTATTCAAAACTGGACAATAGACCGGGAACTAAGACGGGTAGCAGGCGTGGCGGATGTTGTGGCTTTTGGGGGACAAGAGAAGATTTACGAAATATCTGTAGATCCCGTTAAACTGCAGGAATACAATTTAACTCCTCTTGAATTATACGATGCTATTGGTAAATCTAACCTGAATGTGGGGGGAGATGTAATTGAAAAGAACGGTCAGTCCTACGTGGTGCGCGGCATTGGCTTGTTGGATAGCCAGCGGGATATTGAAAATACGATTGTAGACATTTTTAACGGCAACCCTTTGCTGGTAAAAGATGTAGCCACGGTGAGCGAAGCCAGCAAACCAAGGGTAGGGCAGGTGGGGCTGAACAACAACGACGATGTAGTGGAAGGTATTATTGTAATGCGCAAGGGCGAAAACCCGAGCGAAGTATTGGCAAGGGTGAAGGAAAAGATCAGTGAATTAAATAATTCTGTATTGCCGTCGGATGTAAAAATGGAAACATTTTACGATCGGGATAATTTAATGGCTTACTGTACCAAAACGGTGATGCATAACCTGGCAGAAGGGATTATTCTCGTTACGGTGATCGTTTTTTTATTCATGGCCGATTGGCGTACTACTGTTATCGTTGCCGTTGTTATACCATTGTCGTTGTTGTTTTCATTTCTTATGCTCAAACTTAAGGGCATGAGTGCCAACCTGCTCTCGCTGGGCGCCATCGACTTTGGAATTATTATTGATGGTGCGGTTGTAATGGTGGAGGGAATTTTTGTGGCGCTCGATCACAAAGCCCACCAGGTGGGCATGAAGCGGTTTAACAACCTGGCAAAGCTGGGGTTGATCAAAACCACCGGCGTACAAATGGGCAAAGCCATTTTCTTTTCAAAGCTCATTATCATTTCTGCTTTGTTGCCCATCTTTTCTTTTGAAAAAGTAGAAGGGAAAATGTTCTCTCCGCTCGCTTGGACACTGGGTTTTGCGTTGCTCGGCGCATTGATTTTTACGCTCACGCTGGTACCGGTTTTATGTGCATTGCTGCTTAAAAAAAATGTAAAAGAAAAGGAAAATTTCTTTACCCGTTTTGTGAACAGGTCTGTTGCAAAAGCATTCAACTACACCTTTAAGTACAAAAAAGTTACTTTGTTCATTGCCATGGGTTGTTTTGTGTTAACGGTATTTTCTACCCGCTGGCTTGGAACGGAGTTCTTGCCTCAATTAAATGAGGGCGCATTATGGGTAGAAGCAAAAATGCCCATGAGCTATTCATTGCCCAAAACAGTTGAAATGGTAAGTGTGCTTCGTAAAGAACTGATGAGATTTCCGGAGGTGAACGGCGTGCTTTCGCAAACGGGCAGAAGCAATGATGGCACCGACCCCAGTGGATTTTATTATGTGCAAATGCAGGTTAACCTCAAACCAAAAGAAGAATGGAAGCGAAAGATAACGCTGGACGGACTGGTGGAAGAAATGGACAAGCAGCTAAAAAATTACCAGGGCATCAACTACAACTATTCACAGCCTATTATTGATAATGTTGCCGAAGCGGTAGCGGGAATGAATGCATCTAATGCCGTAAAAATTTATGGCGACGATCTGAACAAGCTGGATGAATATGCCAACCAGGTGATTGAACAGATAAAAAATGTACCGGGCGTAAAAGATGTGGGGATTCTCAGGAATGTAGGACAACCTGAGATCAGCATCCTGCTCGACGAGGAAAAGATGGCTATTTATGGCATTACCAAAGGAGAGGCGCAGGGCGTAATTGAAATGGCGATTGGTGGCAAAACAGCCACCCAGAAATATGAAGGTGAAAAAAAGTTTGATATCCGCATCCGTTATGATAAGGAATATCGTAAAAACGAGGATGACATCCTGATGCTGATGATACCCACCATTACGGGTACCCGCATTCCATTAAAAGAAATTGCCAGTATAAAACAGGTTACGGGCCCCGCTTTTATTTATCGCGACAATACCAAGCGTTTTATCGGCGTAAAGTTTTCGGTGCGGGAGCGCGATCTCGGAAGTACCATAGCTGAAGCGCAGCGTAACGTAAACGCACACATTAAATTAAATCCCGGCTATAGTATAGGCTGGACGGGAGAGTTTGAAAACCAGGTTCGCGCCAGCAAACGTTTGTCGCAGGTGGTGCCTATTAGTCTGATCCTCATTTTTATATTGCTGTTCATTATGTTCAGCAATGCGAAAGACGCCGGGTATGTGTTGATAAATGTTCCCTTTGCATTGATCGGTGGTATTCTTGCTTTGCACATTACCGGCATCAACTTTGGTATTTCGGCGGGTGTAGGTTTTATCGCATTGTTTGGTATTTGCGTGCAAAATGGCGTTATCCTCATCTCGGAATTTCACAAGCAGGCAAAATCCATGAACGATCTGAACCAGGCAATCATCAATGCTGTTAAGGTTAGAACACGTCCGGTGATAATGACAGCATTAATGGCAGCAATAGGGTTGCTGCCCGCAGCTATCAGCACAGGCATCGGTTCAGAAAGTCAGAAGCCATTGGCCATTGTAATTATCGGCGGGTTGGTAACGGCTACGTTGTTTACTCTTTTGGTATTTCCCGTTATTTATCACAAAGCATTGCATTTGAGAGACAAGAGGAGGAATGGTTAACAGCACGAATATTGCATGTGGGGGGGCAAATCAGATGACAAAGCCTGAATTTGATTTAATACCTGATTCTATTCTAACTGTTTTTTCAGTTCCGCTTTGCTGGGCAACACAGCCTTGTATTCTTTAGCAAATATTGTTTCGTTGTTTTTTGGTAAGGTAAATTCTACAACAGTTTTGTTTTCTTCTTTGCAAAGAATAACACCAATGGTAGGCTTCTCACCCTTCACTTTTACCATGCGGTCATAATAGTTTGCATACATCTGCATTTGCCCAATATCCTCATGTGTTAATTTCCCGATCTTCAAATCAAAGAGAACAAAGCATTTTAAAAGCCTGTTGTAAAATACCAGGTCAACATAAAAATTATCGCCGTCAAAGGTGAAGCGCCTTTGTCGTCCTTCAAATAGAAAGCCTTTGCCTAGTTCTAACATAAAATGCTCCAGCTTATTGATGATAGCTGTTTCCAATTCTGTTTCTGAATAACAACTGTCTTCTTTCAGATCAAGAAACTCCAGCACGTAGTGACTTTTTAAAACGTCCAGAGGATTTTCAACTATTTGACCTTTTCTCGCAAGCTGCTTTACAGCTTTTTTGTTTTTACTAAGTGCCACCCTTTCATATACAGCTGAATTATACTGGCGTATTAACTCACGAACGCTCCAGTTATTTTGAGCAGCTTCGATTTCATAAAAATTACGTTCGTCTCCATTGCTGATCTTCAATAATTGAACATAGTGCGTCCAGCTTAAAGGAAAGGGTATTTGAGTCTTTCCCTGTGGTTTGGCAACTCTGGAATTCCGCATCAATACAGGTTTTTCGCCTGTGCCTGCAATTTTAGAAGATTGTCCAATCACTGATTGGACAATTCGATTTTGATAGATTGTATAAAACTGTCTCATGTATTCCAAATTCGATTTCGAGTATCCTTTCCCAAATTCCCTTGTTAAGTTCCGACTTAATTGAAGTAATACTTTATCTGCATAGTTGGCTCTGGCTTTGCCACTCAACTCGTTTTCAACAATCATTCGTCCTATCTCATAATAGGTAAGGAGCATTGTTGTATTTACACTTCGAACAACATTTCGTTGAGCTTGTTGAATTAAGGTTTTGATTGACTGAAACAGGCTTTTTGTAAAAAGTGGTTTTTTCATGTTAGCAGTTTTGTTGTTTATCTTATTGAATGCCAGCGGCATTAAAACCAAGAAGTTCCTAAATCTTTCACTCCTGCAAAAAAATATTTTTTTCTTTATTTCAAACCCCATTAACTTTGCTAACGGTGTTAGGAAAACTATCGTGATATGGGTATAGCAGAAAGGCGCATCCGCCAAAAAGACGAAGTACGCAACAGCATCCTTGAAACAGCCTGGCAAATTGTTAGGGAAGAAGGGTGGCAGGCTCTGTCTGTCAGAAAGATAGCCGATGCCATTGAATACAGTGTGCCGGTGATTTACGATCACTTTGAAAACAAGGATTGCATATTACTGGAATTTGGCAAACAAGGTTTTGCGCTGCTCATAAAGAAGCTTCAGGCAGCCAAAAAGAAATCGGACGATCCCTGCCAGCAATTGAAAGATATTGCTGAAGCCTACTGGAACTTTGCTTTCCGAAACAAAGAATACTACCAACTGATGTTTGGGTTAGGAATAGCCTGTTGTGAAACAGATAAATGTCTTCCCGAAAAATCAGTTTTCCGCGATCTTGTAATGGAGCCCATTGTTGCTATCATAGGAAAAAAACAAAGCAACG
>JBQCFW010000089.1:0-58793 GCA_051958655.1 Agriterribacter sp. | reverse complement strand
CAGATGACCCGACCGGAATTCTTCGGGGGTTCTAACATCAATTACCTGTTTCGCATGCACAGAGTCGAGTGTTTTTTTAAATACATCCGCAGGAATTTTCTGTACTTTTCCTGATTGTCCAAACGCATAAGTTAAGCACATAACGAGGCAGGCTATGCCCCATGCTGTTGTCTTTTTCATTTAGTTACTGTGTTGTTGTATAATTTGTTTAAGCTGATCAACCGGCACAACGCCCGATTGCCGCCATAAAATTTTTCCATTCCTGAACAAAATAAGAGTAGGAACGCCCTGAACCTGGTAAGCATTGGCAGCAGCAGGATTTTTATCTACGTCTATTTTAATAATAGTAGCTGCATCTCCAATAGATTCTTTTAACTTTTCAAGCATGGGAGACATTACCTTACATGGTCCGCACCAGGTGGCAAAAAAATCAACCAGCACAGGCTTGTCGCCACCAATGAGTTCTCCAAAAGTTGCCATAATAAATCCTGTTTACTGTGAATGAATGGTTTGCTGTTGACAATGCAAATGTACGCATCATCCGGCAGTTGAAATGCCTGGCTGAATTTGCAACAAGGTTGACTACCAGCTAAGAGGTTGTTAAGATCTTCAACTTAAAAAAAATTGGAGGCTTTACTGGAATGCTGCTAAAAACTGTTCCTTGTAAGCAGGCGATAGTTCCACTTCGTTGCCATCGTTCATCACCACGTAACCACCGGCGCCTTTATGGTACGCTTTTACAAAATGAACATTTATTACGTGCGACTTATGGATACGTATAAACGGAAAAGGCAGGATATCTGTAAAGTGTTTCAAAAACCGGCAAACCATTCTTTTGGTTCCATCTTTTAAATACACATCGGTAAAATTGCCGTTCCCTTTCAGCCGGACAATCTCTTCTATTTTTACCACTTCAAATCCGTCGTTGGTGGGTAAAATAACCTGTTGCCGCTCGGGTCTGGGCTCTTTAAAATTTTCAATAATAACCTGGTTGCGGTTAACCAGTTGATGGTTTTGCAATTGCTGCTGCACTTTATTTACGGCAATCACCAGTTCTTCTATACTAATGGGCTTCAGCAGGTAATAGGCTGCACTCTGGTTCAATGCTTTTAATGAATATTCGGAAAATGCGGTAACAAAAATCGTTTCAAATTGCAAATCCTGGTAACCATTCAGCACATCGAAAGCGTTGCCAAAGGGCATTTCCACATCCAGGAAAACCAACTGCGGCTGCAGGCTGTGCAATACTTCAATTGCCTGGTTGCAGTTTTGAGCGGTGCCAATCACTTCTACCTGCGGGCAAAATTTTTTTAAGTAGCCGTTCAAGGCAGCCCTGGCAGCTTCTTCATCTTCTACAATTACAGCTTTTATTTTTTGCGACTGTATCATTTTTTTGTAATCACAGGTATGCTGATTGTTACACGGGTACCCGTTGCGCCGTCATTATTTATTTCTTCTACTTTCATTGAAATATTTGTTTTATAAATTTTATTCAGCAAGCCGATCCTTTCCTTTGTGTTGTCAATTCCTCTCGATTGCTGTTTTTTTTGATTGTCTGTTTTCAGCAGTCTGCTTTTGGCAATGCCTATGCCATCGTCGGTAACAGTAACTTCAAGTAATGCTCCTTTTTTGAGGAACGACAATTGCAATTTTCCCTTACCTTCTTTATACCGCAAGCCATGCCACACTGCATTTTCGATATGCGGCTGAATAAGCATGTTGGGAATGAAGGTCATGTCTGCATCAATTTCTTTGTCCAGCACAATCGTATAATCAAATTTCTCGCTGAATCGCTGGTGTTCAAGTTCAAGGTATTTTTTCAGTTGGTCTGTTTCCACCGTCAGCGTTACAAGATCTTTGCCCGAGTTTTCCATCACGTTGCGCATAAGGCTGCCGTACGAAGTGAGGTATTTGTTTGCTTCCAGCTCCCTGTTTTCGGCAATGTATTGATTGACGCTGTTCAGGCTGTTGAATATAAAATGCGGGTTCATTTCTCGTCGCAACGATTGCAGCGCTATCTTTTTGTTTTTTATCCTGATAGACTGCAATGCGCGTATAATGAAAAAAAGCAGTAACCCCATTAACATTATTGATCCCAGCAAAAAATAATTGAACCTGGTTTTTTTCTGCATCAGTTCATTTTGCAGCACTTTTTCTTTTTCAAGTTCCTTAATCCGCTCTTCTGTTATTTCAAACAACCTGGCGTCTATCAAAGAACTGTCTCTTTTTATAATAGAATCGAGGTTGGCAAGAAATGTTTGATATACCCTGTTTGCTTCAGCGCTTTTATGCTGTTCTTTATAAAACGTTGCCAATAGCAGGGCACTGTTTTTAGCTTTGCTGGTATTGCCCGCCATAACAGATAAATCATAAGCTTCTTGCAGCAACAAACCGGCGCGCTGGTAATTGTTATTTTGTTGATGCAGTTTTGATAGCAGTTGGAGCTGGTCAATTTGCTGCGCTACATCCTTTGTTTTTTTGGATTCAGCCAATACATTTTCAGCAAGGGTTATTGCCTGGTTGATTTGATTGTTTGACACATACACTTCCGCCATTTTATTGCTAATGGAGGCTGCTTCTTTAGGGTTGGGGGTAAATTCAATAGCTTTCTTAAGATTGCCCAACGCACCTGTTGCATTGTTTTGCCGTATTTGCGACTCGGCTACCTGCTTGTATGCGTCGGCCGCTTCTTCATTTTTGCCTGTGCTCGTAAAAATAACAGCGTTTTTTTGTGCCAGGGTTTGCTGCTCTTGCGGATCAACGGTGCTCAGCCGGTTGGCATCGTTTAAGTTCACTTTTTCCAGGGTGGTATCGAGCGCTTGCTGTGCTGCAAACTGGTAGTTTTTAATTGCAGGAGCAATTTTTTTCTGGAACTCCTGTGCTTTGGCCAGTGTGCGCAAAACAGCCGCTTCTTCATTTTTTTTACCCAGCCTATTATAAATATCCTTTGCTTTGTTCAGGTAGGCTTCACCTTTAGTATAGTCTCCTTTGTTTATTAATTCCTCTCCCAGTGTTTCATATTCTTTGGCTATTTGCAATTCATTGTCTGTAGACAGCGACTTTCTTAAATTTTCGGCAGCCTTTCCCACTTTGCTGCTCCTGCCTTTTTTGTTGTAGGCAGAGTCTTGTGCGCTAAGAGCAATTGGCAGACCCAGCACTAAAAAGAAAGTATAACATATGATAACTGAACAACGCATGCGATGCTGTAAGTGTTGTAAAAATAGAACATTTAAAATGTATCATCGTTGGTTTCACCCAGTCAGCCAGGCGTTTCACCAAGTGGCAGCAAAACAAAAAAACAGCCTTTCTATTTTTGAATCATCACCAAAAAATAGGGCTATGAAAATAAGATTATTAACGGCTATTTTATTATCAGCAACAATGGTTTTTGGCAACTGCGGATTGCCTTCTACCAGGGGACAGCAGGCACAGCCCCCGGTTTTACAAAGTGAGCAACCGGGAAAGAATAAATCGGACAATACACGCATACAGGTGGCATTGTTGCTGGATACATCGAACAGTATGGATGGTTTGATAGAGCAGGCAAAGTCGAGGTTGTGGAATATCATCAATACCATTACCACCCTTAAGTACCAAGGCAAAGAACCCGTGGTGGAAATTGCATTGTACGAATATGGTAACGATGGACTTTCGCAACAATCTAATTATATACGGCAGGTAACACCTCTTACCAACGATCTTGATCTCATTTCTGAAAAACTGTTCGCCTTGCGTACCAATGGCGGTAGCGAATATTGCGGAGCCGTTATTAACGAAGCAATGAAAAAACTTTCTTGGGGCAAAGAAAAGACTGACATGAAGCTTATTTATATAGCCGGCAACGAACCGTTTAACCAGGGAGGCATTAGTTATAAAGAAAGCATTGCTGATGCTTTGCATAACGATGTTTTTGTGAATACTATTTTTTGTGGAGAAAGGATGGAAGGCATTCAAACATTTTGGAAAGATGGTGCTGATAAGGGCGGTGGTAAATATTTTAATATAGATTCAGACCGGCGGGTAGTGTTTATTGAAACTCCTTATGATGTTCAGATCGAAGCCTGCAATACCAGGCTTAACAATACATACATAGGGTATGGAGTGCAAGGCAGCCTGAAAAAGGCAAACCAGGTTTTACAGGATAACAATGCTCAGTCCATTCATAGAGGAAATTATGCCGAAAGAATTGTGAGCAAATCAAAATCGGCCTACAAAAATAAAACCTGGGATATTGTTGATCTTGCTAAAGAAGATTCAACTGCAATTACCAAAATGAAGGCTGAAGATTTGCCGGAGGAATTTAAGGGTAAAACCAAAGTTGAAATAGAGGCAATAGTAGCTAAAAAAGCAGAAGAAAGAAAAGCAATTCAAAAAGAGATTGCCATGTTATCGGTTAAACGACAGGAATATATTGATAAGCAGAGTAAAGCAACCGCAGGGAATGACAATCTGGGAGATGCAATTAACCTCTCCATTCGTGAATTGGCTGTTAAGAAAGGCTATTCAATTCAGTAGCAGGTATGACTGCCTGGTAGTAAAAAGGTTTCCAACTTTTTAAAAAGTTGGAAACCTTTCTGCTGATAGCTCCCAACTCCTCATTTCGTTTTCAATTCAACATTCAGCACCTGCTGATTTCGCATCACGGTTAGGGCTATGCGCCCCGTCCAGTTCCGAGACTGGTAAATATCCATCAGTTGCTTTACATCTTTTACCGGTTTGCCATCGGCCGTTCTAACCACATCTTTGTTTTGCAGACCCGATAAAAATAGCAGGCTGTTATCCGGCGCCGATAATATGATCACGCCGGTCTCATCGGGAAGCCCGTAAGCGGAGCGATCGCCCAAACCATCTACCGATTTTACCGATCCACCTAAAAAAGAAACAGGCACCGATTTGTCTGCCAGGCCCGCATCGGTAATAAGCACGGGTATTTGTGGCTGTTGTGCTATTTTTTTGAGTGAGGGCTTTTGCACGCCAAACTCATCCATAGCGAAATTTTTGAAACCGGTTTTTAATGCCGGCGATGTTGCAGCCACCGTATAATCTCCTTTGGCTGGATTTACAAACATAGGGTCGCCAGCAAGGCTATGTTCATCGGTGCCCCTCGATTGTGCATCGTGCAATGCTGCGGTATCCAGGAATAAATTGTTGTCGATCTTTTTTCCCCAATCGCTCACCTGGATGGGAGCATACTGCTTCATTACAATATTCCGTTCAAACACATCGCCGCTGTTTTTAAACCATACATGCGGATGAAAGGAATTGTTGATCATGATGTTGTTTTCAACAATGCGGTAAAACCCCTCTCTCAATTTCAAGCCTCCGTTCAGGCAAAGGTTATTGTAAATGTGATAGTTCGATGAGCCATCGTCCAGGTCTATATCCCAGCCATGATCGCAACGAAAGCGGTTATTGCGGATGATGGTTTGTTTTTGTGCATCCAGCAAAATCAACTCCGGATGAACGGCAGCAAGACTATCCATGTATTTCCTGTCGGGTGCCCAAAAGCGATCCCGTCCCCAGGAATTGAACGATCCGTGATCACCGGTTTCTCTAACGGTATTGAATACGTCGTTAAATTCCAGGATATGCCCGCCAAAACAACCATCGCCAATATTAATGCCCGCGCGCGAGGTTTGGTAAATACTGTTATGGCTAACCGTAATTTCTGATGCCACCTGTATTTGCACGCCGGTTGCCTGCTTTTCAATGTCGCCCAGGTCGTGGAAAAGATTATCGGCTACCACGCAATTTTGTGGAAAGTTATTGGTGAGCGGCCCCGGGGTTTTATCGAGTTGCCCGTACTGAACAAAATTTTCATAACCATACGATGGAGAACGAACAGCCTTGGTATCGCCAATAAAACAAACAGCATTGGCGCCGGTATTGTAAATGTGGCAGCCGGTAATAGTATCGTACCTGTTGTAATTGCTTACCATGATAGCATTGCCGCCAACGCCTTCAAACACACAATCGGATATTTTGCAATGTTCTGTTCCATCCATTAACACAACGCCACCGCGATAAATTGTCCAGTCGCTACGCAGCAACGGTTCTTTCGTATCCATGAAGCTTCTTTCATTGTGCGCAAACTCTATCCCGTTAATATTGATATGTCTGAGCGGATGTTTTTCTGTTCCTTTCAGCTCAATGGTGTTTTTAAGTTGTGACACTTCTATGGTTGCTTTTGTAATAGCCATTCCTTTGGGTGGATTGTAGTATAGTATGTTCTTTTTGCGGTCGAGCCACCACTCGCCGGGCGCATCCAGCTCTTCAAAAATATTTTCAACAAACCGAAATTGCTCATGCATTTTATTGGGACGGTTGTTTTGCCAGCCGCCTTCCATTTGCAGCTTGCCTTCATTATCGGCGCCGGTTATGCGATAATGGAAACCTCCCCATTCATAAGCATGCAGTGCATGAATATAGCCGCCCACGGGATCTTTCCATTTTTTTACGCGTTCCGGTGCAATCGCATCTTCTGCAGTGCCATGAAATATTCTGGCTGCAGAATCATAATTCGGGTAACGCGCCAGGGGCTGCAGCTTATTGTTTGCATACATTCTTTCAAATACAAGCCCTGCCGGCACATTTGCCATGTAAATGCCATTTTTCCACGGCTTCCATTGCAGCGTTAATTTTTTCCCGGCGCTTATGGTCACGTCTTCGTTATTGTAAGCAGTTATTTGTAAAGAGGAAGGCTGAAAGGCAAAGGCGTCTATCGCAATTGTGCTGCCGATATAGTACGTGCCTTTACGCAAAGCAACAACCACAGCTTTTTCTTTTTGTGTTGCCGCAAAAGCAATGGCTCGTTGCAAAGTTTTAAACGGTTTATTAAATGTGCCTTGATTTTTATCGTTGCCATTGGTTGCTACATATAGCTTTACCTGGCCCATTCCGGGCATCATCGTCATCAGGAAGATGAAGCTCAGCAGGGGTTTTCGAAATAATAGTTGCATGAGTGATTGCTGTTTATGAGGCGCGGTAAAGATTTTTTTGCCAAATTAGTATTTAACAGGCAATGCTGCTTGTTTAAGTTGCTTACAGTGCATTATCAGTACGCTTCTTCAACCTTCGCTTCATTTGTCTTGATTTTCATGCTGTTTATACGTCTTTCTTATTATATTCGGCGTGTGTAAGCGAAGATCAGTGCAAACAGCTTTATTTTCAGGATTAGCTTTATTCATTAGAAACATTCATTGAAAAAATATAAATGCGATGCAAAAGATTTTATCCCGCTTATGTTACCTTCTTTTATTTTTTATGCTGCAATTCAGTGCCCAGGCACAAACCATAAAGGCAGGTGTTGCCCGGAAGGCGATTACGCCCAAAGATCCGGCCTGGTTGAATGGGTATGCTTCGCCGCAAAGGTTTAGCCCGGCTGCGGGAAAAGATCATGATTTGTGGGCCAAGGCAATTGTGCTGGAAGACGCTTCCAAAAAGCGGGTTGTTATCGTTACTACGGATGTATTGGGATTGTCGCATGAAATTTCGGAAGACATTGCACGCATTGTGCGCGAAAAGCATGGCATTGAAAGATCGCAACTGATGCTTAATTCTTCGCATACTCACTCCGGACCCATGATATGGCCATCGGCTGGCATGTTTGATTACGATACCAAAAACATGATAGTGGTTGCTTCGTATGCGCAACAGCTTACGCGCGATATTGTTGAAATCATAGACAACGCTATTGCCTCCATTCATCCGGTTACCGTTTCGAGCGGTGTTGGCAACGCTCCGTTTGGCATAAACCGGCGCAGTCCTGAAATCAAGATAAGACCTGTGGACCACGATGTGCCGGTGCTTATGATCCGCAATATGGAAAATAAACCCGAAGCCATTTTGTTCGGTTACGCCTGCCACAATACAACGCTTAGCGGCGCATATATGAATATTAATGGTGACTATGCCGGCTATGCGCAGTTGGAGCTGGAAACGCAATACCCAGGTGCTACGGCACTCTTTTTCCAGGGTTGCGCTGGTGACATCAATCCTGAACCAAGGGGCACGCTGGAACTAGCCATGCAACACGGCAAAACATTGGCTGAATCAGTACAAAAAGTAATAGACGGCAGCATGACTCCTGTAAACGGGCCTATCAAAACAAGCCTGGTAGAAGTGCCGCTCGAATTTCCTGCTTTGAATATATCACAATACCAGCAGGAAATTTTAAGTGAAGATCAGTTTCTTCAACGTCGCGCCAAATTAATGCTGTCTGCATACAACAAAGGGTGGAATGTAACTACGTATCCATATCCCATACAAGCCATCCGCTTTGGTAAAGACCTTTCTATATTGGCAATGGCGGGAGAAACGGTGGTGGATTATTCATTGTGGGCGAAAAAGCAGTACAACAAGGAACGTCTTTTTGTGGCAGGCTATTCCAACGAAGTAATGTGTTATATACCAACAGTGCGTATACTGAAAGAAGGCGGCTATGAGGCCAACTCCAGTATGATTTACTACGTAATGCCAGGCCCGTTTGCCGAAAGCGTGGAAGAAAGAATACAGCAGGGTATTAAAACGGTAATGAAACAGGTAGGGGTGAGGTAAAGCAGGTTTAAGGTTTCCTTGCAACAGTTACCAGTGCTGCCAAAGGTTTCCAACTTTTTAAAAGTTGGAAACCTTTTTATGGGAACCGGACGGATTGAAATCCACCCTTACAATATGTTACCGAGCCTACAGCCCTTGCACTTATACCCTACACCTTACGCCTTAAACCTTATACCTCCCCTTATATCTCTGTCGCCATAGCGGGATCGCTTACGCCATGCCGTTTGGTTTCTACCCTGCCGGCAAAGCGATGCAAAAAGCCGGAGGCTGAAGCAACCGTAAAGTCGTACCAGTTGCCACTGCGCGTGAGCACCTGTTTTTTCTTTACAGCTTTGCGTGCAGGTATTACCAGCGTTTCATCTTTCGGGTAATCGTATGCGTTGGATGTGAGGGTAACTGTTACAGGCTGATCACTTTCATTTTTGATGTGGATGGATATGCCTCCTTTTTTGTGATCGTATTCTACGGTTGCAAAAATTGAGGTGGTATTGATATTGCCTTCAAATTTGTGAAAATAACCATTAGGTCCATATACTTCCAGGCTGTAACCGCCGTTGGCTTCCACCTCCCATTCATCGTCTAAAAACTTACCTGCTTCTACGGTATACCTGCGGGGTATCCTGTCGAGGTGGTTCATGTCATATACATGATAAACAGCACCTTTATTCCCTTCGTTTTTGAAAACAAGCTGCACCTGCTTTTTATCTTTCAAATATTGCATATTGCAATGCAGGCGATATGATAAGGCTCTTGAAAAGCGGCTTCCTTTCTCCTGGTACAAAGTAGAAGGCTGCTCCGGCGCAACCGCTTTCGGAAGTTTTTTGGAATGCTCTTCTCTTAGCTGGTATTGAGAAGTATCCGGCTTAGTCGGAAATACCGGGTCGTTTGGTGTTTCAAAATCAAATGCGGACGTAAGATCGCTGCTCACTGCGCGGTGCCAGGGCGAAATAGCAGGCACTTCCACCCCAAAACGTTTTTCAATGAATTGTCCAACCGAAGTATGGTCCGCCACTTCCGAATGCACCCATCCTCCCTTGCTCCATGGCGAAATAATATACAGCGGCACGCGCGGCCCCATGCCCCACGGGCGAATATTACCGGAGATGGTATCCCTTTTATCCTGGTAAACTCTTTTAATGCCCGGGGCGCCCATCGGGTTCTGGAATGGCTCCATACCCTTATCGTTGTGGAAATACATGCCCGCTAGATCCAGTGTTGATTTTCCCGCCAGCGTATTGTCAATATTGTAAGATGGAACAGCAGGCGCTGGTAAATGATCAAACAGGCCATCGTTCTCGTCGAAGGTTAAAAAGAAAACAGTTTTGCTCCACACTTCCGGGTTGGATGTGATAGCCGCCAAAACCTTGTGAGTAAATTCCGACGCACGGTAAGGGCTAGACGGAGCGCCGGGATGTTCCGAATCATCTTGCGAAGGCAATACCCAGCTCACCTGCGGGAGCGTGCCATTTTTTACGTCGCGCTCAAGGTGCTGGAGCGACCAGTGCTTCATTCCATTTTCATATATAGGAGAGCCCGGCTTCGCATTCCTGAAACTGTCAAAAGCAAGGCATCCATGCATGGCGCCGCTCCAGTTATTGTTGGGGTCCTGATAAATGCGCCAGCTAATGCCTGCTTCCTGCAATACATCCGGAATGGTTGGCCATTTAAAACCGTTCAGCCGGTAAGTATAACCCGGATCGGGCATTTTGCCGGTTATCCAGCAGCGCACATTCACGGGTTCCGAATCTTCATCGGTGCAATTAATACCAGCGGCTCTTTTTTCCGGATTGAAGTTTGAGCCCGACCAGAACATGATGCGATTGGGGTCGGTGCCGGTAGCTATGGAGCAATGATAAGCGTCGGAAATAGTAAACGCCTCTGCCATGGCATATTGAAACGGTATTTCTTCTCTTGTGTAATAAGCCATCGAATAGGGTGTTTTAAACAATGGCCAAAAACCATATTTACCCTGGTTCCAGGCGGCTTGCGTATCCTGGAAGTCGTGCGGCGTGCCATTTATGAGTGCTGCATTCGTCGTTTTTCCATCGGCCCGGTAAGGCGGTACAATTCTTTTACCATCCGACTGATGGAAGGCACGTTGCCCGCTTTCTAACGGAATAGGGAAGCGGTCGCCAAACCCACGTACACCTTTCATCGCTCCAAAATAGTGATCGAACGAGCGGTTTTCCTGCATTAATATTACAATGTGCTGCACATCTTTAATAGAACGGGTAACGTTATGCGCTTTTACGGCCAGTGCATTTTGTAAAAGCGGTGTCCACAAAGATGCGGCGCCTGCCGATAGTTTAATGAAATCTCTCCTGTTTAAACGAGACATTGATAAAACGTTTAAATGTAAATGAGGTTAGCAGGTGTAGGAAGGTTACAAAATAGCAGATTATTCTCACAAAAACTTTGTAAGGGCTAATATGTTTTTGTTATTGCTCAATGATTGATTTTGTTAATAATGTAAATAGGTTAATTGGTTAAGCGGGTTGATCGCACACCAGGTTGATAAAGTGTGTGAGCCTGCCCTTTCAAATTTCAAATATCAAATTCCCACATTTATACTGATATTGCGTTATTATTCAGCACCATAAAGCCGTTTGTTATGAAGTATTTGCCGTTGAACCCGGAAATTTTTATACAAAACAGGAAACGTTTTGCAGGCAGGATGGAGAAAAATTCGATTGCCATTTTTAACAGCAACGACGAACTGCCTACCAATGGAGACGCCCTGTACAAGTTTAAGCAAAATGCCGACCTGTACTGGCTTACAGGCATTGAGCAGGAAGATTCGATGCTTATTCTTTTCCCCGATAATCCCGATAAAAAGTACAGAGAGGTTTTGGTGTTGGTTCGTCCCAATGAATTAAAAGAAAAATGGGATGGTAAAAGATTGCGGGCAAAAGAAGCTACGGCTATTTCCGGCATCACCACCATTATATGGCTCGACATGCTGGAGGGGCTCTTACAGCAATGGGTACACGCTGCAACCAATATTTATCTCAATACAAACGAAAATGACCGCAAGGCGAACAATGTGCCCGTGCGTGATTACCGCTACGCCCGTGAAATGCGCAGGCGATACCCGTTGCACAACTATAAAAGAAGCGCTGTTATACTGAAAGAGCTGCGTGGCATTAAAACTGCGCAGGAAGTGGAAGTATTGCAGCAGGCGATAGATATTACCGAAAAAACATTTCGCAGGTTGTTATCGTTTATACGTCCGGGTGTGATGGAATATGAAATAGAAGCAGAAATTTACCACGAGTTCCTGAAAAACAGGGCTACCGGGCCGGCCTATAGTTCCATCATCGCCAGCGGCGACAGGGCGCGCATTTTGCACTATGTTTCCAATAGCGAAGAGTGCAAGGATGGCGAACTGATATTGATGGATTTTGGCGCTGAGTATGGCGGCTATTGTGCCGATCTTACACGCACCGTACCTGTAAATGGTAAATTCAGCAAAAGGCAAAAAGAGGTATACAATGCCTGTTTGCATTTGCACAGGTATGCGGCTTCCATTTTAAAGCCGGGCATTTTATTGGCAGATTATACAGATAAAGTAGGGGAGGAGGCCACGAAGCAATTTATAAAGATCGGTTTGTTGTCTAAAACAGATGTTAAGAACGAAGACAAGGAAAATCGTGCTTACAGGAAATATTTATACCATGGTATTTCACATCATTTGGGAGTAGATGTGCACGATTTGGGTCCACGTGTTACCCCTGTTGCTGCGGGAATGGTATTTACAGTGGAGCCTGGTATTTATATTGAAGAAGAAAACCTGGGCGTTCGCATTGAAAATAATTTCTGGATCGGTAAAAATGGCAATAAGGATCTCATGAAAAAAATACCTATTACTGCTGAGGAGATTGAGACGTTGATGAAAAAATAAAGAAAATAAAAAACAAGAACCAAGAAGCAAGAAACAAGAAGCAAAACGGCACAGGAAATTGCATGGAGATTTCTCCCCGCCGAGTGGCTTAAGCAGGCGGGTTGCATCGAAATGACGAACCCAAAACGACAAACCCCAAACAACAAACGCCAAACAACAAACGCGAAACCCCAAACATGAAACAAATTCCCAACATATTTACCCTGCTTAATTTGTTTTTCGGATGCATGGCAATCATAGTGATCTTGCAAACAGGCATTACAATAGTGTCTACCGAAGAAGGTGCACAAATGATGAACATGCCCGAAAAGATATTCATGGCAGCCTTGTTTATTGCGCTTGCGGGGGTGGTAGATTTTTTAGACGGATTTGTAGCCAGGTTGTTCAAGGCGCAATCTGCCATGGGTAAGGAACTTGATTCGCTGGCGGATGTGGTAAGTTTTGGAGTAGCTCCGGGAATGATCATCTATCAGTTCCTTCGTTTATCCGTTGCGCGCGAACAGGACGGGCTGGATGCATCTGTTGTTTGGCTGTTGCCGGCGTTGCTGCTGCCCTGCGCCGCGGCATGGCGACTTGCCAAGTTCAACATAGACGAGAAACAAAACTTTTCTTTCCGCGGCGTGCCAACGCCTGCTGTTGGAATACTCGTTGCCTCCTTTCCACTCATCTTCTGGCACAGCAGTTCGGCACAGGTGATTGATCTTTTCCTAAACAAGTGGGTGTGGTATGCGGTAGTATTTGTTTTAAGCTATCTCATGATCAGTAATATACCCATTATGGGCATGAAGTTTAAAGATTATACTCTAAAAAATAACCTGCCCAAGATCATACTGGTAGCACTGGCAATTATTTGGGTCCTCCTGTTTAAATGGGCAGCAGTTCCACTTATTTTTATCACCTACATTCTGTTATCTTTGCTGCTCAAAAACAAAATAGCATCATGATCTACGCTGTTCATATCAATGTAATGCCTTTAAAAGAATTGCTCGATCCACAAGGGAAAGCCGTAATGAGCGGGCTTGGTAACCTGGGTTTAAAAGGCGTAGAAGATGTGCGCATTGGCAAACACATTGTATTACAGGTAAATGCTGCATCTGAAGCAGAGGCAAGGAGAATTGCAGAAGAAGCATCGCAGAAACTGCTTGCCAACCAGGTAATGGAATATTTTGAAATTACAGTTGGGTAATCGAGTTCGGTAAGTTGAGTGAGTTAAGTCGGTTGAGTAAGTCAGTACAATGCAGTTACCTTCATTATCCTGATTAACTTATTAACTTAATTGCCTTACTTAACTCAATTATTCTTATTTAACCTGATTAACCAACTCAATCACTTAACCAGCCAAATTTTGAGCGACCAGGTACATGCCGAGGCTAATAATAACAATGCCGCGCCGGAAGGCGCAGGTTCAAAATTGTTTATAGTGCCTACACCTATAGGCAACCTGGCAGATATTACCTTCAGGGCAATTGAAATATTAAAATCAGTTGAGCTGATTTTGGCAGAAGATACCCGCACGTCGTCTGTATTGCTGAAGCATTACGGCATTCAAAAGCCCCTCACACCATATCACCAGCACAATGAACACAAGGTGGTAACGCATCTTGCCGAACAAATACGCGATGGCAAAACCATGGCATTGCTTACCGATGCGGGTACTCCCGGTATATCCGATCCCGCTTTTTTACTGGTGCGTGAGTGCATAAAAATAAACGTAAAAGTAGAATGCCTTCCCGGCGCCACTGCTTTTGTTCCGGCATTGGTTAACAGCGGTTTGCCCATTAACCGGTTTTGCTTTGAAGGATTTTTGCCTTTAAAGAAGGGACGCCAGACTTTGCTTAAAAAGCTGGCAGAAGAAGAACGGACCATTGTACTCTACGAATCGCCCATGCGGTTGGTAAAAACCCTGCGGGAGTGCATTGAATATCTCGGCGGTGGACGCCAGTGCTGTGTTAGCCGCGAACTCACCAAAATGTTTGAAGAAAACAAGCGTGGGAGCCTGCAGGAAGTACACGATTATTTTGCTGCCAAAAACGTGAAAGGCGAAATTGTGGTGATAATAGAAGGGCGCGATAGCAAATCGAGAAAAGAAGAAGAATAACTACTGCAAATACCCCGTGCCCTCCGTGCCTTGGTGGTTCAATGCCTCACCTGGCCTCTCCAAAGGAGAGGAACCGCGCACCGCAGCCCGCTTATTACAATCAGGTATGAACAAACGGTAAACCGCAAACGATAAACAATTAATCCCTAGTGCCCCTCTGTGTCTTTGTGCCTCCGTGGTTCCAACCCACGATTTAAGCTTTTTTTATCACTAATATTTGTGCTGCTAATTCCGATGGCATGAAATTGCATTTATATTTCTTAAAAAGTATGAATATGAAAAAGATATTGTTGTTGATACTCATTTTTTCGGGCATAGGTTTTTTACAGTCTGCCACCGCACAAATCCGCAAAATTCCGGCAGAAGTAACCAATGCCTTTTCTGAAAAATATGCCGATGCAAAGAATGTAGAATGGAGTGATAAACTAAAGAATTTTGTTGCAACATTCGAACAGGACGGAAATAAATACGAAGCCCGGTTCAACAAAAAAGGCGAATGGCTCAGCACAGAAAATGAAATAGAAGCAGGTGAATTGCCAGACGAGGTAAAAGATGGGCTGGCTAAAAGTAAATATGCCGATTGGGAAACAAAGTCGGTGTATAAAATTGATTTGCCGGATGATAAAGTGCAGTACCGGGTACATGTTCTGAAAACAAGCGTTCAGCAAAAGAACCTTTTGTTCAGCGACTCAGGTAAGTTGCTGAAAGACAATCTTACACTGTAAATATACCAAAGGTAAAAGGGTAAAGATGAAAGACGGGAAGAATCTCTCCTCTTTCACCTTTACCCTTTCATTTTTCACCTTTACCCCTATCTTTGAAGCTATTGTTTATCAAATGAATCAGGTAATGAGGTTATTATTCGTTTCCCTTTCTTGTTTAGTGATTGTGCAGTCCGGCATGGCTCAACCCGACCGCTGGCAACAAAAGGTAAAGTATGTGATGGACATTGATTTGAATGTACAAACCAATCAGTTTAAGGGGAAGCAAAAGCTGGAGTATTGGAACAACTCGCCCGATACATTGCACAAAGTATTTTATCATTTATACTGGAATGCTTTTCAGCCTAACAGCATGATGGATGCAAGGAGCCGTGAATTGGGAAATACTATGTTTCGCGGCCAGGGCAACCAGGTGATACGCGATTGGGATGCCCGTGTGCAGGACAGAATTCAAAAACTGAAGCCTGATGAAATAGGATACCAGAAAGTATTATCACTTAAGATGAATGGTGTGGCGCAGGAATACAAATTGTATGAAACCATTCTCGAAGTCCGGCTGAGCAAACCCATTCTTCCCAAATCAAAAGTGGTGTTTGATATGGATTTTGAAGCTCAGGTTCCATTGCAGGTGCGACGTGCAGGACGGGACAATCCAAACACCGGTGTTCGCTATTCCATGAGCCAGTGGTATCCCAAGCTGTGCGAATACGATTACGAAGGCTGGCACCCCACGCCCTATATAGCGCGCGAATTTTATGGTGTATGGGGCGATTATGAAGTGAAGATAACGTTAGATAAAACCTATATAATTGGTGGCACCGGTTACCTGCAAAATGCCAGTCAAATAGGGTATGGCTATGAATCGAAAGGCGCTAAAGTAAATCGCCCCGCAGGCAATACGCTTACCTGGCATTTTGTGGCGCCCAACGTGCACGATTTTGTTTGGGCCGCCGATCCGCAATTCAAACACTTAACAAGAAATGTATCGGATGGAAGAGTGATACATGTGCTGTATAAAAATAAACCCAACGACACAGCCAACGATAATGCCTGGAAAGAAGTGGCAGACGCAGCCGTGATTGTTTTGCCATTTATTGAAAAGAAATTCGGCGAGTATCCCTATAAACAATATTCGTTTATACATGGTGGTGATGGCGGTATGGAATATCCGATGGCGACATTGGTAAGCGGCCCCGGATTGGGAACTGCCTTTCACGAATGGATGCATAGCTGGTACCAGATGATGCTGGCAACCAACGAATCGGAATACGCCTGGATGGATGAAGGATTTACAAGTTATGCTTCGGGGCTGGTAGGCGATTATTATCGTGAGCAGAAAAGCAAACCTGTTACCGGCAATGCCGTGTCCACAGGACCCGCAGCAACGAATCCCGGTCCGGAAGATTTGCCGTTGCATCATGCAGATGCTTATGCATCTTATTTTAGCCTGGTTAAAAGCGGACTGGAAGAACCGTTGTCTACTCATGCCGACCACTTCAATACCAATTTTGCTTACAGCCGTGCCGCTTATTCCAAAGGCGAAGTGTTTTTGGAACAGTTGGGATATATAATAGGAGCAGAGCAAAGAAATAAGGTGTTGCTCGACTATTACAATCAATGGCGCTTTAAACATCCTAACATTAACGACTTTATGCGGGTAGCCGAAAACGTGAGCGACATGAAGCTGGACTGGTACAAAGAGTATTGGGTAAATACTACAAAAACAATTGACTACAGCATCGATAGTTTGTGGGAGCAGGGAGGTAAGCTGAACATCCGCCTGCGTATGATCGGTAAAATGCCCATGCCGCTGGATGTGGTATTGCAATACAAAGATGGCAGTAAGGAAACCGTATACATTCCGCAGTTAATTATGTTTGGCGAAAAACCTGCGGAAGATACTACCACCCGTTCGGTGAAAGAACCCTGGAAATGGACACATCCCACTTATGTATTTGACGTAAACCAGCGTTTGATAAACCTGCGCTCTGTTGAAATAGATCCCACCGCTAGAATGGCAGACATAGACCGCAATAACAATAAGCTTGCGTTGACGTGGTGAGAATTGTTGAGCAGGTGGTAATAAAGCGGCAAGGGCAGAAGTGAACGGGCAGTAACCATGTGTTAAGATGGTGAAATGATGAGGTCTGCAGCATTGGTAAAGTAGTGCAGCAGCCTGTTAGATGTTTCGCTTTGTGCATCGCAACAAGGAAAAGCTAATCAAATGAAATACTTTTTTTCATTCATTTTTCTCACGTTCACGTTTGGGGCAAATGCGCAAACTGTGAAAATGGTTTCGCAGAGTAGCAACCAAAACAAATATGGGAAACAAACAGCGTTTTCGTATCTGGAAAACGGGATTGACACTTCAATGCTTCATTATGTGGCAACCTATATGGCCACATTGGAAAATAAAAAAGCTGATATAACCAGCAGCTTCTTTGCAATAAAAAAAATGGCAAACCAACTTGGTGCAAATTGCTTTAGTCTAAAGTCTTTTGCCAATGACAGTACGGGAATCGGGTCTTTTACACTGGATGTTTTCTATGCAGATGAAATTACCTTAACAAACAATTCCAACAAACACACGAAAAATATAGCATATGTATTTTGTAGCCAAAACAAAGACGGCAAAATATATTCGCTTAAGGTAGACAATAAAAAAACTGAATTTACATCGGGGTCTTATCTAACTTATGAATTAAAGGAAGGCACGGAATTGAAACTCAGCAAAGGAGGTTTTACCGGAGCAACCGTATGGTTAAAGTATCAACCCGATAGATTCGCAACATTCTTTACTATAACCGGGTTTGGACTGGGCGGTTCCATTCCACCTCCCGGCACAATAGGGATGTCATTCAACACAGGACGAATCAACTATATTGATCGCGACCTGGGATTTTTGCTTACCCGTTTGTTGGAGAAGGCGAACTGATGCGATACTCATATCAGCACTAGAAAGACCTGTGAGGATTGCAGCGTTGCTGACTGTTTCGTAAACAAGTGTTTGAACACTGCCTTTATTGTCGTTTTCTTACTCCTGCCTGCTGCCCACTTGCTACTTACCACTTACCACTTACTACTTACCACTTTATCACCACTTTCTTAATCTCCTCTTAACATAAAATTTCTACCTTCACTGCTTCCAAAAAAAGTATAGAATGACAAGATTTTTATTTCTACTGTTATGCATTGCCGTTATGACAAACGATTTACAGGCGCAAAAAAACACGCCGCTTATCATTGCGACGTACAATATCCGTTACGATAATCCTGGCGACAGCATGAACGCGTGGCCATACCGGAAAGAAAATGTTAAGGCCCTGGTAAGGTTTTACGACTTTGATATTTTCGGTACGCAGGAAGGAATGATACACCAGATCAAAGGACTGGAAGAAATGACAGCATACGGGCGCTTTGGTGCAGGAAGAGATGACGGCAAAGATGCAGGAGAGCATTCCGCAATATTTTACAAAAAAGACAGGTTTCAATTGTTGCAATCCGGCAACTTTTGGTTGAGTGAAACACCCGAAAAGCCCGGTAAAGGCTGGGATGCTACCTGCTGCAACCGTATTTGTTCGTGGGCGAAATTGAAGGACAACGCTACTAAAAAAGAATTTTACTTTTTCTGCGTTCATTTCGATCACCAGGGCGTTGAGGCAAGGCGCGAGTCGGGCAAGCTGATGGTAAAGAAGATAAAGGAGATTGCTAAAAATGCACCAGTTGTTTGCGTGGGCGATTTTAACTCCACCCCCGAAACCGAGCAGATCAAAGAAATGCAAACAATCCTCCAGGATGCTCATAATGTTACGCAAGCGCCACCATATGGTCCCGAAGGAACTTTCAACGCGTTTAAGTTTGATGCGCCGATGAAGCACAGGATCGATTACATTTTTGTAAGTCCAAATATTACGGTGCAAAAGTATGGTGTGCTTACCGATGCAAAAGATCAGCGTTATCCCTCAGATCATCAGCCTGTAATGATCAAGGCTGTGATCAACTAGGAAGGTTTCCAACTTTCAAAAAGTTGGAAACCTTGCAACCACATTTACAATATAAAGTATGAGAATACTGATTTTCGTTTGTGCATTGTTATCCTGTTCAGTATGGCCGGCTTTTGCTGAACAAAAAAGAGGCGGCGAAGCTGATACGGCAAAGCTGCGTACCCTTATCGTTATGTTTGATGGGTTACGCACCGACTATATTACTCCCCAACTCATGCCAAGGTTATATGCTTTTAAAAATAAAGCAGCTTATGGTAATGATCATCACAGTGTATTCCCCACCGTTACCCGTGTAAATGCCGCTTCTTATGCAACCGGGTCCTATCCTGTTATGCATGGATTGATGGAAAATTCACTCTTCATTCCACAGGTAGATGCAGCAAAGCCGCAAAATACAGGCAATGCGCAACAATTGATGAAAGTGGATTCAGCCTTAAGCGGGAAATTACTCACGGCCATTTCTTTGGGTGAAATATTGCAGCAATCGGGTGAAAAGCTTTTTGTGTATAGTTCTGGTAGCACGGGGCAGGCATTCCTGCAAAATCATAAAGTAAATGGTGCGATCATCAATCCTGATATGATATTGCCCGCTTCGTTTAAAGAAGAAGTAATATCGAAATTGGGAACACCGCCGCCAGATGCCACACCCAATACAGAGCGGCACAGATGGGTAACCAACGCGTTGTGCTTGTATACGCTTAACAGCAATGGCCCGCTGGTAAGTGCCATATGGTTCTCCGATCCGGATGGTACCACGCATGAACATGGCGTAGGAGTGCCCGTTGCCAACGAGTCGTTGAGGAGTGTTGACAGGCAGTTTGGGCGCATACTGGATTCTATACATGCAAAAGGATTGAATGAGGTATTTAATATCCTGGTGTCGACCGATCACGGGTTTATTTCTTATCGGGATGGCGTAAATATGACAGACTATTTAGTGAAGAGTGGTTTAAAAGAAAGCAATGCTTCTTCCGACGTAGTCATTGCAGGCAGTGGTATATATGTGAAAGAACATAATGAACAGCGCATACGCAAAATCGTTACCACATTGCAACAGCAGCAATGGGTGGGCGGGTTGTTTACAAAAGCAAGCAAGCCCGGTTCAAACGACGGGTTCGTTGAAGGAACATTGTCGCTTGAAATGGCGTACGCCAATCATCCTGAACGCATGCCTGATATTATTGTTTCAGAAAACTGGGATGATCGTAAAAATGAATATGGTTATCCCGGAGCGGCTGCTTCAACCGGCGTGGCGGGGCATGGAGGATCCAGCAGGTACGAAATTCATATCCCTTTTATCGCCTCAGGTCCTTCCTTCAAAAAATCATATAACAGTAATATTCCATCTTCCAATACAGATATGGTTCCCACCATCCTGCAATTGCATCATATCAGTATACCATCCTCCATGCAAGGACGCATACTCACGGAACTGATGAATGATGATAAAACAAAAGCAGGCTTGGCTGTAAAACCGAGGCAGGTGAGTGCCACTGTAAAACATGCCTGGGGCAATTACACTGTTACCATGGAAACGGTGGAATGGAAAAATCACCGATACATCAATTTTATCAGCGCAACAAGAGTGGCGCAATAACCTGTTAAGTAAGATATATGAAAAAGTTTTTTCTGCAGACTGCAACTGTTTTGTTTTTAGCCATTGCTGTTTCCACCGCAAATGCACAACAGGCGAATTACAAAGCCCCCGAACTGAGCAATCCTGGTTCATGGTCGGTTATTATGTTACCCGATCCACAGACCTATCAAAAATTTGAACGGAATCAACCATTGTTTGAACTGATGACCGCATGGGTAAGCGACAATATCAAAAAGCTGAACATACAGCTTGTTATTTGTACCGGCGACCTTGTGGAGCAGAATGAAATGATCAATCCCGATGGTATTGGTGGCGACCAGCCAAGCAGGAAACAATGGGCTTCTGTAGCAAAGGCTTTTAACCGGCTCGACGGTAAAGTGCCTTATATACTGGCGGCGGGAAATCACGACTACGGATACTCGAATATCAGTGTGCGCAGGTCAAACTACAACCAGTATTTCCCGGTAGACAAAAACTTTCTTACACAAAAAATGGTAAGAGAAGTAACGGTAAATGCCGAAGGCATTCCCACGCTCGAAAACGCAGCATACGAATTTGTATCGCCCGCCGGACGAAAGTTTTTGTTTTTTACGTTGGAGTTTGCTCCCCGCGATACCGTTGTAGCATGGGCAAAAAAAGTGGCTGCCATGGAAAAGTATAAAAATTATACGGGAGCTATTCTCACACATTCTTATCTGAATGCCGGCAACGATCGAATAGTAAAAGAGAATTATCCTGTTGCAGATGGAAATTATGGAGAAGCAATGTGGAAAAAACTGGTGGAGCCTTCTTCCAATTTTCAACTGGTTTTTTCCGGTCATATTGGTGGCGAAAACGATGCAAGAGCGCATGTGGGTTTCAGGCAGGATAAAAATGCTGCTGGCAAAAAAGTGAGCCAGATGGTTTTCAACGCACAGGCAATGGGCGGAGGATGGCATGGGAACGGTGGTGATGGCTGGTTGCGCATCCTGGAATTTTTGCCAGATGGAAAAACAGTAAAGGTTAAAACATTCTCTCCGTTATTTGCCATATCGCCCACCACAAGACAGTTTGCATGGCGTACCGCGTCGTACGACGAGTTTGAATTTACAATTGATTGAGATTCGTCTTTTACAGGGTGAGCAGAGTATGGTTTACGGTTTGTTGTTTAACCGTAAACCATAACTGTTATGCGTTTGCAATAAGCGTATAAATAACGATGAAAGCAATAATCATTACTCGTATCAATACAATATTGGAGGATAAAGTTTTCTTCATGGATCTAGGTTTACAGGATGACAGAAAATCTTTTATTTAATGATTGCAGCTTGTTAGAATCTTACAGGACAGGGCAGTGATCCGTTTGAGTAATCGCCACCAAACCTGATGCCCAGTTTTACAGAAATGGAATAATAGGAATCCATACGTGTACCGGTTCCTCTTTTGTCGCCTGCATTGTAACCCGGAATTCTAACGCCAGGGCTTACCTGCATTGATTTGTTAGCTACCTGCTTGGCAATTTCGGCCGTTGCAGAGCCAGCTCCAAAATAGCTGTCAAAATCACTATCGGCAATATAATTGGTACCAATATCATCAATATAGTCAGTAAATGTTTTACGATTCACCACTTCCAGCGCGCCGTTTATCCTGTCGGAAAAATAATAACGGATACCCACACCGTAAGGAATATTGATTTGTGTAAGACTGTATTCTTTCCGGTCGGGATATTGAGACATTCCCTGTCCTTCGGTACGCAAAGGTTGTAACTCCACCAGACGTCTTGAGCCATCAGGTGCTATGTACTCACTTTTAGGATTAAATTTAAAAACACCAATACCAAGAATACCGTAGGGGCGGAATTTGTGGTATACGTCTTTATCATCAGCTTCCAGCAAAACAGTTGGATAAATTTCTGCGGTTAAGGTTGCTTCGGTTATAGGAGTTTGAACAGAGAGGTTCCTGTTTTTACGGGCTATTTCAGCGCCGCCTTTATCAACAATAATGCTGTCTGCACCTTCCAGCGTGGTAAAGTTTACCGCCAGCGACAGTCCAAAAAATTCGCTTGGCCGAATTGTGAAATAAGCGCCCTTCATCAGTTTCGTCATCTGAATATTGTTGTCTTTGATGAAGGTCGTTCCAACGCCGTGGCGTCCGCCAAGATCTCCCAACAGGTTGGAAGGCCCGAGGTTAAGCCCGATTTCATAAGTGGGTTTGCCAAAAAATTGATATTGGCTGTAAGATTTTGTTGTCAGCAGACCTAATGCCATTACTATACAGGCACGAAAAGTCAGGATAGGTATACATTTTATCATGAGAGCGGATTTATTGCTTCAATAAAATATTGGACTATCTATTAAACGATGAAGAGGGGGAAATATTATAAGAGGCGAGGGGGTTGCAACACGTTGCGATGCATTGATAAACGAAAGAAAAATTTAATGCAATATCATTTTTATATGCTCAATATTATCTTCCAGGTAGATTTCGCTGTCTTGCACAAAACCGAAACTTTCATAGAATTTTTTCAGGTAAAATTGTGCACCAATTCGTATGGGTGTTTTTCCAAAAAGCTGGTATACAGCGGCTATAGAACGCTGCATTAACTCTCTGCCAACGCCTGTTCCCCTGGCATTGGCTGCGGTTACTACCCGTCCGATGGAAGCCTCTGCATACGAGGTGCCCGGCGGTAAAATACGCGTGCAGGCTGCCAGTTTATCCCCATTCCAGGCGCATAAATGACTGGCTTTTTGATCTTTATCATCTGCATCCTGAAAGGCGCACTGCTGTTCAACAATAAAAACTTCGATTCTTAGTTGCAGTATCTTATACAGCTCCGTGTTAGTAAGCGTTTCAAAAGGTTTCAGTGTCCAGTACAGCTGCATAAGAATTTGATGTATGGTAACAAAAAATAAATAACAAAAAGCAAATAACAAGAAACAAAATGGATGGCTGTCAGGAATCAGAAGATATGCTTGTCAATTTAATAAACCTGCTGTGCCCACAAAATCTCAAATCAGAAATCTCAAATCAGTATCCGTATTTCTCTTTCCACAAATTTTTCAGGTGCTTTCGCAACTCTTCTTCCCTGGCATTTTTACCGGGACTGTAAAATGCTGTGCCGCTGATTGCATCGGGTAAATATTCCTGTGGTGAAAAATTCTTTTCATAATCGTGCGAATACTGATAGCCCTTTCCATAGTCGAGATTTTTCATAAGTCGGGTGGGGGCATTGCGCAGGTGCAGGGGAACAGGCAGGTCGCCATGTTGCTTTACTGCTGCCAACGCATCGTTGATAGCCATATAAGAGGCATTGCTTTTGGGAGAGGATGCCAGGTATGTGGCGCATTGCGACAGAATGATCCTTGCTTCGGGATAACCAATTTTATTAACAGCTTCAAAAGTGGCATTGGCAAGCAACAACGCATTGGCATTTGCGTTGCCTATGTCTTCGCTTGCCAGTATCACCAGCCGGCGTGCAATAAATTTTACATCTTCGCCTCCCTCAATCATTCGCGCCAGCCAGTATACAGCACCGTTGGGATCGCTGCCTCTTATGGATTTTATAAATGCTGAAATAATATCATAATGCTGCTCGCCGCTCTTATCGTACAGCGCAATGCGTTTTTGCGCAATTTGCATTACCAGCTCATCCGTAATGGTTGCAGGTTGGTTTTCGGGCAAGGCGTCTACCACTATTTCCAGGAGGTTCAGTAGTTTCCTGGCGTCGCCGCCCGATATATTCAGCAAGGCGCTTGTTTCGTTCAATGCAACCTGCCTGCTTTTCAGCAGTTCATCTTTTTCAATGGCTTGTTCCAATAACCGTTTTAAAGCATTTTCATCCAGCGGTTTCAGCACATATACCAGGCAGCGGCTTAGCAAAGCCGCATTTACTTCAAACGAAGGGTTTTCTGTAGTGGCGCCTATCAGGGTAATTGTTCCTTTTTCTACCGCACCCAGCAGTGCATCCTGCTGTCCTTTATTAAACCTGTGTATTTCGTCTATAAACAATATGCTTTCGGGCAGCAGCTTTGCTTTTTCAATTACTTCTCTTACCTCCTTCACACCCGAGCTGATGGCACTGAGTGTATAAAAAGGAACGTTCAGCGTATATGCAATAATGTTAGCAATGGTGGTTTTGCCTACGCCCGGAGGTCCCCATAATATCATTGAAGGAATTTTTCCCGCATCAATAGCCTTGCGCAATACGCTCCCTTTGCCTGTAAGGTGCTCCTGCCCTATAAGGTCGTTGAGTGAGCGAGGCCTTAATCGTTCTGCCAATGGTATAGCCATGGCGCAAAAGTAAGCCGATAGTATGAAATGGAAGGTATAAGGTGTGGGGTGTGGGGTGGAAAGTGTGGGTATAGGGGTAAGGTGTAAAGTAAGAAGGCAGTAGTAAGTTGCTCCCGGCTTCTTAACTACTGCCTTCTTCGTGGCTAAAGGTTTCCAACCTTCAAAAGGTTGGAAACCTTCGGTAAGAGTGGCTGCCTTCTTACTCCTCCCTTCTGCCTTTTTACCTATTCAACCTTTGTGCTGAACGTCACGTCCGCATCGGTAGACGATTTGCTGCTGGTCACCAGGTCGTCGGCTGCTTTTCCACCATCCGGATAGTGCCGCAAAACAATATTAACCGAGCCGCTGGCTGCGTTGGTGGTTGTCCACTGGCTGGTAACGCCAAGGGGCATTCCATTTTCATCGTTGTTAAGACCGCCAATGGTAATATTGGATGCTGCTGACAGAATAAAGTAAAACCGGTGGTCATCGCTTTCCTCTTCCACTTCTTCTGTTATGTTTTCTGCAGGTGTTTTTGTTTTGTCCCAAAGCGATAACTGTACATTGTATACTTTGTTGGGTGCCAGTTTTATTTCATCTATCGCCGGCGCATTGCCGCCATCGCCATCAAGATCTTCCCATTTATAGGTTACAGAAGTGCTGGATCCTTGTTCTGTAAAGCGGAGTTCTACCGTGGTAATAATTTCATTGTCGTTGTCTTCCGGCTTGGGCGACTCTTTTTTGCAAGCTATAGCCAACAGTGAAACACATCCGGCAACGATTGCTGTCTTAGAAATTACATTCATTTTCATGATCAGATTTTTATAATGAGCAATTATTTACAAAGTTTTTTCCAATGGTATTTTTAATCTTATACCAATATTTCTTCCCATTTCGTCGGTGAAATAGCGAAAGCTGTTCATGTATTCCCGGTACGATTTGTTTAACAGGTTTCTTGCAGATAGCCCGATGGTTACAGGTAAATTTTTTCCTATATGCACGGTAGTAGAAGCGTTGATGTTGAACAATGCATAACCTGCCGGCGGAGCTTTATAATCCTGTACGCCGTGTTTGTTTTCGTCGGGTACGCGGGTTTGTTTAAACACAACCGGCACTTCCAGCGAAATATACGTTTGAGACAGGCTGCCTTTGTCGTTAAACGAATAGGTAAGCTCTGTTGTAGTGCGGTCGGCAGGCATACCTATTTGCCAATCGTCCAGCGTACGGTTGTATGCTCTTAATAAAGCTGTTCGGGAGCTGAGCGCCAGGTGTTTTGAAAGGTTATAGCTCAACGCAATATCCAGTCCTGTCAGCCTCGCATCGGTTTGTTTCCATTTAGCCTGCAAAAAGGTACCCGCCACCGTTACCATTGTATCTCCCGGCGACGGTTGCAGGTAAATGAAATTATTAATAATGTTGTTATACAATGTTAGTTCGGCCGTGAAGTTGTTAGAGGGAGTGTGATAGGTAATCCCGGCAAGCATGTTGAAAGATTGTTCGGGTTTTACATCGGGAATATTGATGGTATTCCGGTCGATAAAACCTGTTTCATAAAAACCGGTACCCTGGTGTATGCCATCGCTCAGCAGTTCGTTTACATACGGAGCGCGGGTGGCAAGCGTTATTCCTGCATTTACTTTTAGCAACTCACTTATTTTATAAATGGCATTGAGCGAAGCGCCCAGGGTAGAGTATTTAAAACGATACGACAATGGGTCGCTGTTGTAAGGATACCTGGTAGTGTTGATGTTTTTGTAATCGTATCGCACACCGCCCTGAATTTCCCATTGATGTTTCACCCACTTTTCAATCCAGTAACCACCAATGGAGGACGAAGTATATGCCGGAATAAAATAACGTCCTCCATAAGAATTATCCTGCTGCATGGCAGAAACTCCTATTGTACCGTTCAATGCGCCGGTTGTAGGATGGTCCCACGAAACATCTTCAGAAAGTGTAAGCACCGCCAGCCGCATTTGAGCTCCTTTTCTTTCAGCATCTCTTACAACATCGTATTCTTGCCGGCGGTTGTGTTGCGCTGCAAACTGCGCGTGAAGTTTTCCAAAACCGGATTTGATGTTGGTTTTGATTTTAAACAAACGATGGGTTACATCCTGGTAAGGGCGGCCAATACTATAGGTGTCATCTCCCAGGTGAATATCATTTGGTCTTGATGCGGCGATGGCATTCCTGAGGTCGGTAAGATTGCCGATATGTGAGCCCGAAAAAATTCCGATCTGTGTATTAAACTGGCTGTAGAAAGATTCGATGTCATAATTTTCTTTCTTCCATCCCGCCGTTACCGAAAAGTTGGCTTCTTGCAGCGCTGTGTTGTTCAACCGATACTTTGGGGTGCTGATGTTGGCAGCTTTTTTAAAAGTGCCTTGTACGCGATAGCTGAAAGCTGAAAGTTTTTTGAGTTGTTGCTCAAACATAACAGACGCATAATATTGCCGGTCGTTGGTAAAATAACCTGTGTTTACCTCGCCGTAGTAACCGGGCAAATGACGCAGTGGTCGCGGGTTTACCAATATCACACCCGCAATGGCATCCGATCCGTATTTCAATTCATCCACGCCCTTAATTACCGTGAGCTTGTCGGCAATAAACGGATCTATTTCCGGGGCGTGTTCATTGCCCCATTGTTGTCCTTCCTGGCGCACGCCATTGTTGATGGTAAGAATACGGTTGCTGTGCAATCCATGGATAACAGGTTTTGAAACAGTGGAACCGGTTTGAAGCATGCTTACGCCGTTCAATTTGCTTAGTGCCTGCGCGAGCGACATTCCTTTTGTTTCGTCGAGCGTTTTGCCAGACAACTCCTGTTTAAAGCCTGTATTCGGAATACCCTTTTGCGCTTCTACTACCACTGCACCTAATGTTTTGCGGGCGTGGTATAAAAAAACATCCTGGTGCCGGCTGCGGTCCAGCCTGATCTTTTGCTCAATAGGGTCGCAGCTTACATGACTGATGTGCAGCGTATATTCCCCGGCGCAAAGTTGGCTAAAAACAAAATCTCCGTTTTCATCCGTGGTAATTTCCTTGTTGAGCTCTTTGAGCACTACCGTGGCTGCGTATAGTTTTTCTTTGGTATCTGCGTCTTCTACGTGGCCGGATAAACGCAAATTGCAATCCTGCGAAAAACATTGAATGACTTGGATTGCACCCAACAGCAAAAAGAACAATTGTTTCAATCAAATAAAATTTGAATAGTGTCAGAAGAAATAACAGGATGAAATCAGGAATGCATTTCCTGCCTTCGCGTAAAATGTGGTACTACCTATATGGCGGGCGGTGCGCGCAGCGCAAAAAAGGAATGCGTAATGCTTTTGGTATGCCATGCATGGATGGAGGTATGTGCTCCAAAAAATGTTGGAGAACAAAATTGTATGCGATCGGCATGCGCGGTAAAAGGCGAAGTAGCTACCAGGTTATCGCAATTACAATTAAAGCCGTGGTGATCTATGTGATCATGTCCGTCGTTCACAGCAACGGTAATGTCGTCTGTGTGATCTGCTACCAGGTCGTGTAAAAACTTTTTGGGAGTAATGCTGAATGCAAGTACCAGCATTATTACCAGCGAAGAAAAAAGCCGTATGGTTTGTTGTTTAAACAAATTTACATTTTGCTACTATGTTGCAAATTTATACGTTTCTGCTTAAAATGGGCGGAATTATTTTACGTAGCAAAGGTTTCTTCTATTAACTCTTTGTTAATCACCGCCCCCGCTTTGTTGCCCGCAGCAACCGCTTCGGCAACCGATCTGAAGCCGGTGCTGTTATCGCCGGCGGCAAATATGCCCGGCATTGTTGTCTTCTGCATGCCATCCACCTGTATAAATCCGTTGCTGGTAAGACTGCATCCTAACGTTTCCGGCAAGGGCGAATGTTGTTGAAAGGAGGGCCGATGGTAGATGACCGGTACTGTTACACGGCTGCCATCTTTTAAATGAACGGTTGATACCTGGCCTGCAACGTGTTCTATTGCTTCAATTTCCTGCGGGTATACGTTGGCGTTCGTTTTTTGCAAAGTGGCGGCATGGGCATCGGAAAAAGCCGGAGCGCCATTGGTAAAGATCGCCAGTTCATTTGTCCAGTTGCTTATCAGTTTTGCGTACTCCACCGCACCTTCGCCGCTGGCAATGATACCGGTTTTCTGATAGCGTACTTCATAACCGTGGCAATAAGGACAGTGCAGCACCGATATGCCCCAGCATTCAGCAAAACCCTTTATTGGCGGCAGAATATCCAGTATGCCTGTAGCAAACAATATTTTTTTGGACTGATAGTTTTTCCCGGAGCTGGTTTGAACTGAAAAGCTGCCGGTGTTATCGACCGCAGTTATTGCCGTGTCGTTTACCAACTGCACTGTTTTATAAGCAAGCACCTGGGCTTTTGCTTTGTCTCTGATATTGCCGGGTGTTTCGCCATCGTGCGTAATAAAATTATGCGAGTGGGGTGTTTGCTGGTTGCAGGGCTTTCCGGCATCTATGATCAACGTATTGCGCAACGATCTGCCAAGTGCCATGGCTGCCGACAGGCCTGCATAACTTCCTCCAATGATAATAACGTCAAAATTTTCTGTAAACATTTCCTTTTATTAGAAAACAAAAATAGGCATTAATTTTTAATTTGCAACAATGTTGCATTTTATTGTAAGCGGATGGATTAAAATCCATCCTTACAAATGCTACCGAATCTACGGCTGGCTGTTTGTGACCAAGCAGAGCCGTAGGCTCGGCGCAATATTGTGTCATTGGATTTTAATCCAATGCCTTCGTTGTCGCCTTTGCTATGGGAGGCGTCTTCGCCTCGCATAACGCTCTTGTCGCCTCCGGGCGACACACGCTCCTTGCAATTTTCAATACATTCTGCTAAATTCATCAGTAAAAAAACAAGTGAAGGTTACCAACAACTCTCAAAAATGGGCTAGAAGAAAGTTCATTGCTACCGGATCAGCTATCGCCATGGCATCGGTATTGCCTCGCCAGGTATTGGCAGACAGTTCCGATAAAACTGTTACCATTCAACAGGTAATAGACAGCATTATTAAAACCGTGCCGGGGGCTCCGTTTGCCAATACGGTCGACACTGTAAAATCGGGCGATCCGTCTGCGGCTGTATCCGGTATCGTTACCGCCAGTTTTGCAACTGCTGAAGTAATAGAAAAGGCAATTGCGCTGAAAGCAAATTTTATTATAGTGCACGAACCAACTTATTACAATCATGCCGACGACACCTCATGGTTGCAGCACAATGACGTTTATCAATACAAAAAAGCCTTGCTCGATAAACATGGTATAGTTGTATGGCGTTTTCACGATTACTGGCATGCGCATAAACCAGATGGTATATTAACAGGCGTTTTAAAAGCGTTGGGTTGGGAACAATTTTCTGCTGCCGACAAACAGCATGTGCTTACACTGCCGTCTGCATCTTTCGAAAACATTATTAAAGAGGTAAAGCAAAAGCTAAAACTTCCTAAGGTAAAAGCCATTGGTGAGCTTAGCTGGAACTGCAGGCGCATTGTTTTATTACCGGGTGCCTGGGGCGGACGAAGACAAATAGAAGCCTTGCAAAATGAAAAACCTGATTTGCTGATGGTAGGTGAGTTGCAGGAATGGGAAACCAGCGAATACATACGGGATGCGCAATATAAAGGAGAAAGAGTTGCTCTGCTGGTAATGGGACATGCAGTAAGCGAGGAGCCTGGTATGCAATGGCTGGTGCAATGGCTGCAACCCCAGTTTCCCGGCTTAAAAATTACACATATAGCATCTGGAAGTCCTTTTAACTGGTACTAGAAAAAATGAACAGCTCCTCTCTTTTATTTAAAAAATAAACGATAACATAATATTTACTTGTTGATCTTAGTCAACTGTTTTTCTTATTTTTGCAGTTATGGAAAACATATGTGTGCTTACCGATTTTGAGCAGGGGGCAAACACAGTAAAATTCAGACAATTAGACCCTCCTGCCGGGCTGGAACAATATTCTGTTTATGTTGGTGGAAATTTTATTTTCATATCTAACGCTGCTCAACGCACGGTTCGCTTTAATCTTGCCAACTTCAACACCAGCAATGTTTCTTCCGAATCTATCCAGGAATGGATCCGACGCATACAAAAACTATATCCCGGGTTTTGAGTTACGCCATTTAAAATCTGTTTCAATCTAATCCTGCCTTCATCAATATCCAATGCCCGGCCTCAGGGTAATAACTATATTTCTTTTATTTTGATTTTTACATCATGCGGTGCGGTTTCATCTCCGCCAAAATAAGGAAAGAGTTTATAACCTGCCGCCGTTGCCTGTTGCGGACCCCGGCTTAATGCAACTGTATCTTTGTCTGCAATAAAAATATATGTGCCGCCCTGTATTGCAATACTGCAGCTGACTGGTTGGTTAAACGGGATTGCTTTTAAAAACTTCGACGATCTTTTTTTGAATTTGTAAACGTAAGCATGCAATTGAAGTTCGTTGTTATGCCATCTCCATCCTAACCGCGCACTGTTGGTTTGGTGATGATCATTGTCTGCAAAGCCATATAATTTATTAATGTCTGCCTGGTTCGCAGTGTTTTTAGTTGTATAAATAGCAGAGCTGTCAAAAATTACATCAAAATTCAGAGCGGTAATATTCAGCCACACTATAGAGTCTTCGCGAACAGCGTAATGTTGACCTTTGGGAATTACAAACTCAATAAATTTTTTATCAGGGAGCGTATCCTTGTCAACCGGCACAGCGGCTTCCATCGTATCATCACTACATTGCGAGAGAAAAATAACTACAAAAAAGCCAAACAAAAAAGGTTTCATAATAGATCAGCTATATTAATACATGATTGCTTCAAAAACCATGCAGTATCAGCAGGTGGTGCATCTATTTAACGTAGACGATAGATACCTTATTTTTCAGTAACCTGCAAAAAAACAACTATCCCATGCCGGTTGCTGAAATTTTAATGCGCGGGGAGTTGGTATAAAATAATAGCCAATGTGTGTTATGTTGAAAAAGCGCCGGTAAGTTGAAGTAACCCTGCAATTATGGTATGTGATCGGGATTGGCAAAAATGTAACCAAATTTGAATGCAGGAAACAACTTTTTCAATTAAAGAGTCCCTGGAAATACACTCAGTTTTTACAAGCTGGGAACCCCCGGCGTTGCCCAAAAAATAGTTATCAACATCGGCGCCGCGGCACGCCTCGTGTTTTTGTTTTTAGTATTTTTAAAAAAAGGCGTTCAGGCTGGGTAAAAAAATCATCATTTCATAAAAAATTCGTTTTTATCGGATGATGGTTAAAGGTTGGCACGAATATGTAATAGATAATAGCAGAGAGGTAATTGTTAATTCAAATGCGGCCAATATGAAATATTTAATTTGCTTGTTCCTGCTTGTTCCCGCCATCGGGTTTGCCCAGCCAAATGGAACATCATCCATTAAAATTGCAGGCATCGGACTTCAACAGGTAATAAGGGGCTTTTTAGAAGCGGGCTATAAAATTGAGCGAAGTGGTCAAACCTTAAAAACCATTATTTCCGGTCCTAAAAAGTCGGAAGAAGCTAATATTACCACGGTACTGAAAGTAGACATAAAAGAAGATGGTATCATTATTTCCGGCGAATACAGCGCCACAGCCGATCAGTACACCGATATAAAACTTACCGACAAAGACGGTCCCGCCTGGGATTCATGGAAGGAAATGCTGGTATTTGCCGACTCCTTTAAAAGACCGGTGCAGTATATTGTGAAATAGGGAAGAATTTGTGGTTTATCGTTTATTGTTTGAGGTTTGAAAAACAATAAATTCCGAACGTATGCCCTATACCTTACACCTTATACCCCACGCCTCACCCGCAATAAATACTGCTTAAATAACAATCCAAACCGTCGGTAGCCATGTGCAGCACCAGTCCTATAGCTATAATGCGCAGTCTCGGTATCAGCAAACAAAAAACGTAAACGGCACAGGCTACATAACTGTGCAGCGGATGAAAGCCAATGCTGCACCTGCAGGCCTGGTATACCGGGCTGGACAGCAAATGATCTGCGTCTACCAGCATGGTAGCCAGCAATATTAAATAAGTTACAAACCAGTTTTTGCGGTAAAGCCACAAGGCAATAAACAGCGGGAAAATAAAATGCAGAAAATAATGTAAGGCACTTTGAAGCATGTACAGGTATATCCGCAAAAATATCCACTATTATACTAGCATATGGTACGCATTTAATTAATACCCGGTTTGTGGTAGTTGCATATTGCATGTTGCAAAAGCATACAGTTATCATGCTTTCTATTTAAATTTTGCTACCATTTACTAGATATTTTCGCCGGTTCGCTAGATGGGATGAAACAATGCTGGAAATCCGCACTATCCTTGCATCAGGTTTTTCATAGGATATTGGATTAAAAAGCGGGGCGGATTTCTATCCAGCCCTTTTTTTATGCCCTGCATCCAACAAATCAAATTCCCCTGCTTCAGTATTCCAGCCGCTTCGCCTTACGCTTACGACTACCCGCCAGGGCAACTTTAGTCATTTGCTCAATAAAACCTGCCATTTACTAGATCGTATATACGCCCAAACAGCCTGTTTTGTAATCTTGCATCAGGTTTTTCATAGGATATTGGATTAAAAAGCGGGGGCGGATTTCTATCCAGCCCTTTTTTTATGCCCAAACCCCACCTCTACAACAATTTAAGATAACTACCTGCGCTTGTGTTTAACAGAGAATTCTCTACTTATAAAAAGGATTTTTAATATTCCGGGTTGGGAAGATGGTGCCATAGCCGGGCGGCGTATAAACGCAAAAAAGGAAAGCTGGTTATTCCCGCTTTCCTTTTTCCATCAGAGGTGTTGGTTTTTCATGGCAATATATTTTTTTCAACGATGTTTACTATCATCAGGACGGTTATTACAGGCAGCATAATTGAGGTAACGGTATATTTTCATAGGTTAGCATAATAAGGTTTTCATAGGCAAGCAAGGATGCATTTCAAAGGTTAGCTGTAATTAAGGTTAACACATTAGCGAATAAATTAGCCGGGATCAGGGACCGTGGTATGTTTTCATTGGTTCGCTGAGGCATTTTTATCGGTTAGCTGTAGTGTTTTCATTGGTAATCAGGATAAGGTTGTAGTGTATTTTCACAGGTTAGCATACAGGTGTTATAAGTTAGCGGTAATGTTTCATAAGTCAGCGAAGTTTACTACTGTGGTGCATTTTCATTGGTTAGCCATGGTGTATCATAAGTTAGCGAGGCTAGGTGTATTTTCAGTAGGTAAGCTTTTTGAAACAGGATACGGTTACCCGTAACCGCCAGTATACTGCCTAAATCGTTATAAAGAACTTTATCATTAACCGGATTTGATAGAACAAAGAAACAACCGATGCGGGTACTATGGAATCGTAGTTAATGGTATTAAAAAGTAGTTACTGTTTGCACAATCGTGTCGAAATTCAAACTACAAGCCAGGCGAACAAAATATTATAAACAAGCTGTAACAAAACGGTCATCCTGCACATGATGCTTCGTTCCTTGTACTAACAGGCGCAGGTGCACATACCATTGTTCGCCATACACCTGCGCGTGTCATCCACCCTATAGAGAGGGCTGCAAACAAAATGATGTTTACATACATGTTGATTAATGATAAATAATAACCGACGGCCGGATGTGTGCCGCTGTTCACTACCAAAGTAGGGCTATATGTTTTTGCCGGCGGCTCGTTCTATACAACCCGTTAGTTCCTCAAGCGAACAATTGTCATTGATGAAAAATGTGTTTGCAGTATTGAGTACTTCATCATAGTTCTCCGCGCCGGAACCCATTATAATAACCGGCAATTGAGGAAAGATTTGCCTGAACAAACGAAGTTGTGCAGAAGCTTCGGCAGGGGTTGTTCGAAAATTGATAATAGCAAGATTACATTCTGAAGAAACAACGTTTTCAAAAAGGTTAGTCGTGTCATTGCATTCAATCGGGTGAATTTCATTAAGGTGTTGCCGGATGAGTCCACAAATTCCTGTACGGAGAATGCTCCAGTCATCCTTTACTAAAATTTTCATAAAGGGGCGAATTTAAGGTCAAAAAAAAATGGACGAGAATTTAGAAACAAACAGGTATATAAAAATCAACGGAATGAACAATGCATTCCAGGTTTAGCAGTTATTGAATTGATAATGCAAAGAAACAACGAATAGCAGCGCCCGAAAATAGATAAGCATGCTATTGCTATGTAGTACAGAGTGCTACACAGCCGTAGTATACGGGTTCCTGCCTCACTAACCTGCTTTAAGGTAATAAATTAGCAATGTGGTTTTTCGGGAAAATAATCGGCCTGTCCGGGCTGCCCCAACGTATGGATGCAATGCGGCGTGGCAACCCTAACAGCCAGGTGATAGCAGGTATAACTGCAGATAGTATGCCTGCATAATGTTTGGTTTGCTAGCTTTGCACCAAAATAAGCACTACACTCCGGCTAAAGCTTATGTTGTTTTATGGAAACAAATATCATCAATATATTTCCCTTTTCCGCTTCGGAAAAGGCTCCTCAAATGGTGCTTGGTTTTAAGCCCTTTGTGGATTTTTTAAAGAATGCAAAAAAGGTATCTGGTAAACAGCAATGTAATTTTTTTGATTATGTAATAAACCAGTTTGAACAGTATCCCGAGCTCATTACCGGCATTGCGCCGGAAGATGCAGGAAAATACGAGGATGTATTGTATTTAATCTACCATACACTAACCCCTATTATTGAAAACGAAGAAAATCATTCCTGGGCGCTGTGCATGCCAGGGGTGCCGGTGATTTTTTACAGCACAAAAGCCTTTCATACCCTGCTTACGGAGCGCCATGGCGGCGGATTGCTCAGACCTTTTTTACGAAATACCAACGACATTAACCAGCTAAACGTTGCACTGCGGTATTCGATGATTCTTGAAAAGGCATACAATACACCCTGCAATTATTCAAGAGAAATGATAAAGCCGGTGGTGGACGAGGTTGCGGGATTTACACGCTATTTTAAAATTATGCCCGATGTAAGGTTTATTAATGTTTCGCCTGTTGACGAGTTGCCGCCAATTGATCCCTTGCTGCTTCAAAATGCTAAAAAAGACATGCCTGGTTTTTTTAAGCGGTTACAGGCTGAGCTGCCTGTTGAAAAATTTCGCTTTGAAGGATTTGGAATTACCTCCGCTGTTGAAGTAACGGCAGCGCATGCACTGGAAAGCATTAAAGAAATATTGCTCAGTCATGTGTCGATACACGATGAAGAATATTACAGCCGGTTTGAGGGGTCATTAAAATCGCTGATCGGTACCAAAGATATTCAGTTTGGAATAATGCCTTTTTTGCAGGTAAACAACAAGGTGGTTTTTAAAGAAGATATGCTAAGCAGCAGCATCCTCATGCGCACGGCAATAGAGAACGATATGATGGATGTAACCGATACAGCGCTGGCAGATGATTACATGAAAAATCCTGAAACGATCTTCTTTCCGGATATATATGCCGAAAGCGAGAACACCCATGCAGCTTTGCCTGTACTGGAGTTGGCGGGGTTGCAATCGTATGCTATGTTGCCCGTTTTTTTCAACAACGTGCTGGTGGGCGTGCTGGAAGTATACAGCAAAGCCGAGGGCGTATTGACGGAAGTATTGCTGGCCCGCCTTGAACCCGCTATGCCATTGCTGGCACAGTTGCTTAAAAACACCATTGATATTTTGCATAGCAGCATTGACCAGGTGATGAAAGAAAAATTTACCGCCATACAGCCTTCGGTACAGTGGAAATTTAACGAAGTAGCCTGGCGCTATTTGCTGCAAAAGCAAAGCACAGGCAACGGAGAAATTGAAGACATTATTTTCAGGGATGTGTTTCCCCTGTATGGCGCAGTAGATATCAGGAATTCAACCATAGACAGAAATGCAGCGCTTGCAAAAGACCTGGAAGTGCAGTTTGATATATTATTGAAAGTGCTGGAAAAGCTGAAGAAAAAGTCGGGGTTTGGATTGCTCGATGAAAAAATATTCCTCACCCGCCAGTGGATGAACAGGGCTTTGTCGGGCGCCGGCTTAAGCAATGAAACGCGCCTGAACGATTTTCTCGAAAACGAAATCAATCCTTTTTTGATTGAGTTTACGGAGAGCGAACCAGAGCTGTTTTCGATAGCCGAAGAATATTTTGTAAGCATCGACGATACCAATGGCATAGCCTACGAAAACCGGCGCGAACAGGAAGCTTCGATGACTACTGTTATTTCGGCTGTAAACAAATATTTCGATTTACTGAAAGAAGAAATGCAGCAGCATTATCCCTGCTATTTTGAAAAATTCAGAACAGACGGCGTTGAATATGATATCTACATAGGTCAGTCAATATCACCCAACAAAACTTACAGTGACATATACCTGAAGAATCTGCGTTTAATGCAAATAACATCTATGGCGGCCATCGCCAGGTATACCCACTCGCTGGCGCCTCAGCTGTCAAAACCGGTTGAAACCACCCAACTGATATTTATTCATTCCCATCCCATAGAAATAAGGTTCAGAAAAGATGAAAAGCGATTTGATGTGGAAGGAGCTTACAACATCAGGTACCACATAGTAAAAAAGAGAATTGACAAAGTGCGCGTTAAAGAAACCAAAGAAAGACTTACGCAACCTCATAAAATTGCGTTTGTATATTTCAATCAGAAGGAAGCCGACGAATATATTTCATATATCCGCTATTTGCAGGCCGACCAGATACTGGCAAACGATCTTGAACTGCTGGAACTCGAAGAATTGCAGGGCGTGTCGGGCCTTAAAGCCCTGAGAGTGGGCGTGAACCTGGAGTTTAAAGCCGCCGATTAATTTACCCGGCAGCCGTTGCCGGTTTATAAATTTCCAGCCGTTGATTGTCCGCCCCTGTTGCCCGATGGTGCATACCAGCTTACAATCATTGCTGCAATGAATACGATAATGGTAAGAAAAGCTTTAAGGTATTTCATTGTTTACGCGATTTGCTTACACAAGTTAAAAACAGATTATTTTAAAAGCGAATAGAACAGGTTAAGGAATGATTAAGAGAAGGGTGAAAGGTGAAAGGTGAAGGGTGAAGGGTGAAAAGTGAAAGGTGAAGGAGGCAAAGGGTAAAAGACATAAAAAGCTGACCGCTAATTGCTGATAGCTGACGGCTGATTGCTGAAAGCTGATAGCTGATACCTCAACTTATCCACACATTTTCTACCGGGAACAAAAACTTAACATTGAGATTCCTAAAAAAAGTTCATCTTGTGCCCATCTATTCATATCGCATTCCAATATTTTTAGTATGACTACACTGCTGGATAGAAATGATAAACTTTGCGGTTATCTTTACAATAACAAAATACTTTCTGCCGGTTCTTTCGAGGTGATTGGCGTTATTTTAGGCGACTGCGTGTTTGGTAAGCACGGCGACATTAAGGGAAAGCATTTCAATAAAACAATATACAGCATTGCTGGTGAAACCATAGCTTGTGAGCAGGTTTCTTCCACTATACCAGCTTTCGATCCTATAGAAGTTTTGTTCCAGGGCTGGTCGATTGTTGAAAAGATCAAAGACCACGAATGCCCCTGGATTACCCCGCTGGAAAAATGGCATGTGCTCAGTCTCGAAAACTTTTTGAGCCAGGCAGGCACCGTTACATTGGTACGTCGCTCAGGCAACAAAATGTTGCAGTAAATATTGGCATAATAACCCGCAGCTTTTGCTACAATTGTTTGCGGCGGTGCTCTTTATTCATCCGCGCTTCCAGTACTTTGTCATCTGTCGAATCGGGAGGCAGTACTTTTTTCCTGTCTTTCACATTTTTTACGGTAACAAAAACAATTAATGCAAGCGCCACGATGCCTACAATAATAACAATGGTTGTATTCATGACCGGTAGTTATTACTGATCAACATCAAAAGTTGTTCATTTTTTTTCAATCCGGTGCTATTTAAGAAGAAGTAACAATTTTATTACATGAAATTGACAGAGCCACTTAATGATCAGTGATCTCTATGCCGATGCTCTCAATTTCCAGTTGATGTTGTTTGGCTTTTGTTTTTACTATGTATACCAGCAACGATGGATAGAATACCGGAAGAAAACTGATATAGCCTAAGAAGGACATTTGATCGGTATCAAGGTATATGGGAGCTATAATATAGGATATGGCTGTGAAAAGGCGAGAACAAAATAAGCAATTCCAAAAATGCGATAGACCGTTCTTATCATAAAAACAGCAAAAATTATAGACAGTATCCCGATAATCAACAACATGAGCTGTATATTGTTTTGAGTTGTTCCTTTCGCAAACACGAAACTCATGAATATTGAGGAGCATGAAAAAAGATAAATAGGCCAAACGTCTTTTTTGTAATGTCGTTTCAGATCATCTGCAACGAAAAATAACAGCACATGAAAGCTCACCAAACCTAATACTTCTATCAAATTAGTCAGTCCAAAAATCAAATGTGTGTAGGATATTACAATAGGAATAATTTGCAGCACCGTAGAGCATATAGCTATAATGGTAAAGATCCTGATCGTTTTCTTATTCATACAAGCGTTTAGGGTCACTCAATATACAAAAAGGAGGAGTATAAAAGAGCTTCAACCTAAAACCTTCGATGAAAGGCTTATCCTTCGTTTTGTCTTCATTTGCTCATGGGTTGAAAGATAGCTTCTTCCTGAACGTCCCGTAACTTCTGGCAAACGGGAACTACTGTTCTTAACGCCGAATTTCCCTATTTTTGAATTTCCCTCATATACTTCAGTTATGAGCGCTCTATAAAGCGCCTGGGTAGTATTAGCAATGTAGCATGAAAACAATATTTAATTGCGTAATAATTTTAGTGATCACCATTGCCGGGTGCAAAACAACGCGTCAGCATGCTTCAGTTCAACAGCAAAAAGAACGCGGGCAAAAAAAATGGGCACTGACATGGCAGGATGATTTTAACGGCAATACTATTGACAGCAGTAAATGGTCAAAAATTCCCAAAGGCAGTTCCGATTGGAACAGGCACATGAGCGACGATACCGCCTGCTATGCTGTGCGCGACGGAAATTTATACCTGCGCGGCATCAATAATCCTGATACAACAAAAGACCCTCGTCCGTTTTTAACCGGCGGCGTTTACAGCAAAGGAAAATTTGCTTTTCAATACGGCAGGATAGAAATACGCGCCAAACTGGAATGTGCGCAAGGCGCATGGCCTGCCATGTGGATGCTGGCAGAAAACGATAAATACGGACCTTATCCGCGCAATGGTGAGATCGATATAATGGAACACCTTAATTTCGATGACATTGTTTACCATACCACGCATTCCTATTACACGCTCGAGCTCAAACAAAAGAAAAATCCTCCGCATGGAGGTACTGCCAGGCTTAACATCAAAGAGTATAATATATTTGGCCTTGAATGGTATCCCGACCGTTTGGTATTTACGCTTAATGGTGAGGAAACCTTTCGCTATCCCAAAGTGGAAAATGTAGATGCCAGCCAATGGCCGTATGATCAGCCCTTTTATATTATGATCGATCAGCAGTTAGGCGGAGGCTGGGTAGGCAAGGTAAATCCACAACAACTGCCGGTGCAAATGATAGTGGATTGGGTTAAAGTGTATCAGTAAAATGAAGAAAAATATAAAGATGAAGCGATATCAAAACTACCTGGCAGCGCTGCTGCTTATATGTTGTTGCCAGCCTGCAGTTGCGCAATACAATAACACCATACCTGTAACGGCAACGGACACACACGATTCAATCATTTTCAAAGCTGCGCATGTAGTACCTACCGGTAACCAATATGCTGCCCTGAAGAATGAGTTCATCGCATTCATTCATTTTGGCCCCAATACGTTTACGCGCATGGAGTGGGGAAGCGGCATGGAAGATCCGCAGATTTTTAATTTAAAGGAGCTGCATACCGATCAGTGGTGCCAGGCTATGAAAGCGGCGGGCATGAAAATGGTGATCATTACCGTAAAGCACCACGACGGTTTTGTATTATGGCAAAGCAGGTATACCACCCACGGCATTATGTCTACCGGTTTTCAAAATGGCAAGGGCGATATTTTGCGCGAGCTTTCTAACTCCTGTAGAAAATACGGGTTAAAACTCGGTATATACCTTTCGCCGGCAGACTTGTTCCAGATCGAAAGCCCCACAGGATTGTATGGCAACCTCAGCAAATACACCAAACGCACCATTCCCCGCGAAGTGCCCGGCAGACCATTTGCCAATCCTAACAAATTTGAATTTGAAGCAGATGATTACAACGAATATTTTTTGAACCAGTTGTTTGAATTGCTGACCGAATACGGACCTGTGCATGAAGTTTGGTTTGATGGTGCACATCCTAAAAGAAAAGGCAATCAGCAATACAATTACCTGGCGTGGAAAAAGCTCATTCACACGCTCGCGCCCGAAGCCGTTATTTTTGGTAAAGAAGACATTCGCTGGTGCGGCAATGAGGAAGGAAGAACAAGAGACACAGAGTGGAATGTAATTCCTTATCCCGAAGACCCCAATCAAATGAACAGCTTTCCCGATCTTACCAAAGAATCGCTTGGCAGCAGGGAAGATCTGTACAAAGGAAAATTTCTTCATTACCAGCAGGCAGAAACAAATACGTCTATCCGTGAAGGTTGGTTTTACCGCGACGATCAGTACCAGAAAGTGCGTAGTGCAGACGATGTATTTGATATATATGAAAGATCGGTTGGCGGCAATTCTACTTTCCTGCTGAACATTCCTCCCAACCGCGAAGGCAAATTTTCGCCCGAAGACGCCGGGGTGCTCATCGAAACAGGCAAGCGCATTAAAGAAACTTATGGTGTAAACCTCTTTGCCAATGCAAAGGGACCTGTAGATGTTTTAGACAACAATGAAGATACTTATGTAGTAATACAGCATCCGGGCGAAATTGTAATTACCACAACAGCGCCCGTTACCATTAACAGGCTGGTATTGCAGGAAGCCATTGTTGCCAACGGCGAGCGGGTGGAGCAGCACGCTGTGGACGCATGGATTGGTAATAACTGGAAAGAAATAGCCGCAGCTACCAATATTGGTTATAAGCGCATCCTGCGTTTTCCCGAAGTACGAGCCAGCAAATTCAGGGTAAGGATATCTGAAGCACGTTATGCACCTGCCATCAGCAATATTACCGCGCATTATTACAAAACCCGTCCGCCGCAATTACAAATTACGCGCGATAAGAACGGATTGGTAACCATTGAAGCGTCGCGCAATGCATTTGGCTGGAACCCGCACGGGCAAAATGCTGCACAAAACCTCAACGCCGGTTCAGAAATTTATTATACCACAAATGGCGCTATGCCCAATAAAGCCGGCAAGCGTTACACCGCTCCTTTCATGCTCGAAAAAGGAGAAGTGAAAGCAGTATCTAAACTGAATGCTCAAACAGGAAGCGTGGCTACCCGCGAGTTTGGACCAGCACCCGGTAAATGGAAGCTGCTGGGTGCAGACAGCGAACAGGGTACGAACAAGGCCGACCTTGCATTGGATGCCAACAGCAGAACCTACTGGCAATCCGATTCTACCGGTGCAGCGCATTTTATAGCGCTCGACCTTGGCGTTAAAACTACGATAAAAGCACTGGTATACACACCGCAAAACCGCAATGCACAAGGTATGCTGCAAACGGGAGTGATCAAAATAAGCGACGATGGCACAAACTGGAGATCTGCCGGAGAATTTACTTTTGGCAACCTGATCAACGATCCAACGCCACGCCGGTTCAATTTGCCCGCAGCCGTTGCAACGCGGTATGTGCGCATCGAATCTGTTGAAATAGCAGGTGGCGATAAAAGGTTAAGCATAGCCGAAATTGAACTGTTGTAAACCGGACGTCTCATTCTTCGACAAGCAGTAGTACCAGGCCGGACATTAACAGAATTGCTTAGCATTTTTCTACTGCTTGTCGCCCCGGCTATAAGAGGAGTCTAACTTGCATGAACAACCTGCGTCGACTATTCTCTAAAGTTGACGGCTATGGTAAACACCGGCTGGTATAGTATTTTACAGGCGTTGTTGCTGCTGTTTGCAAAAGTTTGAACTTTCTCACCAACGGTAAATGCATGCAAGCATAAGTCAATTAAAAAGTGCATCTTTATAACGTTATCTTTGTTCCGGTCTTTGGCTAACAACGTTCTTGCCGCTTATCCCTTAGTGATAAACCATTCCGTTTTACCTGGTTATTTTTTAATACCGGGTGAATATATCTTAAATGAGTGAACAAAACTTTTTTATGACAAAAACCGGCTTACTGCTTATCATTATTGTTTGTTGTATGGTTGGGTGTATTAAAGATGCGCCTTTAAATCCTGAAGCAGACATTGAGACATTTACAATAGATGCATCTCAACTAACGGGCGACGTTGTTATTAACCAGGCAAACCGGAAGATCATGCTCTTTCTTACGCCCGAAGCATACAATGAAGGCATTGCACCTGCCATTACGGTTTCAGCCAATGCCACTGTTTCACCGGCCTCCGGCGATTCTATTCATCCTAAAAGCAATACGGTAGAATATACGGTTACCTCAGAAAGTGGCGCTAATAAAAAAGTATATACCGTTGAAGTGGTAAATGTGGGCAACTGGGAGTTTGCATTTGAAACCTGGGCAGTAAACAACAGCGACAAATATGAATACCCGGTTGAAGCAGATAATATAGAGTTGTGGACTTCGGGTAATCCCGGTGTGGCCCTGGCGGGTGTGCCCAAGCAGCCAGGTGCTTATCCCACAAGATCTACGACTGATGGATACCTGGGCACAAAAGCAGCCGAGATGGTTACCATTAAAGGCACTACGTTATCGGAGCTGGTGGGCGTTCATTTGTTTGCAGGCTCATTGTTTATTGGCAATTTCAACTCTTCGCAGGCACTGCTAAACCCGTTGGCGGCAACGGAGTTTGGAGAACCTTATGTGGGAAGACCCGGCAGGTTTACCGGGTACTATAAGTATGCGCCGGGCCCCAACTTCCAGGACGAACAGGCTAATATAGTAGCCGGAAGGCAGGACAATTGTTCGATATATGCGGTGTTGTATAAAGGCCCTGACCGTTTGAATGCCACGAATATCCATACTTCCGATAAAGTGCTTGCCACCGCTGTGTTGCAGGACGGATCGGCAAAGGCCGATTTTACAAAATTTGATATTCCTTTTACTTATGTGCCCAACTGGGATTCTACCGCCACCAATTTAATGCTGGCCATTGTAGCTTCTTCAAGCAGCGAAGGAGATCGTTACAGGGGGGCTATAGGCAGCCGGCTGGTAGTAGACAGTCTCAGCATCTTACCGTAATAAACCAATTAACATGCTTAAACCAATTATAGTATTTGCTTTTGTTTGTTGTGTATGCCTTGATGGATTCGCTCAAACCACCATAACCGAGGGCACCACAAAAAAATGGAAGCACTACGCACATGCAGGTTTTAATTTCGGTGCCCTGGCTCCTGTATCATTACCCAATACCATTCGTAAAATCGAAAGTTTTTCTCCCAGCTTTTCTCCCTCCCTGGGTTACGAGGTAGTATATGCGCTCAACCAACGGTGGGGTATAGGCGCCGGGCTGAAACTGGAGTATAAAGGCATGAACACAAAAGACAGTGTGGCCTACTTTCATACCATTATATCGATGGACGACGCTGCTTTTGAGGGAGACTTTACCGGCACCAATACCACCAGGGTACAAAATGGATACATTACCTTACCCGTGCATGTGGTATATGCGCCCGGTGGCAAATGGCGATACAAAGCCGGATTGTATGTGGCAAGGCTGATAGATGCGGGTTTTAGCGGCAATGTATCGGATGGATACATACGCAAAGGAGATTCAATGGGAGAAAAGGTGGCCATTGATGTGGCTGAGTTCAACTTTGCAGATATGGAGCGATCGTTTGACTGGGGCATACAAGGAGGGGCAGAAAGAAAGGTTTGGAAAAAGCTGGCCGTAAACGCTAATATGAACTGGGGGTTAAGACCAGTATTTCCTTCTTCGTTCAAAGGCATGGGGTTTAATATGTATAATCTTTTTCTCACCGTAGGGGCGGCCTGGGAGTTGTGATGGATGAAGTAAATGGGTACTCTCAACCTTTACTTACTCATTCCAATTCTCAATCGTACTTTACACATCCTGTCGTTAATATTTCTACAAAACAATAACATCCTCTTCTATTTTTTTCGGCTATGCCAGGTTGTTACTTTGTGTAAGAAATCCAATAGATCCCTAACCGTAAAACCAGATCCAGATCCTTTGAAAACAAACTAATCACCGACAAACGCCATGATCCTTATCCTGAATCTGAAAACCTGAACCTGATCCTTTGAAAACCATTAACCGCGAAAGCACCCGATCAATCCGTAACCCAACCAAAGCAATGATCCGCTAAGCCGAACAACAAAAGACATTGCATCAGCGCCGCATTTAGCGGCGCTGTTTTTTTTTGACCATAAGTGGCACTTGTGGAAGCAGCTTACCAGCTTGTTCATTCAGTCTCTAAATAACCACAATCGTATTTTACGCATCCTGTCGTTCATATTTCTACAAAACAATAACACCTCCTTCTATTTTTTTCGGCTATACCTGGTCGTTACTTTGTGTAAGAAATCCAACACATCCCTAACCGAAAAACCAGATCCAGATCCTTTGAAAACAAACTAATCACCGACAAACGCCATGATCCTTATCCTGAATCTGAAAACCTGAACCTGATCCTTTGAAAACCATTAACCGCGAAAACACCCGACTAATCCGTAACCCAACCAAAGCAATGATCCGCTAAACCGAACAACAAAAGACATTGCACCAGCGCCGCTAAATGCGGCGCTGTTTTTTAAATCAGTAGCCCAAATTCGCGGCATGCCAATCAACTAGCTCACAATCGTATTTTAGCCATATCGTTGTCATGCACACTGCTACAAATCAATGACATTCACTTCTATTTTCTGCCACCTGTTTGCGTTGTTACTTTGTGTAACAAATCCAATAATTATAGCAACCCGCCCAACCATTGAAAAGACTGTAGCCTATGATTAAAAACCAGTTTAACAGAACCGTTTTCTAAATCCGATAATTCCTTTGTGAAATCAATTTGTAACCAAAAAGCCGGGTATACAATTAATGGTTCGCAAAGACGGCACCCTAAATCCCTGGAAAGAGCTTTTGACAATGGCTGATTGTTTGGGGATTTGTACAAGTAAACACTTATAGATGGGCGTAGTTAAGCAGTTTGCTGGATTTTATATACCGGTAACTCATTAGAATGTAAAAGATAGAAATGCAAAACGCAATTTTGTGGCAGGGAAGAAAAAATGCGTTTTAAGAAAACTTTTGCAATTCGGGATTAGGACAAAGAGGCTCTTTTTGCGTCTATATAGATGTATGACATTGACAATAAAATATTACATATAAAGATTCTCATAAGCAGTTAGTTTTGGTTACGGCCCCTGTTTCTACAGGGGCTTTAATTTTTAATAGTGATAAAGAGAACGGTCTGACATGCGTCAGACCGTTATTATATAATTCAATCACCCGTTCCCGCAACCGCTATTTTAACTTTGCCACTTCAGCTTCGTAATATTCTTTTGTAAAAATTACGTCGGGCAGGTTGTCATACCAGTTCGATTCATGCTCTATAGAAAGCATGCCGTTGAAGTTCTGCCTTTTCAGCTCGGCAAAAACCGGGGGAAATTCAATAACACCCTTGCTTACAACAGTGTCAGCAGCCTTAGGATCGTCGAATTTCACAATATCTTTCAGGTGAGCGCCATAAATATGACCTTCCAGTTGTTTCAAACATTCGGTGGGGTTCAAACCATTGCGAGCCCAGTGGCCAATATCGGCGCAGGCCCCAATATTTTTGTGTCCTTTAATAGCCGCCAGCACCGAATCGGGCGTAGCGTATGCATTGGGTTTAGGATGGTCGTGAATGGCAAGCTTAATATTATAAGCGCCACCCAGGCTGTCTATAAAATCCCAGTGATCTTTAGCCGGCTCGCAGGTAATATAGCTCAGTCCAAAATCTTTGGCCAGCTCAAAAGCTTTTACCCACTCCGCCTGGTCTTTGGGAGAAATAACACCCATAGCCACTATATTGATGCCTTTTGAATCGAGCAATTGTTTGAGTTTAGCACGTGTATCGGCAGACATCCCGGTTCCAAATTCACCCGGCATTCCCCCGCCCAGCTTCTGTCCAAAAAATGCTTCAATATGTTTAATCCCTGCGCTGTCCACCTTGTTCAGCGCGTCGGCAAGCGAAAACATCCTGAATGTCCACATCTGCACGCCCAATTTAAATCCTGCGGTGCTGCCCGTGTTGGCCACAGTGTCGGTTTGCTGACTGGAAGAATCTGTTGTGGAAGTAGCAGCGGTATCGCCGCTGTTGCAGGCAAAAATGGCAAGCGAGCATAAGGTCGCAAAGAGCCCGGTTCTGAGTTTCATGCGTAAATTTTAAAGTGACGGAAAATAAAATATAAGAGCGGTAAAAGTATTAATTATTTGAAAATGAGGGTGGGAATTTTATTGATGGGGGAGAGCTGCTTGCAAACTGTAAAGTGGTAAGTGTTTTTGCCTCACGTTACCAGTTGAACAGTTCATCTAGGTAACCTGTAACTCGTGGTGTGTCAGTTTTCATAAAGTTTCAATGGCGTTAGTCTTAACCTGTAACGCTGTCAAATTAAAAATCAGCAATTAGCCTGAGAAAATTTGGGCAAATAATGTATTTTTCGCTTTTATTGAGTAACGTCCCATGCCTTATCAACCCGGAACGCATCTTATAGCCACATTACAAACTCCGAACTCCGACGGTATTATGCACTGCCAGGCTTTTATGCAGCAGTTAAACCTTTTAATACAGCAGTATTCATTGCAGAAGCTGGGCGAAGTGTATCACGATTTTGTACCTGGAGGTTTTACTGCGGTGGTTTGTCTGAGCGAAAGTCATATTTCTGTACATACCTGGCCCGAGCATGCACTTATTAATCTTGATATTTACCTGAGTAATTTCCAGCGCAATAATGATGGTACAGTGCATGCCATTTTCAATGCAATTGTTAAACATTTTGATGCCACAATTGTTAACCATCAAATCATTATACGATAAATGAAGCAGGCGAGCTCAATACTACAATGTCCCGCCTGCAGCAGGGTGGTTAGCTTTATCGGTACTGAAACCAACATAAAGTTGTGCGACGTTTGCGGTGCAGTGCTGCACAAAAAAAATACAGGAGAGTTATATACGAAGACACGATGGCTGGTTTTGGAAAAAAATGATATTATTCAAACAGGCACCGGCGGCAAATGGAATGGTGAGAATTTTTTAGTGTTGGGTCGTATACGTGTCTGGTTTAAAGAAGCAGTTTTTAATTACTGGACGATTAAATTTGATGACGGGAAAGAATGCTGGCTGGCCGAAGGATATGGCATTTATGCATTGATGAGGCGTTTGTCATCGGAATACTTTTCTGTTCAAAAAATAGATGCTGCTAAAATTGGTGAAAAAACATTTCTGCCGTATGGCGAGTTCGAACTGCAACGCAGTGATAAATGCGAGCGCTGGGAAATAGAAGGAGAGGTTTGGATGCCTGGAGACGAAGAGTCCTTCCGCATATTGGAGTTTGCTGCCCATGAAGGGGGGCACATCGACGTTTTTTACTTTAATAAAAATAACCTGGTTGCTTTTGAAACAACGTATACTTCCTTCAGTGATCTGCAGTTTTCAAATTTGTATGTTCCGGCGCAGTCTGGCAAAACCTTTACCTGCTCACAATGCTCTAACAGCATTACGTTAAAAGCCTATCCCTACTCCCAAAGCTGCGCCTGTCCTTCGTGCAATTCGGCATATACGCTGAATGATAACAGAGACTTTTCAAGAAGGGAACGCTACTGCCCGGATAGGGAGATACGGATTCCGCTTGGAGCAAAAGGAATTATTAAAGGAATAGAATACGAAGTAATAGGATTTGCCGAAAAAGAAGAGCGCAATGCTTACCACTCTCAGTGGCGTGAGTATACTTTGTACAATCGGAATGAAGGGTTTGCATTTTTAAGTGAATATGACGGGCATTGGATATACGTACGTGAAACCAGCCAGGCGCCCGTTTTGCCTGGTCTCAGCACACGGTCGTTTCAGTTTGGCAACGAACCCTTTCAATTGTTCAATGGTTACTCCTACAAGATAAAAGGTGCGGCAGGCGAATTTCCTTACAATGCTTTTAATAACGGTAATCTTAACGTAAGAGAGTATATTTCTCCACCGGAAATGTGGATCATGGAGAAGTCTCCTAAAGAAGGGTTTACATGGTTCTTGGGTGAACACATACGGGCTTCGGCTATATCTAACACATTTGAGCCATGTTTTGATCTGCCGCAACAGTTTGGCGTAGGCGCTGTTCAATCAAAAGGATATGTAAATCCAATTAAATTAATTGCCGCCGCCGCAATAGCGGTACTGCTGCTTATATTGCTACATGGTTGGACGACCTCCCAACTGAAAGAAAAAACCCTGTTGAACCAGGCTTACGTGTTTAACGATACTTCAAATGTTGTAACGGTTGTTACCGAAAAGTTTTTTTTAGATAAATCCTCCAGTAACCTTTTATTTAAAATTGCCGCCAACGTAAACAATACCTGGTTCGAACTGAATGCTACGCTGGTAGATGCAGGTACAGGAAAGGAGTACAGCCTCGAAAAAGGCGTTGAATATTATCATGGCTACAGCGGCGGCGAATATTGGTCCGAAGGTAATAACCGCGAACAAGCCTATTTAACCAATATTCCAAAAGGTACCTATTTCTTAACCATGCTTGGCATGCGCGAACAATATAGTAGTGAAAAGTTAAGGGAATTTTATGTGGAGGTATTGTATGATGTACCAAGCTCAAGAAATCTTGTATTTGCTTTGCTGCTGGTTTTAGCATGGCCGGTGGGAAAATTTTTCCTGGTGAGCTATAACGAAGCCAGCCGATGGTCGAACAGTCCATATTCAGATTATGAAAAATAAATTTAATTTTTTTAGCAGGAATTCTGTTTTATACCAGTTTCGCTGGTTTATAATATTTGTATTGGCAATAGCCGGTTTAATGACCTGGTACGACTTAACCGGCCGAAGAGCGTTCAGTTTTGACAAGCAGGAACAATGGAGCAGCAGCGGCCCTGGCGGTTATCACAAATAATTTTAAACACAACAATATGGCGCAACCAATTATTAATTCAATTATTTATTCTTTCCTGGGAATACTTATCCTGGTAGTAGCATTTGTGCTGGTGGAAATACTCACCCCCAGGCATAACCTTCGCACCGAGATATTGGAAAACAAGAATGTGGCTCTGGCAGTATTGGCTGGATTTTTTATGCTTTCGGTAGCTATTATTATAGCATCGGCTATTCATTAAAACATGAAGCGTTCAGAAAAGGGGGCTCAGTTATTGTTGCTGGTGGCTGTTTTTGTAATAGCTACCTGCGGGTTGATATATGAGCTGGTTGCAGGTACGCTTGCCAGTTACCTGTTGGGCGACAGCGTTACCCAGTTCAGTACTATTATAGGTGTTTACCTGTTTTCAATGGGCATCGGTTCTTTTCTTTCAAAGTATTTTAACAACAAACTGCTTGAATGGTTTATCAGGATTGAATTATTGGTTGGAGTAATTGGCGGGTTCAGTGCTGTTGCGCTTTTTATGGTTTTTCCGCTCGCTTCCTCCTTTCGCATAATATTGTATGCTATAGTATGCATAACAGGTATTTTGGTGGGACTTGAAATTCCGCTGCTCATGCGGATACTCAAAGATAAAGTTGAGTTTAAGGAACTGGTGAGCCGGGTTTTTACTTTCGATTATATAGGAGCTTTGCTTGCTTCGCTTGTTTTTCCATTATTGCTTGTACCACAACTTGGCTTAATTAGAACCGCGCTGTTCTTCGGTATGATGAACATCGGTGTTGGGTGGTTCCTGGCACATTATTTCTCAAACCAACTCAGGCGTGCCAGTGTGCTTAAACTTTTATCGGTAGCACTATTGCTGATTGAATTGGTTGCATTCGTTTTTTCAGAAAGAATAATGTCATACAGTGAAAGCATGACCTTTAACGATAACATTGTTTATGCTGCTTCTTCGCCCTACCAGCGCATTGTATTAACGCGAAACCGCCGCGAAACCCGCCTCTTTCTGAATGGTAATCTGCAATTCAGTTCGGCAGACGAATACAGGTATCACGAAGCATTGGTACATCCCGCTCTTTCATCTGTAAAAAAGCTGGAAAATGTTTTGGTTTTAGGTGGAGGCGACGGGTTTGCCGTAAGAGAAATTCTTAAATATCCTTCAGTAAAAAATATTATACTGGTAGACCTGGACTCGGTAATAACAGGATTATTCAGTTCGCAGGAGGTATTGGTTGAGTTGAATAAGAAATCGCTGCTGAACGAAAAAGTGCATATATACAATGCCGATGCATTTGAATGGTTAAAGAACAGCCCAACGGTTTTTGATGCTGTCGTTATTGACTTCCCCGACCCGTCTAATTTTTCTATTGGCAAATTATACAGTACCGCCTTTTATAAAATCTTGAAGCATGCGGTGAGCGAGGATGGCATAGTTGTAATACAAAGTACATCGCCCTACGCGGCTCCCCGCAGTTTTTGGTGTGTTGACACAACACTGCGGGCGGTAGGATTTTATACAAAAGCCTATCACAATTATGTGCCTTCTTTTGGCGAGTGGGGCTATATTATGGCAATGAAAGATGATAGTAAGGATTGGTTTACTGCCATGCCCGGAGAACTAAGGTTCCTCAATGCCGCAGTTTTACCCTCCATGTTTGTTTTTCCCAGCGATATGAAAACAAAAGAAGTAACGGAACCCAACAAATTGAACAACCAGGTGCTGGTACATTATTTTGAGGAGGAGTGGGATAAATTTCTTGACTAAGCATACAGGATGAACCGGAAACAATTTATAAAATCTTCATTGCTGCTTACAAGTATGGGCGCTGTAGCTTCGTGCAATACCGGCAAACCTCCAATAAAAGGAAGTATTGTAGGAGCTTCAGCAGCCACCGGCCATCTTTTGCGAAAAGCAAATTTTAGTGAGCCCTCTGAAACCATTTTCAAAAAAGTTGTTATAGTGGGCGGAGGCGTAAGTGGATTGTCTGCGGCGCGTTACCTCCATCAAAATGGAGAAGACGATTTTTTATTGTTTGATCTTGAAAAAGAAGTGGGTGGAAATGCGGCAAGTGGTAAAAACGATGTGTCTGCATATCCCTGGGGTGCACATTATGTTCCCATACCCAATAATAACCTGGAACAATACCTCGGTTTTTTGAAAGATTGTGGGGTGATTACTGGTTTTGAAAATGGACTGCCGGTATACAATGAGTATCATTTGTGTTTCGACCCCGAAGAACGTTTGTACATTAACGGGCGCTGGCAGGAGGGATTGATTCCTCAATTTGGAGTACCCGCTGATCAACTGAGTCAGATAGAAAGCTTTCTGCAAACTATGAATGAGTTCAGGTATGCAAAAGGAAAGGACGGAAAGGATGCTTTTGCCATTCCAGTGAACGAGTCGAGCACAGATATGGATTTTGCAAAGCTGGATAACCTTACGATGAAAGAATGGATGATCGGAAGAGGATACACTGGCAATTACCTTCACCAATATGTAAATTATTGTACACGCGACGATTTTGGCACGCCGCATGATGTTTGCAGTGCCTGGGCCGGCATTCATTATTTTGCCTCCCGGAAAGGAAGAGCGGCTAACGCGGAGCATGGCGATGTGCTTACCTGGCCCCAGGGAAATGGCTTTTTAATTGAGCAATTAAAAAAAGACATAGGGGAAAAATTGCAGACCAACGCGTTGGTAACTGCTGTAAAATTTGCGAACGAGCGGGTAATCGTGCATTTTTTCGACGTAAAAACCGGTATTACAAAAGCTGTCGATGCAAAGCAATGTATTGTAGCTGTGCCCCAGTTTGTTGCAGCAAGGCTTTTAAACGATGCCGGCAGAACGAACCTTGTGCATCAGCATTTGCAGTATGCTCCATGGATGGTGGCTAACATGAGGCTACTGCTGCCTGCCGAACGGTTAGGTGTAGCCGCTTGTTGGGACAATGTTATTTTCGAAAGCCAATCGCTGGGATATGTAGAGGCAACCCATCAACTTACTACCCAATATTTGCCAGAAAAAAATATTACCTATTATTTACCCCTTACCCAATCGTCTCCCGTTGAAGAAAGAAAGAAGGCATTAGAACGAACGCATTCAGATTGGGTTGAGATAATTATGCAGGATCTGCAGAAAATACACCCCGATATAAGAGAAGTAACAAAAAGCGCCGATATACTGTTGTGGGGACATGCAATGGTTCAACCCACAAAAGGATTTATTTATAGCCACGCACGCAGGCAACTTGCAGCTTCAGTTAACAGTGCTATTCATTTTAGCCATACCGATATTGCTGGCGTGAGCATTTTTGAAGAGGGTTTCTACCAGGGAATACACGCTGCTGAGAAAGTATTGAAACATTTAAAAACTCTTGCATGAACAGCCAACCATGGATAGGAAAACCGGCAACGGATATTGTGTTTATTTTGTTACCCCCTTTTTTCAGCCTGCTGTGCATCATGCTTTTTCCAGGTCTGTTTCAAAATAACGACCACCTACCCGACACCGCCTGGGTATTGTTGATTTTGCTTATAGATGTGGCGCATGTATACAGCACATTGTACCGCACTTATTTCGATCCCCAGGCCTTCAGGAAGCAAAAATCTATTTTGAGCATTATTCCCTTTGTCGGGTTTATACTAGGAGTCATTGCTTATTCCATCGGCAGCCAGTTTTTCTGGCGGTTGCTGGCCTATACGGCTGTTTTTCATTTTGTGAGGCAGCAGTATGGTTTTATGCGTGTATACAGCAGAAAAGAAAATCTTTTTCCGTCATCACGCTTAATTGATAAGATAACAATTTATACCGCCACCATATATCCCATTTTATACTGGCATTTTAAAGGTCCCAGGAATTTTAACTGGTTTGTAAATGGAGATTTTATTTTTATGCAATCCACCTGGCTTTTAAAAATCACCACCATATTGTATTTTATTATAATGGCTCTTTTTATTGCGAAGGAAGTTTTCTTGCTTATAAGGATGCGTTACATAAATATACCCAGGTTGGCTGTAATAACAGGTACAATACTGTCATGGTACTTTGGTATTGTATATTTTAACGGCGACATGGCTTTTACCCTGCTGAATGTGGTAAGCCACGGCATTCCCTATATGGCGTTGGTGTGGATTTATGGCAAAAAAAATTATACCCAGCCCAATCGGGGTAGCCGCTTTCTGCGCCTGGTATTCAGCAGGTATGGGCTGGTTGTGTTTCTGGCATTGACTTTCGTTTTTGCTTTTGTAGAGGAGGGGCTTTGGGATATAGCAGTGTGGCAGGAGCACGGCCAGGTATTCGGTTCGAGACATGTTACTGGCATTTCGCTCGATGAAACTTTGCTGACTTTTGTTGTTCCGCTGCTGGCACTGCCTCAGATCACACATTATATACTCGACGGGTTCATCTGGAAAATAAAGAAAGATGATTTTAAGTGGAATAATGAGATGCAGGTAAAATAAGTTACGGGGGTGCATATCTCACGGCTACCTATACACGATTTTTAATACAGAAGACCTTTTTCATTTAAAACTTTATCCTAAGTTTGCCGCGCGATTTAAAAAACGATTGATGTCTTTATTCCGGAAAAGGGAAGCATCATATTATTGGGCCTTTTTATACCGCATAGCTATTGTATTGTTTTTGTACATGCTTTGCAGGGGTCTGTTTTATGGGCTTAATACCAACCTGTTTCACTCCATAAGCTGGAGCGAATGGCGCAACATCCTGAGAGGCGGTATGGTCTTCGACGTTGCGGCTATGTGTTATTTTAACGGACTGTTTATCCTTCTTACGCTATTGCCTTTTCGCTTTACCCGCGGCACTCGCTATCAGCAGGTAGTCAAATATGTTTTCTTTATTACCAATGGCATAGCGTTATTGCTCAACTGCATCGATTTTATATATTATCGCTTTACGTTAAGGCGAACTACGCTCAGTGTGCTGGGCGAATTTTCTAACGAAACCAATAAGACCAGTCTTGCCGGGCATTTTTTTATAGACTACTGGTATGTAGTGTTGATTTTTGCTGCGCTGGTATGGCTGATGGTTTGGTTGTATAAACGGGTAACGATTGATGTGGCTTTACCGCCGGCAGGCAACCCGCGGTTTTATGCCAAAGCAGTATTGGCATTGGCTATTACAATTTTTTTAGCCATAGGCGGCATACGGGGAGATTATAAGCACAGCACGCGCCCCATTACCATTAGCAATGCGGGTGAATATGTAAGCCGTCCCGACCATATGTACCTCGTACTTAATACGCCTTTTTGTGTGGTTCGTACCTGGCGCATCAATCGTCTCAAGGAGATGCGTTATTTCAGCGACGAGGAAGTAGAAAATATTTACTCACCTGTACATGCTCCGGCCCACGATAGTCTGCCGTTTAAAAAAGACAATGTGGTGATCATTTTGCTGGAAAGCTTCAGCAAAGAAGCGGTGGGTGCCTACAACCGCGTACTGAACGGAGGGCCGTACAAAGGATATACGCCTTTTCTCGACTCGCTGATGCAGGTAAGTAAAGTATACTGGAACTCATTTGCCAACGGGCGCAAATCCATTGATGCACTGCCGTCTGTATTAGCCGGTATTCCCAGCGGTACCGACCCGTTTGTGTTAACGCCCTATGCATCGGACAGTATATACAGCCTGCCCCGTATATTGAGAGATGAGGGATATCACACCTCTTTTTTTCATGGTGCCCCCAACGGATCAATGGGCTTTAAGGCGCTCATTAACCTGCTGGGGGTTGAGCATTACTACGGCAAAAACGAATACAACAACGATGCTGATTTTGACGGCGTATGGGGAATATGGGATGAGCCTTTTCTGCAATATTTTTCAAAGTCGCTCAGCACCTTTCAGCAGCCCTTTTTCAGCACCATTTTTACCGTATCATCCCACCATCCGTTTAAAGTGCCGCCTCAATACACAGGGCATTTTGCCAAAGGACCTATTCCTGTGCTGGAGTGCATCAGCTATACAGACATGGCTTTGAAAAAGTTTTTTGAATCGGCCGCCAAAACCGATTGGTTCAAAAATACACTGTTCATTATTTCTGCCGATCATTCCACCCAGGCTTTCACCCCCGAATATCAAAATGCCTGGGGCGATGCAGCCATTCCTATCGTGCTATACCATCCGGGCGATAGTACATTGCGGGGCGTTGATTCTTCGGGCGTAATACAGCAAATAGATATTATGCCCGGCGTGCTCTCTTACCTGCATTATAATAAACCCTACCTGGCTTTTGGCGAAAAATTTACCGGCAACAACCGCCTGAACTTTGCTGTTTTTTCGGGTAATGATTACCGGTGGATTGAGAATGATCACCTGCTTTTTTTCGACGGTCAGCAAAGCAAAGCCCTGTTCAACTACAAAACAGACCGGCTTTTTACCCGCAACCTGCTGCAGGATGAAAAGGATTTGACACAGCGCATGGAAAAACACCTCAAAGCATTCATACAACAATACAATAATCGCCTGCTTAAAAATAAGCTGGTAGTGAATAGATAATAGTAATTGAGTTAAATAAGTTAAATGAGTTGAACAGGTTAAAAGTTACCACTCAACTCAATTAACCCACTTAACTTAATCAGCCCACTCAACCCACTTAACTCAATCCCCAATCTCAATCCCCAAAAGTCGCCAACATCTGTTATCTTCGCTCAACTTTTCAAGATGACAATTCTCATTCGTAAAGCCATTATTGCTCATCCGGGTGCTGCCAATAACGGGCAGGTAAAAGACATCCTGGTAAAAGATGGTATTATCACTCAAATTGCTGACGCTATACCTGCTGAAGCCGATACTGTAATTGAACAGGAAGGAATGCATGTATCGCCAGGTTGGGTAGATGTGTTTGCACATTTTTGCGACCCCGGTTTTGAGTTCAAAGAAACCTTGCAAACAGGAGCCAATGCAGCCGCAGCCGGAGGGTATACCCATGTGTTCGTATTGCCCAATACCAATCCCGTAGTGCACAGCAAAACGCAGGTGGAATATATCAAAGAAAAAAGCCGATTGCTGCCCGTGCATATTCATCCCATAGGAGCCACCACCAAAAATGCCGAAGGAAAAGAATTGGCCGAAATGTACGATATGTATTCCAGCGGAGCAGTAGCTTTTGGCGACGGAAAAACACCGGTGCAATCTTCGGGCGTTATGTTGAAAGCGTTGCAATACGTAAAAGCGTTCGACGGAATTCTTATACAACTGCCCGACGATAAAAGTATAGGCACGCATGGGCTGATGAACGAAGGCATTGTTTCAACGCAACTGGGTTTGCCCGGCAAGCCCTCCATAGCAGAAGAAATGATGGTGTCCAGAGGCATAGAACTGAACGATTATGCAGCATCAAAACTGCATTTCACCGGTATATCTTCGCCAAAATCGGTGGATTATATACAGGCAGCCAAACAAAAGGGACAGCAGGTAACCTGCTCCGTTACTCCTTACCATTTATACTTTAGCGATGAAGACCTGGTGCAGTACGATACCAACCTCAAGGTAAACCCGCCATTGCGCACGCCCGGGCAAAAGGCAGCCTTGAAAAAGGCAGTACAGGATGGGTTGATAGATTGCATTGCTTCGCATCATTTGCCGCAGGAATGGGATAGCAAAACCTGCGAATTTGAATATGCGGGTTTTGGAATGACAGGACTTGAAACGGCGTTTGGCGTGGCAGGCCTGGCAGGCATAACTGCAGAAAAATGGGTGGAGCTGGTGAGCGTTAATCCCCGGCAGATTTTTAAATTACCGGAAGCGCCGATAGCAGAAGGCAAACCCGCCGATCTCACCATCTTCAATCCCGCTGTAACATACCGGTTTGAAGAGCAACACATACAATCAAAATCGCGCAATACTCCCTTTATTAATAAAGAACTAAAAGGCAAAGTGATTGGGATTATTAACGGAGAGAAGGTATTTTTGAATAATCGTTAAAAAACTTTGTATGGAAACAACTAAAAAAACAAATGTTGGACTTACTTACGGATTGGTTTGTGGTTTGGCGTCTGTTGTGTTTGGTTTGATATTATACTTAGGCGGTGTTAAGTGGTTTGTAAGCCCAATAGCCTATTTAGGCTTTTTGATTCCTATTGTAATTGCAGTGCTGGCAGGTCAGAAACAGAAAAAATTGCAGGATGGCTATCTTGAATTTTCAGAAGCATTGAAAACAGTATTTACTGTATTTGTAATTGGTACAGTTATAGGAACGCTCTTTAATTATGTGTTGTTTAATTTTATCGACGTTCCTTTTGCACAAGCTTTAACGCAGGAGTCGGCCGAAAAAGCCCAGCAAATGATGCAGAAATTCGGCGCCTCACAGGAGCAGATAGACAAAGCTACCGAAGACATGATGACCAGCAACAACAATACCTTTGGGAAACAACTATTAGGTACTGCCTTCATGGGTATGGGTTGGTTCGGTGTTAGTCTTATTATCGCAGCTAGCATAAAAAG
>JBQCFW010000088.1:0-35911 GCA_051958655.1 Agriterribacter sp. | reverse complement strand
AAATTGCCCTGGAAAATATTAGCGATCCATTTACCATCAGGCTTTAATTCTTCGCCCCAGTAATAGCGTGCATATTGCCTGCCCCCTCTTGCAGCAAACTCCCATTCTGCTTCTGTGGGCAAACGTTTGCCAGCCCATTTGGCATATGCCGCCGCATCTTCATAACTGATATGCACCACCGGCTCATTTTTTCTTTTGTCGATATTGCTCGACGGTCCTTCCGGATGCTGCCAGCTTGCGTGGTTTACATACTGCCACCATTGCAAAGGATTATCAAGACTCACTTTATGCGCAGGCGGTGTAAACACTGCAGAACCGGGCACCAGTTTATCAGCCGGCACGCCGGGAAAATCAGCAGGATTGAGAGGACGTTCCGCTACTGTTTTATAGCCGGTTGCCTTTACAAAAGCCTCATATTGTTCGTTGGTTACCTCATGTTCATCCATCCAAAAGCCCGATACCATTACTTTGTGTACCGGTTTTGCATCGGGAAAGTCTTCACTTCCCATCTGGAAGGAGCCGCCGGGTATCCATAACATTTTTACTGAGTCTTTTCCCGTTGCATTGCTGTTTGAACCGGTTTGTTTAAAAGCGGCCAAACGCGATGGCGGCGCGGCGCAAAACTTCGTGTCCCTGCAGGTGCTGTCTTTTATTGCTCCGGCTACATCCTTCGGCTGCTGGTTGCACCCCGATAGTATAAGCGCTAAAGCCACAGGCAATTGCATCAGATTTGTGTACAGATTGTTCTTCTTCATGTTCATTGTGTCTCCTTTTTTCACACGATTTCCCAACCTTCAAAAGTTGGTTGAAAATCCTTTTAGCTTAATTACTCATTAGCTTCAGTGCCTCGTCATCTTTTTTGTACTAAGGTTTCCAACCTTCGGAAGGTTGGAAACCTTAGCGAATTCAGTTATCCATCAGTTTCAATGCTTCATCATCTTTATACTCAACAATTAATTTTTTCAAAGAAGCTTTGAGCGTGCTCACGATTGCAGCATTTTTTTTGTTATTATAAATATTGTTAAGCTCGTTGGGATCTTTTGTTAAATCAAACAACTCCCACGAGTCGATACCGCCGTAAAACCTTACCAGCTTATATCTTTCGGTACGAATGCCGAAATGAGGATATACATGGTGCGGCTGCGGAAATTCGTAATAGTGATAATACATTTCTTTTCGCCAGGAGGGAACGGCTTTATTGCCGGCTTTTAAAAGTGGCAATAGCGATTTGCCCTGGATGGCGCCCGGGATGTTTGCTTTGGCTATATCAAGAAAAGTAGGCGCCCAGTCAATGCCTAATGCAAACTGATTGATAGCGGTACCGGGTTTTATCACTCCCGGATAGCGCATTACAAACGGCGTTCGCAACGATTCTTCATACATAAACCGCTTGTCGAACCAGCCATGCTCGCCGGTATAAAAACCCTGGTCAGAAGCGTATATCACAATGGTATTTTCAGCCAATCCATTTTTGTCAAGATAGTCCAATACACGGCCGATATTTCTGTCAAGCGATTTTGCGGTAGACAAATAATCTTTCAGATAGCGTTGATATTTCCAGCGAACAAGAGCATCGCCGCTTAATTTTTTTTCGTCGAACTCTTTGCTGATCTTGTTTTCGTAATAATCGTAAAAAACCTTTTTTTGTTCAGGGTTAAGCCTGCTATAATCGCGGGCTTTGGTATAGTCAACATGCACTTTCAGATCCATTGCCAGCGTCATGGTTTTATCAATCGTCATATCCTGCTTTTCTGCTGCCAGTCTTCCTTTATAATTGTCGTAAAATGTAGGCGGCAGCGGAAAGTCCACAGAATCGTAAGCACCCAGGTCTTCCAGCGCCGGCAGCCATTCGCGGTGCGTTGCCTTTTGCCCGATCACCAAAAAGAAAGGTTTTGATTTGTCCCTGCTGTTCATCCAGTCAAGGGAAAAATCGGTGATGAGATCGGTTACATAGCCCGTAAAGCGGGCGGTATCGTATCCCATTTTTACAAAATCAGGATTGTAGTAATGTCCTTGCCCCGGCAGCACGTTCCAGTAATCGAATCCTTTAGGTACAGGTTTCAGGTGCAGTTTACCAATCCAGGCTGTTTGATAGCCCGCCTGCTGCAGCAGCTCGGGGAATATCTGCTGGCTTTCGTCGAATGTTCTTTCATTGAATTTATAGCCGTTGATATGACTATATTTACCCGTTAATAAACAAGCCCGGCTTGGTCCGCAAATAGAATTGGTAATAAAAGTGTTTTTAAACAAAGCACCTTCTTTTGCAATCCTGTCAATATTAGGTGTAGTAGCCAGCTTGCTGCCATAAGCGCTGATGGCCTGGTAGGCATGATCATCTGAAAAAATAAAAACAATGTTCGGGCGCTGGGCACTATGCTGCGCATGTGTATGAACCGCACACACAGTAAGCAAAAAAAATTCAATAATAACCGGCAATAGTTTTTTCATGTTAGTAACACGTTGCTAAAAAAATATAATAGTTATAGTACTGATGCAAGATAAGAAACATGGTGAAATGCGGGTGATGCGGATGGATTGAAATCCATCCTTACAATATGCTACCGAGCCTGCGCTCTGGCTGTTTGTGATAAAACAGAGCCATCGGTACGGGCGCATACTATAACACCGGATTTTAATCCTGCGTCATCCTCTACTCCTCTTATCAGTGCGTGACTGCACCCACCGAAATTGTAACCGACTCAGGCTGGTGGGTGAAGACATCCATCAGTAGAAATAAAAGTTTATTTTTTTCAGCAGATTTGCAGATGATTCTCCATCTGCGAATCTGCCTCATTAATATAATATTTAAAAAATTCAACCTTCATTACAACATGTTACCGGGCGCAGAGCTAAAGGTTGCCAACCTTTGGAAGGTTGGCAACCTTCTTTCCAACAGCAAGAGCCATAGCCCCGGTCGCATACTGTAACACCGGATTTTAATCCTGTGTGTGTGCCGCCTGCCCTATTCCTTATACTCAATCACCACCTGTTTTAATTTTCCTTTGTATTTGTAGGGCGACTGATAACGATCGCTTACCGGCGAATTCAGATCCTGTCCCACATCTACCCCATCTTTATAAAAACCAATATACCGCGCTTCCGATACTTTGATGCCGCGCTCCCCTACTTTTTCACCATCAATAAAAATAGCTTCAGTCCCTCCATCTACATCAGGCTTTTTTTCTCCGCGCTGAAAGGCTGCGGCAGTGAGTTGCTTAGGTCCTGTATAGTTCAGCTCGAACCGTAGCTGGTGTTTACCGGCACTGAGTTTTTTCGAAGATTCCAGGTGTTTTACAACGGTGCCGGTATTGTGCGCAACCTGGAACTTTCCATCTTTAATGAAGAGGCTCAATCCTTCAAATTCATTACCCGTTGCAAACAATACACCGTTCTCCGGCGCAGCGCCTGTTTCCACTTCTGCAGTAATCGAAAAAGATTGAGAGTGGAATTGTGGCCCGCTCATGGTGAGCAACTGATCAACACCGGGATACAATACAATTTTTTTTGCAAGACCGAAAGCACTTCTTTCCCTCGTTCCGGCAGCTCTCCCTTCTGTTCCATCTACCAGCGGATATACGTTATACTTCCATGCTTCTTCATCAAACACTGCCTGCAGCTCTTTTACTTTTTCAGGATTTTTGGCTGCAAGATCAATGCGCTCGTTGAAATCTTCTTTCAGGTTGTACAGCTCCCAAACGTCATTGGCAAAGTCGGTTCCGCTTTCGTGGTATACCGATGCTTTCCAGCCGTCTTTGTAAATGGCGCGCTTTCCTCTCAGCTCATAATATTGTACCGTGTGTTTGTCTGGCGCCGGGGCATTGTTTAAAGAATATACCAGACTGGTTCCTTCAATAGGCTTTTGCCGGTGGCCTTTTATGACTTCCGGAACGTTGGCTCCCGTAAGTTCGATAATGGTGGGTGCCACATCTATTACATGACTGTATTGATTGCGTATGCCGCCTTTTTCTTTTATTCCTTTAGGATAGAAAACGATCATTGGATTGTGCGTGCCCCCTTCTGCATTGGCATCGGTTTTCCAAAGTCGGAATGGCGTGTTGGTTGCCTGCGTCCATCCCATGGGAGCATCCATGTCCGAATGTTCCGTACCAAACCGGTCGATGATCTTGCTTGCTTCTGCCACCTGCTTGTCTAACGGTTGACTGCGAACAAATCCATTGATGTTTCCATGTTGAGAGCTGTGGCTGGAACCGTTGTCGCCAATAATGGTTATAATCACCGTATTATCGAACGTGCCCGTTTCTTTCAGGTAGTTCAGTATCCTGCCAAATTCATAATCGGTATGCGTCATAAAGCCGGCATACACTTCCATGTAACGCGCATAGAGTTTTTTAGCTTCGGGCGTTAATTTATCCCAGGCTTCTACTGTTGGGTCCCGGTCGGGCAGCACGGCATTGGGCGGCAGTATGCCCAGCTTTTTTTGTCGGGCAAACACTTCTTCGCGATACCAATCCCACCCTTTGTCAAATTTTCCTTTATACAGGTCGCTCCACTTTTTATCTACCTGGTGCGGCGAGTGAATAGCGCCTACAGAAAAGTAGAGGAAGAAAGGATTATCGGGTGCTAATGACCGTTGGTTTGCCAGATACTTAATGGCTTTGTCGGCAAACAAAGTGGTTACATGCGTGGTGTTAGGCTCGATGTTAGCGATTTGATTGTCTTCGTACAAATTGGGATGGTACTGATCGGTATGCCCCAGGTGCCAGCCAAAAAAGTGATCAAACCCTCTGCCCAATGGCCAACGGTCAAAAGGACCTACAGAGGTGATTTCAGGCACTGGCGCCACGTGATATTTTCCTACGATATAGGTGTTGTAATTATTTTCTTTGAGTATTTCTGCAATGGTAGCTTTGTCGCCCGGCATTACGGCATCGTAGCCAGGATAGCCTAAAGAGCTATAGTTCAGATAAGCCATGTGCACAGAGTGATGATTACGCCCGGTAAGCAGAGCAGCCCTGGTAGGCGAACAAACACCCGTGGTGTGAAAGTTCGTGTAGCGCAAACCGTTATTTGCCAGGCTGTCGAGCACCGGCGTTTGCATTAGCCCGCCAAAAGCGCTGGAAGTGCCAAAGCCTGCATCGTCAATTAAAAACACGATCACGTTTGGAGCACCCGCAGGCGCTTTCTTTTTTTCAGGCCACCATTCTACCGACTCTTTTACTGTTTTGCCAATTTTTCCTTTGTAGGCTGTATCGGTTTGTTGCGCTAAAGCATTATTGCTAATACTGAAGAGCGACGATATTAATAAGTATGCGGCGAATGCAATATATCGTTGATGGTTTTTACAATTCATTTGAATTATTTTTTGTTTTTTGAACCGCGAACCACGAAGACACGGAGGTTCACAGTGATTTTTGATTTCTGATTTCTGATTTATTGATTTCTGATGCTGGCTGCTCATTGCCTGGATTCTTGTTTTCGTCATTTCGACGAGGGAGAAATCTCCCTTCAATTTCCCTGCTGTTCTTTGTTTCTTGGTTCTTTTGATTTGTATTCCTCTCACCTTTCATCTTCCACCTTTTACTCGTCCCACCACAGCTTTGGTTGCTGCAAATCAGAATCTTTTACCGGCAGTTTCGGGTTAAGATTAGCTTCGCTGTTGGGATAGGCAAAGCGACGCGGAATCTCACCGTTAGGGTTAATCGCAGTGGCTCCACCCGTTGCAGGCGTGAGGTTTGGATAACCGGTGCGCCGATAATCTGTCCACGCCTCGGGATTTAAATACAATGCAATGTATTTTTGGGTGATGATCGTTTCGAGCTTTTGATCGGCATCGCCACTTAACTGCACTCTTTTCTGAATATAGTCCTCCTTGTTTTGCTCGCTGGCAAAAGGATCGGTAGCCGAGGTTACTTTATTAAACGAAGCCCTCACGCCTGTTTCCAACGCCGTTTGAATGAGCGGATCGTTTTCATCTAAAAGCAGTCGCGCTTCAGCCTCTATTAATTTAGACTCAGCAAAACTTACCAGCAATACCGGCGAACTGTTGCGTCCATAATATGTTTTCTCGCCTACTATATTGGATGCTGCTACAGGCACGCCAGGCTTTGCGCCGATGTACGTATCGGGCGGAGCGGGCGACGGACGGGGCGCAGCAAATGCAGCTCTCCGAGGATCTACCGGAATAGCAGGTGGGTTGCCATTCAGCAGGTCAACCAGATATCCGCCCATGCCATACCAGCCGGGGCGTCCTGCATCTTGCGTAAACCAGGGCGACGCCTGGTTGTTGGATGTGCCGAAGGTAATGGCAATGTCGCCATCGTTGTCTTTAATACCACGATAGGTGCTACCGTCGTATAAAAAGCCCAGGGCCTGCTGCGCTGCCTGTTGCGGATTGCGGGCGCTTAAATGCAGCGCATATCTTGCCCGCAACGTCCATGCGGCTGCAATCCATCTGGTTGTATTGCCTTTGAATATTACATCGTCGTTACCGGGTGCCACACCTGTTGTTTGTTGCAGATCGTTCACCGCACTTTCCAGCAAAGCCTGTATTTTTCCATAAACCGATTCCTGGCTTTCATAAGAAGGCGCTAAAATTTCGGGATTCAGCGCTTCAGAATAAGGCACATCTCCATATGCATCGGTTAAAGTGCCCAGCGAAAAAGCAGTCAGCACTTTTGCAATGCCTGCATAACGCGGCGCCCCTGTTGCTTCTGCTTTCTTAATGATCTGTGCAAGATTGTTCAATGATTTGCCATAGGCATTTGCCCAGGCGCCATCAAAATTGCTGGTCGAAAAATCGTATTTGTCATCGTTTACCGCAAAGCCGCCAATGCCGCTGATGTGCTGCACAAATATGGACGAACGAATGGCAAAATCGGCAGCGTTGTTATACGTTACGGCTACTTCGGCCGAAGGCAATAAGCCTGACAATGGAATATCTGATGGATTGTTTTTATTGTCGTTGGTATTTTCGAGCAGTTTGCTGCACGAAAACAAAACAGGTATCACGGTTACTATCACCCATCCTTTTATATACCTCGATATCATACTGAATTATTTTGTGTGAATTTTTTAGAATGAAGCACGCAGTGCTATGCCATAGCTTTTGGTGGTAGGATAATTGAAAAAGTCGGAGCCAAAGCCGTTGGTCGACCCGCCACGCAGGTTCACATCGGGATCGCTGCCGGAATAGTTGGTAAACAAAAACAGGTTCCTTCCTGTTAAGGTCAATTCCAGCTCCGACAAACGTATTTTTTCGAGCCAGCTTTTGGGCAAACTATAGCTAAGGTTTACATCGCGCAGGCGTATCCACCATAAATCCTTTTCAATGTATACCGATCCATAATTGATCGTGCTCCTGTACCAGGCTTCTCCCGGCACCACCTGTATATCGTTGTTTTTACCGCTGGTTAATCCAACGCCTTCAAACACTACCTGGTCGTACCTGTTTTCTGTAACTTTTGCTACGCCATTGCTCACCATTTGCGCCAGCGTGCTGTTGTATACATCAAATTTGTAGCGGTTGTCGAACAGGAATGAGAGTGTAAAGTTTTTATAGCTCAACGTATTTCTTAAACCTGCATTCCATAACGGGTTGGGGTCGCCTATCACACTGGGTGTAGCATCAGCCAGTGGCAATCCATAATTGGCATTAGGTGCGCCGTTGATCGTTTGCCTGTCGTCTATCAGCACTTTACCAGCTTCGTTGGTAGTAAGTGCGCGGCCATAAATAACGCTGAACGGCTGCCCCGCCATAATCACCTGTGTTCCACCGTTAGTACTCATCAGCGAAATAATGCTGCTGCCTTCTGTTAAGGAGTGTACCTTGCTCTGGTTGTGCGCAAAGTTGAGGATGGTTGTCCACCTGAAAGAAGGTTTGTTTACCAGCACACCCGTTACAATGGCTTCCACGCCCTGGTTGGTAATCAAACCTGCGTTGGTTATAAAGCTGTTGAAGCCTGTGGAAGTAGGAATGCTTACCGGCAGTATCTGGTCGCGGCTTTCATTTTTGTATACCGAAACGTCTATGCCCAAACGATTGTTCAGCAGCCAGGCTTCCAGCCCGCCTTCATACGAAGTAATTTGCTCAGGCTTTAAGTTGATGTTGCCTAAGCTGCTGTTGATGCTGTAGCCCGCCAGTCCGTTAAACGGAAAATTCAGCGTTTGTCCCTGTACTGAGCCACCGAGCGTAGTAGAAGAATAATAAGTGGCCAGTGAATACGGCGACGCATCATTACCTACACGCGCAAACGAAGTTCTCAGTTTCAGGTAGTCGAGCCATGGCGTATGCCAGTTAAGCGATTCATTCACAATCCATCCCAGGCTTGCAGAAGGATAGAAAAATGAGTTTTGTCCTTTTGCCAGCGTAGACGTCCATTCATTCCTGCCGGTAATATTCAGTATCAGCCATTTTTTATAGTCCAGTTCGGCACTTGCATAACCTGCTACCAGCCTGCGTTTGATGATATTTTGCTGGATATTGAAGGTAGAGGCGTTGCTGATGTTCTCAAACCCGGGCAGGTTAAGATTGTTGCCCTGGTTTAAGGTGGCATTGAGATGGTGATCGAAATAGTTATGACCAGCTATTACTTTCAGGTTAAAATCGTCGGACAATTTTTTATTGGCGGTGAGATATAGGTCTGTATTGATATCACGATTGAAAAAATTATAATTCACCAACACACCGGCGGGAAAAGCAACGGATCCTTTATTGAACAAAGACATTCTTTTTTCAAACGATACATCTGTTCCCAGTCTGAACGTTGCCGTTAACCAGTCGAGTATTTTGTAATTGGTTTCTTCTACCAACACCACGCGATTGATATTATCGGGATGTGGGTTGTTATTGAGCGACCAGAACGGACTGTCGAATCCTCTTGTGCCGCCTGCATAGGCGCGCTGCGTTCCGTCTTCAAAAGTATAGGAGAGTTTATTATCAGCCGGGTCCTTCAGCCCGTTGGTAATATCAAAATTAGCCGGCGTGTTGATCAGGCTGCGCAACGTGCCCGCAGGTGCGCCACCCGGCAGCATCCTGTTGCCAGCGCCTGAATTGAAATAATTAACCGATACGTTAAAATCAAGTTTGTCGGTTGCCTGAAAAGTAGCTCCAAACCGCACCGTATTGCGGAAAAAATCGGTGGTAGGTACAATACCTTTCTGAAAAAGCCTGCCGAATGAAAAGTAATAGCCAAACTTTTCGGTATTACCGGTTACGCTAACAGAGTTGTCGTTGGTATAGCCTCTTTCAAAAAAGTTACCAATGTTGTCGTACCTGTTTACAGGTATGCCGTTAGAAGTGGGGTCGCTCTGCCCTACTATTGCTCCGTTCTTATCCCATTTGCTGGGTGTGGTGCTGTAAGTAAGCGTATCAAGCAACGGTCCCCAACTGTCTTCCGACCCGTTTTGCCCCGGTGTTACATATTTGCCGTTTACTCCCTGCCCGAATTTTGTTTGCGCCGGCTGCAATCTGCGCGAAATACTTTCAAACGAAAGACTGCTGTACAACGATACTTTGAACTTTTGCCGCTCTTTACCATAGGAGCCTTTTTTGCTTGTAATGATCACTGCCCCATTCGATGCTCTTATTCCGTACAAGGCTGCAGCAGCAGGGCCTTTTAATACAGAAATGCTTTCGATATCGTTTGGATTGAGATCGACCACGCGGTTAGACTGGTTGACGATCTGGTTGGCATTTTGTATAGCCAGCCCGGTGTTGGAATTATCAATGGGCATGCCATCGAGTATGAACAAGGGTGAGTTATCGCCCAACGCCGATGCACTGCCGCGTATGCGGATGGTGGCAGATGCCCCCGGCTGTCCGCTGCTGTTGTTAATTTGTACACCTGCAATTTTTCCGCTTAATGCCGAAACTATGTTGGGTTCCTTGGTAGAAGTTATTTCTGCTGTTTTAAGATGCTGTATGGAATAGTTGATGGATCGCTTTGTATTCTTGATACCTACTGCCGTTACTACCACTTCGTCTAACTGGCCTACATCCTGCTTTAATACCACCGAAATTGATTTGGTAGTGCCAATTTTTACTTCCTGCCGGGCAAAGCCTGTAAAAGAAAAAATCAATGCATTGCTGCCAGCAGGTAATGTTATTTTAAAGAGACCTGCATTGTTGGTAGAGGTTCCGTTTTCAGCGCCCTTTACTGTAATGCTAACGCCTTCCAGTGGTTCGCCATTTTCTGATTTTACTTCTCCTTCTATTTCTTTAAGATCGTTTGTTTGTGCGGTAAGGGTTGTTGAAAACAAAAAAAAGATACTGAGGCTTAAGAGCCACTTATATTTCATACTTATTTGTTTATATTCGATCCAATAATAAGGCGGCAGGAAAGCATTACTGCTCTCCCGCTAAGATTGACATCAGCCTTTTTATACGGCCGGTTATCGCTGCAACGATGCCGGCTATTTTTTTATAGATGGTTGTGTTTGCTTTTACGGGGACCATCCCGGCAGCAAACAAAGATTGATTTCAACATTCAATAAATTATTAAGATTGATAAATAGGCAATTGACAAAAATAAAATGAAGGGTATAAGCAAGGGAAGCAACTTAACAAATACAGCAGCAACAACAATATTGCGTGCTGGTTACAGCAGTAAAGCGAAGAGATGAATTTGTTGCTGAATGTAACAACCGAAAATTAAACAGCATAGTCTTAATTTAAAAACTTACACGGCCACAATCAAAAGTGGTAAGTCTTTAATAGGTTTCAGGAGCAAATATAAGGCATTTAGTCTACCAAACAAGTAGACTTATATTTTTTAAAAGAACAGTATGGCCGAAGAAGAAGAAATAATTGGCTGGGAGATTGATTGAAACAGCAATCCATCGTTCTTATTACTTACTACCTGCACTTATTACTTTACCTCATTTCACGCTTTCAAACACCTGCTTTTAATCATTTGCAATGCTTCAATAGCCATGCCCAGTTTTTTTTCTGCCTGGGTTCCTGCTTCCTGCCGTTGCAGCAAAGCAATTTCGTACAACGTTTTATCAATGAACCTGCTGGTAATATAACCATTTACCTTGCTGGCATTAAAGGCTTTTATTGCAGTTTGAATATAGCGCTCTACTTCGTAGGCAGAGGATGCCTTAAGAATTTTGTTGAGAAGTTTCTCACGGTACGCATTAATGGACATGTTGGGTTTCATTCCTGTTTTTTTGGGGCATGCCACCATAGGTGCTGCCGGCGGGGCAGTCAGCAACTCATCAATAGGGCTTGCCTGGTAAAGTTATCGTAGCAAAAATCAATATCACTGGTTTAAACATTACACCACATTTCCTGCAACAGTTGCCACACCATAATATACTACTATTTCTTCAAAAGGCAGTGTATACAAAAAAAGCGCACAGGCGTTCGTCTAAACCCGGGATACTTTTATTGATCCTGCTCCGGCTGTCGCTTTATATCATTATAAATTTCATGCCTTCAAAGCGCTGTGGCAAATTATTGATCGGTTTATCTTTCCCCGCACCCGGTAAATTCACCGAAAATTCCTCAAAGGCAGTATTCTTTGCCACGCCTTTTATAATCAATGTCGCTTTATGCCCACATTATTTTTTCCATTCAATGGCTGTCTGGTTGCTCAGCATCTTCCATTTCGCACCACTGCTTAAATGCCGGCGTATGCAGCAATTTGGCAAATGCCGGAAAATGGGCAATTGCTTCCAGGATACCGTCAGCCCCCGGCGATTTTGCATAACAAATATTAGTGATTTTTTGTGTTAGATGCTGCTCCGCATTGCCTACCACTACCCCTTTAAAGCCGTATTCGTAAATAGAAAAATCGTTCAGCCTGTTGCTCGCCACCAGTACATCGCTTTCTTTTACTGCTAAAAAACTTACGAGTTTTTTTAGCGACGATCCTTTGTTAACACCCGCAGGAAGTATGTCGAGAAACTGACCGGCAGCATGCACTATTTCGCAGTTAAAGCTTTCCAGTTTTAACCGCACCGCTGCCAGCGACCATTCGTTCTTTACAAAATACGAACAACGCCGCTGCTGCGGCACTTGCTGGTAAAGAATGCCCTCAACATCTTTGAGGGCATTGGTAACCTGAATGTGACCGGGCCACTTCTTTTCTATTTCCAGTTGTAAGGGATATATTGGTTCGAGGGTGTGCCCGTTTACGATAGTGGCGCCAGCATCACATATAATATAATCGGGATTGGGTAAACCAGGATCGTTGAGAATGGGAACAACAGATTCAAGTGCCCAGCCTGTTACAAAAACAAGACGAACATTGAGATTAGCCCGTAGCAAACGGTATAATTGTTGCTTTCGGGAACTCTTTTCGCCGGGAAATGCTCCGTCAAGGTCGGTTGCTAATAACATTTACACTACTTATTACCTGCTATAATAACATTTTACATTCACGAATAAGATTGGCTTTTACAGGAAGCCAGGCAGTACCGCAATGGACAGTAGCAACAAAAATACCCGGTCAACCAAAGTCTGGGATTAATACTGCATTAGAAAAGAATTAGAATTGAGGTCGCACGGTCAGCACCTGCATGGCAGAGCTGGCGGGCAGCATATCGGCAATGCTTCTTTTAATGAAACCTGTCCTGCCAGTGTCGGTATCGGGATTAACGATCAGCAAATGGGCCCCTACCCGCTCGCAGTAATGCAGTAATTCGCGCGACTTATTATTGCCGGCAAGCACATCGCACTCAACAGGCAGGTTGGCAAATTTTTTTAAGGTTCTGAAAGTGTTGATCATTGATTGTTTTCCTGCAGGCTCGCTTGCGCCATTTAAAAAACTTACCAGCCGAACCCGCACACTGCTTTTTTTGCGCATGGCTTCGAGGTGTTCCAGCTTAACCGAAGGAAACTTGTTTCCCACCGGTATCACAATCGTTTTAATGGCGCTGTAGAGAGAGCCGGGTTTTGCAGTAAGCACGGCCACACCGCTTTTTGAAGCAACGTTTGCAGGCGACACTTTGTTAAAAAAAGGCAGGAATGAGTGGTTAGACCGCTTACCAATAACAACCAGGTCGGCATGTACTCTCCTTGCCTGCCGTACGATCGCATCTTCTACTTTTTGACCGAATCCCATCCACGTACAAACCCTTACAGTTGGATGCTGTTGCAGCACATTCATCCGCATTTCGTTCAGCTCGTGAACAAGCTTTTCTCTTTTTCGGTACAATTCGCTTACCGAATACCCATTTACAAACTGCATGAGCCTGGTTCCCAAAGAGCCAAGCGGCATTTGCTGCACATGCAACAGGTGGATGCAGGAATGCGCATTGCAGAGCGAGAGGGTTTTTTCCAAAGCGATGTCTGTATTGATGGTAAAATCAACCGGAATTAGTATACTGGTAAAAGCAGCCGCCATTACCAAATGTATTGACGACTCCTTAGGCTGCTGTTAATCGGAAATTAGAAAATAATTAGAAAATGGAGAGAGAGTTGAGTGAGTTAAGTAGTTGAGTGGTGGAGTGAGTTTGAATAGCCAACTCATTTAACTCATTCTACTTACTTAACTTACTTAACCTATTTAACCTACTTAACTACTTCACCCAATGTACGTAACTTGCAAACTCCTATTCAGCACATCCGCATGGAAGAAACGAGTATTTTACTGATTGAAGATGAGCCACGAATTGCCGACACATTGCGCATTGGCCTTTCGGAGAACGGTTATGGCGTGCAGGTAGCCTACGATGGCACAATGGGTTACCGGCTGCTTAAAAACAGGCAGTTCGACCTGCTGATACTCGACATAAATCTTCCCGGTATCAACGGGTATGAGCTGTGCAAGATGGTGCGTGTTGAAAATAAAAATCTTCCCATTATCATGCTCACAGCCATGAGTACACTGGAAGATAAAATTGAAGGCTATGATGCGGGCGCGGACGACTATATCTGCAAGCCTTTTGAATTCCGCGAACTGCTGATGAAGATACGGGTGCTGATCAGGCGCAGTGCCGACACTAATATTCCGGTTGGAAATTTATTGCGTGCAGGCACCCTGCGTATGAACCTCGACTCGAAACAGGTAGAAAGAGAGGGCGTTACTATTAACCTTACATCAAAAGAATTTCAACTGCTCGAATACCTGCTGCGTAATAAAAACAGGATGGTTTCCAGGGCAGACATTGCCATTAATGTCTGGGACATCGACTTCGACAGCAATTCCAACATCATTGATGTATACATCAGTTACGTACGCAACAAAATTGACAAACCGTTTAAAGAAAAGCTGATCCATACGCAGGTAGGCATGGGTTATGTTTTACGCGAAAATTAAGCCAATGCCTATACGTTTACGCATAACACTACTGTTTACGCTGGCAGTATTTCTTATATTAGGTATTGTTTGCCTGTCGGCCTATTACTTCTTTGCTTCATCGAGAGAGTTAACCATCAAAAAAAGACTTACCAACCGGGCTATCACCACCGCAAAATTCCTGCGCCAATCGGAAATATTTGATGCGCAGCTCGTACACCGCATCGATTCGCTCACTACGCTTTCACTAAAAAACAAGCTGGTAGAAGCTTATGATCAGAATGGCAAACGCATTTATCACTACTCCGATCAATACAACGACAGTGTTGTGATTGATCCGAAATTATTTTCGGATGTAAGAGAGAAAGGCATTGTGTATTTCAAGAGCCACGCAAAAGATGCTGTTGCTTTTTTTGACATTACCGACCGGCGGGGCTATATCATTATATCGGCCGCCGAAGATGAAGACGGCAGCAATACCTTGCAAGGATTGCGTCAAATATTACTCATCAGCTTTACCGGCGGCGTGTGCTGTGCATTTGCCGGCGGATTCTTCTTTTCAGGAAAGCTGCTTCAGCCCATTATTAAAATTACCAACGATGTAAATGATATTTCGGTATACAATATTGAACGGCGCATTCGCACAGGAAACAGCCGCGACGAATGGTTTGACCTTTCTTCTACATTAAATAACCTGCTCGACCGGCTTAAAAACAGTTTCGACATGCAACGGCGCTTCATTGCCAATGCATCCCATGAACTGTCGACCCCCTTAACATTGATCGGCACCCAGCTCGAAATAACATTGCAGCGTAACCGAAGTGAAGCAGAATACCGTACCGCCATGCGCTCTATTATGCAGGATGTTGCGCACATGAACAACCTTGTGCAAACCCTGCTCAAATTTGCTACTGCATCTGGCAATCCCGGCGGGTTGAATATTGACCTGGTGCGCATAGACGAAGTATTGATGCGGCTGCCGGCCGAAATACAAAAACAGGATAAAGCGTACAGGATTGCCCTTCATTTTGAACAATTGCCCGAACAGGAAGAAGCGTTGCTGGTGCTTGGCAACGAGGAACTTTTGTTTACTGCCATCCGCAATGTGGCTGCCAATGCCTGCAAGTACTCAAGCGATCATCATGCTGTGATCGGTCTATATCCATCAGATAGTAAATTCATTATTACCGTTGAGGACAACGGAATAGGAATGGAAGAAAAAGAGTTGCAGAATATTTTTCAGCCATTTTATCGCATCGAAAATAACAGTGCCGTAAAAGGATTTGGATTGGGGCTTGCGCTAACCTCCCAGATCATTAAGCTGCACAAGGGATCGATACGGGTAGAATCCACTCCGGGCAAGGGCACTATATTTACAATAGAACTGCCGGTGGCGTCCATCCTCTAATACAATTTTAACCTCACGCTAACCGGGTCGTAATACAAGCGGGCGATCTTGCTGCTTTTATTCAGACACAAAACGTAAGAACTATGAATTCGTTTTGGAACAAAGCCGAACATTAGAACAGCTGCTTAACCTTCATTCTACTGCCTGTCACTCTGACGAAAGGAGGAGTCTACCCTTAATTGATAGCTACGGTGAGACAACAACCGATGGCGACCCGCCAGCAAAACTTTGAACTTTCTCACCGGAGGTAAATGGACATCTTCGGTTAGCCATGTGTTAGTATATTTACCCCATCTTTCCTTACTACCAAACATTCAATAACAGCATCCCACAAATACGCTTATGAATAACAGGATACTGACAACATTTATATTATTCGCGTTTACATTTACTTTGCCGGCCTTTATATACTGTCAGGCAAAACGGCCAAAAGTAGGGCTGGTATTGAGTGGTGGTGGCGCAAGAGGCATGGCGCATATAGGTGTGCTGAAAGCCATGGAAGAGGCAGGACTGAGACCCGACTACATAACCGGAACGAGCATGGGCAGTATTATAGGAGGACTTTACTCTATAGGATACTCTGCCGATGAACTGGAAAAAATAATTTCGACAGTACATTGGGATGAAATACTGGGCAACCGGATTAGCTGGGACAAAGTTGCCATAGAAGAAAAACCCTGGTACGGAAGATACCTTATTGAATTGCCTGCCAAACGCCCGTTTCAGCCTTCGCTGCCGGGAGGAATGATTGAAGGCGAAAAATTGCAGGAGTTGCTTTCCGATCTTACCCGTCGGGTGCACAACATAGAAGAGTTCAGCCAGTTTCCCATACCTTTTGCCTGCGTTGCCACCGATATTGCAACCGGTACGCCTGTTGTGTTGCGCAAAGGCGATATTGCAGCCAGTATCCGCGCCAGCATGGCCATTCCGGCAGTATTTACTCCTGTGGTAATTAATGACACACTGCTGGTAGATGGCGGACTGGTGCGCAACTTCCCGGTGCAGGAAGTGATTGACATGGGTGCAGACATAGTGATCGGCGTATTTGTAAGTACTGACCTGTTGAAAAAAGACAGGCTGAACAACCTGCTTTTAATCCTGCTGCAATCGTCGTTTGTACTAAGCAGTGAGGATAGTGAAAGGCAAAAGAAGAAAGCTGACTATTATATTCAGCCCGACCTTGAAGGCTTTAGCTCCGCTAGTTTTGATGCTTCAAATGATATTATACAACGTGGAATAGAAAGCGGGAAAGCGTACTTCCCCGTTTTTAAAAAACTGGCAGATTCATTAAACAATATCAGTCCCGCCCCTGTACCGGTGGTCTTCAAACAGCCCGATCATTATATCATCAGCAACGTATCAGTACATGGCAATAAGCGCATACCCGCCGATCTTATAAAAGGCAAAATGAAAATTAAAAAGGGTGAAAAAATTAATCCTGCGTCTATAGAAGAAAAAGTAAGCCTGGTGTACGGTACCGGTCATTTTGATCATGTACGGTACAGGGTTAAAACAGATGAAAAAGGGGATCACCTGCTGGTGGATGTAAAAGAAACCACTCCTGCAAAATTCAAAGCCGCTGTACATTATGATACCGAAAACAAAGCCGGCATTAACCTGAACTATACGTTGCGAAACGCATTGCTCTCCAATTCCCGGTTGGTAACGGAGATAGATTTGTCTGAATACCCGCGAGCCAATGTTAATTATCTCAAATACGCCGGTCCTTATCAACGGCTCGCTGCTGCAGCAGATATTACTTACGAAGGATTTCAGGCGCGCATATTCAATTCCAGCTACAACAGGAGCGATTTGTATGCCATTCACCAGTTCAAAGCAAAAGGCTCCTTGTTTACCACGGCTTCTGTAAACGGCAGCGTTGGATTGAATATTATTTACAACGATATTACGCTCAGGCCACGGATTACCAGTGATCAGTTTATAAGCAGCCTTCGCTATGCACGAGACAGAACGGGCACCGTTGAACTTTACTACCGGCATAACAGCCACAATCAGCGTTACTATCCCACCAGGGGCTGGCGATTGGATGTTTCAGCGTCTTATTTATTCAGCGGGCGCAGCAAGCTAAAATTAAAAAGCGATTCGCTGCAACTAACAGGCAAGGTTCCGATCGACGATATATTGCAGGCAAACGTGAGCTACAATAAACTTTTTCCCATCACCAGACGTTTAACAGTCTCGGCCAGTACTGCCGCTTCCTTCTCTTTACTGAACAACGATTTCGGCGGAATATTGGGTTATAGCTTTTTTGGTGGCTTCAGACCAAGGATCATACATTCCTATTCTTTTTACGGCGCACGTAACTACGATTATGGTGTAACGTCGTATGCACTGGGCAGGTTGAGTGTGCAATACATGTTTGCAAAACATTTTTTTGGAACAGCGGGCATGGATTACATTAATATTAAATACCCGATGGATTGGTTGTTTAAGAAGTACGAAATTTCTGGCGATCTGCTCGACGATAAATTATGGCGTTTAGGATACGGCGTATCGTTAGGTTATATGAGTATAGCGGGTCCTATTTCTGTTTCAGCAGGAATGGATACCCAGCGAAAGAAACTCATCACCAATTTCAGCCTGGGCTTTTATTTTTAGCAAAAAAATGCTGTACATCCGGTTGCTGATAAAACATCGGATGTACAGCATTCTTAATACATCACCTATCGCACCCACCTTACTCCTTACTCCTTACGCCCTATACCCTACTTACTACTTCCCACTTACCACTTTTATTACCCCCTTCATAGTTTGCCAGTGCCCCGGGAAAGTACACACGAAAGGATAGTCGCCTGCTTTTTGGGGCGCTTTGAAATCGAGCCGGTATGTCTTGCCACTTTGCACCAAGGGCGTATAAAATAAAACTTCGGGCATAGACGGAACAAAACTTTTTTCGTAGCCATCTTTCTGAGCAGCCATGGCGTCGGCGGCTTTACCTACCTTTTCAATGCTGCCAGGCTTAGCAATTACCATGTTGTGCGGCATGCCATCCGGGTTCTGAAACAGTATGGTAATTTCATCGCCAGCCTTTATGCTGATCTCTGTTTTGTCAAAGATCATTTTGGCAGGCACGGTTCCCACATTAATGACTGTTCGCCCCGGGATATTAACGGGCTGCTCCTTGGGTTTTTCTTCAACTGCTGTTGTTGTTAAACTATTCCTGAAACGGGTAACAGCTACAGCCTCTTTCAGGTCATCATAATCCTTTTCAGACAATGCAGCCCTGTTATACTTCTTCCAATCAGGATCTTCTCTTATAAATGCAGGCGCCTCCATTGCCTTTGCATCGGCTACCGATCCCAGTAAGTAAGACGCTGCCGACGAATCGTTCGCTAAAAAGTTTTTGTCTTTTTTAAACATAGCCAGCCACACGGGCTTTAACTGGCGGAAAGATTCTTTCAGCGCATAGTCTACGTAATAATCCCTGGGCTTTGCAGCCGCTGCCAGCAAAGCATTGACTGCAGATTCTGTATTGAAATAACTTAACGAAATAATTGCCTGCAAGCGCACTTTTGCAGAGCTGTCTTCCGACATACGAATTAATTTTTTTTCAGCATTGGCTATATGATCCCTCATATAAAACAGCACCCTTGTTGCCGCAGTGCGTATATGTTCGTTGGCGCTGTTCAGCAACTCTTCCAGCAAATCCTTGTCGGGCTGATTGAACTGCTGCGACACCCATAAGGCTTCGAGCTTGTTTTGCTCAAAATCTTTGTCATTTTTATCCAGTGCTTTTACCCATTTGCTCAGTGCAGGCAACACAGTTGCTGCCGGTAACTGCCTGAGTTGTGTGTATGCTGTGTACCTGTGGCGGTCTTCGTACACTTTTAATTCATCCAGCAATTGTTCAACAGAAAGCTTTGTAAAATCAACAGGTTTCAGCAGATCCCTGCCTTTATAGGTAATGCGCCATATTCTTCCGTGCGTATGATCACGCAACGTATCGCGCAGCGCTCTTTCGCCATGACTGATGATAGGGTTGTACCAATCCACCACGTATAATGCGCCATCAGGACCAAATCTCAGGTCCACCGGGCGGAAGTTGGGATCTTTTGCCTGCAGCAGCGGCTCAATTTCATGACCAATAATACCACTTCCATCTTCGGTTACCCGGTGCTGTTTGATACCTAGGAAACCGATGAAGGTATTGAACAGCACATTGCCCTGCGCTTCTTCAGGAAATTGCCGGCTTGAAATAATTTCCGTACCGCAGGTTTTAGGTTTAATGTTGGTGGTAAGAAAATCCTTCATGCCCGCGTGCTTGGCAGGATAGTCGATGGCAACAGTGAGTGGCGGCGCAAAATAGTTCATACCGGTAGACACATCGCTGATGATTTCCGTACCATTCCGGGTAAACACATGCCCCCACGGGTTAGCATAACCGTAAGATACATGGGTTTCGAGCTTTTGTGTAAGCGGCTCAAACCGGAAAGTAGTTCCATAATCGTTCCGCACGGGGCCATAAGGTGTTTCTACCTGTGTATGCAAAAACGTTCCCATATGCCAGTATAAAGCGCCATCGGGCCCCCAGGTGTGTGTATTGAGTGTGTGATGTATATCTTCCGTGCCAAAACCATGCAACACAATCTCCCGCCAGTCAGCCTTACCATCGCCATCCGTATCTTTCATGAACCATAGATTGGGCGGCTGGCTCACATATACACCTCCGTTGCCAAATTCAAACCCGTTAGGCATATACAGGCTGTCGGCAAAAATGGTTTGCTTATCGGCCTGTCCGTCGCCATTGGTATCTTCCAGTACCAGTATTTTATCATTTGGCGGTGCACCCGGCAAATACTGGGGATACGAGGCCATATCGGCAACCCATAACCGACCTTTTGTATCAAATACAATTTTTACAGGGTTGGCAAGATCAAAATCTGCCTCCGATGCAAACAGGTTTGCCTGGTACCCTTCGGGCAATGCCAGCAAAGCGGGATCAGGCTTCTGCAGCTTCGATTTATCAAGCGGCACAAACTGTACGGTGTCTTTAATAATGCTGCCGGCTTTAGCAAAATGCTGTTCATCGTCCTGTTTGGCTTCGGCCCAAACCAGGCTGTCGAGCCTCGTTACCATGGTATTAAGCTTTGCCAGCTCTCCGGGGTAAGAGATTGGTCCGCCCGGTGGCTGTACCCAGGGTTCTTTGCGCCTGCCAACAATGTATTCGCTGTTTACCGCGCGATACAGATAAAAAAATTGCTGGTTCTTTTCGTCGATCAGTTTCTTGAGGTTCAACGCATGTTGCCCCTGCGGCCAGTCAGCCACAGGCAATCCCAACGCCGAAGCCATTGCTTCACTCACGGCTCTATAGCCTTTATCATTCAAATGAATGCCATTAATGGTAACAGAATCGGCGCCGTCCTCCAGTTTGCGGGTTACACTTAACAGGTCAATAAAAGGAATTTGCAACGCGTCGCTCACTTCGCTCATCGCTTCGGTATACAACTCAAGATTTTTGTTATGTGCCGATGGGTCGGGCAAAAAACCTCCGAGTTTTTCGTGGGCGATAGGTGAAACAAGTATGACCTGTGGGTTATTAACACCATCGTATCGCTGCTCACGCAGGTGCTGCAGGTATTGTGTTAGCTGTTGTTTAAACGACTGCACACTGTCTTTCCCCTTGAATGCTTCATTCAATCCATAGCAGGCAAAAATGATCTGAGCCTTCTGCTTCGCAAGATGTTCATCGAGCGACGGAAAGTTCATGGGACGTGATTGTATATTGATCTCGTCGGCACTCCATCCGAGGTTTCTCACAACGAGGTTGCGATCGGGAAAGCTGCTGTATAGCAGCGGCTCAAAATAATTATAATACTGCAACCGCTCGGCAAAGGTATTCCCGATAAAAACAATATGACTGCCAGCCGCGGGATCGAGCTGGTGTACTACCTTGTTTTTTTGAGAACAACCCGACCATACTAATAATCCAACCAATAATAAAACGAACAAAAATCCTGTCCTTACCATACGCTGTTATTTATAAATTTTTAGCTATCGGAATGTCGTCAGCTATGGGCTGTCAGCTATCAGCCATCAGCTGTGAGCTATCAGCTATCAGCGGTTAGCAGTATCATCACTATAGGTGTTAATCATCCTTCGTACAATTGCTGTGCGAGGCGTCTTCGCCTCGCACTCTGCTTTTGTCGCCTCCGGGCGACGAACATACAACTTACAATCTTCAACTTGGTTTCGTGAGACACGAAACCTGGCGCAAGTCGCTTTAGCCGTGGTTCGTGTCTCACAAACCACGATTACCAATCCTCATTCTGTACCAGTTCAGGGTTCTTCTCTATCTCACGTTGCGGAATTGGCATAAAGTACATTTTCTCCTGGAACACACAGGGCACACCATCTACAGGCTTTACCTCGTAAGTATACGAACCATCGTTTTGCTTCGTAATATACATTGCGCTGAACTTTTTACCATCCAGTACCTCCTCGGCAATTTTCCATCTTCTCAAATCCCAATAACGTTTTTGCTCAAACGCCAGCTCAATGTATCTTTCGTGCCTTATTTTTTCACGCATTTGCACTTTGGTTAAACCAGCCGGTAACTGATAAGGACTCAGCCCTGCCCTTTCCCGTATTTGTTCTATCGCATCGTACACGCTTTGGTCGGGCGTTGCCAGCGCTTCATTTTGTGCTTCAGCATAATTCAGCAGCACTTCCGCATAGCGCAGCTCCTGCCAGTTCTGATCGCTGCCGGCACCACCGTAATAATCCTTATTGCTTTCGTCGGTTCCTTTTCGCATAAGGTATCCTGTTACTGTTTGGTATGGGATGTTTATACCATCTGCGCCGCCTACATAAGTATATACCGGCAGTCCCTGGTAACCGAATGTTGAGCCGTTTACAATTAATGTGGCATCAAACCGTGGATCGCGGTTCACATAAGGGTCTGTAGCATCATAACCAGAGCCGGCTTCATTAATGCCTTTTCCGTTTTTCATTTCAAAAGCATCTACCAGCTCCTGCACGGGCGAGCGACGCGAAGCATCCTGGCGCGAACGCGAATCGGGCATTGCCCATGAATCCCATCCATGCTCACGCAATGTTTTCAGGAATTGCACGCTGAATACTTCTTCTTCATTGTTTTTATCAAGCATAATCCTTCTGAAATCGGGATGCAGGTGATAAACATTGGCATCTATTACCTGCCTGTTGATCGCTGCCGCCTGCTCCCAGCGGCTTTGATCGTTGGACGGATTGTAAAGGGGACTCGCCCAGAACAGCCATACTCTTCCCAAAAATGCACGGGCCGAATGTTTGTTGATCTTTCCCACATCTACTCCGCGGTCGCCATAAGTTTCGGGCAAAAGCTCTATTGCCCCCTCCATTTCATCTATAATAAACTGAAAACATTCGTCGGTGGATGCTCTTGCTACAAACAGATCGTCTGACAATTGTTGCGGCACAGTAATAAGTGGCACGCCACCATAACGTTTTACCATATCGAAGTACAATTTGGCACGCAGGAATTTTACCTGTCCTTTCAACGACGCTTTTTCATCTTCTTCCAATACCGATCCATCCACTTTTTCGAGGAACATATTGGTTTTACGCACTTGTGTGTAAGCCCAATACTCCATGGGATTGTTATCGGCGAACCATTGTCCCTGCACCACATTGCGGGGCGCGCCACCCCAGAAGTTCCTTGATTCGTCTGTAATATTATCGTACAGGTCATGATCAAATGCAGGCACATCGGCATACATGTTGTTCACAAAAAGCTGTATAAGCGCGGGATCGTTGAACACATCTTCCTCGGGAATAGAACTGGTGGCCTGCCTGTCGAGGAAATCTTTATTGCATGATCCGCTGGCCAAAGAAAATATAATAAGTAGTATAATTAAGTTTGATTGACGCATGATTGTCCGGTTTAGAAAGTGAGATTAATACCAAAGTTCAAAGTACGCTGTTGTGGATAGTAGGCTCCATCTGTATTTTCAATTTCGGGATCGAACATTTTCATTTTGTCGAACAGGAAAATATTAGCTCCTGAAAAATAGAGACGCAGTGTTTCCGCTCCTATTTTAGACGAAATGCGTTTCGGGAACGTATAACCGAAGTCCACCGATTTCAGCCTGATGTAACTGGCATCGCGCAAATACAAACTGGAACCAAGTGAGTTGTTGGGATGATTGTATTCCCACGGCCGTGGATATTTTGCATCCGGGTTTTCCGGTGTCCAGTAATCCAGCAGGTCGCGGAAGTTGTTGTGTGATCCACCATTGAAGAATGTCACGGAACGTCCTGTAAGCATTTTCTTCATTCTTGTAGCGCCCTGGAACAGGATGTTCAGATCGAATCCTTTGAACGAGCCGCCAAACGAAAGCCCTGCAATAACCTTGGGAATATTATTGTCCATTGAAATGATGGTGCGATCGTTGGCATCTACTTTTTCATCGCCATTGATGTCTGCATATTTTACATCACCTGCTTTTTGTCCGCCGTTGAACTGTGGATAATATTTTGCAACCTCGTCATCTGTCTGGAAAAATCCAAGCGCCTGGTAACCTACAATAAAGTTGAGCGGGCGGCCGGTCTGCAACAGGTAATCCGGAATGTTGGCAGGCTCATCCAGCAAAACAACTTTGCTGTTGGCAAACGATGCATTGGCCCTTACAAAATAATTCAACGCACCTATTTTGTTTTGATGAGACAGTGTTACTTCGATACCACGGTTGTCTACTTTCGCATAGTTCTCGGCGGGCAGTGTTGCACCGATGGTTCCGGGGATGGACCTGATGCGGCTCAACAGGATGTTGGAGGTACGTTTGTAAAAGTAATCTATTTCAAACTGCAGCTTCCCGGTAAACAACGATCCATCCAATCCTATATCGGTAATAGCTGCACTTTCCCATGTTACTAACGGGTTGGGTAAAACGCCGGGAGCAATGCTGGTAAAGGCATTGGTGCCTGAAATGATGGTTGACGACAGGTTAAATACCTGCTGATACTGGAAAGTTGGTACGCGGCCACCACTGGAGTATACGTTGCGGTCGTTGCCCACTAAGCCATAAGATGCTCTCAGCTTAAGATTGTCTACGAACTGCAAAGCCTGGCTTTTTGTAAAGAATGGCTCCTCCGAAATTCTCCAGCCGGCTGATACCGCAGGAAAATATCCGTATTTTTTTGAAGTGGGAAAAGCCACCGAACCGTCTGCCCTGAATGAGCCTTCGATCAGGTAGCGATGCTTAAAGGCATAATCCACTCTTGCTACAAAGCTCCGCCGTCCGTCGTTAAAAGATCCGCCGTTGGCATCCTTCTGAACCTGTCCGCCATATAATAATTCATCCAGCCCGTTGGCAGGGAAATTGGTTCTGAAGGCGTAGAAGTTTTTGGCTCTTGCGTCGAACTGCTCAAACAAAGCAATGGCGCTGATATCATGCTCGCCTACGGAGCGTTTATAGTTAAGACTCAAATTAACGGTGCTAGTATTGTACTCGCTGTAGCTTTCGGTAAGCGCGGTTTTGCCGTTCCAGCCACCATAAGGATAGATTTCAAGCGTGTTGCCGTCGGCATCCTGGCGGTTCATTAAAATAGGAACCTGGTAATATTTAGAAGTAATAGCTTCTTTACCGAAAGATGCACGCCCCAATGCAAACAGTCCTTTAATAAAAGGCAATTCATGTTTCAGCGAAACCGTTGCCTGCAAAATGTCCATTACATCGCGCTGGTAACCTGTCCTGATTTCTTCTACCGGGTGCTGCTCGCGGGTGTAGTAAATGGTTCCGTCGGGGTTATTGGTGAGATCGAATGGGTAAGCTGCCATAATATCGCTAAAGATCGCTTCCGGCGAGTAGGAGCTTCCGTTACTTTTCCTGCGACTGGCATCCAGGTCAACCGATACGGTAAAGTTTTTGTTGATGCTGGCATCAACGTTTGATCGTACAGAATATCTTTTATAGTTAAGATTTTCGTACAAACCTTCCTGGTCGAGATAGCCTACCGCCGTAAAATATTTTACAGCGTCGCTGCCGCCGCTTACGCTTACATTCTGCTGTGTTTGAAAGGCATTTTTTCGCAACGTAAGATCGTACCAGTTGGTTTCTTTTTTCCTCCCGGCTTTTATATCTTCAATATCCTGGTCGGTAAAGGCAGGCTGCAATCCCATATTCTGGCGGGCCACATTTTTGGTGAGTGCATATTCCAATCCATTCATCAGTTTAGGGTACATGGTGGGACTTTGAATACCGGCAAATCCATTGTAATTCACGGTAGGTTTTCCCTTTCTGCCACGTTTGGTAGTCACCAATATTACACCGTTGGCTGCGCGTGAGCCGTATACCGCGGTAGCAGAAGCATCTTTCAATACAGAAACGCTTTCAATTTCATTAGGATCGATCTGATCAAAACTGCGCACGATGCCATCTACCACAATCAAAGCGCTGTTATCGCCAAAAGTGCTTACCCCCCTGATGGTGATCTGCGATCCTGAGCCGGGCTTGCCGTTTCCGTTAACGGCGGTGAGTCCCGGCAAACGTCCAACCAAACCATTCGTAACGTTGGTGGCGGAAGATTTTACAATGTCCTTTCCATCTACCGAAGCAACAGAACCAGTCAAGTCTTTTTTCTTTTGCGTACCGTAGCCCACAACTACAATATCTTCTAATCCCGCAACCGCGGCTTCCATTACAATCTGTATGTTGGTTTGTTGGCCAACAGTAACTTTTTGCGATTCAAAGCCTACATAGGTTACTTCAAGCACCACTCCCTGCGTGGAAGCTACGGTGAGTGAAAAACTGCCGTCGGGCCCCGTGGTGGTGCCATTGCCCGTGCCACTTACGGTTACGGATACCCCTTCCATTGGATTGCCGCTTTTGTCTACCACCTTTCCACTGATCTGCGCCTGGGGAGCAGCAACGGGAGCGGGCTCAGGCGCAGGAATTTTGCGCGGCTCAATAACAATGGTTTTATCTACGATGCTGAAATTGAGTTGTTGATTTTTCAGCGTAAGGTCAAGCACTTCTTCCAGGGCCGCATTGCGAACATGAATGTTTACCTTTTGCGCATTTTGCAAAATGGTATAATTGCAAAACACGGTGTAGCCGGTTTGCTTTTTAATTTCGGAGAACAGTGTTTGCAGGGGAACATTCTTGCCAGAGAAAGTGATCTTTTGCGCATAGCCCTCGGCGTTCACCTGCATACAAACCATAAAAAGAATAATGGCTGTGAGTTTAACCTGCATAAGCAATTGTTTTTCACTGAGGATCGCCCGTAACAAATGGGTTCGGCGAATCGTTGATGAATACATAACTTTGTTTTAGTTTGGGTGATACAATACCTGCCCGTTAAAGGCAGATTCATTTGCTTTATGAATAGGTTACCCAGGCTGCAACTTCCCTTTCACCGGAGGTTGCCATCAGGAAGTGGTTCCAACACTTCCTGATTTTTCTGGATAATGTCCTGCTTTGATCTGTTGGTATTTTTCGATAAGGAGCAATGCTTCATTGGTCGATCACTATTACATTTCTTCCTTCTATCCTGAATTTTACGCCGCTCATTTCCAGCACTTTCAAAACTGTCTGAAGCGATGCGGAGCGGGGAATTTCGCCCCAGTATTTTTCATCGGGTATTTTACCGTTCAGGTAACTCACTTCTATATTATACCAGCGCGATAGTTGCCGCATAACGGCTTCTATGCTGGTTGTTTCGTCGCAAAAAAAGAAACCGTTTTTCCACGCGGTTTCTGCCAACACATTTACTTTGGAAACGACCTGCATGCCGCCTTGCGGCTTTAATCGCACTTGTTGTCCGGGTGTAATGGCACGCGATTGTCCATTTGCATTAAAAACAATACTGCCTTCCAGCAACGTTGTTTTTGTGGATGCTTCGTCGGGATAGGCATTGATATTGAAAGCCGTTCCGGTAACCCTTACCTGCCCGGCTTCGGTTTGGTGATTCATGATGCGGACGATAAAAGGCATTTTTGATTTTTCGTTCGCTGCCCGGAGCGTTTCTACTTCAAAATAGGCTTCGCCAGATATTTCAACCACCCGCATTGTGTCGCTGAACTTTGCAGGGTAACGGATGGATGAACCTGCATTCAGCCACACATGAGTACCATCGGAAAGCTGCAACCTGAACTGACGACCTAACGGGGTGGTTACTGTATTGTATACCACTGCCGTTTTTCCGGTATTGCCACCGTCGTACACCAGTTGTCCGTTGATGTGCTTTATGGCCACATCCGACTGTATTGCCAGATCGCCGTTGCCGGCGCTGTCCAGTACAATTTGTCTTCCGTCGCCCAATGTTAGCACAGCACCCTGGCTGCCAGGTAAAATTTCGTTTGAAACCGGTGAAGCAGGTTTTTCTGCAACGAGTTCTTTTCCTTCCTTGCTGTTATTAAATAAATAGTACAATGCAGTTGTAGCAAGCAGTACTATAAAAAGAGCCGCCACCATATGCCACCAGCTAAAGCGTTTGCGTGGTAAGGCCGGCATGGGATCGTTTGCCGCTATTGCAGCGTGTATGCGTTGATGTAATGCCTTTTTAAATTCATCTTTATCGCCCATCCAGTTCCCGGCATCTTCTGCTTCCAGCGAGTCGAGCCATTGCTCCACAAGCAGCTTTTCCTGTTGGGAGCACAGCCCTGCCTGGTATTTACCGAGCAATTCTTTTGCCTCATCAATATTCATATAATTGCTTGTGTTAGTACCCGGATTGGATCAGGCACGTATATATCTTCCTTGAAACGATGCAAGGTAGTAGACAGGAATAAAAATTATTGGAAAAAGAAATGGGCTGCACCTGTTATGAGTCCGAAAAAGATCAATACGTCCAATTCGCGCACTTCGTTTTTTAAAACCCTGAGGGCATTGTTTACCTGCTTTTTCACCGTAGTTTCGGCTATGCCTAACTGTTCGGCAATTTCCCGGTAAGAAAGATGCTGCCTGCGGCTTAAAAGAAATACGTCCCTCATTTTTTCGGGCAGCTTTTCAACGGCTCCGTTTATTTTTGTTTCCAGGTCGCGGATTTCAACTGCCTGCATGGCCGCTGTATCTATGCGTTGGGCAATGGCATTAAGCGATTGCAGGTAGCGTTCCTGGTGCATGTTTTTCTGCAGGTAACGGAGGCTCAGGTTCCGAACGCATTTATACAGGTAAGGGCGCAATGGGCCGGAAGGAATGAATTCGTTCCGTCTTTTCCACAACGAAACAAAAACATCCTGCACAATATCGCAAACCTCGGCCGGCGAGGATGTAAGATGATAAGCATATCCTGACAGGGGCTCCCAATAACGCCTGTATATTTCATCAAACGCATTCAAATCTCCCTTTAGCAGCAATTGCTGCAGTTCTTCATCAGTACAATGCTGGTACATGGCAAACCGTTGTGCATAATTTAGAGGGTGAACAAAGCTGTTGTAAGTAAAGCACACGGGAGGCAGCGTACCGGAGATGAGGCACAAGGGTTGATATACCGCCCGTTTTTTTAGGTTTCATATTCATGGAATGGCAAGCTGAAACCTGAAAATTAAGCAAGTCTTCAAAATTTGCTGTCCTGTACCGGATCAGGACAAGGAAATATGGTAAAAAAAAGGGTGTATAAAAATACACCCCGCTCTTTTTAATCCAATATCCTTGAAAAACCTTTGCTATTATAACCAGGAGAAAAAGATTTGTTACCCTGTGGCGGAGCAGATTCTTACAAATTGTGATCGTTGCGGACGGATTGATATCCGTAATTACAAAATGTGACCGAGCTGACGACTTGCAACCGAATCAATAAACACTTCCTTTCCCTCACCTCCCCTGTTCATCCCAATGCTGATTTTTGATTTTTATTTTAAAAAATATTTGCGCAACCAAAAAGTTGCACATATATTTGCAACTGATTGGTTGCTTAAACTAAAAATTACAACATGAGAAGAGATGTTTTCCAGGCAATTGCAGACCCAACAAGGCGGGCCATCATTGCCCTGATTGCGCTGCAGGCAATGACACCCAATGCCATTGCGGAATACTTTGACACAACCCGGCAGGCGGTATCTAAACACCTGCGTATTCTTACAGAGTGCGAACTGGTACACCAACAACATCAGGGAAGAGAAATTTATTATTCACTTGAAATTGAAAAAATGAAAGAAATAGACAAATGGCTGGAACAATTCAGGAAAATCTGGGTTGACCGCTTTAACCAGTTAGACAATGTATTATCAACCATTAAAAAACAAAAAAAATGAAAACCAATTTATTATTTGACTTTACTGTTGACAAAGCTACAAACACAGTATTCGTAAACAGGGAATTTGCGGCCGATCAGTCTGCCGTGTGGGACGCATTCACCAAACAGGAAATTCTTGACCAATGGTGGGCGCCAAAGCCCTGGGTTTCGCGAACAAAATACATGAATTTTAAAGTGGGTGGCCGGAGATTTTACGCCATGTGTGGCCCCGAAGGACAGGAGCATTGGTCAATCCAGGATTTTACAGCAATAACACCCGAAACACATATTGAATTCAAGGATGCATTTACAGACAAGGACGAAAATATCAACCCTGATTTACCTGGTTCAAAGTGGAGCCTGGAGTTCCGGGAAAAGGAAGGCATAACAAGTGTAAACATCGTCATCAGGCATAAAACGCTTTCCGACCTGGAAGCAATTATAGCAATGGGCTTTAAAGAAGGATTTACGATGACGCTGGATCATCTTGAGAAATTATTACTTAAATAACATTGTTCATATGAAGAACCTAACGCGCATCCTTTGTTGTTTACAATAGTGTCTATGTCCTTCTGCCAGCCAGCGGAAGGACAAAACACTTCAACTGCCTGATACCAATGATAAGCGACTTTCTTGATACGGACCTGAATGCAACACCAGCTACATTTAAAGATAGCTTTTGTTCAACATAAATCAGGCAGCTGCGAGCTCAATTACCCTTCCCTTCTTTTTTGAAAAAGAATCACTATCAACACAATTAAGGCTACCGCAATAGCATAGCTGAAGCCTAATTGCTTTTGATTTTGCGCCTGTATTGCCGAAGCAATTGCGTAGGTAAGCAATGACGTTATGATATAATTTCCGCCAGAAGTAACCCCGGCAGCGAGTCCGGCCATGTTGGGGAACATGGTAAGATTGCGGGTAAAATAGTTGGTGAAATTAAAACCACCCATAAAATGAATGATTCCCGCAAAGGCTATTAAGGTATAGATATTCGTACCCCATGAAGCCGCTGCAATCATTACAATCACCATTGCAATTTGAACAATGCTTGCAATAAGCGTTTTTTTGAATAATGGCTTTTGAAGATTGGCTTTGGCAAGAAAGCCACCGCACATCCATGCTATGCCCAAGGCAAGGGCGGCATACCCTGCGGCTATGGGACTGTATCCCATGCGATGCTCCAGGATAAAAGCACCGCTCAAACCGTAAATCATCACTATGCCAAAAGATGCGCCGGCCATTCCTATACCAACCAAAAAAGCGGGTGTGGTTAACAGAACTTTGTACGAGGAAAGCACTTGCTTTATCTGGAATTTTGAAAAAGTGTTCAATGTCTCTCCTGAATAAAAAATTTCGAAAATGAATATCAAACCGCTGTATATCCCTAAAAAATAAAAATTAGCCCGCCAGCTAAAAAAATGTTCCAGGTAGCCGCCAATATAAGGTGCAACTATTGGCGCCATGCTCCATACAATGGTAATAATGCTGATATAATAGTTGCGCTTCTCTCCTTCATATACGTCTACAAAAAAAGCTCTTTTTGCCACAGCTATAAACCCAATTGTAATACCCTGAATCACACGCAACAAAATGATAATGTCTATATCGTACGATGTGGCAATTAAAAAAGAACTGGCAGAAAATAATACAAGCGATACCATAGACAAAACATATCGCCCATACATATCCAACAAACTGCCTACAAAGAATTGAGAAACCCCATAGCTGATTAAAAAAGAGGACAATGTTAACTGCACCTGCTGATCGGTAACATGCAAACTGGTAGCCATATGCGGCATAGAAGGCAAATAAATATCTGTTGCCAATCCTGCCAGCGATACCAGAATATAAGAGAGTACGGTTGCTTTAAACTTATGCCGATCCTTAACGTATTGAACTTTCTGCATAGGATACAATAATGATAATGCCGGTGCTATACCCCTTCGTTATTACTATATTTTCAATGGAAGAAAGCGTCGCTTTATTCAAAGCCGTTTTGTTAACCAAACAGCATTGCTTTAAATTACCTGCAGCCTAACGGCTTTGGGTAGAGGGGATATTTGAAATCCACCTGCCGAAATACCGAGCGGCAATTTAAAGTAAAAAACACTGTTTCAGATAATTTTTCCTTTGATGGACTGGCTAACTAAAATAATAATACCAATCTGAAGTTTGAATCACCTTTTCTTTGCGTGCTTAAGTTAACGGCTACACTAAAACCATCCACTAAAACAGTATCATTTCAATCAATGAGATACCTGCTGCCTTTTGAGCTTCACGTTGCGCTCATTTTTTAGTAACTATAATGTGCATCGCTTTTTCGCCGTTTATTTTTTGAATTTGATTGAAACCCAGCGCAGGCAAATCAATTCCTGAAAGCAGGTTTTCTCCGCCGCCCAAAAAAATGGGCGAAAATGTTATTTGCAGCTCGTCGATATACCCGGCTTGCAGAAACTGGCGAACGGTTGAAGCGCCACCGCCAATGCGTATGTCTTTACCGTTCGCTGCTTTTTTAGCAGCTTCCAACGCAGCGTCTATGCCGCCGGTAATAAAATGAAAAGTCGTTCCTCCTTCCATCGTAAGGGGTTCCCTTGCATAGTGAGTTAACACGAACACCGGAACATGATAGGGCGGCCGCTCACCCCACCAGCCTCTCCACTTATTATCAGGCCACGGGCCGCGAACCGGTCCAAACATGTTGCGCCCCATAATCCATGCGCCAATATTTTCCATCGACCGCTCTGCAATATCATGGTCTACCCCTTCGGTTCCCCCCTCTTTACCGATCATGGTATGAAACATTTTGGTTGTAACCATCCAGGGGTGTAGTTCCTCGCCTCTTATGCCCATCGGATGGTCGATGTCCTGGCCTGTTCCTGCTCCAAATCCATCAAGCGAAACCGTAAATGCTGCAACTTTAACCTTGCTCATATCTTGTATTTTTTAGTTTATTATTTAGGTTGCTGTAAAATTCAGCAGAATTCATATAAAATACAAGGTGTGAGCGCGGCAGTTTAAGGGGCGTTTGCGACAATTCTCCCTTTAACCTGGAATTAAAATCTCAGGCAACAATACCCTATCGGGCCCACTCGTGCCGGTATGGACGGGCTGATGGTTCTGCCTCATCACAATCAGCCAGCGTCGTAGACACGGTCACCTATTGTAAGGATGGATTTTAATCCATCCGTATTAATAAAAACTTTTACATTTATTCCGCGACACCAATCATTCCCAATGGAGCGGTGCGCTATACACCGCATTATTTTTTCATTATCTCTCTTTGCTTCCTGTGTTACGCTTGTATAAAACAAATTAATTTGGGTTATGAAGATAAAATACCTTTTGATCGGATCTGTCTGCATGGCGTCTGTTGTTGCCCGTTCGCAATCACTTGAGTCGTTACAGTCGGGCAAAATCGGGCTTCCCAACGGCTGGAGCTTAACTCCGGCGGGAAATAATATTGAATTGGGCGATCTGCCGCTTAATCTTGTAATAGGTCATAAAAAAAAGCTGGCTGCTGTTACCAACAATGGACAAAGCACTCAAACCATTGAATTGATTGACATCAGGCGACAGAAAAAAACCGACAGCATAGTGATTGCAAAGTCGTGGTACGGACTGGCATTCGGCAGCAACGATCAATCGTTGTATGTTTCGGCGGGACACGACAATATGGTAAAACAATATTCAATCGTTGAGAATAAACTTGCGTTGAAAGACTCTTTTTTGTTGGGCAAACCCTGGCCTAACAGGATTGGGGTGGCCGGGCTGGATGTGGATGACGCAAACAAAAAACAATTGTATGTAGTTACCCGCGAAGACAGCAGCCTGTACGTTTTTGATATTGCAACAAAAAAAATAGGATTTAAAATGCCGCTGGGCGCCGAGGCGTATACCTGCAAATTATCGCCCGACCGGAAGACTTTGTACATCAGCGTTTGGGGCGCTGCCAAAATAATTGCATGGGACGTGCATACGCAAAAAACCCTTGCAACCATTCCGGTGGGTAATCATCCTAATGAAATTTGCTTTACCAAAAACGGCAAAACTTTATATGTAGCCAATGCAGATGATAATTCGGTATCGGTGATTAATACGCAAACGGGAAAAGTGATTGAAACCCTCAATGCAGCGCTGTACCCTAATGCACCCAGCGGATCAACCAGCAATGGCGTGGCGTTATCTGAAGACGAAAAAACCTTGTACGTGGCAAATGCCGACAACAATTGCCTGGCGGTGTTTGATGTGTCTACGCCCTCCAAATCTGTTTCAAAAGGATTTATACCGGTTGGCTGGTATCCCACCAATGTAAAAGTAGTGGGCAAACAAATATTGGTAACCAATGGCAAGGGACTAACTTCAAAAGCCAACCCTTATGGTCCAAATCCCACAGGCGCCAGGGAAACCGTTCGCCGGCATGCGGGAGACAGCGTGCGCCCTGCCAAAGTACAATATATAGCAGGGCTTTTCAAAGGCACTCTGAGCTTTATTTCCAAGCCCGGTCCACAGCAACTGGCTGTTTTTTCACAAGCAGTATACCTCAACACTCCTTATTCAAAAGATAAAGAATTGAATGCGCAGGGAGAGCCCGGCAATCCTGTACCGATGAAGGTGGGTGACCCCTCTCCTGTTAAATATGTTTTTTACATCATTAAAGAAAACAGGACTTACGACCAGGTGCTGGGCGATATGCAGGAAGGCAATGGTGATACCAGCCTTTGTTTATTCGGCGAACGCATTACTCCCAACCAGCATAAGATTGCGCGCGATTTTGTATTGCTGGATAATTTTTACGTGGATGCCGAAGTGAGCGCCGACGGGCATAACTGGAGCATGGGCGCTTACGCCAACGACTACCTGGAGAAAACATGGCCATCGAGCTACGGCGGTCGCGGAGGAACTTATGGAGGAGAGGGCGAACGTAAAATCGCCAACAACCGCGATGGCTTTATATGGGATCATGCAAAGCGGAACAATGTAAGCTTCAGAACCTATGGTGAATTTGCCGACGATGGAAAAGCCAACCTGAAGGTATTGGAGGGGCATTTTGCACCACGCTACACGAGTTACGACCTGAGTGTGGCAGACACCACAAGGTTCAGCCAGTGGAAACACGACTTTGACTCGCTGGTAAAAGCAAATGCCATTCCAAGTCTTACCACCCTGCGTTTTGGAAACGATCATACAGAGGGTATGCGTGCGGGTAAGAAAACGCCTTATGCACATGTTGCAGACAACGACCTGGCGGTGGGACTGTTTGTGGATTATATCAGCAAAAGCCCTATCTGGAAAGAATCCGCCATTTTCATCCTGGAAGATGATGCGCAGAACGGCCCCGATCATGTAGACGCGCACCGCAGCACGGCTTATTTGATAAGCCCTTATGTAAAACGCCGGTTTGTTGATCATACTATGTATTCAACAACGGGCATGTTGCGAACCATTGAACTGATATTGGGCATGCCACCAATGACACAATACGATGCGGCTGCAACGCCTATGTGGCGTTGTTTCACCGCCACGCCCGATTTTACACCGTTCGATCACCTGGCGTCCAACATCAACCTGAACGAAAGAAATCCCACTACGGGCAAGCTCGCTACCCTGAGCGAAAGTTTCGACTGGTCGAAAGAAGACGCGGTACCCGACCTGGTTTTTAATGAAATTTTGTGGCAGGGCTTAAAAAACAGTTCCGCCCCTTCTCCCGTAAGGGCAGCCTTTTTGAAATTCAACGAAAAAAGCAAACGCGATAAGGATGATGATGACTAGCTGAAGCAATAATGATGGTTCGTGAGACACAAACCACGGCAAGAATGGTGGTTCGTGAGACACGAACCACGGCGAAAGTGAGATACCATAGCCGTCAACTTAAGAGCATCGCGAGCCAGATGTCTCATTCTTCGAGATGACTAGCAATAGTACAAAGCTGAACATTAGAACAGTTGCTTAACCTTTATTCTACTGCCTGTCACTCCGAGTACCCAACCTGTAGGCAGGTAAAATATAAGGATGACATCAAGTAGCTTGCTGCAAAAAACAAAAGCAGGCTAACTACACAACCTGTAATCTTAGTTGGTACCCCTTTTAGGGAGTCCGTCTCCGA
>JBQCFW010000087.1:0-181336 GCA_051958655.1 Agriterribacter sp. | reverse complement strand
ATTTGCTGTTTTTGCCACCAACAACAACGTGTTGGGCATATGGCGTTATAATTACAAAGGCATTAATGCTGCCAATATTATTTTGCAGCAGGATGGAAGCAAAGCGCCCGATCTTGATCCTGCTACTTTTAACCGGATAAAAGGAGAAGCATATTTCCTGCGGGCTTTTTATTATTTCAGACTGGTAGTAAACTTTGGCGATGTGCCTTTGTTGATTCCTGAAAAGGGTTTGACAGACAATACTAAAAAGGCAACTGCCGCCGAAGTATATGCGCAAATAGAAGAAGACCTGCAACAGGCTAAGAGCCTGCCGGCATCGTATCCGGCCAGCGATTATCACAGGGCTACCAGCGGTGCTGCGCATGCCTTACTGGCAAAAACATTTTTATACCGCGGACAATGGCAAAAATGCCTGGACGAAATTGCAGAAACAGAAAAAAGTGGTTATGCTTTGCTGCCCAATTATGCTGATAACTTTAATGGGGCGGGAGAACAGGGAAAAGAGATCATTTTTGCTGCCCGCCACGATGCAGGAAAAGTTCCTTCGCAGGGATCCATTCTCAATGCCGTATTTGCGCCAAGGGGTATAGGCTGGGGCTTTAATTTGCCCACGCAAGACCTGGTAGACGAATATGAAACCGGCGATCCGAGATTGGGTGCTACCATTTTCAAAGGAGGAGATACTTATTTCAACGGAGCGCCCTTCGATGCTTCTACGTCTATAACCGGCTATGCCGTAAAAAAATTCCTGGGCAATTTTAACCCGGTTGATGATGGCGGTATTGACTATGTATACATCCGGTATGGGGATGTGCTGTTGTGGAAAGCAGAATGCTATGCGCAACTTGATAATCCGGACGATGCAAAAACAGCGCTGGAGCTGGTAAGAGCAAGAGCCAGGGGAGCAAACAATGCAATTTTACCAGCGGTAACCACATCGGATAAAAATGATTTACTGGAAGCCATTCGCCACGAAAGAAGGGTGGAGCTGGCGTTTGAGGGTAATCGCTATTATGACCTCGTGCGCTGGAACATTGCAGCAACAGTGCTTGCTAAATCTCCCGACGCAGATCCGCTAACAGGCTATAAGGATTACGGAGATGGCTGGCAAACCCGCAATGCGTTGTTGCCTGTTCCGCAACGTGAGGTTGATTTGCTGGGGCTTGCGCAAAACAATGGCTATTAAGTTTGGTGAGCCGCAGATGCGCAGATTGAATACTGTTTAATCTGCGAATCTGCGGCTATTTAAAACACTTACACATGCGATATTCAAAATCTATCATTTCCCTTGCGTTCATCCTTGCTAACTGTTTCGCCTATGCGCAACAAAAACCTTGGATGTTGGGTCCTTTTGTAAAACAGGACAAAGTAAACCCGGTGTTGAAACCTAAACAAACGCTTTTTTTTGATCCGGTGCTTAAAAAGCAGGTTGGGTGGGAAGCGCAGGATGTATACAATCCCGCAGCACTGGTTAAAGATGGAAAAATTTACCTGCTCTACCGCGCTGAGGATACCGTAAAAAAATACGCCGGCACTTCGCGTATCGGACTGGCACATAGCAAAGACGGACTAACGTTCACGACCGAAAAGCACCCGGTGCTATTTCCCGATAACGACCCTATGCTATCGTGGGAAGCCGAAGGTGGCGTGGAAGATCCGCGGGTGGTGCGTGATGATAATGGCATTTATTATATGACATATACCGCGTATGATGGCACTACTGCCCGGTTGTGCATCGCTTCTTCCAAAGATCTGAGGAAATGGCAAAAGCACGGATCTGTATTTAAGAAAGCCGAAAACGGCAAGTATAATAACTACTGGACAAAAGCCGGTTCCATTGTATGCGCCGTAAAGAATGGCGAATTGACAGCCACCAAAATAAATGGAAAATACTGGATGTATTGGGGCGAATCCAATATATACGCCGCCGTTTCAGATAACCTCGTTGACTGGACACCGTTACCGGAAACGGATCCGGCTAAAAAACAATATGATTCGCTCCGCAAATACGAAGCTTTCAAAATCATATTCGGCCCACGCAGGGGGAAATTCGATAGTGAACTGGTTGAGCCGGGTCCACCGGCTGTTCTAACAGACGATGGAATTGTTTTTATATACAACAGCAAAAACAGTCCTTCGTTTGGCGATAAAACATTGGCAGACGGTACCTATGCTGCCGGGCAAATATTGCTGGATAGGAATGATCCGCTGGTTGTGAAAGATCGGTGCGATAATTATTTTATTAAGCCAGACAAACCATATGAAATTACCGGACAGGTAAACAATGTTTGTTTCCTGGAGGGATTGGTGCCATTCAAGGGGCGCTGGTATTTATACTATGGAACGGCAGATTCTAAGATAGCGGTAGCCGTTAGTGAGAGGGGCGAAAAGTGAAAAGTGAGAGGTGAAAGATCTTTCACCTTTGGCCACCTAATGGCCTGAATATTGATGCAGTTTGGTATAAATCTTCCTGTTATGACACTAAAAATAGAAGCCCCCTGGCAAGAAGTAAAAGAAAAGCTGAAAGAAAATGATCATACACTTACCGATGAGGATTTGGTGTATGAAAAAGGCAAAGAAGATGAATTACTGGAACGCCTCGGCCGTAAGCTAAAGCGTTCCAAAGAAGAAGTGCGTATGCTTATAGAAAGTATTTCAGGCAATTCCGCCAAAGCAGGTTAAGAATCCTCACCGCCCTGATGTCCGCCTCTTAATTGTTTAAGCAGGGAGAAATCTGCCTTGCCGAATTTGTAGCTGAATGTAATGCGGAAGTTTCTCACATTCCACCGGCGATAAGAATCCTGGTAGAAAGTTTCTGTGTCATATATTACGCCCCAGCGTTTGGAATTAAGAACATCGTTTATACCAAACGTTACAGTGGCTTTGTTGTTTTTGAGAAAATCTTTCCGCAGTGCAAAGTCAAAACCGTATTGCGGCAACATTTTTCCCTGCGGAATAACACGGGCCGATTCATATTCACCAATCACCTGGAAGCTGAGATTGTTGGCCAGCGAAGGCGTTTTTGTTTTGATCTTATAGTTCATGATCAGTTTTCCTTCCCAGTTCAATCCCTGGTTGCTCAGGTTCAGGTTATCGAAATTGGCTTTCACAGTTCTGTATTGCAAATTCACTGTAGGTGTAATATCAAAGTTGCTGCCTATTTTGTGCTGCAAGGTAAATTCAGCACCATAACGGTTAGTGGTATTCGCATTTACAAAGGTGTTCAATATTGCATTTGGATCCACAGCAGCATTTTGCAGTTGATCGTATTGCTGTGCGGTAATGGTATCGCTGTATTGTGTAATGTCGTTGGGATTATTCCTCCAGTAAAGCACGCCAAGGAAGTTTCCATTTTTATAGCTTTTGCTGTAATTAAGCTCGAAGGAATTGATGAACTCGGGTTGTAACTGCGGGTTACCCTGGCGAAGGTTCAAAGGATCATTGATCTCAATGAACGGATTCAGTTGCCAGAAATCGGGCCTGCGTATTCTCCTCGAAAAATTTACCTGCACCTGGTCCGTTTCACTCAACTCCTGCGTTAAAAACAAGCTCGGGAAAAGCGCATCCATAATGTTCTTCAGTTTTGCCGGGTATTGATACCCGAACTTAAACACGCTATCCACCAGCAACCCGTCGAACTTTGAATACTCTCCACGCAAACCAACCTGGTACGAAAACCTGCTTATCTTTTCTGAGTACGTTCCATATAACGCATTGATCATTTCGTTGTACTCATAATTATTGCTTAACGGCAACTTGGTTTCCGTTCCATTGTCTACACCAAATACATTATAGTGGCTTTTAAAAATATTATGATAGCTTCTTACGCCAATCTCCAGTTTAGAATTTTCGCTTAACGGGTTTGAGTAATCTGCCTGGAAAGTGATCTGATGACTGTTATTATCTCCTTCATTCCTCACCGTATTTACGGGTTTGTATTCAGATCCGTCGGGGTTAACGTATGTATTTATGATCCGCGAGTTAGAGTTGCCGCCGCCACTGTTATAGGTTACATCGGCGGTAAGCTCTCTTCCTTTTTGCGGGAAAGTTCTTTTATAGCTCAGTCTGGTGCTGTTTCGTTTGAAGTTAGACAAGGTATTGCCCGAACGGTAGCCATAATAGTCGGGTTCTTTGCTGCTGGTATAATATTGTTGTTCCTGCTTTTCCTCGTTGGTAAAGCGGCCCCTGCCAAAGTTTTGTGTAATGGAGAGTGTGTTCCTGTTATCGAGGTAATAATCTACACCAAAATTTATAAAACCAAAACGCCGCAAACGATCGTTGGAAGAGATCTGGTTGAAATAATCCTGCACAATACCATTCTGCTTGTTTTCGCGGAAAGCCTCCCCCTTTGCTATTCCACCCGATTGGTTGTATCCGCCGCTCATGAAGAAATTCAATTTTCCTTCACGCAGGTTCAGGTTCAAACTACCATTTAAAACTTTCGGAAAACCGGCAGATGCAGTGGCGATACCATTTAATCCAAAGCGCTTGTCTTTTTTAAGCACAACGTTGATAATACCTGCACCTGATGCAGCATCAAATTTTGCAGATGGATTGGTGATCAATTCAACTTTCTCAATATTGTCAGCCGGAATCTGGTCAAGCGTAAGTATCGTGGGCCGTCCGTCAACAAATATTTGTGGAGGGCTGTTCCTGAGCTGAACGTTTCCATCCACATCTACCGAAACGGAGGGAATGTTTTTCATAATGTCTACAGCCGTGCCACCGGTTGCTGTTAAGCTTTTTGAAACATTGAAAACTTTTCGGTCTATATCCATTTCCAGAGCAGGCTTGGTAGCCACAATTTTAATATCTGCCAGTTGCCTCACTTCCAGTTGAAGGGTGATGTTACCCAGGTCTCTTTGAAAATTTCCTGTACCGCTTTTTTCAACAGCGTCTGTTTGAATGAGTTGCTCATAAGGCTCAAAGCCAAGGGCAGTAATGATCAACTGGTAGGTGGTACCGGCGCGTAAATTCCGGAAACTAAAATCGCCATTGCCTTTTGTGAGCATTCCATCAACCAGGCTGTCTTTTCCATGCAGGTATAACTGAACAGAAGCCGCTTCTATGCCTTTACCCGAACCAGGATCAACCAGTTTACCGTATAACTTACTGGTTTTAAACTGCAATATTGCCGCCTCCTGAACAGGTTCCTGCTCTACCTGGGCACTACTATATAAAAAAGAAAAAAGACAGATTGAAAGCAATACACACAATCTCATACTTTAATGGTTGAAATTATTAATACAGGGCAGATATGGGTTTAGCTATCGGTTACGGGTACTGTTGATACCGGCTCGATTTAGGAAGGGCAAAACTAGCCTGTTTTACGCAGCGATGAAAATATAGCGAGCGTTTTAATGTTAATGAACCTGAATATTTTCCTGGATTTTGTTAAATCTGTTAACAAACTTCAAACAGCGGGTAGCCTTGCCTGATAGAACAACCTCATTTGAGGGTTAGGAACCGGAGCTATGAAGATTATCAAATGTTAGCCTTCAATGATATCGATGGGATCTTATATACTAAATCTAAAAAACGAGGCATTGGGTAGAGCCATGCAAACAATATAATCTTAACCTGTGATTAAAATCCCAGCAACAACATACTACCGAGCCGATGGCTCTGCCTCGTCATAAACAGCGAGAGCCGTAGGCCCGCCCGCCTCAACGTTCAGGCGGGCTCGGCCACATATTGTAAGAATGGATTTCAATCCATCCTCTTCCAAACCTAACAAAACGATGTGATTTAAAATTCAGCGTAAATCTGCTCCGTGACAATTCAAAAAACTTCAATCCTCCGGCTTAACTAAACGGCATTGGACTAAAATCTCAGGCAACAATAGCTTGTCGATTCAATGGTTTTTCTAAATCCAACGCAATACCATTATACATCTAACGTTTCATTAATCTTTAGGGATATGTCCGAACTACATATCCTCCTTTATAATAAGTTTGCAATCAAACCGGTCCATCCTGTTTGGTGCGAGGCGCCCAATCCCTTGCCGGTCTCACCGTCGAAGTATTCAAAGAATAAAATATAGTTGTTGAATAGCGGGTCGGTTTGAAATCTGTCTATACCATGATAAATGGCACGCTGCCCGTTTTCATCGCGCATAAACAATCGCTTCAGTCTTGTTGCAAGTTCTTCGCTTACTTGTTTCAATGAAAGATAATTTCCAGAGCGGCTGGGATATTCAATCTTAAAATCGTCTCCGTAATACAAATAAAAATTGCGAAGCGACTCAATGATGAGGTAATTCACCGGCATCCACACAGGACCGCGCCAGTTGGAATTTCCGCCAAACACCCCCACGGGCGATTCTCCGGGTGAATACTCTATTTTAAAACTTTCACCGTCGCACTGAAAAGTAAAAGGCTCCTGTTGATACGCTTTGGAGAGTGAGCGAACGCCATAAGGACTTAAAAACTCTGTTTCGTCCAGCATACGATACAATATTCTTTTCATGCGGTGTCCCCTCAATAGCGACAGCAAGTGCATTTCATTTTTTCCCTTCTCGCCCCAACGCGATACCAGCTTTGCAAGGTCGGGGCGATATTCTAAAAACCACCTCAGCCTACGTGCAAATGCAGGCTGGCGTTGCAGCAGGGCATCGTCAATTATTTCAACAACAAACAGCGGTATCAATCCAACCATCGACCGGAGCTTCAGCGTTTGCCGCCTGCCGTTACCAGCGGTCAATGCGTCATAATAAAACTCATCTTCATCGTCCCATAAGCCGTCACTGCCGTCGCCCATAATGGCCATTGCCCCGGCTATATACATAAAATGTTCAAAAAATTTTGTGGCCATATCCTGGTATACAGGATTTATGTCTGCCAGTTCCAATGCTATGCGCATCAGGTTTAACGAATACATGGCCATCCAGCTTGTACCGTCCGATTGGTTCAGGGTTTCTCCGTCGGCCAATACTTCGTTCCGGTTAAATACGCCAATATTGTCCATGCCCAAAAAGCCACCTTCAAATATGTTGTTGCCGGTTTCATCTTTCCGGTTAACCCACCACGTAAAGTTGAGAATGAGTTTATGGAAGATCGTCTCCAGGAAAGCAGTGTCTCCTTTTCCGCCATTGCTTATTTTTTCGCTGTTGTATATTTTATACGCCGCCCATGCATGTACCGGAGGATTCGCATCGCCTAACGCCCATTCATATGCCGGCAATTGTCCGTTAGGGTGCATATACCATTCGTGGATGAGCAGCAACAACTGCTTTTTGGCAAATGCAGGATCTACTTTGGCAAGTGTAATACAATGAAAAGCCAGGTCCCAGGCTGCGTACCAGGGGTATTCCCATTTATCGGGCATTGAAATGATATCTGCATTGTTGAGGTGTTTCCATTCCTTGTTCCTGCCACCTAAACGTTCGGGCGGAGGTGTTGGCTGAGCGGGATCGCCCTTCAGCCATTCTGTTACATCATAGTAGTAAAATTGCTTACTCCAAAGCATACCCGCAAAAGCCTGTCTTTGAATATTTCGTTCATCTTCGTTTAGCGTTTGCTTTTGAATACCGGCATAAAATTCGTCCGACTCTTCTATTCGCTGATCGAACAAGGAATCGAAATTTATAAAAGGATCTTCCGGGGATGTTTTTCCAAGGCGTAACCTGATGGTATGCGATTGCCCCGGCGGAATGGATATATCATAATTCAATGCAGCTTTTGTGCCTGTAAGGTCTTTATTGATTGAAGGGGCACCGGCAATAATGTAATCGTTGATGCCATCTTTATAAAACCGATTGCTGTTTTTGAATTGATTCAACCTTTCGGTATTGGTTTCGTTATCGCAAAAAAGCAGTTCGGGAGTTTCTTCATACTGCAGTTGGTAGGAAGAAAGTTTCGGATGAAAAATTTCGATGGCGTTTTTGCTATTAACATACAACCTGGGTTTATCGTTATTGTAACCCCAGCTCCAGGTATTTCTGAACCAGAGTGTGGGCAATACATTTATTGCCACTTCCTCGGTATACCGGTTGTGCAGCGTTATTCTTATTAAAATATCTTCTTCGGCTGCTTTTGCGTACTCCATAAAAACGTCGAAGTATGCCTTATTGTCAAAAACGTGCGTATCTGTTATTTCAAATTCAGCCTCCGATCTGTTTCTGCCTTTATTTTCGTTTACCAGCAAATCGTAGGGAAAAGCAGACTGTGGATACTTATACAGCATTTTCATGTAGGAGTGGGTGGGAGTAGCGTCCAGGTAATAGTACAACTCCTTTACGTCTTCTCCATGATTGCCCTCGTATCCTGATAAGCCAAAAAACCGTTCTTTAAGAATGCTGTCTTTTTTGTTCCAGAAGGCAAATGCAAAGCAAAGCAATTGCCGATCGTCTGATATCCCGGCTATTCCTTCTTCGCCCCAACGCCAGGCCTTACTTCGGGCCATATCGTGGGTTGTATACAACCAGGGCTCTCCTTCTTTGCTATAGTCTTCCCGCACGGTTCCCCACTGCCGCTCGGATACGTAAGGTCCCCACTTTTTCCACTTTTGTTCTCTTAGCCTTTCCTGCTCTTTGTTCATAAGCGTGACTTTAATAACGCTACAGTTGCCTACGGGATTCGTTTAACCGAAACCGTTTGTATATCACATCCAATTGCTGCTCGTTCAACGAAGAGGTTTTACGCAACACTTCTATAAAATGGGCTACCTCAGCTTCCGATGCGGGGCACCCTACATTTTTCCCCGCAGCCTCTAACCCAACGCCGGCGGGCCGTACCTGGCAATCCGCTATCAACTCACCCTTACTGTTATACACCAACCAAAAGGGAATGCCTGATTCGTTTCCATGATGTTTGGCAAGCAAAGCTTCTGCGCCTGGATTTTCAAGGTGCTTGTTTTCTTTTCTTTCTTTAACTACCAGGTGAGTAATGATATAATGGTCGTCGAAGAATTTTTTACAACTGGTATCATTAAGCGCCTTATCCATTTTGTGGCACCATCCACACCACGATGCATGAAATATTACCATTACGTTTTTATGGTCTGCTTCGGCTTTATCAAAAGCCTCTTTTAAAATTGCATCGGCCGTTCGGGGCTGAGCTTTTACATTACTGATTGTTGCTAATACACAGATTGCTGTAATAAATAAGGCCTTCATCGTTTGAATTTTGCTGTTTCAAATTACATGAAATTATTTGTTCAAAATTATGGCAATCAAAATCGTGGGGCGTGAGACACGCCCCACTGTCCCTCTCATCATCCTGTTACTAACACTCTTCCCGTAAATCTTTAAAAAACAAAATCTTAAGGATTTCCAACCTCCGAAAGATTGTTTATCTGCAAACGTCACTACCAGTCGAAGAATGTAACATGTGCAAAAATCGTGGGGCGTGAGACACACCCCACGGCGGAAAAAATACATGAAATTATTCGTTCAAAATTATGGCAATCGATAAAGAGTGTATTTGCATTGGGGCGAAAATTGTAGGGCATCCAATCTTTGGTAATTGTCAAAATCGTGGGGCGTGAGACACGCCCCACGGCGAGGCGTATGATGGCGAAGTATAATTCGGGCAAAAGTTCAATAACAAAGTTTCCAACCTTGGACGGTTGGAAACCTTGTATATACGCAAAGAGCGATCACCAATGGATCGCTCTTGAACAAGAATATGTAAATGCGCTTATTTCATCAGGCGGTACAATTCATCGAGGTTGGGAGAAAGAATGATCTCTGTTCTGCGGTTCAATGCTCTTCCTTCGGGGGTAGCGTTTGTGTCTTTAGGGTCGAAGTAGCTATGCCCGGATGCAATTACCCTTGCAGGGTCAACCTGGTAATTTTTGGTAAGAATACGTACTATCGACAATGCTCTGGCGGTACTCAATGCCCAGTTGTCTTCAAAAGTTCTGCGAATGGGAATGCTGTCTGTATGTCCTTCTACCACAATGCTGATTTTAGGGTCGTTGTTCAGCACCTGTGCTATTTTACCCAATGCTTCCGTTCCTTCCGTTCCTACAACAGCACTGCCGGATTTAAATAACAATTTTTCCTGCAGCGATACATATACTTTTCCATCTTTTACAAACACATCCAGGTCTTCTGCTTTATATTGACCCAGCGCATTATCAATAGATTTCCGCAGATTTTCTACCACGCTTCTTTGCTGGTCAATCAGCTTTTGTAAAGCCTCCAAACGTTTTTGCTGTTCTTCTACGGTAAGCGTAGAACTTTTAAGATTTTCCTGCGCGCTGTTTAACTGTTGTTTGGTATTGCTCAACTGCTGCTGGGCATTACTAAATTCCTGGTCCCGGAGCGATTTTGCTGAAGATAAATCGTCGTACTTTTTCTGAAGGTCTTCCACGGCCTGTTTTGTGTCGCGGAGGTTGTTTCGTACGGATGCTAAATCGTTTTCAAGGCGCAGACTGTCTTTTTGCAATGCGCTGATCATGTTGGTAGCTTCCACAAATTTTTTCTTTGCAACACAGGAAGCAAGTAAGAATGACGATACAGCGAATACAAGGACCAATTGGATAAATTTCATATTCTGGTAAAGTTTGCCTGACCAAAACTTGTTTTGGCTCTGGTTCAGAGGTTATGACTATAGCACCAAAAATAAAGAAAATATCATTTGTTGCTATGAGCTTTCAGCTATGAAGTTGGGAGTTTGTGGTTTGGTGTTTGAAGTTTGACATTGAAATAAACCACAAAAACCAAACCGGCCAATCGCTGACCGCTCATAGCTGATTGCTAAAAGCCGCCAGCAAAAAGCCCCCTGCGTAAACGGGGGGCGATCAAAACAACAAGGAGAACTGTAACTGAAAAAAATTTACCAACTGCTCAACCTTACGCCTACCGCGTATGGATGCTGATCAACACCGTACTGGTGAAGCGGAGTAATGGCATACGATCCATACAAGCGAACAGGTCCTAATCCTACTTCTCCAACATATGCGAACTTCCACCTTTCAAAATTGAAATCGCTCCGGAAGCGTTGCTTTCCAAATTCGTCGCTTTTTTGCTTATTGCGCGCACCATATAAATAACCGGCACTCACACCCGCACTTATGCTTAACCCTCCATGGCGGCGACCGGGTGTAGGATTGATGTTCAGCATCAATGGAACAGTCAGATAATCGAAAGCCAGTTTGTTTCTCGAAAAATCAATATCCTGTCTTTCAACATAAGGCTCCGGTCCGTCTATATACCGTATGTCAGATTTGTAATAGTATTTGTATAATTCCACGCCTAAACCGTATTTAAGGTTCACTACCTGCTTATACAAGCTGGTACGCTGCATAAACAACCAAACGTTGAGGTTAAAGGACAAAGGTTTTACAGTAAAATCTGATTTGCCGGCGGGATGACCAGCTGCCTGCCCGTGAACAAAGTTTTGAGCTTCTGCAGTGGCATAATCGGTGCGATCGTTGTGATTGGCAAAACCGAGATCTATCACAAACCAGTTCGTTGAAACTCTTTTTCGTCTGCCGCTATAGTTGTGATGGTTTTCTTTTTGAGGCTCCGATACGGCCTCACTCTTATTTTCTTTGCCATTTTTAACGATCACGATACTGCCTACCCGAATGGTATCCCTCGAATCATCGGCAGGCGTGGAAGTTGTATCTGTTTGCGCTTTCCCGGCCAGGCATAGCAATAATGCGCCCCCCATCAGCAGATGTACTTTTTTCATATATTCCTCTATTTATTGTGATTTATTTTTTTGCAATCTCAAAACTGGCAATCCTTACAACAGCTACATCGCCATCGGCATTGGTTGCCCTGTTTACAAACCGCGACGCTTTCCTAAAAAGTCCGCGAAAGGTTCCTTTTGATTTTTTTTCAGTATCGTCTGTATCTAAAAGAGCGAGTTCGTTGCTGCTTGGTTTCACCTCATCGTCGTCGTCGTTAAATGCCGCCTGATCAAGAATTACAGGTTTTACTTCGGGCCGTAATGTATTAGGCATTTTATTGTCGTTCTCCACCACTTTATTAACCGCTACCGGCATTTCGTTTACCGGATTGTTTACAGCAAGTGGTACCGGCTCAGGCTGCATATTCTTTCCATCGTCCTCAGTTGTCGCAGCCATTGCCGCGTTATCAACCTGCGGCTTATTTATTGGTTGTTCCCGTTGTATTCTCACCTGCAATTCTTTCTTTGCCTCTTCCGGCGGAGTTGCTTTCGGAACGGCATCCTCCGTTGGTGTCTTTGCCTCGTTGGCTGCAATAGTGCCTTGATTATCGGCAGCAGGCGCAGTTTCCTTCTTTTCAATAGTTGGTGTAGAAGCAATTTGTGTGCGTGGCGAATTGCCTTCCAACTGCTCTTTTACTTTATCAAAATTCATCCAAACAAATGCGCCTATTAAAAGTATAGATGCTGCCGCTATCATTCTTCTCCATTGAACCGCGATACTGACTACAGGCGCTTCGCGACGGTACAATAAAGATTTATTTTTAAAGGTTATTGTTTCATCGGGCTGCATTTTTGTTCGCAGTAACAGGTCAAGTGCTGGTTTTTTATCAGGATTTTTTGCTACGAACTCTTCAACAAGCGCTTTCTGCTCAGCGGTCAACTCATCGTCTGCATACAACAAAAAATACAACTCGTGGTTAGCGGTATTAATTGTTTCGCCTGTTGTTTCAGATCTGTAAAGATTGGATTTATCGAAAGAAAATGCACTCTCCTCCAGCGGCAAACGGGTTTGTAGTATGGCGTTCAATTCCACCTTCAGGTCCGGATACATTTCTACAAAATCTTCAACCGCCTTCCTTTCCTCCTCAGTCAGCTCATTGTCTGTATACAGCAGGAAAAACGCTTCGTAGTTATGTTTGTTAATTTCCATGTCGTTGTTCTTCATTGCCTGCGCGGCACATTTACTCAAATAACATTTTCAATTTTTACCAGGTATTCTTTTAACTGCAGTCTTGCCCTGTGCAGGTATACTTTTACCTGGCTTTCACTCAACCCGGTAATAATACCAATTTCGTCGTAAGAATATCCTTCATAATCTTTCAACATTACCAACGACCGCTGGGTTTCGTTCAGCCGGTCTAATGCCTGCTCCAATATTTTTTTTAAACTTTGCCTGGGTGCATCCACCAATACTTCTTCTCTGAACTCTTCTTTTAATGTTACTCTTTTTCTTTTTCTGATGTGGTCTATCATTTGATTGTAGGCCACGGTAAAAAGATAAGATTTACTCTTCTCGTGTATTACATCTTCCTTGTTGCGCCATAACTTTTCAAATGCAGACTGTACTACATCGCGGGCATCTTCTTCGTTCCTGAGATTTTTCAGGATAAACCTATACACATTGTCTGCATAGCAGTTAACACATTCATTATATTCTTTTTCAGTCATTACAGTCAGTTAAACAGCCTAAAATTACTTCCCTGATGTGTGATTTTGAAAGTTATACGGCTGAACGGATGGAAAGTTACACAAACGCAAAAAAATATGTTTGTGAAGAATGGACTCCACCGTTGCGGGCGGGCGCGTCATGCCGGGAGAATTGCCTAGGTTTGCACTTTAAATGCCACTGAAGGGAAATGGAAGAACAAACACACGACATTATACTGGTAAATACTAACGACGAGCAGATTGGTACCATGGAAAAAATGGAAACGCACCGTAAGGCATTGCTGCACAGGGCTTTCAGCGTTTTTATTTTTAACAGTAAAGGCGAAATGTTGCTGCAGCAAAGGGCAATGGAAAAGTATCACAGTCCCGGATTGTGGACCAACAGTTGTTGCAGCCATCCCAAACCGGGCGAAGAAACGATTGTGGGAGCGCAAAGAAGATTGAGGGAAGAATTAGGATTTTCTGCGCCGCTTGAAAAAGTGTTTGATTTTATTTACAAGGCGGAATTTGATAACGGTCTTACAGAAAATGAATACGATCATGTTTTTGTTGGGGGCTACGATGGCGCTATCATTCCCAATCCGGCAGAAGTGGCAGATTACCAGTATAAATCCATGCAGGAAATAAAATCCGACCTGGTTAACCACCCCGAAAAATATACAGCCTGGTTTAAAATAGCTTTCCCCAAAATGGAGGCGTATATTCAAAAAAATCTTCCGAACCGGCAAAGCGGGATAGAACCGGAGATAAAAATTTTCTTCCGGAAAATTATCAATACAGTTTCGGCTTTAGTATTATGGGCAATCATTTCCATGTTCTTTGGACTTTACCTTAACTGGGCAATTGTGTATGAAAAACTGAATGCTTTTAATATTATTTTCTATGGCTGGTTTGTGATCAGCTTTTCAGGATTGATTTATTATTTTTTCAGGATATGGCGGAAATAAATCAAATATATTTAACTGCTATGATCTGAAATAATCTTCCACGCACCGTTTATTTTTTGGAACAGAAGGGTAAAATGTCCCGACAAATCTCCTACAGTCCGCTTCAAATTGAACCGACCGACCATAAAATAGTATTCGGACGACAGTTTTTTTACATGCAGGATGGTGAATTTCAATTGCCCCATTTCGGCAGCGCTCTTGTAACTTTTTTTGTAACGCTCCAATGTGTTGTTATAACCATACACAATTCCTTTGCTGCCAATAAACATTACAGAATCGCTGTTCCAATATCCTTTCACAAAATTATCCAGGTCGCCTTTGTTCCAGTAATATACCTGGTCGTCCATAATTTTTTGTATAGCCTTTTCGTCTGACTGTTGCGCATAACCGAAGCTAAAGCATGCGCAAAGAAAGTATACGACGATGGTAAATTTTTTCATCTTCTGCAGAATTTTATGTGGAAGATAAAAATACGCTTTACCCCGGATTAAAATCCCAGGTAACAATATCTCATCAAGACTGCGGCTCTTTCTGATCACAAACAGCAAGAGCCGTAGGCTCGGTCGCATATTATAAGGATGGATTGAAAATCCATCCCAAAACAATTTACCTCGGTTTGTATTTCGAATCCTGCAGTATTTGCCTGGCATTCAGGCTTAGTAGTTCCTGCAATGAAGTGTCGGGAAATTCTTCCATGTACTTTTTAACGATCTGCCAGCCGATAAACAAAGAAATATTGCCGGGAGATTGTTCGCCCAGCTCTTGTGTGTAGGGTCCTTCCTCCACGTACGATTGTATGCGTAGCGGATCGGTATTATAAATAAGATCATTCTGCACTAGGAAACTCCATATAAATCCTTCGTTTTCGTAACAGGCTTTTAACTGTGCTTGGGTATATCCTGTTTTAATCGAATCCGGCGCATGCGGCATAAACCTGTCAAGCATGTATAACCGCTTGCCCTTGTCTACCGTAATGTCCAGCAACGATTTGTCGTTGGGGTTTACAGGGTATATATCGTCCACAACATTTTTAATACAGTTTACGGCTATGTACGATGGCTCAAATTTGCGCGACACGTATTTGGGAAAGATGGATTGAGCGGTTTGACCCTGGTACAACGAAGCATTTTTACCGAGATGCAGTTGTAAGCCGGTGGCAAGAGCATCCTGCGTAATAACATCGCCTGTTTTGCCGGTAGGTGTTTGGAAAATGGCATCGAGCGGACCTATAAACGTAATCAGTTTTTCCGGCGCTTTGTATTGCGGAAAATAATGCTTTGCAAAACGAATGCCTTGCTTAACATCTTCCTGTATGGAAGTAAAATCTTCAAACACTCTGTCGGCTGTATCTTTTACAACGCGGTAATCGCGAATAAACATTTTTATTGCAGAATCGGCTGCTGCACCGTTTTCATGAATAGATAGCCCGAGAATGTTTTGTACAAAATCGGCCAAAAACACCGGGTATTTTTGATTTAAGCCTGGTAACGCGCCCGAAATATTATTGGTATCTACCGAAAAAAAATCCTGCTCAAAGCGTTGCACTTCCAGGTTCACGTTAATACCCGATACATCGGGCACGTTTTTACGCGACCCGCAACCGGAAAAGATAAATGCCAACAAAACAAACAGTATCCATTTTTGCATAGCCTGAGTAACGGTATAATGATGAAAATGTTGTTGTTTCAAAACTACCAATGATACCGGCCTGAAAAAAATATTTTATTGAACCTGCAGTTAAAAGACGCTACATTTATTACACATCCGAAGCTTAATACTTCAACCACAATGCCGCCTATATGAGGCTTCACTTTTGATTGTAGAAGAAACCGCCAAAAAACACTCGATCTTCATTACAAGCCTTGATAAAAAAAGAGCAACGAACGGTTCGTTGCTCTTTTCTACAAATTTGCTTTTATTATTAATACACGAGCTTCTGCATGTGACTGGCACCTGCTTTGGCACCCTTAAGGGGAGTAGATCCTGCATATTTTTCCTGTTCAACAATGTAATAGAACACGCCCTGCTTTTTAGCAACAGGCAAAATTTTTCCATAGTCAATGCTTCCTTTGCCAAGGTCGCAGGATGCATCGTGGTTGTCGGGCGCTGCGCCTTTTTCGCGATCTTTTACATGGCAGAGCTTAAACCGGTGGGGATATTTTTCGAGCCAGGCTGCAACATCGGCTCCTGCTGTCACCACCCAATACATATCCATTTCAAAATCTACCGTATCGGCATTTGTATTTTCCATCAGTATATCCTGCGGATAAATTCCATCAACAGGTATAAACGTATACCCATGATTGTGATAGGCAAGGCGCAATCCGTTTGCTTTGCATATATCTCCGCAGGCATTGAATTTATCTGCCAGCTTTTTATAATCGTCGAGCGTTTTTTGCGCACCGGCGTACGGGCAAATCAGGTATTTCATGCCAATTTCGCCAGCTTCGGCTGCCTTCTTTTCAAAATTCTTATTAATGTCGCAATGGCTCGAAACGATGCTCATTCCCAACTGATCCATGTATTTTTTAAATCCGGTGTTGCCCATTCCCCAAAACATACCCTGGGCTCCTTCAAAACTTTCTACCTGGTTATAACCGAAAGCTGCCACCTGCTTTAAAATTCCCTTGGGGTCTTTAGGCAGATCATCGCGCAGCGAATACAATTGCAAGCCAATGTTTTTCGTAATGACAGTGTTATCTAATGTCAACGCCTGCAAGCTTTTTGCGGAAAAGGCTAAGCCAGAGGCAAGCAAGCCACCGGTTTTCAAAAATGTTCTCCTGTTATATGTCATAAAGTAATAACGTTGGGTGAAGGAAAATCTTGTGAGAAAGGTATAAGGTATAGGATGTAAGGTATAAGCTATAGGGTGTAGGGTATAGGGCCACGGCTAAGCCTATACGCCTTTGTCGACCGGCAAAGCAGCCCACAGTAATGTGTTAAGGTTTCCAACTTTCAGAAAGTTGGAACCTTTAATAGCTCATGGCTGACCACTGATAGCTGACAGCTTTACTATGTTGCCCATGCCCTGTCGCCTTTTTTATACGGAACGCAGCCTTCGTATTTGCCGGGCACTGGTGCATAACGCAATGCTTGTGTAGCGCCAATTTCGGAAGTGAAGTAACCTAACAACGTCAGTTCCTTCATCATCCTGAAATAGTGTTTAGGATCATTGTCCTTTTTATTTTTTGTGTAGTCTTTCGCTTCTTTGTCAATTTCTGTTAACAGCTCTTTCCGCTGGTTGGCGTCTGCTTCCACAAACGATTTGCTGAATTTTTTCTGGCTTGCGTCGTTCAGCAGCTTCATACCTTCCTTAAAAACCTTCTGATCATTTTCATCGTAGCAATCATTTACCATTACAGTCATAAACGCACCTACTTTAGCGGCCTTCGCGCCAGGCGTGTTTGTAGTGGGTATAATGGTTTCAGCTATTTCATCGAGGTATGTAATATCGTCTGCACTAAACAATCCATCATTAGCATCCGCTTTTTTGTCTGCCCCCGGTTTGCAGCCTTCTAAAAAAACGCCGGCGCCAACCACGGTACCGCCTAATATCAGGGCAACTCTGGCAACTGCTTCACGTCTGTTCATAAATATGTATTTAAAATGAAAGAGTGGGTTCTTGTTTTTTGATTTAAATGTTTCCTTTCTTCAGCTCGCTTACAGCATAATCTGCCGCCCTGGCGGTTAACGCCATGTAGGTAAGCGAAGGGTTAACGCAGGAAGCCGATGTCATGCAGGCACCATCGGTAACAAATACGTTGTTTGCATCCCACACCTGGTTCCATTTGTTGAGCACCGACGTTTTAGGATCTTTACCCATACGCGCTGTGCCCATTTCATGAATGCCTCTTCCAATGGTTCCGTCGCCATCCCAGCTTTTTATATTTTTAACGCCTGCTGCTTCCAGCATTTCTGCTGCATCGTTCTGCATGTCTTTTCTCATCTTCCGCTCATTGTCTTTCCACTCAGCATCAATAGACAATACATTCAAACCCCATTTATCTTTTTTATTCTTGTCGAGCGTAACAACATTTTCATGATAGGGTAGCATTTCGCCAAAACCACCCATGCCCATTGTCCACACGCCCGGTTCAGTCAATGCATCCTTTAACTCCACTCCAATGGCCAGCTCTTCGGCCGAGCGGCTCCAGCCCTGCCGCGAACCTCCACCCTGGTAACCAAAGCCACGCAGGTAATCGCGCTTATCGCCATTGTAATTACGATACCGTGGTATGTAAATGCCGTTTGCCCTTCTTCCGTAAGTGTAGTTATCTTCATAACCCTCCACAATACCCGAAGCGCCTACACCCAGGTGGTGGTCCATCAGGTTTCTTCCCAAAGCATTGCTGCTGCTGCCTAATCCGTCAGGCCAAATGTCTGTAGCAGAATTAAGCAGTATCCAGGTGGTATTGAGCGCCGATGCGTTGAGGAAAACGATCTTTGCTTTATATACATAGGTCTTGTTGTTTTCGCCATCCAGCACTTCAACGCCCGTTGCCTTTTTGGTGTTCTTATCGTATAACACTTTAGTTACAATAGACCACGGACGCAATGTAAGATTGCCGGTGTTTCTTGCTGCGGGCAGCGTAGAGGCCTGCGTACTGAAATAAGCACCATAAGGGCAACCTAACCAGCATTTGTTCCTGAACTGGCAGTTGGCCCTGCCTTGTTTTTCGTAAGGCACCGTAAGGTTGGCGGTACGCCCGATGATCATGGATCTTTTGCCAGCATATTTTTCTTTAATGCGCGCCGCTACATCTTTTTCCACGCAGGTCATCTCCATTGGCGGCAAAAATTGTCCGTCGGGCAACTGCGGCAATCCTTCTTTTGAACCGCTGATGCCTGCAAAACGTTCTGCATGGTCGTACCAGGGCGCAATTTCCTTATACCGGATGGGCCAATCAACAGCAATCCCTTCTTTGGCATTGGCTTCAAAATCAAGGTCACTGAACCGATAGCTTTGCCTGCCCCACATCAGCGATCTGCCACCTACATGGTAGCCCCTGAACCAGTCGAAGCGTTTCACTTCTGTATACGGACTGTCCTTATCACTGCACCAATAATCAAGATTGGTTTCATTGAGCGGATAATCTCTTTTAAGTACCGGGTAATCCTTGATCATTTGCTGCGTTCGGCCGCCGCGGTGCGGAAAATCCCAGGGATCTTTTGTGGCATTTACATATCCTTTTACGTGCTCAATATCTCTTCCTCTTTCCAGCATCAATACTTTTAGTCCTTTTTCTGTAAGTTCTTTCGCAGCCCAACCGCCACTTATTCCCGAACCTACTACTATGGCATCGTAGGTCATGTTCTCATCTGCTTTGCCATTGATGTTTACATTACTGGTGTCGCCCGGCATAATTTGTATTTTAGGTTATTAAAAGATGGATTTTAAAAGTTCATTTATAAACACGCTAATTTTCGGCGCATTGCTGTTAAACCGGAAAGAAAGGGAACTCCGATTACTTATCACTTACTAATTACCACTCCTTTACACATCACATATCTTCACTGCTTTTTCAAGCGAAGCCAACTGACCAGCAGCCTCTTTGGGCGTAGGAATAAATTCCTGGGCTACATATCCTTTAAAGTTCAGGTCTACAATTGCCTTCATTATGGCTGGATAATATAATTCCTGCGAATCATCTATTTCGCGCCTGCCTGGCACACCGCCGGTGTGGTAGTGCGAAATATAAGGATGGTATTCCCTGATGGTTCTTATTACATCGCCTTCATCTATCTGCATATGATAGATATCGTACAACAGCTTGAAATTCTCCGAGCCTACACGCTTTGCAAGTTCCACGCCCCAGGCTGTTTTATCACACTGGTAGTCTTTATGATCAATCTTGCTGTTCAGCAGTTCCATTACCAGCACCACGTTGTGCTTTTCAGCCAAACCAATAATTTTTTTCAACCCTTCTGCACAATTCTCCCAACCCTGTTCGTCGGTTAATTTGCGCTTACTACCGCTAAAGCAAATCAATTGTTTATAGCCTGCTTTGGCCACCAGCGGAATCATTTCCGTATAGTTTTTTACCAGTTTTTCGTGAAAAGCTTTTTCATTGAAACCATCTTCCAGGTTTATTTCGGCTCCATTGCACATAGACGAATACAAACCGTATTTCTTTAAAGTAGGCCAATCTTTAGGCCCTACCAGGTCAATGGCTACGATGCCCATTTTTTTTGCTGCTGCGCAAAGTTCTTCTAAGGGAATGCCACCGTAGCACCACCTGCATACGGAATGATTGATATTTCCTTTCATGGTATAACCAGTATGTTCGTTAGATTTTTCTGAAAGCGATAAACCTGCCAGCGCGGCAGGGGCTGAGCCTATGGCAAGTGATCCGAGCACCATGTTTTTAATGGCACGCCTGCGCGGTTGTGATGAAGATGAAGTGGACATAATCTGATATCGACAGTTAAGTTAGGGAATGTTTTATAAATGCATTCTTTTTAATTGTTAAGGCAATGGTTAAGCCGGCCCAATAAAAATATTATAAGCGGTTGTTATACGCGGTTATGCTGCCGCAATGCCGCAAAGCAGTTAAAGGAATAACAGGAGTATTAAAAAAGGAACAATAAGAGATGGATCGCATATCGTTATTTTGGCTTTACGTTTTGGTTAAGAAATTGCAAATGAGCGTAACGCTTCTGTTGGGCACCGCTTATTCTTGCAAGACAGCGTCTCGTAGAATATAGTGAGCTTCCTTCCTTTCCACCGATGGCTAACGGCTGATCGCTGAAAGCTCAACCAAAAACAAGTTGGCAGTAAATGTAAATGTTTTATTTTTAAACCCGCTTCTGAATTTTTTTAACTACGTTAATAATTTTTTTCATGAACAGAAAACTAAGAATGGGAATGATTGGTGGGGGCAAAGATGCCTTCATCGGCGCCGTTCATCGTATTGCCGCCAATATGGACGGGCTAATTGAACTATCGTGCGCTGCTTTGAGCTCAAGACCGGAAGTAGCAAAAGAATCGGCTAAAGGATTGTTTTTACCGGAGAAAAAGGCGTATACGAGTTATGAAGAAATGATAGAAACGGAAAGCAAACTCCCGGCAGAAGAGCGGATGGACTTTGTGTCGATTGTAACGCCCAATTTTGCGCACTTTGCCCCGGCAATGTTAGCCCTGGAAAAAGGCTTTCATGTGATGATTGAAAAGCCCATGACGTTCACTTTGGAAGAAGCCAAACAATTGCAGCAAAAGGTAGAAGAAACCGGGCTGTTGCTGGGTCTTACGCATACGTATGCCGGTTACCCTATGGTGAAGCAGGCAAAGCAAATGGTGAAAGAAGGCGCTTTTGGAAAGATCAGGAAGATATGGGTGGAATACCCGCAGGGATGGTTAACCAACCTTACAGAAAAAGAAGGCAACATACAGGCCGCCTGGAGAACAGATCCAAAAAGATCGGGTAAGGCTGGTTGCATGGGCGATATAGGCACGCATGCAGCACATCTTGCAGAATATATTTCGGGATTGAAGATCAGCAAGCTTTGCGCCGACCTGAACATTATGGTTCCGGGCCGCCCGCTGGACGATGACGGCAATGTATTGCTGCGCTTTGACAACGGTGCTGCTGGTGTGCTGATGGCATCGCAGGTGGCTGCCGGTGAGGAAAATGCACTGAAAATAAGAGTATATGGCGAGAAGGGCGGACTGGAATGGGCACAGCACGAGCCTAACACATTAATTGTAAAATGGCTCGACAAGCCAGCAGAAATATATCGCGCCGGCAGCGGATACCTCGGCAATTATGCCAAACACAATACGCGCACACCGGGCGGACATCCGGAAGGTTACCTGGAAGCTTTTGCCAATATATACCGCAACTTTGCGCTTACTTTATCTGCCAGGCTGGACGGCACCAAGCCTACGCCGGAAATGCTCGATTTTCCAACGGTTCAGGAGGGAGTAAGAGGAATGGCATTTATTGACCTGGTGGTGGCCAGCAGTGCCAGCACTGAAAAATGGACGGAATTCAAAGTGTAAAAAGAAAAGGTAGAAGGTAAAAGGTATAGGGTATGAGGAATATCCGCACCTTTTGCCTTCTTCCCTACACCTTACACCCTACACCTTATACCTTCATATCAAAATCATCAAATCATGACAAATATTCAAGGACCTGCTATATTCCTGGCTCAGTTTTTAGGCGATCAGGCGCCATTCAACAGCTTAAAATCTATTTGCGAATGGGCTGCGGGCTTAGGCTACAAAGGTGTTCAGCTTCCCACATGGGATCCGCGCATTATTGACGTACAAAAAGCGGCGGAAAGAAAAACGTATGCAGATGAAATTAAAGGAATCGTAAACGCCGCAGGTTTACAAATTACCGAAATGTCGTCGCACATTATTGGTCAGTTGGTGGCAGTTCATCCTGCATACAACGAATTGTTCGACGGGTTCGCTCCCGAAGCATACCGGAACAATCCAACTGCCCGCACCGAATGGGCGGTACAGCATTTGAAGCATGCTGCAAAAGCATCTCAAAACCTGGGATTGAATGCTCACGGCACTTTCAGCGGATCGCTGCTATGGCATACAGTTTATCCTTGGCCGCAACGCCCTGCAGGACTGGTAGAAACGGGCTTTACTGAACTGGCTAAACGCTGGCTGCCGATACTGAATGTTTTTGACGAACATGGCATTGATCTTTGCTACGAAATACACCCGGGTGAAGACCTGCACGATGGCATTACATATGAAATGTTCCTCGAAAAAGTAAACAATCATGCAAGAGCCTGCCTGCTGTACGATCCAAGTCACTTTGTGTTGCAATGCCTCAACTATCTCGATTATATCGATAACTATCACGAACGTATCAGGATGTTCCATGTAAAAGACGCGGAGTTTAATGCGACAGGAAAACAAGGTGTATATGGCGGTTACCAGGGTTGGGTAGAGCGTGCAGGCCGTTTCCGTTCACTGGGCGACGGTCAGGTTGATTTCAAATCTATTTTCAGCAAATTAGCCGCATATAACTACAAAGGCTGGGCGGTGCTGGAATGGGAATGCGCTATCAAACATCCGGAAGCGGGTGCCGCAGAAGGCGCTCCTTTCATTAAAGATCATATTATACGGGTTACCGAACGTGCGTTTGACGATTTTGCAGGAACAGGAAGCGATGAAAAATTCAACCGCAAAGTGTTGGGACTGGCATAAAACAATCAGCCGCAGATTTACAGATCGGAATTATGATCTGCGAATCTGCGGCTAAAAATTAATTAAAAGGTTAATGCTAAAAAATTATGACCAACCTGTAAGTTTTCTTCGGATATTTACGCCCTAAAATTCTGACAATACGATGACATTTAAAAAGTTTAGCATGAAGAAAGTGGTAGCTGCAGCCATGTTGCTTACATTTTTTTACGCCTGCGGAAGCGGTCCGGCAGAAGTTAAAGCACCCATTAGCGTAAGTGTGAACCCCCAAATAGGAGAACCGCACGGTCAATCTGCTGAGTCTGCAACTACAGCCGTAGCAGGCAAAGATTCTGCTTCTGCTAAAGGCACAACAACTGCTGCTCCTGCAAAAGATGGCAAAGCACTGATTGCTGCATCTGACTGTCGCGCCTGCCACAACGATAAGGAGAAGCTGGTAGGACCGGCTTATGCTGAAGTGGCTAAAAAATACAAGGAGAAAGACATTGCGGCATTGGCAAAAAAGGTAATTGATGGCGGCTCGGGTGTTTGGGGTCCTATTCCAATGGCACCGCATGCTGCATTGAGTGTTGAAGATGCCGAAGCCATGGTAAAATACATTCTCACAATTAAATAACCAGCAATATTCATAAATGAAAAAAGGAAAACAAATTTTCGCCGGGTTGCTGTTGGTTGCTGTAGCGTTTAGCAGCAACGCCATTGCGCAGAAAAAGGGGGGCGATAATGTGCTGACAAAAAAAGAAAAAAAACAGGGATGGCAATTGCTATTTGACGGTTCAACCACCAATGGCTGGCATTCGTTTAACGAACCAACACTGGGCACCGCATGGAAGGCAGCCGACGGCGCCTTGCACTTAACCAAAAAAGGAGAAGGCGAAACAGCGGGCGACGCAGTAAGCGCTGAAGAATACGGTGATTTTCACCTGAAGCTGGAGTGGAAGATCTCACCCAACGGCAACAGCGGCATTATGTTTCTTGCGAAAGAAGATCCCAAATACAAATATGCTTATTACACCGGGCCGGAAATGCAGGTGCTGGATAACAACGGTCACCCCGATGCCAAAATTCAAAAACATCGCGCCGGTGATTTATATGACCTTATTACCAGCGTTCCCGAAAATGTAAAGCCTGTGGGCGAATGGAACAGTGTTGAGATCAAGCTGGAAAAAGGTAAACTGGAACTGTGGCAAAATGGAATAAACGTTGTGTCAACCACTTTGTGGGATGATCACTGGAAGCAGATGGTAGCGGGAAGCAAGTTTAAATCGCTCGAAGATTTCGCTAAGTTTAAAACGGGTCATATTGTGCTGCAGGATCATGGAGATGAGGTTTGGTACAAAAACATCAAGATCAAAAAGCTCGATTAACCTTTCGTAATACAACGAATTACTATTAGAAAAAGCTGGTTTATCGCCAGCTTTTTTTATGTATATTAGTGTGCACCACAATAATCGGTGCGGAAATCCATTATATACGTTAATCTAAAAAAACACTATGGTAAAGAATTATCTCCTGTCGCTTATTGCTATTCTTGTTATTTTTTCTTCCTGCGAAAAATTAGCGAAGCTTACACAGTTCGATATAAAACACAATACAGAAACGACCATTGAAGCAGGTGCCGCTGCAAACCTGCCGTTTGAGGTATCAACACCAGAAGTAAGTACCAACTCTCAATCTGAATTTGAAGGCAATAATACCAACAGCAGCCTGGTGGAGTCTGTTAAGCTCAAACAATTGAAGCTGCAAATTACCAGTCCCTCCAATCGCAACTTTGATTTTTTGAATGACATTGAATTGTATTTGTCCGCAGACGGTGAAGAGGAAGCTAAAATCGCCTGGAAATATGATATTGGCGATAATACAGGTAATGAACTGACCCTCGAAACTGGCGCTGAGGAACTAAAAAAATACCTGGTAAAAGACAAATACAGACTACGCCTTTCAATTACTACGGATAAAGTGCTGAATGAAGATATAGAGGTAAAAATCAACAGTGTTTTTCGTGTAGATGCCAAGATACTGGGGTTATAGCATAATTGGGTTGAGTGCGTTAAGTAGAGTTAGTTAGATAAGAAGTTCCGAAGCTTTGACCAGACTCCAAGAAGGAATCACGTCGATCTGAACTACGTCGCAAAAATATCAACGTCTTACAGTCATGGCGAGCCTCCGGTGAAGCCATTTTCCGCTCTAACAAGTGTTATCCTCACACGGGGATCGCTTCGCCGCCGTAATAGCATTGGGTTCCGAACCTTGAGATCAGGTTAAAATTTGCTCGACCTGCATCTAAGGTTCGGAACCGTTTTGCGAATGAATCGATCGGGCACATTAGCTTTTGCATACTAACTTGCGCTCATGGCCCGCATAGAACTGATTACTTTTATTAATGCACCCGTGCAGGTGTGCTTCGATCTCTCCAGAAGCGCCGAACTGCATATGGAATCAACAAGCCATACCAGCGAAACAGTTGTAAATGGCAGGAGCACCGGATTGTTTGAAAAGCATGATACCGTTACCTGGCGGGCTAAACACTTTGGCGTTTATCAGCAACTTGAAATGGAAATATCTGAAATGAATTATCCATTCAGTTTTGAAGACAGGATGGTGAAAGGCATTTTCAAAAGCATTACCCACCAACATATCTTTTCAGACAAAACCGGCAACACAGAAATGAAAGATATTTTTGTTTACGAAGTTCCGTTTGGATTGTTTGGAAAATTGTTCGACTACACGGTGTTATGCAGTTATATGAAAAGACTTTTGATCAAAAGAAATGATTGCATTAAGCGGTATGCAGAAACAGGAAAATGGAAAGAACTGGTTAAGTAAGTAGAATAGGTTAATTTGGTTACATAAGTTGAATGATTTAATCACTTAGCTATCCTAGTTAATTAACTTAATAACTTACTCAACCAATCACTATCATGAAACAACAATACAGCAACCACGTACGATATTATATTCCTCATCATTTTATTTTTTACCCCATTGCAGGAGTTTTACTGGCTTTGTGCATACGGGGAGCCATATACGAACCCAACCGGCAATTATGGTTATTTATGGCAATTTTAGTGACAATGATTACCTGGTTAAGTTTTATGATGCGCCAGCACTACGCACTGATCTGTCAAAACCGTATAGTTAGGCTCGAAATGCGGCTAAGATATTACCAGCTTACGCAAAAGCGGCTCGAAGCCATCGAAGATCAACTCAGCTTTGGGCAGTTAGCTGCAGTAAGGTTTGCTTCCGATGAGGAGTTTGTTCCTTTATTGGAAAAAGCCATTCGCGAAAAGCTTTCGCCTGATGAGATAAAAAAGGCTATAAAAAACTGGCAACCCGACTATATGAGAGTATAATTCACCGTTAGTAAACACGACTTATCGAAGCATTCAGCCTGTTCGTCGAAGCAAAAAGGTTGTTTGGCGAAATAAGTTCTTTGCGTACATCATATTGAACATCTTTGTAGAGTCATTAATGATTAACAATATCCTAAGAAATCCTGGAAAATCCCCCGATCCCTTTGAAAATCCTAAACTCTGAGAAAGAAATCCAATCCTGCTGAAAATCACACCAATATCGCGAAACCGCAATCCAGATTCATTTGAAATCCACAAACCTGAGAAAGTAACACTACCCGTAAAATATTCCGATAGAAAAACCAAAAGCCATCTGACTCCTTTGAAAAGCGCATGACTAAGCTAATCTCAAAAAAACATCCTCAATATAATATCCCAATCCTGGAAAAGCTTAATCGAAATCCGTCAGTCACTATTGAAAACCGTTATCCACGACCAAACCTCTGACTAGATTTCAAAATATTGAACCACTCCCCGTATCGGAGTGGTTTTTTTAACGCCATAACATTAGCGCAGCATTAAGCGCTTCTTCTACCCGCCGCCGGGGTTTATAAAAATAACTCATGCCATGCCCCGGCAACATTACATCCGTGTCTACTTTAGAAAACCGTAATAACGATTCCGTATACTTTTTCTTATCAAAATCAATAGAACCGCTCCAGCCAAAATCGCCGCTCAGTAATGTACCAATAACGTCTCCGCTTATCACAACACGCTTTCCACTCCAGTTAAAAAAATAAGCAGTGCAACCCATGCTATGCCCCGGCAAATGCATGGCAGTAAAGCTTAGCCCGCACAAATCAAAAACTTCTTTATCTGCAATAAGCCTGTCAACAGTTACAGGCGTAAAAGTTTTATGATATAAATAACCACAGCAACGTTCGTCGCCTGCTGCCACAGCATCGGCCGTTTCTTTGAGAGCAACAAGTTCAACACCTTTTTGTTTCAGCAGATGCGCCCCTCCGGCATGATCATAATGGGAATGCGTTAGTACGCAATAACGGATATCCTCAGGCGAAAGTCCCCAATAACGCATATTGTCAAAAATCTGCTCCATTGTATCGCCGCAACCACAGTCGAACATAACAAGTCCTTGCCCTGTTTTGATCACATACGAGTTAGCATCGTTCCATAAAGCGCCGGGCTCGTCAAATGTTAGCCCGTTAATGTCGCCACCTACCTGGTAAATATCTTTCAGTAATTGCATGAATTTTGTTTGTTAGTGTTTTGCAATGATATTGTAGAGAGGAGTTTTGCGAACGGCAATACTGTGTATGGAGCAAAAAGCTATGGTTGATTAGCTATTAGCATCAGTTAAAAAGTTGAAAGCTTTATAAATCCCTGATAATTTGTATTTTCATCGCTCCCCTCCCCTCGAAAAATTGTTTGCTATCCATGAGTCCCGCTAAAAAAAGTTTTACATGAAAACAGTTTTCCTGGTAGTGTTCCTGGCATACGCTTCGTTCTGCAAAGCACAGTTGCCTGTAAATATGGATCAATTTAATAAGAAGAGTGGAGTACGCGTTGCCGTTGAAAAAAACAATTTGCTCTCCATAAAATGGCCAGCGGGCAATAAGGAATACGGGCAGCTTGTTATTAACCTGGAAAGGAATGCACCTTTATTCAAAAGCATCCGGTTATTAAAAAACGGAACCATACATGAAATTGCACGAGAAGCAAATCCTGCTTTCTGGCTCACCATCGGCAAACGCGACCTTATATCGCAAAACGGCTGGAACATCTTTTTTGATAAAGTACCCACAAAGCCACATCATTCCTACAAAGTTGAAATGAATAAAACCGAAGCCGCCGTGAGCAGTTACGGATCTCGCACGGTTATTCGTATTGGAACAGTAGCAGCACAGCATTTTAAAGGAGCAGTAGAAATTACGCTGTACAACGGGGTGGCACTGTTTAATGTAGCTGCAGTATTATCCACTGATCAGGATTCAACAGCCATCGTTTATGACGCAGGATTGGTAAGTAAGCAGCCTGCCTTTACAAATATTTCATATGCTGATGTTCATGATAAAATGCAAACCATTGCGACAAGAACTGAGGACACCGTTAAGCACCAGGACGTAAAATACCGCACCATTATCGGCAGCAGCAATAACGGAAGCATTGCCGTTTTTCCCGCACCGCATCAATACTTTTACCCCCTCGATGAAGCTTTTAACCTGAAGTTTACCTGGTATGGCTCCCATTACAAAAAAGCATTTGACGGTTATGGCATAGGCATCCGGCAGGACCTGCAGGGCGATAAGCGTTTTGTGCCCTGGTTTAACGCGCCACCTAATACCGCTCAACGGCTGAACTTCTTTTGCCAGCTTTCTGCCGGCGCTGCAAATGAAGTGTTGACGAATGTAAAAAAATGGACGCATAATGATTCGTATGTGCCCCTACCCGGGTATAAAACCATGTCGAGCCATTTTCACAACGAGTTTGTGGTGAAAGTAATGATGGCGAATAAGCCGATGCCCGATACACCCGGTTTTGTAAAAGTATTTAAGGCAACGGGGGTGGATATGGTGCATCTGGCAGAGTTCCATTACACCGCGCATCCTCAAGGACCGGATGAGCTGCGTTTATTGGAATTGAAATATTTGTTTGATATGTGCAAAAAATATTCGGATGATGAATTTTTACTGATGCCGGGTGAAGAGCCGAATGAATTTTTTGGCGGTCACTGGCTGCAGTTATTTCCAAAGCCGGTGTATTGGATCATGTCCAGGAAAGAAGGCGCATCAATGATATCCAGTCACCCCGTATACGGCACCGTATACAATATTGGCAATGCAAAAGAAATGCTGGACTTGCTGCAAAAAGAGCATGGCCTTGCCTGGACTGCTCATGCCAGAACCAAGGGTTCAACCGGGTTCCCGGATAAGTACAGGAACGAAGCATTTTTTAAATCGGACAGGTTTATGGGAGCAGCATGGAAGGCTATGCCTGCAGACCTGTCGCAACCCAAGCTGGGCAACGGGCGTGTGCTGGATTTACTGGATGATATGAACAATTGGGGTGAACGCAAAAAAGTAATTGGAGAGGCTGATTTATTTACGATTGAACCTGAAAACGAAATGTATGCACACCTGAACGTAAATTATTTGCAGCTGGACAAGCTGCCTCACTACGAAGATGGCTGGCAACCCGTTTTAGATGCGATGGAGACCGGCAAATTTTTTACCACCACCGGTGAGGTATTGATCCCCTCTTTTACAGTCAATAATCAAGGGGTTGGCGAAAAGGTGCAATTAGACAATCCTGCAAAGGCAAAAATTTCCTTTAACCTGCAGTGGACTTTCCCGTTAAACTTTGCAGAGATCATTTCCGGCGATGGTAAAACAACTTATCGCCATAAAATCGATCTGACAAAAACGCAGCCCTTTGGTCAGCAAACTATTAACGAGGTTTTAAACTTAACTGGCAGAAAATGGGTACGGTTAGAAGTTTGGGATGCGGCAGCCAATGGCGCTTTTACACAAACCATCTGGTTGCCATAAACTGCTTCGCTACCCCCTGCAAAACAGCTATTATTTGGGTGAGATGCGCAGCAGCCGTAAATAATACAAATCAAACCTAAAATAGTATAACGAAGTCGCGCTTTGCCTGGCGCATCTTTGCGGTATTATTTTAACCCAAAAAATATAACAATGGAAGACAATAAAAATTTGCAGTTTAAAATAAACATCAATTGCGGCGGATGTTTGGAAAAAGCCACTCCTTTCCTCAACAATGCAGAAGGCATTTGTCATTGGCAGGTAAACATCAACGATAAAGACAAAGTGCTTACCGTGCATTCAAAAGGCATTACTGAAGCGGAAGTAATAGCAGCCGTTCAAAAAGCAGGTTTTAAAGCAGAACCATTAATTGTTTAAAAGCCATCTTTCGCCGAAGCGAAAAAGTTAGTCGTCATATTGCTTTTACTAATCTATGGCTTTACCGCCATTTATACGCATCAGGCCAAAGTGCCTGACCTTTTCTAGCTGCAACCAGCCTTATCCGTAAGTAAAGTATTGCAGCACCAAAACAATACTAACGTTTTTTACGCCGGCATCCGGAAACTTTTGCTGATAGTAACTGGTGAGATCTTGCTTTAAAAGCCTGATAGCGGGCGGATTTTGCAGCGTGTATACGTGATCAAAGTTATTGTACGAAACAGTCAACACTGAATTTTGCAACGAAAAGCTGCCTTCAAATTCTTCGCGCTCGTCGTGGTTTACCATACTGACAGCCTGGATATGGCATTTTCCGTCGTTATCAAACACGTATGACCGCCTGATGCGATTGTTTTCGTCGTGCAATAGCTCTTCTTCAATCGCGGCAGCAACCGCTGCATCATCTGCCACTATTAAAGGCACTGTGTTGGGGTTGAGCATAATGTGCCACCCTCCGATTAATGGATTGGCAATAACCTCAATGCGCACACGCCTTTCATCATTCCACAAATGAAGAATCGTTTTACCGCTTTTATGAGTAATTACAACCACTTTATTGCCAGCAATGTTAACAGTGGCAATCGCTTCATCATCGGAACTTACCTGCCAGTTGTTGCCGGCAGAGAGAATACTAACGGTATCTGCAATGCCCGCAAATACTTCCACCTTTGTTTTACTTACTTCTACCGCAGGCAGCCCGTCCTTTTTACAACTCCACAAAACAACTATCGCTAAAATGAATTGTATTCCTGAAATTCTGAAGTTCAATCCCGTTCTCATAATATTATAGCTGACATATTAACTACTACAAATAGACAGATCATGTGACAGCATTTAATATAAATCCGTTGCATCGGTTAACCACGCTTCATGGCAACTTTTATTGCATAATCAATGTTTCGCAACGTACTCCTATTCCTAAGTTTTTCAGAAGAAATAAAATAAGAAAATATCAAACGTGCTCGTATACACGCTTTTAAAAATGGCGTTGTTTTATTGCCGGATCATAAATGAAAAGTTCATAGGCCGCGACACCCGAAAGCCCAGTCTTACATAAAGATCAATTGCCCGCTGGTTATCCTGGCGTACATGCAGAAAGGGTTGTTGACCCTGCTGCAGGATGATTTGCAACTGGTGTTGCATTAAAGCCGACGCATAGCCCTTTCCTGAATGATCAGGATGCGTGCATACTGCACTTAACTCTGTACACTGGTGTACGTGCATTCGCTGTCCCGTCATTGCCGCAAGCTTTCCATTTGAAAAGATGCCATGATAGCTGCCAAATTCAATGGTTCGCCTGCCAAACGGGCCAGGTCGGGTGAGGTTAACCAATGCAATCATTTCGGCTACATGGTCTTTAGCCAAAGGAACAATGTCTGGATAGATGGCGCCGGTTATGTGCTTGCCGGCATATACAAATTGCAATCCCTTTATTGTATCCTGTATCTGCCAGCCTTTGGGTTGCATAATTGGTTCGGGTTGGGCATATAAAATTTTCCGCCCCGCGGGAAGCATTTCATACAGATCGGCAAAGCCATTTGCGTAGTTGCTTTCAAAACCAGCAAAAGGCGATACCTCCTCATCAAAACATTTAACTTTATCGCTGCCAAAGCCCAGCCGTTGGTCGCCGGTGCTCAACGCATTAAAAACGGGATTGTGCAAAAGATCGTTCACGTTGTAAATGTATCGAGAAAAACGTGAAATATGGTGTAGAGAGGAAGGTATAAGGCATGAGTATATATTGCCTTTTTGAAGCGCATTGCGCGGGATTCTATTTTACAAAAACTGAATAGGCAACGGCATTCCTGGTTCCGTTTGTTAAGGCGGTTACCACTCCGTTGTGCCAGAGTTTTGGAACATATACATTCGTTCCTTCTTCATTGAACAAAACATATACGTCTGTTCCGGATACAAACATCCCGGTTGTCGTTGCATTTTTAGTGCCATCATTTAATGTGATTACCGATCCATTTTTCCACAGCCGGGGTATAACAGTGCCTAAATAACGGTCTTGTTCATTAAACGCAACATACACATCATTCCCTTGTACACATACTGCTGTAGCATGGCCCACCTTCTGTATATCATGCAGGTAAGTAGCTACACCATTTTTCCATAACACTGCTGCGTTTGTTGTATCGCCTATGTTCTGCGCGCCGCACGCATATACATCATTATCTAAAACTGCTATAGCATCTGCTGATATACTTGTTTCGGCTGAGGACAAAAAAGCCGGGGCGCCGTTTGTCCATACTACAGCCCGCGTGGTATCTGACGGTAACCTTCCCATGCCCGAGGCATATATACCGGTATTGGTTACTGCAAGTCCGTAAACCAACGCCGGTTTTCCATTGGTTTCCAATACTGTGATATTGCCATTGTTCCATATTCCCGATGAGGCTTTGTATAATTCATCCTGCATGATCACAGCAACATACACCTCGCTGTTACGGACACTCATAGCCGAAGCAAAGGATGTATATCCCTCTTCAGTAAGCGCAGTAGCTACTCCGTTCTTCCATAATTTGGCAATGCATGGGCCGCTAACGTTAATGGCTTCAGACCCACACACATATACATCCTCTCCTGCAATGGCGACTGAATTGGCCTCGGCATGATGCGTACCGTCTGTAAGTGCTACAGCGTTTCCATCTTTCCACAATGTTGCAGTAAAAACATCGTTTACAGATAATTGTTGGGCGCCAGCTATCAATACCTGTTTTGCCTGCGGAGGAGGAACTTCATTTTTTGTGCAATTGACAAATGATAAACACAGGAAACCAGAAAGGATGTAAACGAAACGGTTCATGGTAAGGAATAAGGTGGAATAATAGAGCACTGTGGCGAAAGCTCACTAACGTGTATTATAACCGCATTAGAGGAGATTTATTGCGCTGGTGACAAACGATGAAATGGTTAATTGGTAACATCACTGCACTTCAACTCATCCAAACAAAAAAGCAGCTATCCTTTCGGACGCTGCTTTTGTTTTATAAATAACGCTTAATTACCAGCTTATCTCCACCTTAATACCATCCGGATCGTTATCGAAGCTGAGGTAGGACGTACGCGATTGCGCATCCCATGAATTTTCTGCATTTATCTTCTCCCCTTTGTTATTGGTTACCACTACCTGTTTGGGTACAGAAGGAACATAAATGCGCATGCTGTTGATGGTATTGATGGGACTTTTGGCAACAAATGTATATGACTTGCCTTTTACTGATTCTTCATATACTCTAGATGCGGAAGCCAGCACTTTCGGTGCCTTTTTATTTTCTATACGAGCGATGTTGTATAAAAATGCCTGCGTGCCCGGTTCAACAACCTTTTTTGCAAGTACCGGCAATTTGGGATCGAAAAGATCGATTACAGGCCCGGTTACTTCATAAGGCTTACCGTTAACGCTTTCATCCATTACCGAAACAATATCATAAGGTCCGCGCTTTAAATAAAAATTATTCTTCTCCAAAAATTTGCCGGCTTTTGCATCTGTTTCATAAGCCTTCTTTACCACATCTACGTATCTGGTATCTGTGCCCGCCTGCATGGCAAACTCTTTGGGATTCTCCCGTATTACATACACTTTTCCTTTACCAACTGCAAAACCTTTATCATCAGCTGCCGCCTGTATGCCAAGCAATTGAAAAAGGTGATCGGCGGGGGCAGCATACGAATTGCCTTTTGTATTCCACCATTCCATCACCTTCTGGTAAGGATCATCATCCTTTCCGCAATACACCAATACTCCGCCTTTCTTCACCCAATCGGCAAGGTGTTGATGCACCTGCGCATCGTTGGGCTTCATATTGGAATAGCTTACCACCAGCACTTTTATGTTTTTGAGTGTTGCGGGATAAGAAAGATTTTCCATATGCACTGTTTCTACCGGAACGCCACGCTTTACTAACGGTAAGGTTTGACCGTAGAAGTTAGAGAACTGCGGATCTTCATAACTGTTGTGCGTAGGGAACCGCTGAAACATGAGCGAATTGCTCATCAACACACCTATACCGCTGGTACCGGTAACGTGGTTCGGCGATACCTGGATATCGTTGAGCGCATTCACCATTACCTGCATCTGGGTAGAATAGTATTTAGGGATCAATACTTTTTCATCACTGTTGGCCAATTTGTACGGACGGGTATATATTCTTTCCGGCCAGGGCATTACCTCATAGTCTGCCACCATTGGGTACAGCAGCTTGGCAGTAAATGTAGCCTCGTAGTTCTTTTTATAATCTGCCCAGTCACGTGGCCAGTCTTCTATCGGGTCTGTGAGGAAAAACAATTTCCTTTTGGTAGGCGCCGTCATAGAAACCATGGAACCGTATTCGAGAAAGGCATTTTCAAAAACCCGTTCTTTTCTTACACCGTTAAAAAAGGTTGGTTCGCGCGAAGTGCCTGTCCATACCTGAGCAATGTACCCGTCGATGCCTGGCAGTGAAGCAAGGCTGGCTTCGGGACTTACAATCCGCCACGACGAATAATTGACCAGCGAATGAGTAGGTATATACACTTTCACATCCGCGCCTTTGGTTTTACCATAGGCCTTCGCGTAGTTCGAAACTTCCTTAATGGCATTGTAGTATAGCTGGTATTTTAATTTGCTGGAGAGATAAGTATTCTCGGGCGACTCATCTTGCGCGCGCCACGGAAAGCCATAAAATTTCTGCCATTCCTCTTTAAATACCGCACTGTACCCTGCCCTGGCCCAAAACTCCGGCTCTTCGAGGTAAATGGAATGAATGCCGGCATCAATCACCCGTTTTACCACGCGCTCCTGCATGAACTTTACAAACGACGCAACAGGCACCACGTAAGGAATATTTTTCCCATGAAATATGGTGTCGCCTTTAATGGTTTGCTGTCCTTCGCCCAGGTGATTTTTGCCGTCCCACTTGCCAAGAAAATATTCATCGTATTGTCCCCAGGAAATACCTGTCATAAAATGAACTTTGTATCCTCTGTCTCTCCATGATTTTACACGCTCTTCAAACGTCATTTTTCCTCTTTCACTTACACCATATACAATGGCGATATCGGAACGAACATCTATTTCTGGTATCCAGTGGTGGGCGGTTTGAAAGGCAGTCTTTTCCTGCGCTGTTGCTGTAAAAAACAATGAGCCAGACAGTAGTAAACCCGATACTATACTCTTTAATTGCATGATGATAACTTTAGGCAAAATGATTACATGTGGAGTTTTGCTCCATTAAGATAAATGCATTGATGCACCATTATGGAATATCTACCCTAAGGGCTTCGTTGTAATTATGCCTTTTAATGCCTTCTGTAGCATAATTAATTCTTGCCGCAGCCCTTATAAACACTGTTCTTCCCGAGGGAATCACATTGTTAGTGGTAATCGTAATAGGCTGCCCTAATTGTGCTTCGAACGAATCGCCGGGATAATCTATAGTGGTTGTGTAACGATTGTCCCACTCACGGTAACCTACAAACGGAACCTGGCTTACAAACAAACGCACATCGGTTACATTCAAATAATCGTCGCTGTAATTACCCATTGGTTCAATCTTTGCTCTGAAATCCTCTTCACTTACTGCACGGGTAACGATTACTTTAGCGGTTATTTTACCATCGGCAACGGTAGGTGCTCCATCCCACTCCAGCTTCAGGAATGGTTGCACCCTGAACTCCACTTCCGTTACACCGCTGATGTCTAACGTTTTTGATTCGTTTGCCAGCGTGTCTCCATCCGTATTCACCCTCACCAAAGGAATAAAAGCTCCGTCTACCCTCACATTGTAATTTCCTTTAAACACTTTGGTATTTTGAAAGACACCTTCTTTCATGCAAAAGAAATCGAGGTTGTCCGGAGCGGCGGCTGTCCAGCTCAATTCGCGCATACGCACACGTGTACCTTCGCTTCCCTGGTCGGTTAACACGGGTTCGCCGGTGGCATCGTCTACCACTGTTCCTTTCAATGTTTCTTTTGGCTCCGCATAATTGTCGAGCTTGGTGCAGGAAAAAGTACCTGCTATCAAGACGCAATACATGATATAATAGACACTCTTCTTCATTTTGTACTTTTTATTTTTTATGGTCTGATCAATGTCCTTTTGAATCTTATTTTCATTTCACAATTCCAGACGCTCTTCAATTGAACCTTGATATTTGCTTCTTGTGATTTCTTTAATTATCTGCCTGGTTGCTGATCAATTACCGGGCTCTTGTTCACTTCTCCTCCGGGTATAGCGAAATAGTAATCAAGCTGCGTAAACCTGAAACGTTTTCTCGCCTCTTCAAAGCCTGCATCAAAAAACCATTTGTCGGCCACTGAAGAATAGAAAGGATACAACCCACGATAGTAAGCACCATCGGCCTGCGTAAAGCCATTCAACATATCTGAATGCTGTGTTCTCCACCTGCGGATATCCCACAAAATCTTGTGTTCAAATGCCAGTTCCTTCCTGCGTTCTTTACGGATGATCTGCAAACCGTCTGGTCCGGCAATGTCCGACATTCCCGTCAATGGTTCTGCACCAGCTCTTTGCCTGATGCTGCGGATCGCTTCGTAAGCAACAGTATTCAGATCATCACCATCTGGCGAGGTTACCCCGGCTAACATTAGCTCAGCTGCAGCTTCTGCAGCATTCAGCAATACTTCGGCATAGCGCATTAAAATAAAAGATTGTTCTGATCTTCCTTCCAGCACCAACGCCTGTGGCATGTTGGGGTTCAGCCATTTACGCACCATGAACCCAGTAAAAGCAGCCGTCATATCTGAAGTTCCGAACGGTCCATTTGCACCACCACCATTCATCTTTGACCCATCGGGCAGTGTTGCCAGTTCATGTGTAGTACCGTTTTGAGAAAGAAATAACGCCTTAGTGCCAGAAAAAGCTCCAGCACCAGTATAAGCGTCAACCTGGTTATAAGTTTGGGGACCGCCTATTGTATAATTAGTATTGCCGTTCACTGAGCGCAAAGGCGAAATGCCATTTGTAACGCTGCCGGTATATACACCACGCCTCACATCCATCACCTGCCCTTTAAATACATCTCCGGGGAAAATAACATAGGCCCTTAAACGGGGTTCTGCATTGGCGAAAATATCCGTTGGATTGTCGAACAAACGATATTTGCCATTGTCGTCCAACACCTTAATGGTACCGTCAGGATTTTTCTCGATGCCGTCGAACAATTCAACAAAATCCAACGTGGGGCAATTGCCGGCAGAATAACCATTTCCACCCATTAATTGCCTTGGAATATTATAGGAATCGTATCCATGTGCCAAGTCGGGCCACTTGTAATCTTTGGTATAAATGTTCTCGGGGCTGGAAGCATCAAAAAACATATCCACCATGTTTTGATACAAACCTTCCTTATCGCCAGGTCCGCCTTTCTTTTGGTACAAAGAATATTTGCCAGACTTGATAATGGTGTTGGCAGCTTTGTATGCTTCGATGAAATACCTTTTAGAAGCTTCGGCAGCAGTTGCAGGATCAAAACCAACTACGCGCACGCCTGTTTTTTGCCCAAAGCCTGTAAAGGTGTTATATTTTGCCACGCTTCCCGCATATAGCATTGCCTCAGATTTAAAGGCCAATGCAACATACTTGTTTGAATATCCCTTTACAGGACTATTTTCGGAAAGGAGCTCAACAGCTTTATCGTAATCAGCCAGCACCTGGTTCCAGGTTTCTTCTTCAGTTGATCTTGGCACCTCTAATGACTGTCCATCTTTTGGAGGATAAGTTAGTAACGATGTAGCAAGGGGTGCGCCACCATATCTTTTTGCCAGCGCATAAAACACCATTGCACGGGCAAAATAGCCTTCGCCAATAAAATGATTAAACTCTTCTTCGCTGAAATTAGCTTTGTATGCGGGAAATGCTTCAATCAGGTTATTGGCATCCCTTAGCAAATTGAATGCCCTTGTCCAGTAGGCGCCATTACGCGCCCAACCTTCGGAGGTCATTGCTTCACCAGCATCTCTCCCCAGGGATGATCCTTCGTTGGTACCGGGTGTTACTAGCCAGTCGTCGAAAAACTGCCTTGCAGGAGAATATTTAAAATCTTCAAAAGGCATCTGGCTGTACATTCTGGACATGTACAACTGCATTCCTCTTGAGTTGGAAAACAAATCCTCCTCATTAACAATATTAATAGGTGGAACGTCGAGATACTTTTTACAAGAGCTGCTTATAAAAAATACGCCCAAAATAATATACAGGAAATAATATTTAGACTTCATAACAATCAACATTTAAAATGTAACATTTAAACCCACTGTAACTGTTTTATTCATCGGATACAAATACCCGTAAGTATCGTTGGGATGTTCGGGATCTATATACTTTACTTTAGTAGCGGTTAACAGGTTGTAACCGTTCACATAAAAACGGGTGTTTTTAATACCTGCTCTTTTTGTCCATTTCGAAGGCAATGTGTATCCCAACTCAACAGATTTCAACCTTAAGTAAGAACCGTTAACAGAGTTATAGGAAGATGAAACTTCTGGTATAGTGCCGGTATAAGCATAGTGGCCGGGCACCCATTCTGTTGCGGGATCGTAAGGGTCGGCGTTGGGATCTTTAGGATGCCAGCGGTCCATAAACTGCACCATAGCGCCTGATTCTCCGCTGCCCCACATGGGCATCTGCAATTGCTCCACATACTGCACTGTTGAAAGCGCAGCGCCCTGGAATAAAAAGAACACATCAAGCCCCTTGTAAGAAACATTGGCAGAAAGACCATAGTTGAGCCATGGTGTAGAGCTCATTTGGAAGGGATGCCTGTCGAGGTCGTTGATTTCTCCGTCGCCATTCCAGTCTTCATAGCGGTAATCGCCGGGCAAGGTTCCACGGCCAATATATACCGGGCTGTTGTAAATGTCATCCCACGATTCAAACCTGCCATTGCCCGTCCAACCCCACCAAAGGTTTTGCAAACGATCGTTCTGATTGTTCCGCCAATTCCAGTATGAGCTGCCGTTAGGCGCTCTTTCCTGGTAACGCATCTTTATACGTGCGTAAGAAAAAATACCTTTAAGGCTGTAAAAAACATCGCCGATATTGTTGTTATGTGTAACCTCGAAATCGTATCCGTAAGTCAGGTCGCTATTAATATTTACCTCCGGAAGCTCTGCTCCAACAACGGTTGGAGTACCACCGCTTAACCTGCCAAGCAGGTCTTCGCGCCTTCTGACAAAATAGTCGAACGTAACGCCCAGCAATCCATTCCATCCAACAAAATCAACACCTACATCCATTGTACGGGAAGTATACCAGGTGATCATAGGATTGGGAATGCCTTTGTTGTTTGCACTGCCGGCAAAGCTGCCATCAAATACATAACCACCGGTAAAGTTTCTTGAATCGGACGCACCGGGATAAGTGTAACCGGTTGCCCATTGGTAAGCTGCTGCACCATCATCACCTGTAACGCCATAAGAGCCACGCAACTTTAACTGCTGCACAAAAGACAGGGCTGAAGAGTTTCTGAAAAAGTCTTCTTCAGAAATACGCCAACCCACCGAGCCTCCGGGAAAAAATCCCCACTGGTAATTATTATTGAATTTTGAAGAACCGTCGTTGCGGAAAAGAAACTCTGCCAGGTACTTTCCTTTATAAGCATAGTTCAACCGTCCTGCCAGCCCAAGGTTGGTAAATTCATAAATAGCACCAGAACCGGCATTCATATTTGCAATCTGGTTCTGCGAAATACCAGCCAGCAGGTAAGGAAGCGGCAATGCAAGGTCTCGCTGCGAAGCGAAATTATCGCCCTGGCGCTTTTGTGTTTCCCAAATTACAGCTGCATCAACTTTGTGGTCGCCCGCAAATGTGCCACTATAATTCAACGAAGTTTGTGTCAACATCTGAGAATTGTAATACGCCTGACGAGTTATCCGATTAGGCGATTGGCGGGTAAAGGTTGTATAAGTGTCTGAAGCTTCGTCGTAGCGATATTGCTTGTATTCTTTTTGATAAATATTATTATTCTGAAAAGAATAGTCGTAGCTAAACAAAGTTTTTGCATACAGGCCAGGAACACCGGGTACATCATAACGCAGACTTACAATGGGTTGTATCCAGCTCGTTCTGAGGTTGCGGTACCCATTGATATCCTTATCCATAAAGGAGATAGGGTTATCACCTTCGATCAAACCATGATAAGGTTTGGTAGGATCATCGTTTGCATAAGCTGGTATCTGAGGTCCCTGCCGCCAGAACGAACGGATAGCCCACCAGGCACTCTGGTAAGGCTGGTTGGTAGCTTCTGTAACCAGGTTAAGATTCGCGTCCAACGTAAACATCTTGCCTATTTTGGCACTCAGGCTGGAACGCAGATTGTATTTGTTGTAATTGAGGTCGTTGGTTTTGAAGAAGCTTCCCTGGTTCATATAACCGCCACCAACATAGTAAGTAAGCTTATCATTACCACCGGTAACGCTGAGATTGTGTTGGGTTTGAGGTGCATAATCGGCCCACACCAATGGATACCAGTCGTAACTTTTACGGGTGCCGTTCCTGTATTCTTCAAACACCTGCTCTGGAAATACCGGAGTAGTACTGTTATTAACATTATGTCTCGCCTGCTCATTGCGAAGCGTAAGGTAATCGTATATGCCTACTGTTTTAGGCAAACCAGCGGGAAACTGGAAAGTATAATTTCCATCGTATGACAAAACGCTTTCATTGTTCTTTCCTTTTCGGGTGGTGATCAATACCACACCGTTGGCTGAACGCATACCGTAAATAGCGGCTGATGCATCTTTTAAAACGGAAATGTTTTCAATATCATTCGCATTCAGGCGTTGAAAATCTGCATTAGAACGCTGAACACCATCAATCACAATCAACGGCGATCCAAAGCCGCGTATATCAAACGCATTATTGAATGCACCGGGTTCAGCACTTCTTTGGGCCACCCGCACACCAGAAACTTTACCCGTCAGCATGTTTTGAGGGTTTTCGTTTTTGGTGGTTTTCATTGCAGTACCACTAATAGAAGCTACTGCACCGGTAAGTGTCGTCTTCTTTTGAGTTGCATACCCTACTACCACCACTTCTTCCATAGCATCGTCGGCTTTTTTTACCAGGGTTACGGTTAATGAGGTTTGATTGCCAACGGTCATTTCCCTGGTATCAAATCCTACATATGAAAAAACCAACACGGCATTATTACCGGGAACGGAAATTTTAAAGGCTCCCGATTCGTCGGTTATCACGCCCGACGCTGACCCTTTGCCCTTAACCGTTACCGTTACTCCGCTTAAGGGTGCCTCATCGGCATCTTTTACAATACCTGACACCTCGCGGGGTTGCTCTGCATTTTGTGCAAACGTGTGCTGTCTGCTGAGGATAATGCAGATACCTCCAAGCAGTAGAATCAGTAAATACTTCCTCATAAAAGTTAATTAGCGTTTAAAAAAATATACAAACAATCAATTCTCCGTTTTACATCTCTCCTCACTTCATTCGTTCACACAAAAGAAACCCTGATCGCCATTTTGTAATGGCAATAAGGCTCCGTTCACGCACTTACCAGTTTTTTAGTGCATGTGTACTGCGCTTTTTTCAATTTTCCGGCGCTTAGTAAGGTTAGCAAAGGCAATAAGTATTTTCATGCCTCCCGCTGTTTGGTTTGAGGGGCATGTTGTTGCGCATGATCATTCCAGCGCTTAAGGAGGTTAGCAATAAAAATAAAAGTCTTTACACGTACTTACCTGTCGGTTTCGGTACATGCAGGCGTGCATCATTTTTGTGCACCAAGTCCAGGTTAGCAAAAGCAGTGCCCTCACCAGGCGATAAGCACAACACGTTATGCCAGCTCGCGTCGTCCAAACGGACAATACGATCATCAGGCGGCGCGTGGTATGCTACAACACCGGAAAGGTGGGAGATAGGGAGTGGAACTTTTATAATACCAGTAACTAAAGCAATATTCATTTTTGAGGAAAGCCCGCATATGCCCGTGGCACGAACCGCACCGGGAGAAAAATATTCATTCAAAGAAAAAATATGATTGAAATTATGCTGGAACCTAACGTTGCCGCCTGTGCGCGATTGACCGTTTTTAAAGAAGTATGCGGGGATTTCACTTACGCCTGGCTGGTTTTGAAATGATATAAAATGCCTGGTTGTTGCAACCGGATCATTTTGTTTTAGTGTTAGTAACAATAAAACAACCAGCAGTGATAGTTTAGTGTAGAGGGTTCTCATATAACAAGCGCCTACAAAAGCAAAATCGTTTTTGCATGAGCAAGTTTTGCAAAAGATTTCAATCCACCAAATTTTTAACCAAAAACTTTCAGGAAATTTATTTACAGGGAATTGCGGATGATTAGTTCTGTGTCCAGGAAAACGGACTGTTGTAACACTTCGTTCCCGGGATCGTTCATTTGTTTGTCTAACATTTCCACACTGCGGCGGGCTATTTCCGAAATGGGTTGATTAATCGCTGTGATAGAGGGGGTGTACAACTTAAAAATATCATGATCGTCGAAAGACAGTACACCTACCCGCCCCGGAATATTCCATTTTAATTCCTGCAAAACCTTTAATCCCTGCAAGCTTAAATAGTTGGTGGCAAAAAACAGGGCGTCGATCTCCGGATTGTTTTTTAAAAATTTTTTGATCCCCATTTCATATGCTCCTTCTTTAATGGAGAATGGGAGTTGTAAAACAAAGGAGGCATTGTAAGCGCCATATTCCTTCATGCTGCTCGTAAAAGCATCAAGGCGCATTCGCATATGCTCTTGTTCAAGCGCTGTTATTACAAAAGCAATCTTTTTGTAGCCCTTGCTGATCAGCAGATCCACTCCTTTTTCTATGCCGCCTTTATTGTCAATCAACACGCACGATAATTTGGTATCGGGGAAATACCTGTCTAACAATACAACCGGCTTTTTGGAATTCTTCAGCTTCACAACGTCATTGCGCATGCTGCTTGATGGCGCAATAATAAATCCATCTACCTGCTTGTGCAGCATCTTGATCAGCTCTCCGCCTTTGTTACCATCATTTTCAGTACTGCAATACACCACACGGTAACCTACTTTATAGGCAATGTCTTCAATGGTTTTGGCCAATAAAGCAAAAAAGGTATTTGAAATATCTTCTACAATCAATCCGATTACATGTGTTTTTCCGGTGCGAAGACTGGCTGCCGATCTGTTGGGTACATAACCCGTTTCCTTAATGATTTCGCGTATTTTTTTCGCCATTTCCTCACTAATACGCATTTCCCGCTCTTTTCCATTAATTACAAAGGAAACTGTTGAAGGAACTACACCTGCAAGTTTGGCAATATCTTTTATAGATAGGGGAGTCACATTTTTATTTTGCTGCCAAATGTATTTATTTATTGCTAATGAGCTGTCAGCAATCAGCGATCAGCGGTCAGCCATGGGGAGATTTTCCAAGCTGAAAGCTGATCGCTAACGGTTATCGTTACATGCAACCGGGGTAAAAATTGCACATGCATTTCAAAATGATACCCCATGCCTGCTGCTTTGGCCATCTATAAAAATGGCACATTATTGTAAGACTTATACTTAAACAAAGTATATGAACAGTAAACGGTCGCGCCAATACCTGCAGCGGCAAAAAGGGGCAACAGAACCTATCCGCCAAAAAGAGGATGTGCAGAAAAATCCGGACAATCGTATTGACCAGGACTTCCCGGGGTTTCCTCATTCTCCGGCAAAAGAAGAGTTGATCAATCCAAAAACTGAACAGCAAAAGGAAACTGCTGATGTGTACAATAAGGATGGCGAGAAGCTTTTAGAGGACGATAAATAGACGAGTGTTATTTTTATGTATGCCTAAATTATTTATGCTGCTGCTGGGATGCAAACCGGCGGGAAGACATACGGAACAACACGATGTATTTTTTTGGAATAGGTGCCAGTCTTAAAGACCTTATTCTGGACATTATTTCCTTGCTATAGCCTTTTGTAAATTTGTTCCATCAGACCGCCTGCGGCGCGCCGATGGGAAGGTTACCCCGGCCGGATCATCCTGAAGATGACATGCAGCCTGGATATTTGACCCTGCAAAAACTTTCAGCGCTCGGCTTTGAACTCTGAGCTATCAGTGTCTGCTCATAGCTGACCGCTGAAAGCTGATGGCTCATAGCTTACTACAACACCTGGTTAAATTCAAGCCGTTCGCCATCGGGGCCAACGATATTAAAATATTTGCACCCATTCTTCCAGAACTGCAGGAATACGGGGGCGGGCTCCAGAATGGCATAACCTGCTTTTGCAAGTGTTTGGTATGCCTGGTCAATATCTGTCACATCAAAAGCAACATGATCTACATGTCCGTCCCTCCGGCTCTTAATCATCGGCAGCTGCGCATCGGGCAGCTGGTATAGCTCAATTACGATGGACCCTTGTTGCATCATGATGCAGGTTCCTTTTCCATCGGGTTGGGTAAACTCAGCTTCCATTACATTGGAAAATCCGAGCGACCGGTAAAAACTTTCTGAAGCACGGATATCCGTTACCGGAATTCCAACATGCTGAATGGCTTTGAGTGATAGTTGTACAGTGGATGGCATAGATTTGTATTGATCAGTTTAAATAATTTTTTGCAGCAGATCCGCCAATGAAACTAACGCATTTTATCTGCGAATTTGCGGTTACTTTTTACGGCATGCAATTTTCTTTAAGTAAGAGTATAATATGCAACTGATAGAATTTACCGAACGGGGATTGTATTGCAGGGCGGGCGATTTTTATATAGATCCCTGGCAACCGGTTAATAAAGCCATTATTACGCATGCGCACAGCGATCATGCCCGCTTTGGGAACAACCATTACCTGTGCCATCGGTTAACTGCTCCTATCTTACGATTAAGGTTAGGCGATATAAACATACAAGCAGTAGAATGGAACGAACCTTTAACGATCAACAATGTAAAAGTATCGCTTCATCCCGCAGGACATATCATTGGCTCTTCACAAATACGTATTGAACACAACCACGAGGTTTGGGTGGTAAGCGGTGATTATAAAACAGAAAACGACGGATTGAGCGGAGCTTTCGAGCCCGTTCGTTGTCACACTTTCATTTCTGAGTCAACCTTTGGTCTTCCTATTTACAACTGGAAGCCGCAACAGGAAATTTTTTCGGATATCCAACAATGGATCACCGCCAATCAACAGGCAGGTAAAACTTCTGTATTGATTGCCTATAGCCTGGGCAAAGCGCAGCGGGTATTGCAATGTGCAGCACAGGTGAGCGATGCCATATTTGTGCATGGCGCTGTTTGGAACACGCATCAGGCATTATTGTCAGCAGGCTGGACTTTGCCTCCAGTGCAAAGGATTGTGCCCGATACTCCTAAAAGCGATTTTAAAAATGCAGTAGTAATAGCGCCACCAAGCGCCGATGGCACGCCGTGGATGAAACGGTTTACTCCCTACAGCGTGGGAGCTTGCAGCGGCTGGATGCAGGTACGCGGCAACGTGAGGCGCAGGAATGCTGATGCTGGTTTTGCTTTAAGCGACCACGCAGATTGGGCAGGGTTACTGGAAGCAGTAAAAGCAACGCAGGCCGAAAAAGTATACGTAACGCATGGTTTTCAATCAGCTTTTAGCCGTTACCTGAATGAAAATGGTATTCCGTCTGAAGAAGTAAAAACAGAATTTGGCGGTGAGGAGGAAGAGCAGGAAAAACCTTCTACATCGGACGAGCAGGAAAAGGAAATGGAAGGAGGTGATACATGAAAACATTTTCAACCCTGGTGGTGGAGCTGGGCACCAGCACTAAAACAAATGAAAAGCTGGAAGCACTGTCAAATTACTTTGCTACGGCCGACGATGCGGATAAGGTTTGGGTAATTGCCTTGTTCAGTGGCAGACGTCCTAAAAGAGTGATCAGTTCTGGTTTTTTGCAATTGTGGTGCATGGAAATTGCCAACCTGCCTGCCTGGTTGTTTGAAGAATGTTATCATACCGTGGGCGACCTGGGCGAAACGATTGCTTTATTATTGCCACCGGCCAACCGGGCACGCAGCAATACCAGCCTTGCATTTATTATCAGCCAGTTGATCGCTATCGAAAAAGAAGAAGAAGCTGTAAAAAAGAACTTTGTAATAGACACTTGGATGCAGTTGGATAAGGATGAACGATTTGTTTTTAATAAACTGCTTACCGGCAATTTCAGGATCGGCGTTTCGCAAAAAATGATTGTAAACGCACTGGCTAAAACAGTAAAACTGGAACCCAATATTATTGCGCATCGCATTAGCGGAAACTGGGACCCTGCAACCACTTCTTCCACTACATTGCTCAGCGAAGCTTCTGCCGCCGCAGATTATTCAAAACCATATCCCTTTTATCTTGCTTATGCAATAGACGGAGATGTAAGAGCGCTCGGTGCCGAAAACGAATGGCAGGCGGAGTGGAAGTGGGACGGCATCCGCGGCCAGCTCATCAAACGAAACAACGAAATATTTGTGTGGAGCCGGGGTGAAGAATTGATGACTGAAAAATTTCCCGAATATCATGCACTGAAAAACATATTGCCTGAGGGGTTGGTGCTGGATGGCGAAATTATTCCAAGCCTGGAAAACAAACCACTGCCTTTTGCATTATTGCAAACGCGTATCGGACGTAAAAACATCACCAAAAAAAATCTGCAGGAAGCGCCTATCGCTTTTTTTGCGTACGATGTACTCGAATATGAAGGAAAGGATTTCAGGGAGCAGCCGTTGAGCTCAAGGCGTAAATTGCTGGAAGAGCTTATCATTGCTGTCAATCATCCTGCACTGATCGTTTCGCCGGTGGTAGCTTTTGCCACATGGGATCAACTGGAGCATATACGCAGCGGCTCACGCGATATGGGGGCTGAAGGTATTATGCTCAAAAGAAAATCTTCCACCTACCAGGTGGGGCGCAAAGTGGGCGACTGGTGGAAATGGAAAGTTGATCCGTTGGTAATTGATGCGGTAATGATATACGCGCAAAAGGGACATGGACGGCGAAGCAACCTTTATACTGATTACACCTTTGCCGTAAAAGATGGCGATAAGCTGGTGAGCTTTACCAAAGCGTATTCGGGATTAACAGATAAAGAGTTTGCGCAGGTAGATGCGTTTGTAAAGAGGAATTCGCTCGAAAAATTCGGACCTGTAAGAACCGTAAAACCCGAGCTTGTTTTTGAAATTGCATTTGAAGGTATTGCCGCCAGCAGCAGGCACAAATCGGGAGTGGCACTGCGGTTTCCACGCATCAATCGCTGGCGCAAAGACAAAAAGCCGGATGAGATCAATACACTTGAAGATCTGAAAAAAATGCTGGAGGTGTATGGAAAGCTGTAAGCTTTCGTAGTGGTAGGTGGCAAGTTGTAAGAAGTAAGTTTTGAAGAGACTTCGGACAGCGAAGATGTTGCTGTTAAACTTGCCTTGCATCGACTTTTTTGCCGCCGCAAAAAGGTTGCCAACCTTTGGAAGGTTGGCAACCTTGCAACGCTGCAATGCAAGCCTGCAACTGAATTTAAAATCCTATATTGTAGCAATGAGGCAACTTCTACTGTTTTTATTATTCTTTTTAGTTGTCAGCGTTTACTCACGCGCCCAGCAAAAAGCTGCTAAACCGACTTTCAGGGCATTGGTGTTATACGAAAATGGCGGACATCATCTTGCTTTTACCAATGCGGCCATACCCTGGCTGAACCAGTTGGCTGCTGAAAAAAATTTTACCATTGATTATTTGCAAAAGGTTGACAGCATCGACGATCAATTGCTCGAAAAATACCAGGTTTTTATCCAGCTCGATTATGTGCCTTATGGCTGGCCGGAAAAAGCACAAAAGGCATTTATAAAATACATGAAGCGAAGCAGGAACGGGTGGGTGGGGCTGCATCATGCCAGTTTATTGGGCGATTTTGATGGATATAAAATGTGGCCCTGGTATCATGAATTTATGGGTGGTATACGTTTCAAAAATTACATATCCACCTTTGCAGCTGCCGAAGTTTCGGTTGAAGACGGCACACACCCGGTTGTAAAGGGACTGCCACAAAAATTTACAATTGCTACAGAAGAATGGTATACCTACGACAAAAGCCCGCGACCGGCGGTAAAAGTAATTGCACATGTGGATGAATCTACCTACACTCCGGCCAGTAATATAAAAATGGGCGACCACCCGGTTATATGGAGCAACCCAAAGTTTAAGGCTAAAAACCTATATATCTTCATGGGGCATTCGCCGCAATTGCTGCAAAATGCAGCCTTTACAACCTTACTCTCCAATGCTGTTTTGTGGGCGGCTGGCAGGCAATAATACCAGTTTGCATTTTTGCTTGTTACAACACGGCGCCATCTGCCGTTTATACTTGTATGGTGTGCAAAATATAATGTGCGGGTATTAAATAAATGAGGTAACTTAATAGGACTAAAGCTCTTTTTATGATACACCTAACGATCTCCCGCATTGCCATTTTACTTCTGGCGCTTGTAATGATTGTCTTTGGGATACAGCACTTCACTAATCCTGACAACATGCTTGTATATGTTCCGCTTTATCTTCCGCAAGGAATAGTTTGGGTTTATTTAGTAGGAGTAGCATTTATCCTGGCTGCAATTGCCTTTATTACCAATCGCTATGTTTCGCTTGCCGGTTATTTGCTGGCTATTTTGCTGGTGCTGTTTGTAGTATTGATCCACATACCAAATCATCTTAATTCAGGTGATCCGGGTATGCGGCAGATTGCACTGGTAAATGCATTGAAGGACACAGCGTTGGCCGGCTTTGCCATGTACATTGCCAGCACCGCCAAACATCAACGTCTGACTGCCTCTAATTAAAGGTGTGAGGCATAAGGCATAAGGTGTAAGGTTCGAATACCTTATACCCTACACCTTATACCATATACCTTCTACTTTATTTTACCGCCAAAGCTTTGTCTATAAGAAAATTAAGATTGATACGGTGAGCCTTTGTCTGCTCATTGGTTGAAACAGCCGTTGCAAGCATCGCTTTTATTTTTTTAAGCGAAGCAAGCGCAGCAGATTTAGATGCATTGTCGTATGCATTAGGCAATGCACTGGTTGCTATGGCAGCAAGGCCTTTCACGTATTCCGTTTGCAGGTTCAATCTGTACAGATTTACATTTGTTTTTAAATCTTCTACGAAGAAATATTTGTTGAGATCAGATGTAAGATCTGCAGTAGTGTAAGTATTGCCATAAAGCCCGCTGTTGTTAATACGCTGCAGGGTTACAGGGTGCATTAACTGAGCAAGCAACATCAATTGAATACTTTGCACTATAGACTGCGGCTTGTAATCTTCGGTTGAACCAAAGAAATTAAACCCACGACGTTGCATTTGCAGGTACGGAAACAACGATGCATCTACATTAAATGTGCTGGGCGAAAAAATGTATTTGTTCAGCAATGCCAGCGCTTTCTTCTGCACATCGGCAGAAACAGGCGTAAATGGTTTAGCATTGGCACTTTGCCCTGTAAAACTTCTGTCAACATATACACCACCAATATAACGGCTTACGGCATTTGCCATTTGCGCACGCTGGCTTTGCAGCATCAGGTAGCGTTGGCGCAGCAACTGGTAGCTTTGCCCGGGTTTGCTGTATTTGTCTTTTAATTTAGGCATCAGTTCGTTTACCAGTTTAAAACGGTCTTCGGCATACGTGATCATGTCGCTACTCATATCGTTGATCATCACACGAGGATCAATACCGCCGCCGGGTGAACGCATATCATCGGCATCGTTGCCAAAAGTGAGCTGCGGGTCGGTACTGCGGCTGAGTATCTTTTTAAGTCCTGCTTCTTCCTCTGCTGCGCTGAATGGCGTATAACCGTATTCGATAGCCCACAAGTCGTATGGACCAGCCTTGGTAGTATAATATTCGCCTTGCTTGCTGCGATCGAGGCTTACATTTACTGCGGGGTAATCCATTACGGAACCAATCATGCCTATTTTCTGCGTAATACTTTTATCGTTTATTTCCGCAGGCGATAACATCTGGCTTGCTTTCATATTGTGATTGAGACCAAGCGTGTGCCCCATTTCATGCATAATGAGGTAGACAAGGAAATCGCGATGCAGGTCTTTTACTGCTTCGGGCTTATCATCTAAAGTTTCGAGCACGGTTAAGCCTGCTATGTATTGCGCCTGTAATTCGCGGGCAATATTGCAGAGGTGCAGGTGCGATTTTCCAAAACTGATATGTGGAGCCTCTGTTTTAGCTTCCCAGGGCAACTGCACTTCAGGCAGGCCAATACCGGAGGGACTTCCATTAAACAGGTCATCGAAGTTAACCGAGCCCGCACCGCTTTTCCATTCTACAGTAATATCTGCGCCCAGTATCTGCCCGGTACGAGGGTTAAAAAAGCTGGGGCCTATCGCGCCATAGCTTGGATAAGCGCTGCTTACCCAACGTATAACATTGTAACGAACATCGGCAGGGTCCCAGGTAGCAGTATCGGGCATTATCTTCATTACAATTGCATTCTTAAATCCTGCTTTTTCGAAGGCCTCATTCCATTTCTCACCGGCTTCCTTAATGATCTGGCGATATTCAACAGGCGTTGTATTCTCAATCCAGAACACTACTGGCTCAACGGGTTCGCTAATGGCTGCCGACGGATTCTTTTTAACCAGGTGCCAGCGGCTGATGAAATCTCTGTAAGGCGTAGCGCCAACAGAAGTGAGGTCCTGCACTTCTGCACCAAAATATCCTACGCGCGGATCATCTCTGCGGGCTTTATAATCGTTTTCCGGCACCGCCAGGAAAGTGTGCTGCATTTTGATCCGGTTGTAACGTGCGTCAGTAATATCTGCGCCGCCAACGTTATAAGGCATAGGATTTTCATACGCCAGCTCTACAACAATATCTGTATTATCAGGATATGATCTGATTTTTTCGTATTTCGATTTTCCCGCATTCAGCATGCCCAGGTTAAAATACATGGTGGGTGGAATTCCGGGCGGCATAAGGGGCTTTACCGGGTCTAACTTTTCGCTTAAAAAAAGTCCATCCGCAGCCACCAGGTAGCCTAGTGAATCTTCGGCCACAATTTTATCTGCATAAAAAACCGCCGGGGCGGCATCTACATTAGCCGCCTTACTAACGGCATTGGTTGAATCGTAATACAGGTTGGTATTTTGCTGGGCAAACTCCAACTTGTCGAAAGCCTTGCTGATCTTAAACACGAAGGTTGTTCTGATCATATTCTGATTCAGAAAAAGGCTGGTGGGACCGCCCATCGAAAAGCTCTGGTATATAAAATCCTTCCCTAACTGGTCTTTTTTTACATACAACTGAATGCTGCCGGTGGCAGTATCCTGGTACACAGCAAAAAGTCCTTCGTTCTTTTTACTCGACTTGGTTTTATCGGCAATAGATGGTTTGGGTGGTGTGGGTGGCGTTTTCTTCACCGTTGTATCGGGCGTTGCGGGTTTTGCCGCAGTTTTTTTCTGAGCCGTACAGGCAACGCCAACCGTACAGCCTATTGCAATGATAAAAGCAGATATTCTCAGCATAAACAATATTTTTTACAAGATATAGAGATTGAATGTTAACACAACAGGAATTTTTTGGGAGGTTTATTAGCGGTTTGTACGGATTGCTGACCTTGGCAGAGCACGAATCCAATGTCATTTGGTTAGTACTTATTCAAGAACATTGCTATCCATCAGACCGCCCTTCGGCGTGCCGATGGGAAAGCCGGCCAGTCTGCCCGGCGATCAGCCTTGAGTTCAGGCGGCGGTCTGACCGATGAATCCCGAACATCAGCTATTGATAAAGATCCAATGACTTAACCATTTCAAAAAGTATGAGCGTCGATGCCTTAACCAAACGGAAATCACGCGCAACAGCACACACCAAGCCGCTGGCTGTGCATACGGAAAAATCCTTGTTAAAACTCATTTACTTATTCTGAACGCTGACGGCTCACGGCTATCACCGTCACCCAACATTTACAGGCTCATCCTCAACTTTATGCCGGGCATACTCTTCCGTGTACTCAAATTTCCAGCGATTATGGCTCCAAAGGTAGGTTTCGGGCTGTTTGCGAATCTCTTCTTCCAAAAAGCGCACATACGCCAGGGTAAGTTCACCGTCTTTCATTTCTGCCGGATTCATTGTTGCCAGCTTCGATTTGATGATGTAATGCCCCCGCCGGGGCTTTTGAAAGCTTACAAACACAACGGGAATGTCGTTAAATTTTGCATTTTTTTCGGGTCCTTTTACAAAAGGCGTCCAGCGATCAAAAAACTTTATCCAGTATGATTTTCCGGGCTGCCCGGGGTTTTGATCGGCTACCAGCCCCAGCAGATATTGCTGGTGCCGGTAAGGCATCATTGCATTGCGCATGTCGGTGGCAGGCAGCATAATGCCGCCTGTTTTCTCTCTGAAGTGCTTGAACAAACGGTCTATCAGCTTGCTGCCTATGGGCATGTATACAACCAGGAAAGGGAATGGCAGCTCTTTGGTTACTCTTACATTAGCCCACTCCCAATTAAAGCTATGCCCCATGAGTGCCTGGCAGCTTTTGCCGGTTTGGTGCAGCTCATTGTATATGGTGGGGTCGAACTGCACTCTTTTCCGAAGGCTTTTTTCGGACATGGAAAGCAGTTTGATTGCTTCCAGAAAAGTATCGGTAAAATTCCGGTAAAACTTCCTGATGATCCTTTTCTTTTCCGCGTCAGATTTTTCGGGAAAGGCGATGGAAATATTTTTCATAATCACCTTACGCCGGTAACCCAGCACATAGCAAAGAATAAAATAAAAGAAATCGGAAACCCGGTAAATGATCCACAAGGGCAAAAAGGAAAACAGGTAAAGCAAACCCAGCACGATGTAATACATCAGGCAAAGATAAATTGTAATTATTTCTGATGCTGTATAGTTGCCGATAGTTTTAGCCGCAGATGTACAGATCACATAACTAATCTGCGCATCTGCGGCTTTATTATGAAAAACAGCGGGTTACAGAACGATATTCTGCACCAATTCGCTTTTATAAGGATAATCGGTATTGTAATGCAATCCACGGCTTTCGTGCCTGAACTGCGCCGACTTTACGATCAGGTATCCCACGGTTATCATGTTTCGCAATTCAGACAGCTGGGGTGATACCTCGGTTGTTTTGTACAATTCTTCTGTTTCCAGGTGCAGCAGGTCAAGACGACGCATGGCTCTTTCCAAACGCTTATTGGTGCGCACAATGCCCACATAGTCACTCATCAGCAATTGCAACTCCTTCAGGCTCTGCGTAATCAGGATCATTTCTTTAGGAGCGGTGGTGCCCTCTGTGCGCCAGTCGGGTATACTTTTCCGATCCCAGGGCGCCCACTCTGTGGCTGAGTCGTCGTTCATTTTCTGGATGGCGTCTTCGGAAGCACGGTGAGCAAACACCATTGCTTCCAGCAGCGAGTTGCTGGCAAGCCTGTTGGCGCCATGCAAACCAGTGGATGCACATTCGCCGGCGGCATACAAATGTTTAATGGATGTACGCCCCCATTCATCGGTTTTAATGCCCCCGCAACTATAATGTGCTGCAGGCGCAACCGGTATCATATCTTGACTAACGTCAATGCCTATCGACAAACATTTTTCGTGGATGTTGGGAAAGTGATGAAGAAATTTTTCCTGGTCCATATGGCGGCAATCCAGCCACACATGCTCAGTACCCGTTCTTTTCATTTCGTTGTCTATTGCCCTGGCCACTATATCTCGCGGAGCAAGGTCTTTACGGGCGTCATATCTTTCCATAAAAGCCTCTCCATCGGCATTACGCAAAATTGCCCCGTCTCCCCTTACCGCTTCGGTAATTAAAAATGCCTGCCCTTTAACCCCCGGCTCGTATAAGGCAGTGGGGTGAAATTGTATGAACTCCATGTTTTCGATCCGGCCCTTAGCCCGGTACACCATGGCTACCCCGTCACCGGTTGCTATTACCGGGTTGGTAGTAGTACGGTATACCTGTCCGTTACCGCCGGTTGCAAGCAATGTAATTCCGGCCTCTATTTTTTCAATTCTTTTGGTAAGAAGGTTGAGCGCATATACTCCAAAACATTCAATATCGGGCGTGGCTTTGGTAACAAGGTAGCCCAAATGGTGCTGCGTAATAATATCTACTACAAACCAATGTGTATTTACTTCAATATTGGGCTGCGCTTTAATTGCTTCCAGCAACGCACGCTCCATTTCTCTGCCTGTAACGTCTTTGTGGTGCAATATCCGGAACTCGCTGTGTCCACCCTCTTTTCCCAGCGCATACTCACCGTCGGGCGCCTTATCGAACCTGGCACCCCATTCAATAATTTCCTTAATGCGTTCCACGCCTTCTTTTACCACTATTTCTACCGTATGCTCATTGCACAAACCGTCGCCCGCAATTAAAGTGTCTTCAATATGTTTTTCAAAACTGTCATTTTCATTGTCCCATACACCGGCAATGCCGCCCTGTGCATATTTGGTATTGGTTTCGTCGGAAGTGGTTTTGGTAAATACCGTTACGCGTTTGTCCGGAAAATGGCGTGCTACTTTTAAAGCATATGTAAGCCCTGCTATACCAGAACCAATGACAAGAAAATCCGTTTGCATAAATCGTAGATCAAAAGTTTGACGCAAGATAGTTAAAGCTGCTGAGCTGTGAACTGTGGACGATCAAAGCAAGAAGATTTGGAGTTTATTGTTTATTGTTTTTCATTTTCCAAAAAAACACCAAACTTATCCCCTACCACCTATCACTTACCACTATCTTCTTCCAATACCCAATCGCTTTTTTATGCTGATCCACACCGGTTGCACGTCGGGCGAAAGCTTAAAATATACAATGCCGCCTCCGTAAACGATCACAAACACCGCGCTTCGTATAATCAATCCCGGTAACCCGTGAATATTCCTGAAAAGGAAATAACAAAAGGTATAACACAGCAATCCTACAACAATTACACCCAATGTGTGGAGAGAGAACGGCTGTAGCCGGAATTTCTTCCACAAAAAAATAATCCGCACTGCGTTGTATATAATTCCCGAAATAAGAGAAGCAATAGGCGGCCCAAGAATATTAAACTGTTTAGTAAACAAATAAGTGAGCGGCAGGATCAGGATCAATAATATAATTCCACTTGTTAGTTCAAATCGCCAGTAGTTGGAAGTACCGATAACCTGGGCATTCAACCCCGTGCCAAGATCAATTACCCGGGTTAACCCCAATACTAAAAAGGCATTAAATCCCAGCAAAAATTCATCTTTCAAATCAAACGTAAGAATGGCTTCCGTATAATTAAGGGCAATAAGCAGGAACAAACCACCGGAAAACAATAGCAAATTAATGGAAGATCGTTGATATATTTTTTGCAACAGCGGCATGTTCTTTTCCTTCCAGGCTTTTGATAAATGCGCGATGGACGCTGCAATAACCCCCCGTTGTGGCGCCTGTACAATGCTCGTCATGTTTTGTGCAAGACTAAAAATGGCAGCCTGTTTTAAGCCATCAGGAAGCACGGCGGCAATAACGATGGTATCGAAAATTTGCGACAGCGTGTTTACAATCATACCCGAATAGGCAAATGCACAGAGGGATACTATCTTTTTTTTATACCTGCGGGTAACCTTACTTATGGAAAAGGTGAAATGAATTTGTTTGGTTGCAATAAGATAGCATAACAAAACAACTGCTATGAATGGATAAGCCATTGCATACAGTTTTATAAAACCATCAAAACTCTTTACAACATGGAATATCAGCAATGCGATGATTAACGTTTGAAACAACCGCCATAAAACCTCTTTCAAAAAATTGGTTACAACCGGCTTGCCAACGGTCCAGGTATAGGCTTCCAGTATTGCGTAAAGCGTTAATCCTGCAGCCATAGGGAAAACCCAATAATAATATTTCACCAGTAAGGGAGAATGCTCACCAAATTTCTGAATCACAAGGTCTTTGAATATCCATCCGCCCAGCAAAACTGCCACCATGCCAATAGCACCAATTACCAATGCTATGGAAATCAAATCATTTTTATCGGGTGAAAGATGATGGTTGTAATACGGATGAAACTTGAAAATGTATGCCTGCATAGACAGCGTAGCCAACGCATGCATCATGGTAGAGATTGCAATAAATGCGGTGGTGAGCCCATACTCGGTAGACGTAAAGATACCCTCTTTCGTAAAAAAATAAATATTCAGCATGCCTACAGCAAAACCCGCGTAGATAACTACCGAAGAAATAATGCTTTGCCTCCTTATATTCGTCATAACTATAAAGATAATTCCCGATTAGGTTAGCCAATCATCTGCATTTGTTTGAAAAGATAATGTGTGTGATGCAGTTGTTGACCGTAAAGATGCCATCTTTCAAAACAATATCGTATTTATTTTTACAAGTATGAAATGGACAGTCTTCGTTTTGCTGGGTGCTTTGGGCATTATTTCCTGCAGCCCCACTATTGAAAAAGGCTTAAGGAAGAAAGACCTTAGCCGCGATGTTGAAATGGTAACAGACAAGGGCACTATGATCATCCGGTTGTCAGACTCTACCCCGTTACACCGCAATAACTTTTTAAAGCTGGTAAAAAGCCAGTATTATAACGGCATTTTGTTCCATAGGGTGATACAGCATTTTATGATCCAGGCGGGAGATCCCAAAAGTAAAAAGGCCGATTCTGCCACACGCCTGGGAGACGGAGACCTGGGATATAAAATACCGGCAGAATTCAATGCTTCGCTTTTTCATCATAAAGGCGTTATTGCCGCTGCCAGGGAAGGCGATGAGGCCAACCCTGCCAAAATGAGCAGCGCCTCGCAATTTTACATAGTGCAGGGACGGATTTTTACAGACGCAGGGTTGGATTCTGTAGAAGTCTTCAGGCTGGATGGTCAAAAAATTCCGCCGCCACAAAGGGAAATATACAAAAAGCTGGGCGGCGCACCCCATCTCGATCAGTCGTATACTGTTTTTGGTGAAGTGATAAGCGGCCGGGAGATAATCGACAGTATTGCTGCTGTACCAGTAAACAGGAGACTGGGCGACCGTCCTGTAAAAAACCTGCGCATTGTAAAGGCACGCCTTGTGCGGAGGAAATAGAAAACTGCTTTTTCTCCTGATTTTTTTCAAGCCTGTTTATTCCAATGGTTTTTGTAATCTTGCAACACAAAACTTCTAAAAATGAAATTTCCGGAAAACCTGCGCTATACAAAAGATCATGAATGGATACGGCTCGAAGCCGGCGACATTGCTGTTATAGGAATTACTGAGTTTGCCCAGGGTGAGCTGGGAGATATTGTTTATCTGGATATAGAAACTAAAGATCAACACCTCGATGCAGAAGCCGTATTTGGCACCGTAGAAGCGGTAAAAACCGTAAGCGACCTGTTTTTACCCGTTAGCGGCACCATTACCGAAGTAAACCCGGTATTAAACAACAAGCCTGAACTGATTAACAGCGACCCTTACGGCGAAGGCTGGATGATAAAAGTAAAAGTAGACGCTCCCGCGGATATTGATGCATTAATGACCGCCGAGGCGTATGCAGCATTGGTAGGTAATTAATTTTATTATGATTGTAAAGTTGTTGCGAACGATTTGGCCGGCCATTATTTGGTCGGCTATTATTTTCTTACTGCTAAGCATACCTGGCAGCGACTTACCCGAAGGTCCCTCTATTCCGCATGTAGACAAAATAGTGCACGTTTTTATATTCGGGGTGCACGTTTACCTCTGGAATGTATACCTGGCTAACCGTTTTAAAAACGGAAACAAGCTGTGGATTTTTTTCCTCATCTTTTTGCTGACTTGTATTTACGGAGTAGCGATGGAGTATTACCAGAAGTATTTTGTGCCTAACCGGGGATTTGAAACGGACGACATGATAGCCGATGCAATAGGAGCACTTGCAGGCTGGATGGTATCGGGCTGGAGACTTAGTGCTAAGGCAAGACCATTATAAAAAAAATTGGCCCCTATAGATATAGGGGCCGCAACCAAAACTAACTGCTTATGAGAAAATTGACTGTTTTAAATCTCTTTGTATTTATGACGCAAAACTTGTGAAACAGTTTACACTCGCTTTGTTAATTATTTCAAAAGAACTGTCTGGCTTTTTTCTAACGTAATATACAAAAGAAAATTGCAATTACAATGCCAGTGTTTTTATAAGAACTATCAATTACAGCTGCAAATTTCAGTAGAAAAATCTGTTTACAATCTTAATGATTTGTAAAAGCTTTCCAATAGTACAATATTCCTTCACCCAACTAAATGTTACCCTGTAGTGGGGTATAACCTTTCCTTAATTAACTTAGTATTTACAATTGCTGTTTTTGAAAGAACGCTTTTACCCTTTAGATATTTTTCGCGGAGCCACGGTGGCATTAATGATACTGGTAAACAATCCTGGTAGCTGGAATTACATTTACCCGCCGCTCGACCATGCCCGCTGGCACGGTTGCACACCAACCGACCTGGTTTTCCCCTTTTTTCTTTTTGCAGTAGGCAATTCGCTGGCATTTGTAATACCCCGGCTGCAGGAGAAAGGCCAGATTGCTTTCTGGAAAAAAACCATACGCAGAACAGTATTGATCTTTGTTACAGGGCTCTTGCTTAATTGGTTCCCTTTTGTAAAATACAATGCAGCCGGCGAGCTGGTAGCAAAAACCTGGGATTCTCTCCGTATTCCAGGCGTATTGCAACGCATAGCGGTTTGCTATTTTTTTGCTTCGGTCATTATTTTTTACCTGAAGCCCACTAAAACTTTTGCAGCTGGCATTTTATTGCTGCTCCTCTATTGGGTGCTGTGCATCCTGTTAGGCAGGCCCGGAGATGTTTACAGCCTGCCAGGCTGGTTTGGTACCGCGATAGACCGTAGTTTGCTTGGCGAAAACCACCTGTACCATGGCGAAGGAGTGGCATTCGATCCCGAAGGCATTGCCAGTACATTGCCGGCCGTTGTAAGCGTGTTACTGGGTTTTATGGCAGGCGATTACATCAGGCAAAAAATAAAAAATGCAGCAAACGCATTGCAGGATACAAATCGTTACTACCCGGTTATAGCCACTTTGTATACAATTGCGCTGTTACTGGTATTTACAGGCTTATGCTGGAACACCGTTTTTCCGCTGAACAAGAAAATATGGACCAGTTCTTACGTCGTTTATACTTCCGGGTTAGCAATGGCTGTTCTCGCCCTTATCATTCATGTAGTAGAAGTGTATCACAACAGGGCTGGCTGGACACGGTTTTTCGACGTGTTTGGGAAAAACCCCCTTTTTATTTTCGTGCTGAGCGGAGTGTTGGTGAGATTGTACGGGTTGGTCAGGATAGAGGATGGAATAAAGGACGGCCTGCCGGTTTATAAAGGACTGGGTAATTGGATGTATGACCACCTGTTTGCACCTTTGTTCGGCAATATGAATGGTTCTTTGTTTTATGCTATCTTTCATGTGCTCATTTTCTGGGCACTGGCATGGTGGCTCGATAAAAAGAAAATCTATATCAAAGTTTAATTGTAATAAGGTATGACCAAAACTGTTTCTTCCCGATTCCTGGCCCTTGATGTACTCCGGGGCATGACCATTTGCTTTATGATCATTGTAAATACGCCAGGCAGCGGAGCCACTCCGTTTGCACCGCTGCTGCATGCATCGTGGCATGGCTTTACGCCCACCGATCTGGTTTTTCCTACCTTCCTGTTTGTGGTAGGCAACGCTATGAGCTTTTCGCTGCCTAAATACAAACAAATGGGCAATGGCGCTGTTTTGGGCAAAATATTCAAACGAACGATCATCATATTCTTACTAGGTTACCTGATGTATTGGTTTCCTTTCTTCCGCGAATCGAAAACCGGCGGTTACGAATTTTCTCCTATCAGCGATACCCGCCTGCTGGGTGTGTTGCAGCGCATTGCGCTCGCTTATTGTTTTGCATCGCTGATGATCCATTTTTTCAGCAAAAGATTGGTTTGGATACTAAGTGCGGTGTTCCTGCTGGGCTACTGGCTCATTTTGTATACAGGAGGCGATTACAGTATGACGGGCAACGCTGGGCATAAGTTAGATATGATCCTTTTTGGAGAAAGCCATTTGTATCATGGCGAAGGCGTTGCATTTGACCCCGAGGGCTTACTAAGCACCCTTCCTGCAATTGTAAACGTTATCGGCGGATACTATGCAGGCATCTTTATACAGCAAAAAGGAAAAACTTTTGAAACCGTGGCTAAACTGGCGCTGGCGGGATTTGCCTGTCTCACCATTGCTTATTTCTGGGATTTTGTATTCCCTATCAACAAAAAGCTCTGGACCAGTTCCTTTGTGCTATACACGGTAGGGCTGGACCTGGTTATTCTGAGTGCGCTCATTTTTGTGGTAGAAATAAAAGAAATTACCAAAGGCAGCTATTTCTTCCAGGTGTTTGGCAAAAACCCTTTGTTCATTTACCTGCTTTCAGAAGTATTTGCTATTGCTCTTTACACTATTAAAACTTCGCCCGATACTACCCTTTTCCAGTCTGTGGGTGAAGGTTTTCAAAAGGTCATTCCCGGGCCGTGGGGATCGCTTGCATTTGCGCTTTGCTTTATGCTGCTGTGCTGGGCGGTAGGTTATTGGATGGACAAGCGGAAGATCTATGTAAGAGTATAAACAAAATGTCGTTCAGGTCAATAACCGGGGTTCGGAATACTATAAACATCGTTGATAAGAAATGTTCCGAACCCTGAAGTATTGACGGAGACTCGGAAAAAATACTGACAATATTCTCCACAAACGGTTATACAATTTGTGATAAAAGCCGGAACTTGCATTTGGTTTCCGACCAAATATATAGCCATGACAAAAAAAACAATATTCGCGCTACTTGTTAGCTGTGCTTTTTTGCTAACTGCCTGTCTTGATGCTGAAGAAAAAATTGTGATCAACAAAAACAGTAGTGGCGTTTACACGCTCACTATGGATATGGGTAAAATGCTCACGTTGCTCGAGCAAATGGGGCAAAAGGATCAGTTAAAAGAAATGGAAAAAAAGGATTCAACTGTTTACTTTAAATCCTACGTTGATACTTCCACTGCGCTTACTGCCAAAGAAAAAGACTTAATAAGAGATGGTAGTTTACGGATGCAGGTAGACGAAGCTGCCAAAGAAATGAAAGTGGTGCTCAGCTTCCCGTTTAAAAATGTTGCGGCGTTGCCTGATCTTAAAAATACTTATATAACCGCCATCGACAAGCTCGGTATTTCTAAAAAACTGAATAAGGGAGACTCGGGTGAAGACGGCCCGGCAGATATGCCGGATGATGTATCGGGTAATAAATCTGTATTAATGCCGGGGCAGGAAGCTTACGCGTTTACTGCTGCTCCTGGTAAAATTGCCAACAAGCTGGTGAACAAAGAGCTTTTCTCCGATAAGGTATTAAAAGATTCATCGTTGCAGATGATGCAGCAGTTGTCGGTAATGATGGGCGACATGAACTACAAAACTGTTTTTGTGTTGCCAAACGGGGTAAAAAAATACAAGGGAAATAATGTAGAAGTGGCGCCCGATAAAAAAACCGTTACCTTTTTTACCACACTTACCGACCTCATTAACCGCCCCGAAACAGCTGAATACAGTGTTGAATATTAAATACTTACACCGAAAAGTTTAACTTTTGCCAATTTATTGCGCATGGGCAGCCCGGGTAATTGCAAAAAGCCGGAACTCTGTTTTGTTTACCTAACTTTGCGTTCGTTTGGAGATTGAGTTAATTAGGTTAAATAAGTTACGTGAGTTAACCTATCAACTTAATCAACCCACTTAACTTATTCACTATTATGCAAGGTTACTGCGAATCGCTTACAGAATACAAAAGGCTGAAGACAAGGGAAGTGAGGATCGGCGATCTCCTGCTGGGCAATTTTCATCCTATACGGGTGCAAACGATGACGACCACCGATACGATGGATACCATTGCCACTGTAGAACAATCTATTCGCTGCATTGAAGCCGGGGCAGAGCTGGTGCGTATTACGGCGCCAAGCAAAAAGGAAGCGGAAAATTTACTGAATATAAAAAACGAGCTGCACAGGCGTGGGTACAAAGTTCCGCTTATTGCCGACATCCATTTTACACCCAACGCTGCCGAAATTGCCGCCCGCATTATCGAAAAGGTGCGCGTAAACCCGGGCAACTACATCGATAAAAAGAAATTTGAATTTATTGAATATACCGATGCAGCCTACAACGAGGAAATTGACCGCATACAACAGCGGTTTACCCCGCTTGTAAAAATCTGCAAAGAGTATGGAACGGCTATGCGCATCGGTACCAACCACGGTTCGCTGAGCGATCGGATCATGAGCCGCTACGGCGATACGCCGATGGGCATGGTGGAAAGTGCCATGGAATTTTTGAGAATAGCCCGGTTTGAAAATTATCACAATATTGTCCTGAGCATGAAGGCCAGTAATCCGCAGGTGATGGTGCAGGCCTACCGGCTACTGGTAAAGCAAATGCAGGAAGAATTTAATGAATGCTATCCGCTGCACCTGGGCGTAACAGAGGCAGGCGACGGCGAAGATGGCCGAATAAAATCGGCCATAGGCATCGGCACTTTGCTGGAAGACGGATTGGGAGATACCATACGGGTATCGTTAACCGAAGACCCCGAATTTGAAATACCGGTGTGCAAGGATATTGTAAAGAGATATGAAGGACTTCAAATCGCAAATCACAAATCACAAATCGCAAATCACAAATCACAAATCGCAAATCAGCAAGCAGCAACGAGCGATCAGCAGCCCCAAATTTCAAATCTCAAATCTCGAATCCTCAAATCGGCACTTACAAAAGAAGAGAAACATTTGCCGTTGACCAGGTAGGCGATCACCATGTTCCGGTTGTAATAGCCGACATGAGCAAAACAGCAGTAACTGACCCGGCCCAACTGCAAAGCATTGGTTATACCTACGACGAGGGGTTGGACAAATGGAACATCAGCGATGCAGCTGCAGATTATATCTACCACACAGGTAGCGAATTGCCTTTCGCATTGCCGGGAACGCTGAAAGTTCTGGTGCCATCGGATGTGTGGCAGGCGTGTTCGGACAAGGAAAAATATTTTCCATTGTTTGAAATCGACCAGTATGTAAATGCTACAGCAAAAAGCAGCGTGGCAAATTTTGTAATGCTCGATTGTTCTTTGTCAAACACATCCTATTCGCAGCAACTGGACAGTATTCAGAATGACCATACGGTTATATTGTGCCTGAGCAGTACCGATAAAAACGCCATGCAACGCGTGCGAAGCATGTTTGTTGAATTGCAACAGCGCAATATTAAAAACCCGGCTGTACTGGTTACCAACAGTAACTGGCAAACGCCCGACGAACATCTCATTCATTTTGCTACAGAAACAGGTGCGTTATTACTGGATGGCTTTGGTGATGGTATTTGTTTGGGCATGAGTAACGAAGCTTACAACGCCAGCGAAAACCGTTTGAACGCAAGTGGCAGAAACTACATTGATAATAAGAGTACAGAACAATTTATAAACAGCACTGCATTTTCTATACTGCAGGCTACGCGTACCCGCATTTCTAAAACGGAATATATTTCCTGCCCCTCATGTGGCAGAACACTGTTTGATCTGCAGGAAACTACCGCAAAGATCCGCGCTGTTACCAACCATCTTAAAGGAGTTAAAATCGCCATCATGGGCTGTATTGTTAACGGTCCCGGCGAAATGGCCGACGCTGATTTTGGATATGTAGGCAGCGGTCCGGGAAAGATAACTTTATATAAAGGCAAGGAAGTTGTGAAAAAATCAGTGAACAGTGATATCGCGGTGGATGAACTGATCAGCCTGTTGAAAGAAAGCGATGCATGGGTGGAACCGGGATAAGGATCGAGTAAGAGGTGAGAGGCCAAACGTGAAAAGTTAAAAATCTTATCACCTATTTCACTGCTTCCACGCTGTAGCCTTTTTCCTTCAGCAAGTTCAATACTCCTTGTTCGCCCGCAAGATGACCGGCTCCTACGGCAATAAACAACGATTCCTTCTTCATAGCGTTTTCAATAACAGGAATCCAGTTTTTATTACGGTTAAAAAGAAGCGCATCTTCCGATCCGGCAATGTCGGGCGAAGACATGATTTGTTGATACAGGGCATCGAGATCCTGCCGTTTATACATCTCCACCATTTTGCTAAAGTCTTTTTTCTGCTTATCAAACTCGTCGGCATAGCGCAAGAGCATTTGAGCCTGAGCCGAATCGGGCATATCGTCAAATATCTTCATTTGCTCTTCAACGGTTTCCAGTCCTATCACTTCTTTGTTTTGCTCACGCGCCATTTTCACAAAACTCATCTCATACGATTCCTGTTGAGAACAGGGTAGTGTTTTTAAAGTAAGAATGCTGAACAATACAAAGGGTTTCATCGTGTTGAACATTGTTAGCGGCATACCAACAGAATCTTTAAAAAAGGTATTCAGCTTATTATAATCCTCAGGGCTAAAAAAATCGCTCAGCTTTTTTCCCTGCAACATCGAAAGTTGCAGCATTTTCATATTCATAGCCGGATCGTCCATATCCACCTCCAGGTATAATTTGTCTGCTGAGTTAAAATGCTGCTTCAGTTTTTCACTCATCACAAAATCGGTTGAGCATATCATATGGATGGTTCCATACACGTAAGATGGTTTGGTTAAGCCATTGCCCGATATTTTCCACAACAGTGCATCACTCTTTTGTTGAGCCTGTAATAGCTGTGTGCCGCACCAGGGTTGCACAAAAAAAGCTGCAAATAATAATGGTAAGTGTTTCATGAATTGAAATTTGTTATTCCTCCATTTCGCGGATGAGCGCTTTTAATTTACTGATATGCCTGCCATACAAAAAATGGATATACCAACGGTTTAAAAAATACAACACCACAGTAAAAGTAACAGTAAACAGCAGATATAGCAAAGTGAATTTATCTTCGTTACCACTCATACCAAATGAATTGCTGATTGGAATTTTTTTGTAGCTCAGCACCAGGTAATACAGGAAGCATAACATTACCGGTATAAGCGCAGTACCAATAATAAGATAGAGCTTCACATATTTTTCCAGCGTTTTTAATTGTAATTCAAGATTGGATTTAACCCGGCAGGCTACACACTGCATTGATTTGAGCAGCTTGTTCTTTTGATAGTAATACCCAAAAAACAACAATGCCAATACGATATATGCCCAGCTCACCTCCTGCAACCTTCCTTCAAAAGCAGTAAAATAATAAATCGATACACAACTAACGGAAATCACTACTACCAGCAATTCCATAAGGAGGTTGCGGCGCATTTTTGCCACCGGGCTTTTGGATGGTTCCTGCATCATTTGCAGTATCTCATCATTCGACCTGTGAGGCACCTCTTGCGTCGCCTCCGCCTGCTTCCATATTTCTTTTAACTCATCTAATTCCATGTATACACTTTTATGAAATCAATGAATATTATAATGCTGCTACTTTTTTTCGCAGCTTTTCTTTTATCCGCGATATTTTAACTCTTAAATTAACCTGGGTCATACCTAAAATATCTTCCATCTCTTCATAACTTTTATCTTCCAGGTAAAGCATCATCAATGCTTTTTCAACTTCCGTTAAACTTTCAATGGCTTTTTGTATCAGCAGCCACTTATCTTTTTCAGGGTGATCGTCGCCGATAGACAGATCAGCACCGGCGGTAGCATCAAACGAAACAGTTGTTATTCTTCGTTGTTGTTTCCTGAAGTCGGAAATAGCGGTGTTAAGCGCTACCCTGTACATCCAGGTGCTTATTTTGGACTCGTGCCTGAAATTGGGATATGCTTTCCAGAGCTGGATGGTTATTTCCTGGAAAAGATCCTGTTGGTCCTGTACCGTACGGCCATACAAGTGACATACTTTATGAATAATGCCCCTGTTTTCTTGTATATATTGCAGGAATGTGCGCTGTATCAGATCTGTTTCCAAGTAAAATTGTGTCTGCAAAGATATCAGTAGCTGCCGGTTCAAAATTGTTACATTTGTAACAGCAGAAAAAGAGGGTATGATTAAAATTTTTGTTTATCTGCTGGCGGGGATTGGCATTTTCTCCAATCAAATACGGGCCCAGCAAGCGGGTAACTCCGTTTCATTGCCTGCAAACCGTGAGCAACCGGCGGTAAGCCTGGGCAAAACGCAGATCCTTGATCGAAATAATACCAATTATTTTTTTACACAGGGCGCCAGGGCTAAAAGCATGTTACAGCGTTACAATTCTTTAAAAGAAGGCGATTTGTTCTTACAAAGGCCATTACGCCCTAACTATTATATTGCGACGCTGGGCTTTATGTGCAAAAAAGAATGGCAATTTGAAAAAGCCACTAAAGTTCCGCTCCGGTTGCGGTTGGGATCGCTTCAGTATTGCAATATGCTGGAGGGAAAATAGTGTCAGTTGAGGAAGGAGTGCCGTATGCTGAAAAAACAAATGCCGGCATGCGCAAGCATATCGGCACCTAGTATAAAAGGATTAAATTTTTTTTATCAATTCTTGTTGCAGAGAAAAAAGAAGGGCTTCAGCTCGTTTTGATGCATAACCTGCACCAGCGACTTTTGATCCTGCACAATTTTATATCGGTTCAGATCAATCAATTCGTTTGCTGTACAGAAATTTTCTGTAGACTCTGCATGAAACAGCATTTCATTTAACTGCTCGACTTCATGTTCAATTGCCTGGTTGCTCATAGACTCATCCTTCAGCAAAACAAGCAGATCACGGTTAGAAGTTTTCATTTTATATAGGATTTGAATATTTAACAAGATTACTTTAGTATCCTACCATTCCTTTTTTGCTTGGACAACCGCAGCCTTTTTGGCCGCCTTTAAACACGCCGCAGCCGGAGGCTGATACTATTAACAAACACAACATCAAAACAACAGTATAGGTTCTTTTCCTCATTTCTTTAAATCTAATAACATTAAATTTAAACTAATTTATCTCTAATTTATTGTTAGAAATTAAATGTTTTTGTAAAATACCACCAAAAAGTAATTATTGCAACCTTTGCCCTTCATGCAAAAACCAACTGTTTTAGTGGCGCCTCTCGATTGGGGTTTAGGGCATGCCGCAAGATGCATTCCAATTATAAATGAACTCATTAGGCAGGATTGGGAAGTTTGGCTTGCCGGTAGCGGTGCTACTCTTACTTTATTGCAAAAACAATACCCGCAATTGCCCTGCCTTACACTTAAGCCATACAATGTTTTTTATCATGCCGCAACGGGCAGGTTGCCTCTTACTGTAGCCCGACAGGCACCGGCTATATGGGCAAGCATAAGGCATGAGCATCGTTGGCTGCAGCAAGTACTCAAAACCCGTTCATTCGATGTTATATTAAGTGATAACCGGTACGGTTTGCACAGCAACAACACATACTGTGTATTCATCACCCATCAACTCGCCATTCGTTCCGGCTTGTTGAAGTGGGTTGATGGAATACTGCGGAAATTTAACTATCACTATATCAATAAGTTTAATGAATGCTGGGTGCCCGACTGGGAAGGAGCGGTTAATATTGCGGGCGAGCTTTCCCATCCATTCCGCGTTCCGGCTAATATGCACTATATCGGACCTTTATCGCGGTTTGAGCCACAGCAACAGGTTAAGCAATACGACATAGCCATTGTGTTATCGGGACCGGAGCCCTGCAGAACCGATTGGGAGCAAAAACTACAGCAGGAACTGATGCGTTTTGAAGGAAGTGCGCTACTGGTGCGCGGAATTCCTGGTGGCAAAGCCCTGTCGCTGCCATCCAACATTGTTGTGAAAAACCTTTTGGCAGGCCAGGAACTAAATGCAGCTGTTGAACAGGCGGAGTGGATTATTTGCCGCAGCGGTTATTCTTCTGTAATGGATTTGATAGCACTTAAAAAAAAAGCAATACTCGTTCCTACACCCGGTCAGCCGGAGCAGGAATATCTTGCAGATTACCTGTGCAAACAAGGCATTTTTTATTCAGTGCGGGAATCTGAATTTTCTTTAAAGGATAGCCTACAAAAAGCAGCCACCTTTCCTTTCGATTTTAGCAAGTTTGGCGAACAGAAGGCATCTTACCGGGAACGTATAACCGAACTTACTGAACGGGTACGGAAAGGTGTAAGGTATAAGGAGTAGGGTGTAAGGAAAACCGCATAAGGTGCTGTCCTTATACCCTATTATACCCTACGCCTTACTCCTTTACAGCAGTTGCACCGCTCTCTTTAAATCTTCAGGAGTATCAATGCCTACACCCTGGTAATCTACTACAGTCATGCGTAACGAAATGCCATGTTCAAGAAACCGGAGGCATTCGATTTTTTCCGCATCTTCGAGCGGGGTTAAAGGCCATTTGGTAAAATTGAGGAGCGCTTTTTTGGTGAAAGCATAAATGCCTATATGTTCGTGATGAACAATATTGATTTGGGTATTGCGTGGATAGGGAATTACACTCCGGCTAAAAAGCAATGAATTCATATTTTTATCTACCACCACTTTTACCAGGTTCGGGTTTTCAATCAGCTCTTTCTCTCTCAGCGGGCGCATCATAGATGCTACCTGCACTGTTTCATCTTTAAACAAATCAATCAATTGTTTCAACGCATCCTTTTGTACAAAAGGCGTATCGCCTTGTACATTAATAATAACGTCAACATCCATGTTCTCTACCGCCTCGGCAATGCGGTCGCTGCCGCTTTCGTGCTCGCGTATGCTCATTTTTGCACGTCCGCCGTGCGATGTGATCTCATTGTAAATAACATCGCTGTCGGTTACCACCCACACTTCATCAAATAAGCCTGTAGCTACCGTGTTATCGTGCGTATGAAGTATCACACTTTTATTACCCAGTGTTTTCATCAGCTTGCCCGGAAAACGGGAAGCGGCATAACGGGCGGGAATCATAGCAACTACATTCATGGCAATTTTTTTTCAAAGATAGGGTGATGATCAGTAATCTGTTTTTATCGTTTTGTCAAAAGGAAGTTTAAACTGGTAGGCCAGGTCTTCATCGTTTTTTCCTTCCAGCACATCCAGCCCATATTTGAGCTTACGGGGATCTTCATAAGCATAGGTACCAAACAGCCTATCCCATAAAGAAAAGATATTTGCAAAATTAGTGTCGGTAAAGGGTCGTTCAAAATGATGATGCACTTTGTGCATATTGGGCGAAACAAAAACCCAGCTAATGGGCTTATCAAGCCAGATAGGCACTCTTATATTGGCATGGTTTAAATGCGTAAACAAGCCCGAAACGCTGCGATATAAAAAATAATAGGCAATGGGAATGCCTAACACCAAAACACCAATAATGGTGGAGGTTTCGCGAAACAGCCATTCTCCCGGATGGTGCCGTGTGCCGGTAGTAACATCCACCTTGGTATCGCTGTGGTGGATCATGTGAAATTTCCACATCCACTTCACCCGGTGCATCAGGTAATGCGGGGCATACTGGCCAAAAAAGTCGAGCAATAAAAGAGTGACTATTATCTTCAGCCAAACAGGCATATCAAAAAGATACAGCAGCCCCATGCGATTTTCCTCTACCCATGCACAGATCTTTACAGTGGTATAGCCAAAAATCAGGTTCAGCAGCAAAGTGCAGGCAAGAAAAACCAGGTTAACGCCGGCGTGCTTATAGCGTTTGAATGAAAAGCTGAACAAAGGATAATATCCTTCGAGCAGCCAGAAAAAGATCATTCCGCCCATCAGTATCAACACACGGTGAGCACTGGGTATATGCTCCCAATATTGAATGAAATCGTTCATGTGGCAATGGTTTGCAGGTAAAAGGTACGAAGATTTTTTTAGGGGATGTATCAGTGGACGCTTACAAAGCATAGAATCCGCTCTAATCAATGTTAGACAAGAAGCTTCCAATGTTGCGCCTGGCTTTATTTTTGCTATATTTGTACCGGACTGGGGTGTCTCCCGATCGCTAAACAAGACAGTTACTATTTCGGTGGCTGCCTTTTTAGTTTAATGGTGTTGGATATATTTTGAGTCCATACAACTCACCCTCGCTTGAATATATTTTACCCTCAATTACTTCATAAGCCGGGTTCGCTCTGTCGGGGTTAAGAATGTAATTGGCAATGGGATAAGCAACCAGGTCGGCTACCTGCAGGCCATTTATGTTTTGCTTTTTGTTTCTAAAGTTTATTGTTTTCAGCAACTTATTCAACCTCTCCTTGTTTAAAACGCCCGTGCCCCGTGACTTTAGCCTTTGAAAATGTTGAGACAATTTTATGTCCTCGGCCTTTCCCCGTTCTTCCAGTACAACATAAAGCCTGTCGTTGCTACCTTTCAAATCTTCAAGATTAAATATTGCACGTTCTATCAGGAAGGACAAACACAATTCATATACATCGTTGGACAACTTGCCAACCCGTTTAATGAAGTCATTCTTTTTTATACCGCATGCCAGTATAGTATAATCATTGTTTCGTAAAACTTTATCGAGCCGCTCATAGAATGTCCTCTTCAATTCAAGGTCCAGTAAAATTTTAAATTCCTTTTCACATTTTCTTATATCTCTTGAATGAAAAATAACTTGCTTATGTCCCCAAAACTCTTGCTTCACGCTGTTTAAACTATCTCTTAGATGAAAGTATTCCTGCTTAGAAACCAACACGCCGCACAAAAGAAATATCGGGAAGTCAGGGTTTATTTTGGTTAGCCCGTGATCACCGGTTTCATCAAGAAATAAGTAATAATCCATTTTTATGGTTTAATTCCTTTTTAACGCCAATAGTCATGTCTCACTCATCAGCCTTAATATCTTTAAAGTCTGCGCCGCAATTGAAACAGTGATAGTTCTTTTTTACACTTACCGCATAACTGGATATGGAAAACGACAATATTGCTGCAAGCCAGTTGCCTGATTTAGCGGGATTAGTGATGTACTCTACATTGTGAGAATGGCAGGAGGGACATTCCAGTAACGCTCTTTTTTCTGTAGCAAACAAGGCCAGCATTTTGCGCGCTTCTTCTGCATCCTGCTCCATTACTGTAAGCTTAATGCCGCCTATAGCATTGGTTAAAAAGGGGTCGATGGTAACCGTGTATTCATCCCGCAAAAATGCTTGTATGCCTTCGTTTTGCAACTTGCCCAATACGATATTCGCCTCTATATAATTATCAAAGCTGGCAATCGTAACAAGGTTCATGAACGTTATTGGTTGAGCATTAAAGGCATGGCCAACATCAGCAATTCTTCATTTTCATCCTTTTCAACCGGCATAATAATACCGGCTTTGGTAGGTGTAGAAAGTTCCATTACTACCTCGGGGCTGGAAGTGGCGTTCAGTAGTTCTATCAGGAATTTAGCGTTAAAAGCAATTTGAATATCTTCTCCTTCGTAGCGACAGTTCATCCTTTCGTTTCCTTCAAAGCTAAAGTCCACATCCTGAGCCGCTAACTGAAGTTCGGCTCCGTTGATGGTTAAAGCTACCTGGTTGGTGCTTTTATTACTGAAAACGCTTACACGCCTCAATGCGTTTTGAAAGTCGCTGCGGCTTACAGTCATTTTGTAAGGATTTTCGGCCGGAATTACCACTTTATAATCGGGAAAGCGTGCATCGATCAACCGGCAAACCAGTTCGGTTTTGCCATGATCGATGAACAAATGATTGTCGTTATAAGAAATCTTCAGCTCATCTTCGTTATCGGGCAACGCCGCTTTCAGCAGGTTCAATGGTTTTTTAGGCACAATGAACGAATGCTTTTCGGGGCAGCTTACATCGGTTTTGCGATAGCGCACCAGGCGATGCGCATCGGTTGCTACAAAGGTGATGGATTTTTTATCGAGCTCAAAGAATACACCGGTCATTGCGGGACGCAGATCGTCGTTGCTAACGGCAAACAATGTTTTGTTGATGGCTGTTACCAGTGTAGTAGATGTGATAGTGAACTGATTGGCGTCTTTTGCTGCCGGTTCTTTAGGAAAGTTATCAGGATTTTCGCCCATTACCTTATACTTGCCATTATCGCTGGTAATTTCTACGCTGAAGTTTTTATCAATCGTAAAAGTAAGCGGCTGGTCTGGCAAATTCTTAAGAGAATCTATCAGGATTTTTGCCGGGATACAGATCCTTCCGGTATCGCGCGCCTCTATATCCATGTGGATCTTCATTACCGTTTCAAGATCGGTAGCCACCACAGTTAATTTGTTCTTTTCGATTTCAAACAAAAAATCTTCCAAAATGGGCAATACTGTATTGGCGCTGATCACTCCGCTGATATGCTGCAGTTGTTTAAGTAAGGCTGACGATGAAACGATAAATTTCATAATACCGGTAAAAATTTTTGAATTTGGGCAAATATAGAATTAAGGGGATAAATCTACCCTTATTTTTTTAAACGATATCAACCACTAATCCACTAACTTTCCGTCTGGAGTGTGCAGAATTAAGATGATGCAAAATCAATATGTAACCAAAGAACAGGCCCTGCAAAAATTAAAACATTATTGTGCTTACCAGGAAAGAAGTCACCTGGAAGTAAAAGAAAAACTATACTCGCTTGGCCAACGAAAGCAGGAGGTAGACATGGTAATAGCCCAATTAATAGAGGAGGGCTATTTGAACGAAGAGCGCTTTGCCATACAGTTTGCCGGTGGAAAATTCAGGATGAAACAATGGGGCAGAAAAAAGATAATGCAGGGATTGAAGGAAAAACAGGTAAGCCCTTATTGCATAAAAAAAGCACTGGCACAGATTGACGATGAAGAGTACATGGAGACATTAAACAAACAGGCTTCTAAAAAGTGGCAATCCTTAAAAGGCGAAAAAAACATCTTTATAAAGAAAAGAAAGCTGCAGGATTACCTGTTGCAGAAGGGATTTGAGTATGAGCTTGTAAAGGAGATTAAGTTAAATGGTTGAGTAAGTTAAATAAGGGATGTTTGAAATCCTACTTAACCGATTTAGCTCAATTAACTTACTTAACTATTCATAAATCCACAACACCACGGGCTTTTCTGATGCGTCAATTATAGTCTGCAATTTTTTAAGAAACGCGGGAGAAACCGTGGGACAACCATCACTTTGGCAAAGCGGCAGGGGATGCGTTTCATTGTTGGGCACGCAATCGTGGGAATGGAGTACAACGTACCGTTTAAAAGCATTGCTGTTGGTGGAATCGAGCCCGTGGAGCTTATATGCCAGGCCAAAACGCCCCTGGTAAGCCGCACCAATCTTATACCTGCCCAACGATGTGCAGCCGCCGCCAACCTGGTTGCTGTATTTGCGGCCATTTAACCAGGTTTCGTTGCATCTGCCGTGCGTAACCAATCCTGCCTCTGTTACCGAATCTTTTTCAAGATCCACTACAAAAAAGCGGTTTTCACCCGAGGGAAGGCTCATATCAACCATGAAACCCGTTTGTTTGTTGTAGTTTTTTGCAGCAGCATATTCCAAAAGCCGCGAACGAAATCCGCTTAGCTTTCCTGCAAAGGCGCTGTCTGCTGTAATCTTTGCAAGTGCGGTGGCGGTTGTTTTTGGTTGATGGAACCGGGAATAATACCAGCCTGCTGCTGTAATAATGAAGAATGCAATCAGTAATAACAGGGCAAATATCAACTTTCTCATGACGGCTTAGATGCCCCGAAAAATTTAATCCATAACGGTAGTTTTAAGGAAAATGTTAAATAAGCCGGATGGTAATGGGTTAGGTAGATTGATTGTCTGCCGACTAGCCTGTCAGGCGCGGTTGAGTATGGGAAACAGTTTGTGGAAATAACTGCGTGAAGGACTTTGTCGCCAGAGGCGACAACTACAACGTGCGAGGCGAAGACGCTCGCACAGCAAGATGACTACTGACTTACTTCACTTATTTAGCTCACTTAACCCATTTACCACCTAACCTAATTCACAGCATTTTCTTAATCACATCTACAAGTTCTCCCTTGGTAATAGGTATACCCATGATCTTGTTATATCCCTTTGCGTCTACCAGGTATTTGTCGCGGACTATTTTAATCAGTTGCCCGTTATTGATTTCGGGAATGAGTACTTGTTCAAAGTTCCTAATGATGTTGCCCAGGTTTTTGGGGAAAGGACGAACATACCGCAAATGTGCATGAGATACTTCATGACCATGCGCCTGCAGTTCGGCTACGGCGCTTTTAATAACGCCATAGGTTGATCCCCAGCCCAACACCAGCATTTTGCCTTTTTCCGGACCACTATCCAAATGTTGTTCAGGTATATGATCGGCTATTTTTTCTACTTTTTCTTCCCGTATTTTCACCATCAACTGGTGATTTTCGGGATCGTAGCTTACATTGCCCGTAATATTTTGCTTTTCAATACCGCCAATGCGGTGTTCCAGTCCCGGTGTACCCGGCGTAGCCCAGGGACGCACCAGCCGCTCATCGCGCAGGTAAGGCTGAAATTTTTCTTCACCATGGCCCAGGTCTTTTTTAAATTCTATTTTAACGGGCGGCAAGTCTTCCTTTTGGGGAAATTTCCACGGCTCTGCCCCATTGGCTATATAGCCATCGCTCAGGAAAATAACCGGTGTCATATGCTGCACCGATATCCGGCAAGCCTCATAAATGGCGTTGAAGCAGTCGCTTGGCGTACAGGCTGCTATTACAGGCATCGGGCATTCCCCATTTCTTCCATAATAAGCTTGCAGCAGGTCGCTCTGTTCTGTTTTGGTTGGCAAGCCGGTAGAGGGTCCACCGCGTTGCACATCTATCACCACCAACGGTATTTCAAGCATTACGGCCAGCCCCATCGCTTCTGCTTTTAAGGCCATACCCGGGCCTGAAGTGGTGGTTACGCCCAGGCTTCCTCCGTATGAGGCGCCGATAGCAGAAGTGATAGCCGCAATTTCATCCTCCGCCTGGAAAGTGCGTACGCCAAAAGTTTTATGCCGGCTAAGCTCATGGAGAATATCTGAAGCGGGAGTAATGGGATAAGAGCCGAGGAAAAGCGGCAATTCGCTTATTTGTGAAAATGCAATGAGCCCGTAAGAAAGGGCCTGGTTGCCCATAATAGACCTGTAAGTACCGCTTTCCATCCTGGCTTTGGCAACAGTATAGGTAACACCCGAAATTTCTACTGTATCGCCATAATTGAAACCCGCCTGTAGAGCGCGTATGTTGCTTTCAAGTATGTCGGCGCTTTTGCCGAATTTTTCTGTAAGAAACTTAATGGTGCTGTCCATATTCCGGTTATACATCCAGTATAAAAAGCCCAGTACAAACATATTTTTTGCCCTGTCTTTTTCTTTGGTGCCCATCGAAATGTCCTTCAATGCCTCCCGGGTCATTTTCGTCACGTCCATTTTAATGAGTTCGTAATTGTCAAGGCTGTTGTCTTCAAGCGGGTTAACATTATCGGGGTAATTGGCGAGCCGGAGGTTTTTGGTATCGAACCCGTCGGTATTTACAATGATCTTTCCACCTTTTTTAAGACTTTTAAGATTCACTTTCAGAGCAGCGGCATTCATTGCTACCAGCACATCGCATTCATCGCCGGGAGTGTACACCATGTCGCTCGAAAAACGCAACTGGTAGCCGCTCACGCCCGGCAGCGTGCCATGGGGAGCCCGTATTTCGGCAGGAAAATCGGGAAAAGTTGCAAGATCGTTGCCCAATAAGGCCGTATTGTTGGTAAACTGGCTGCCGGTGAGCTGCATGCCATCACCGCTGTCGCCTGCGAATTTAATCACCACTTCCTGTAAAACTTCCGTACGCGTAGCCATTGTTGCAATCGTTAGTGCAAACAAATTTAAGTTAACATTGTGGTACCACCGCATCATCAAAAAATACGAAACTGACCGATGATAATTAACTTTGTTCATCTTACCAACCCAGTAAAAAATAATTATCTTTAATCTCTTAAAAACATCATTATGGAATTATTTAAGTCCGGAAATCCTACCCTTTCAGAAAAAATGTTTCAATCGACCCTTACGGGTGACCGTGAGCATGTAATGACGGTAAGAGGAACACTGAACAAATTTGGTTTCCTGTTTTTGATGGTAATGGCTTCGGCTTTTTTTACCTGGTATAGCTTTAATAAAGGCGTTGACGTATCTCCTTATATGTGGACCGGCGCGATTGGAGGCCTGGTTGTTGCCCTGGTGATCGTATTCAAAAAAACCTGGGCTGGCTATCTGGCTCCTGCATATGCATTGCTGGAAGGATTGTTTGTCGGTGCTATCTCTGCCTATTACAATTTTGCCTTTGCCGAAAAAGCTCCGTTTATAATTGTGCAGGCGGTAGGACTTACTTTCGGCGTGGCTATCGCGATGTTCATCTTATATAACATGCGTATTATCCGCGCAACAGAAACTTTTAAATCGGTCATCATCACTGCTACGGCAGGCATTGCTATCTTCTACCTTATTACCATTGTACTGCGTTTTTTCAGCATTGATATTCCGTTTGTGCACCAGGGCACTACTTTCGGCATCATCTTTTCGCTGATTGTGGTAGGCATTGCGGCATTGAACCTGATACTTGATTTTGATATGATTGAGAAGGGCTCGGATGCAGGCGCTCCCAAATACATGGAATGGTATGGCGCATTCGGATTGCTGGTTACCATTGTTTGGCTGTACCTCGAAATATTGAGGTTACTGGCAAAGCTGAACAGCAGGAAGTAGTATTCAATTTTTTCGGATAAATGAAACCGCGGTCTTTGGGCTGCGGTTTTTTATTGAACCACGAAGACACCAAGGCACGGAGGTGCACGAAGAATATTATTTTTTCTCGCCGCGGTGCAGTGGTGCAGCTATGACCACAGAAGAAATTGCATAAAGATTCGCTGATTGCTGAAAGCTGAAGACTTATTTGCTTTTGAGCAATTCCGCCGCTGCTTCATCTACAAACCAATGGAGCTCCCCGGAGGCAGGTTGTATAATCTGCGACGGATACATTTCTACGTTGGGTTCTCCCTGCAATACTTCTTTCAGCGCCTTTGCCTTGCCCGATCCAAAAGTAAGAAAGGCCACTTTTTCGGCACGATTTACAATAGGAGCCGTCAATGTAATCCGAAACATTAACTGCGGCTTGAGGTAAAAAGAACTTACCCAGGCCTTTTTTTCATGAATAACGGCAGTTCCGGGAAAAAGGGAAAGAGTATGCCCGTCGTCGCCCATGCCCGAAAGCACGAGGTCGAAACTGGTACCTTCCTCCTTGAAATAGGTTCTGAGCATTTTTTCATATTCCGTTGCCGATTCATGCGGCTCAATATCGGTCTGCATAACATGTACCTGCCCGGGAACAATAGGTACCTTGTTGAGCAGGTATTCGTAGGTCATTCTTGCATTGTTCCGCTCATCTTCAAACGGAACAGCCCTTTCGTCGCCCCAAAAAATATGCAGCTTGCTCCAGTCAATGCGCTCCCTGAACGGAGGAGTTGCCAGCAATTCGTACAAAGCCTTGGGCGAATTGCCGCCCGTTACCATCCAGGTAAACCGGTCTTGTTTTTTCAGCGTTGCTTCTATGTTGCCGGTTATCCATTCTGCCAGTTCGTTGCTCACTTGCGCCGGCGTGGGTTGTATATGAAGATGCATATTGGTTGATTAAGTTATTAAGTTGAGTGAGTTAAGTGAGTTGAATGGTTAAATCAGTTACCTGCCTGAATAGATTTGCTCAAGCATAAAGATTGAACAACCTATTTAACTTAATTAACCCACTCAACCATTCACTATTCTTCATGCGGTGGTGGCAGGGTAACCCAGTTAAAGCCATCCCGTGCAATCAAAGCGTGTGCGTCCTGCGGTCCCCAGGAGCCGGGTGTATAATTGGGAAAATCAACCGGAACGCGGCTTTCCCAGGCTTCCTGTATTGGCATAATAATTTTCCAGGCTGCTTCTACCTGGTCGGCGCGCATAAATAGGGTGGCGTTGCCTTCCATCACATCCAGCAACAAGGTTTCGTATGCTTCCGGTTCGTGCTCGTCGTAAGCCTCGTCGTATTTGAATATCATGTCCACAGGGCTTAATATGAGATTCTGGCCCGGGCGTTTAGCCTGGAAACGCAGGCGTATATCCATTTCGGGTTGAATGCTGATGGTAAGCCTGTTGGGGCGCCAGGTGTCTGCTGCCTCCGGCGGAAATGCATAATTGGGCGCCGGCCGGAATTGTATAGTAATAATGGTGCTTTTGGTGTTCATCCGTTTGCCTGTACGTACATAAAACGGAACATCCTGCCAGCGCCAGTTGTCTATATAAAATTTTACCGCAGCAAATGTATCCACGGGCGATTCGGGATCTACATTTTTTTCCTGGCGGTAACCCTGCACTTTCTCGCCTTCCATCCAGCCTTCGGAGTATTGCCCGCGAACAGCATATTCATGCACCTGTTCGTGGTTTATTTTGCGGATGGCATTCAATACATCTACCTTTTTATTGCGAATCTCGTTGGCATCGAACGATACCGGCGCTTCCATGCCCACCATACAAACCAACTGGAGGATGTGGTTCTGCACCATATCCCGCAATGCTCCGGACCTTTCATAATAGGCGCCTCTGCTTTCGGCGCCTACGGTTTCAGAAGCGGTGATCTGTACGTTCTCTATATAATTCCGGTTCCAGATAGGCTCAAACAATGCATTGGCAAAACGCAGCGCCAGTATGTTTTGTACTGTTTCTTTACCCAGGTAGTGATCTATGCGGAATATCTGGTTTTCATCGAACATGGTACTCAACAGGTGATTGAGTTCCTGCGCGCTTTTCAGGTCATGTCCAAATGGTTTTTCCACCACAATTCGGGTGCATTTGGTATCGGCGCATATATTCAATGGTCCAAGCTTGCTGGCGATATCGGGTACCAGTTGCGGGGCAACTGCCAGGTAAAATATTACATTGGGATGTTCCCCAAATTCTTCTTCCTTCTTTTTAACAATATCTGCAATTGCCTGGTATGCTGCCGCATCTTCTGCATCCATTTGCAGATAGGTTACATGCTCCGAAAACTCAGCCCATTTGCTGTTGTCATCATCTTTTCTGCGCGAAAATTTTTTAATGCCATCTAGCAGGCGTGCGCGGTATTTTTCGTTAGAATATTCGCTGCGCCCGATACCTACAATGCCAAATTTTTCCGGCATCCAGTCGTCTAAAAACAGGTTGTATAAAGCAGGACTTAGTTTACGTAGATTGAGATCGCCGCTTCCTCCAAAAATAAAAATGAGTGAGGCAGGCGGACGTTTATGTTGTTGCATATCTGAAAATTCGAGTCGTTGTAGTAATAGTATTCAGCCGGTTTACTGCCAGTTTGCATGAAAAATGCCTTCTTCATCCACTCTCTGGAAGGTGTGTGCGACAAAAAAGTCGCGTTGTGCCTGTATGAGATTGGTTGGCATTGTCTCGCTGCGATACGCATCGAAATAACCAAGCGATACGCTCACCGCCGCTACCGGTATTCCTGCCTGAACGGCTGCTGTAACGAATTTACGTGTATTGGCTTCTCTTGCTTTTATTAAAGCAGCAATATTATTATCGAGCAATATGTTTGAAAGAGAAGGATTGGCTGAATAGGCTTTATAATATACTTCGAGCAAGGTAGAACGAATGATACAGCCGCCTCTCCAGATTTTTACTACCTCTGGCAGCGGAATTTCCATACCATATTCTTTAGAAGCAACATACAATAATGCTAGCCCCTGCGCATAGCTGATCAATGTGCCAAAGAAAAGTGCTTCTCTTGCCTGCTGAATGATCTCCTCTTTTGAAACGCCGGTTATTTTGGGATTGGAGGGATATACTTTGGAAGCCTGCACACGCTCCTGCTTTAATGCAGAAAGATTACGCATAGCCACGGCGATGTCAATGGTAGGAATGGCAATACCGAGATCCATCGCATCCTGGCTGGTCCATTTACCAGTTCCTTTCGATCCGGCTTTATCTAATATTACATCCACCAGCTTTTTGCCAGTTTTATCATCGTTTTTCAGGAAGATATCACGGGTAATTTCCACCAGGAACGATTGCAGTTCGCCATCGTTCCAATCTTTAAATACCTGGTGCAATTCATCATTGGTTAAGCCGTAGCCACGATGTAATACGTCGTACACTTCGCTGATCAATTGCATGATACCGTACTCGATACCGTTATGAACCATTTTTACATAATGCCCCGCAGCACCCTTACCCAAATGAGCAACGCAGGGTTCGCCGTTTACTTTGGCAGAAACAGCTTCAAGCATTGGCCTGATGTGTGGATAAGCATCCGGGTCGCCTCCTGGCATAATGCTAGGACCTCTCCTGGCTCCTTCTTCTCCACCGGAAACCCCCATTCCAAAGAATTTAAAGCCCTTTTCTTCCATGTAAGCAACACGCCTTACCGTATCTGTATAGTGCGAATTACCGCCGTCAATTACTATATCGCCTTTATCCAGCAAAGGAATCAGTTCTTCCAATACGGCATCTACCGCTTTACCAGCCTGCACCAACATCATAATTTTGCGGGGAGCTTTCAATTCCTTTACAAACAGAGGAAGGTCGGAGGTTCCTTTAATGGTAGTACCGGCAACTATTTCAGCTTCCAGGTCGGTTACTCTTTGTGGGCTCCTGTTATACCCAATTACTGCAAAACCGTGGTCGGCCATATTTAATAAAAAGTTGCGGCCCATTACGCCCAACCCTATCAATCCGAAGTCGTACAATTGATCAGCCATAATATATGAATATATAAGTTTGAAAAAGGAGAGCGAATTTACGTCATTTCACCTCTTCAAAATCAATATATTCACCGGCGGCGGTTTTACCCTCCGATTTGGGGGTGCCGGAAGTGGTAGTGGAACGGAAAGAAGCCTGGGCATTTTCCTGCTGCATCTGATCGTGCATGCGCTCCTGCATTTCGCTGAATTGCTTTTTAATCTGCCGGCCGGCCCTGAACACGGGAATTACAAAACCGGTAATAAAACGATACAGAACATAACCCAGTAATATATATAAAATAAACTTTAGCATATCCATGACCAAGTAAAGGTAAACAATTCGGCCGGGAGGAGGTTTAGGGAAATGTGAAAATATGAGCGGTCAGCCGCTAGGGATGTCAGCTATCAGGATTTTGAGTTTATGGTTTTGAGTTTGTGATTTTTTTAAACCGTAAACCCCAAAGTTCTACCGGAATATCCTGGCTATCCATCTTTCGAGCACGGTCGAACGACGGCCAAACATTTTCTCAATAAAACCACTGATGAAATTTCTGATCAAGGCGCTTCCCAACAGCCCGCCTGCAGCCGCGCCAATAAAGGGCAGGTTTTTGACCTGGTTAACAATAAAGCTGTTGAAAGCCATTTTGCCATAGTTTTCCTTCAGATTGTCCATATTATTGTCTAACTCCACTTCAATCTGGCTGCAACGGGTTTTCAGCCTCCTGATTTCCAGGTCGAGCGATTGCATGTCGTATATCTTGGGTTTGTTGGCGGTCATATTATTTATTTTTTGCGGGCGATTTCAGATGCAACCGGAGAATTTTGGGGATCCGTCTTTCATTCATCTTCGTCCTGGTCCTGGCTTTCCCTAATGATCAGTCGCCCTATAGGCTCCTGGAACAGCCGTTTTCTGAAAATTACCACGAGTGCTAATAGTATAATGAATATTCCTGCAGCGGCGGCAAAGCCAATAACATTGCTGCCGCTGATGTCTGCGATCCACCAGGCAAACATCATCCCAAGAAACATCAAAGTAAAAAACACCAAAAAAAGCACAATGGTGATCCAAATGAAGAGGCTTAGCGATTTTGACAACAGTTTCACGCCCTGAAGCCGGAGCAGTTCAAGACGCACTTCTATGTATTCTTTTAGAAGCGTTTTGTTTTTTTTTAAAAATTCGGTAAAATCGTTCATACAGGCTATACAATAAAATTAGGAAAACAGCGCTAAAATAAACAGGTTCAATTTAGGCCACGATGATATAATAAAACATGTTTCATAATTAAATGCGGTTTAAATATATATTTGCGGTTTAAAAATTCGTTTATAACATTCCCGAGCTTGACTAAAGCGCTATTAAATTAAAGAGAAGAACGTTTATGCCTTATTTCGCTCATCCCACTGCTGTTATCGACGAAGGTTGCACAATAGGAAATAATACTAAAATCTGGCATTTTTCTCATATTATGCCTGGCTGCATAATCGGCGAGGGCTGTAATATAGGGCAAAATGTAGTGGTATCGCCCGAGGTTATCCTGGGTAATAATGTAAAGGTGCAGAACAATGTTTCTATCTATACCGGTGTTACCTGCGAAGATGATGTGTTTTTAGGTCCTTCGATGGTATTTACCAATGTATTTAACCCCCGCAGCGCTGTTTCACGCAAAGATGAGTATAAAAAAACGGTGGTACGCAAAGGTGCTTCTATAGGCGCAAATGCTACCGTGGTTTGCGGCTATGAAATTGGCGAATACGCATTTATTGGGGCGGGTGCGGTTATAACCAAACCGGTTCCTGCTTATGCTTTGGTTGTGGGTAATCCGGCAAAGCAAATTGGCTGGATGAGTAAGAATGGCCAAAAACTGAACTTTAATGCGGAGGGCATAGCCTATTGCCCCGACACCAATGAAAAGTATATATTAAAAGACAAAATTGTAACTTCTGAAAAATGAATGAAGGTGCTAAAATAAAGTTTGCTGTTGCAGGCTTAGGTCATATTGGCAAACGCCATGCAGCAATGGTTACCCAAAACAACGAATGTGAATGGGTGGCTGGATGCGATACGCGACCAAAAGACGAGCTGAAACTGAATGGCGATATCAATTTTTTTAGTTCGGTAGAGGAAATGTTGAAATCTGACGCAGAATTTGATGTTTTAAGCATAGCCACTCCCAACGGTTTTCATGAGCAACATGCTTTAATGGGTTTAAAAGCCGGTAAACATGTGTTGATTGAAAAGCCAATGGCCCTGACCAAAGCTGGTTGCGAAAAGATCATTTACGAGGCGTTGCACCAGCACAGACAGGTGTTTTGCATCATGCAAAATCGCTATTCTCCTACATCTGTATGGCTGAAGGATATTCTGCTTAAAGGCATTTTAGGCAAAATATTCCTGGTACAGATCAATTGCTACTGGAACAGAGACGACAGGTATTACACTCCCGGCAACTGGCACGGCACTAAAAACCTGGATGGCGGCACCTTGTTTACGCAGTTTTCGCATTTTATAGATATTATGTTCTGGCTGTTTGGCGATATTACCAATATACAGGGCCGTTTTGCCAATTTCAACCACGACAATTTGATTGAATTTGAAGATTCCGGCCTGGTTCAGTTTGATTTTGTTAACGGCGGAGCTGGAAATCTTTCTTACTCTACTTCCTGCTGGAACAAAAACCTGGAAAGCAGCATCACCGTAATTGCAGAAAACGGGTGTGTAAAGGTTGGCGGACAGTATATGAACGAGGTAGAATACTGCCATGTGAAAAACTACACCATGCCTGAGCTTCCACCAGCAAATCCACCTAATGATTATGGTCCTTACAAGGGTTCTGCGGCCAATCATCATTATATATTTGAAAATGTTGTAGACGTACTAAAGGGGCGCTCTCCCATCACAACAAATGCGTTGGAAGGATTAAAAGTGGTAGAAATCATTGAAAGAATATATAATCTTAAGAAATAAATGGTACTTACTTTAATAGGGGCCAGACCGCAATTTGTGAAGGCGGCGGTTGTTTCAAAAGCGTTTGCAGATGCTCAGATACCCGAAACAATTCTTCATTCGGGACAGCATTATGATGAACGGATGAGCAATATTTTCTGGGATGAACTGAACATCCCGAAAGCGGCTTTCAATCTCAATGTGGGATCAGGCAGCCATGCGCAGCAAACTGCCCAGATGATGACAGGGTTGGAAGAGTTTATTCTGAAGATGAAAGCCTTTCCGAAAGCGGTTTTGCTTTATGGAGATACCAATACCACTGTAGCCGGGTCGCTGGTTGCGGCAAAATTGCACATTCCTGTTATACATATTGAAGCCGGATTAAGAAGTTTTAACCGCACCATGCCCGAAGAGATTAACAGGGTGGTTACCGATCATTTGTCGGAACTGCTGTTTTGTCCTTCAGCCGAAGCGGTAAAACAATTGGAAAAGGAAGGCATCACCAAAAATGTGTATGACGTTGGAGATGTGATGTATGATTCGTTCCTTACATTTTCCGCCATTGCAAAAAAGCAGAAAGCGAACAAACAGTTCGCGAAATGGCCGGAGAACTTTATCCTGCTAACGCTTCATCGCCCTGTTAATACCGATCATCCCGATACGTTATCAAAAATTTTACACGAGCTTTCTTTGATCGATAAGCAGATAGTGTGGCCCGTGCATCCCCGCAACAGGCAAAACCTGGAAAAATTAAAAATTTCTGGAAATGTGGTATTATCAGAACCACTTTCTTATTTTGAAATGCTCGATGCGCTTGAGTCTTGTGCCGCGGTAATTACCGATTCGGGGGGATTGCAAAAAGAGGCTTATTGGGCAAAAAAGCCCTGTGTTACGGTTCGCGATGAAACGGAATGGGTTGAAACGCTTGAAGGTGGCTGGAACCAGTTGGCAACTTCGGAAACGGGCAATATTTCGTCAAAGCTAAAACGATCACCTGCTTCTCCTTGGAAGCCTTTATATGGTGAAGGGACAGCATCGCAAAAAATTGCGCAGATCGTTAAGGACAGGTTTCAATATTGACATGTTTTTGTAAGTAGTATTCTTTTTTATTGAAGTGATTTTTCTGGTAGTTGCTCATTAAAATTGGGGGGCGAATCCTTATAAAATCTATATTTGCCATACGAAAAACCAGGCCGTTGCGTTTTTATAAATCCTTGAGTTTGTTTGAGTTCTTATCCTTACTGCAAAAACAGCCAACCTATTTTCAGGATTACTCTTTGACGCGGCAAAAACCCGCATGAAAGACTTTTTTTCTAAAAATCAATGTTGGAATGTATTGTAGTACTAAGACAGCGCAGACCCCGATTTTTTTAACAGTCGCAAAGTGTATGTGACTGAGAGGGCGAAGCCGTGCGACAAGCTCAATTTTTTATAAATTGAAAGATCTTTTACCAATCATTCTGGGGCATGAGCGAAACAAAAAGGTGGCATGCGGTATACACCAAACCGCGATGGGAAAAAAAGATATTTGCCTTATTGGAAGAAAGGGGGCTGACTGCCTATTGTCCTTTAAATAAGGTTCGCAGGAAATGGAGCGACCGCTATAAGGTCATTAATGAGCCACTGTTTAAGTCTTATGTTTTTGTGTGCGTTAACAACGAAGAGATGAAAGCCGTAAGGATGGTGCCGGGAGTGGTGAACTTCGTATACTGGAATGGAAAGCCCGCAGTAATACCCGAAAAAGAGATCAGTACCATCAAGAAATTTTTAAATGACTACGAATTCGTAGTAGCCGAACCCACAAGGCTGCTACCCAATCAGCGAATAAAAATAATGAGCGGCGTATTGATGAATGAAGAGGGAGTTGTTGTGCGCTCAGAGAAAAACAAAGTACAGGTGGTGCTCGAAAGCCTGGGCTTTAAACTCACTGCCAGCCTGGGCAGGAATGAAATACAGGTGATTTGACCAGCCAATAGCATTTACTACAACCTTCATATGAACCAAACCAACCAACAACATATTCATGAGAAACCCATCCCGCTATCTCTTGCCACATAGCCTTTTTCTTCGGGCTTGTTCCGGCATTATTTTCCTTTCACTATTTTTCTTATGTTCCTGCCGTACGCAAAAGCAGGTGCAGTATCTGCAGGGTCCTTTTGATACGGCAGCGCTGAGTCAGGTTAATATCCCTGAACCCATCATTCAAAAGGGAGACCTTATTGGAATAACTGTGTTTAGTGATAATGCAGAGGCTTCGGCGGCATTTAATCAGCAAATGACCAGTTCATTATCATCCGAAGCAAATATGGCAGGTGCTGCTTTGAGCGGCTTAACCGGTACTTCCGGGCAGAATATGCCAGGATACCTGGTGGATCTGCAAGGCAATATTCGCTTTCAATCGATTGGCACAATTAAAGCTGAAGGGCTAACAAAATTAGAGTTAGCGAATAATCTGCAGGAGAAACTAACGCCCTATCTCAAAAATCCCTATTGTAACATCCGGTTTTTAAACTACAAGTTCACTGTATTAGGAGAGGTAACCCGCCAGGGGGTATATACGATTCCAGGAGAAAAGATTAGCATTTTGGAAGCGTTAGGGATGGCAGGCGACATGACAATTTATGGAATGAAGGACAGTATAATCGTGATCCGGGAAGAAAACGGCAAAAGGAATTTTGGTACTCTGGATGTGAGTAGTCCAAATGTTATATTATCGCCTTATTATTATCTTCATCAAAACGACGTAGTGCTAATAAAAGCAAATCCTAAAAAGCCGGGAGTGTCTGAGCAAACAAACGCGAGAAACCTGGCCTTGATAGCTACTTTTGCCACGATTATTACTTCAATAACAGTTCTATTAAACGTACTAATAAATTAGCCCAAATGTCTGCGAATCAGTTTTCTGTAGAGCCAGCTAATGTTGGTACCAAAGAATTCAATTTAAAAGAATTTATTTTTAAGTACTTAAGGTATTTTCCTTTTATTGTTATATCAGCGTTTATTGCCTTAATTTTTGCGTTCATTAAGATACGATATTCAACACCAATTTTTAATGTCAAGGGCTCCTTGTTTATAAATAAGGACTCAAGGGATGGGTCACGCAAGTCCGAAAGTCTGGAGGACATGTTTTTATTTTCAGATAACGTAAACTTGAAAAATGAACTTGAAATTTTAAAGTCTAGCGGGTTAGTGCAACGAGTCGTAAAAAATCTAGGGCTTCAAATAACCTATTATAACAAAGGCAATGTCCGTTCGTCAAACGCTTATGGATCAAACCCAGTGATCTTGGAGATTATCCGACTTAAAGATTCTTCTATTAGTTTTGAATTCGAGGTTGAATTATTCGAAAAAGGGTTTCGATTTCAGGATCAGCCCTTATATTTTGAATATGGAAAAGAGTTTGAGAATAGTAGAGGTACTTTCAAGTTGTCCCGTATTCCTGAACGCCTCCTGAATGTATTTAGCAGTAATACTTTTATAATTACCTACTCGCCTCTTAGTATTGCAACAGCAAGTGTTGCTTCATCAATTTCAACGGTTCAAACAATTGACCAGGCAACGATCTTAGATATTGCGACAGAGACAGACAATATCGACTATGGGAAAGATGTGATTAATGAATTAATGAAAGAATACGGAAAAAGGAATGTGGAAGATCGCAGGCAGATATCTCAGGCTACTATGCGGTTTATAGATGAGCGTTTGGACACAATTAAATACGAGTTGGGAGATGTAGAAAGTGGTTTATTACGATTCAGGGAAAAGAACAATGTGATAGATCTTTCTGAGCAGGCAAAATTACATTTCTCCAACGTTTCGGAAAGCAATAAGCAGTTATTCACTCAACAGGTCCAGTTAGGGATAATAGACTATTTGTTGGAATACATTAGCAATCCGTCTAATATAAACAAGCTTGTCCCTACTGATCTGGGTGTTCAGGAGCCAACTCTGTTACCACTTGTCGCTCAATATAACACGCTACAATTGCAGCGAAATAATTTAGCAACAACAACGGGAACGTCCAATAGCCGATTGCTTGAAATAAATGCTGCCCTTACTAAATTGCGAGAACAGATTGAAGAGGTATTAAGAAATGTAAGACAAGCGTATAAGATCACAATAAACAGGCTTCAAACACAAATAAACGAATCTCAAGCTGGCATTAAAACTGTTCCTGCCAAAGCGAAGAATCTTTTGGATATAGAGCGTCAGCAAAAAATAAAACAAGACCTCTACTTGTTTTTATTACAGAAAAGAGAAGAAGCAGCTATCTCTGCTGCGGCCACAGTTTCGAGCTCAAGTCCCCTAGAGGAGGCCACAGCATCTAGCAAGCCCGTTAGTCCTAATAAAAAGAACATCTATTTGATAGCATTATTTCTTGGCATATTGTTTCCCGTGGGCGTAATTGCTGTTATTGAAATGCTTAATGATAAAGTAGTTAATCGGGAAGAAGTAACGAAACAAACCCAAACTCCGGTCCTTGGAGAGATTGGCCATGCTGCAGACGAGACATTAATCGTACAGCGTGGAAGTAGGACCGTAGTTGCGGAACAATTCCGCATCATGCGAACAAATCTGCAATACATTCTTAACAAGATTGAAAAACCGGTGGTGTTGGTAACTTCATCTGTTAGTGGTGAAGGAAAATCGTTTGTGGCAACAAATTACGGGGCTGTAATGGCATTGACCAATAAAAAGACAGTGGCATTGGAATTTGATATCCGTAAACCTCGGCTTTTAAAGGGATTGAATATGCAGGTTACAAAAGGACTTAGCAATTATATTATTGGAAATGCTTCACTAGACGAAATAATACACCAAGTACCTGACTTTGAAAATTTTTATGTCATTGGTTGTGGGCCTGTCCCACCTAACCCGTCCGAACTACTTTTGGATAAACAGGTTATGTTCTTGTTCGAAGAGTTGAAAAAAAGGTTTGATGTAATCATCATTGATACCGCGCCAGTAGGTCTGGTAAGCGATGCTTTTACACTTAGCGCTTTTGCAGATGCAAGTTTATATATTGTTAGGCAGGGGTATACCTTAAGAAAGCAACTATTAATGATTGAGGATTTGTATGCTCAAAAACGATTGCCCGGAATGGGGCTCGTCGTGAACGATATAAAAACGCAGGGACGCTATAAAGGATACTATGGTTATGGAGGGGGCAGCTATTATGGATATGGATATGGTTATGGTGGTGAATATTTTCAACAATCAAAGAAAAGAGAAAAGAAGTCATTGTTTTTTTAGCAGGTTAAGTTGGACTTGAAAGCATGCCTTATCTCGATTGCCATGGGAAAAAAAAAAATTGTTGAAAGCTGGCTGGGTAAATTTGGATTAACAAAATTTATCTCGCCTGGTACTTTTACAAATCTTTCTACGCTTTTTAGCGGAACCGTACTTTCTGCTATAATACCGATCTCCTTTTCCCCCTTGATGAGTCGAATTTTTACCAGTGAGGACTACGGCATTTTGGGGCTCTATTTAAGTATTAGTGGATTAATTGGGGTGTTGGCGTACGTTCATTATCCTCAAGCCATTATGTTAACAAAAAAAGATGACGATGCCCGGCAGATAATGTGGTTCTCAATAGGCTTTTGTTCAGTGATAGCGTTAATGAGTTTAATAGGAATAATATCTTTTTTTATATTCTCAGATTGGATCCGTAAGAGTCCATTGAAAACTTGGTTATTTCTGATTCCTTTGTCTGTTTTTTTTAATGGCGTTTCAACAAGCATTACGATTTGGGCCAACAGGCATCAGAAATATAAGATTCTCACCTCAAACAGAATTCTACAGGCATTTATAACAGTCATAATACAAATTTCGTTTGGAGTTTATATCAGAAATGAGACCGGGTTACTTATGGGCCTTCTGGTAGGACAATTTATCAGTGCTTTTTTGCTTTGGATGAGATTCAAAAAAGACGATGGTACTGCACTGAAATCTCCCAGGTATAGTTCATTCAGGAGTATAGCTATGCAGTATAGGAAATTACTTATTTATTCCACTCCATCGGAGTTCATTAATAATCTTATTAACCAAACTCCCATATTTTTATTGCAAAAATTTGGAGGTATTTCCTTTGTTGGAAGCTATAATTTCACACAACGTTTGCTCGGGATACCTCAGCAATTCCTTTCTTCTGCCATTGTTGAAGTGTTTAAGCAAAAAGCGAGTGTAGCTTATAATACGACTGGCAATTGCCAGGAAATATATACTAAAACATTTAAGGTACTTGCCTTAATGGCAATTGTACCCTTTACATTCATTATTTTATTTGCGCCACCCGTATTTACATTTGTGTTTGGTGCAGAATGGCATTTAGCTGGAGAGTTTGCACAGTTTTTAGGAGTCTTGTTTTTTTTTCGATTTATTGTGAGCCCGCTTACATATGTATATGTAATTGCAGGAAAGCTTAAGGAAGACTTTTGGCTTCATATATTTTTTTTGATTGTGACGACGATGTCTTTTTTTGTGGGAGATCTATTCCTCGGTGAGAAAAAGTATTTAATACTCATTTATTCAATTGGTTACACAAGTATATATTTAATTTATTTGCTGAGATCCTATCAACTTAGTAAAGGAATTTCAAGTATTAATGAAAAATAAGCTGTTATATATATTAAAACACCCACTTCGAATACCATTGTTGCTTTTAATTAGACTTCCATACTTTGACTTTATTAAAAGGACAACAGACTACCAGTGCCCAAATACATTTAGTGCCTGGTTTATTCATAAAGTACTAAACATAGGTGGAAACAGACAAGCATATTGGCCTGTCCATTTCACAAGCAAAGTAATAAACCCACGGAATATTTACGCGGGTATAGACACGTGCCCTGGGATGATGGGAGGGTGCTACATTCAGGCAATAGGGAAAATATATATAGGCGATTATACCCAAATTGCGTCCAACGTGGCAATAATTAGCGCTAATCACGATTTGTATAATACGCGTAAACATGTTGCAAAAGAGGTCAAAATAGGAAAGTATTGCTGGATAGGAACTGGAGCTGCAATCATGCCTGGAGTTATTTTAGGCGACTTCACAATTGTAGGAGCAGGTTCAATAGTTACAAAATCTTTTGCTGAAGGGTTTTGCGTCATAGCGGGCAATCCGGCTAAGAAAATTAAAACTCTGGAGATGGAAAAGTGTATACCCCATAAAAATAAATATTTGTATAATGGATATATACTTTCTGAAAAATTTTCAGCAAATCCACGAAAATATATGAATATATAAATGATCGTTATTATTGATTATGGTGTTGGGAATCTAACTTCCATTAAAAATATGCTAAAACGTATTAACGTAGAGGCGGTGATATCGTCAAAAATAGACGAAATTAGAAATTCGGATAAGCTGATTCTACCCGGAGTAGGATCCTTTGATTATGGAATGACCCAACTTCGTGAATCAGGTCTGGCAAAAATTTTGAACGAAAAAGTATTAGGTGAGAAAACGCCTATTCTAGGCATTTGCCTGGGTGTGCAGTTATTGACCGAGAGCAGTGAGGAGGGAAAACAAAAAGGACTAGGTTGGATAAAAGGGAAGACCGTAGCTTTTAATAAGTTAAGACTTCATGGTAATCAGAAGATCCCACATATGGGATGGACTGATGTTAGCGGATATGAAAAGTCGAAACTTTTTACCGGAATGTATGAAGAGCCGCGTTTTTATTTTGTTCATTCATATCATTTGGAACTAGATGACAGCTCTAATATTATAGCCCAGGCTAATTATGGTTATGATTTTGCTGTTGGAGTTGAATATGATAATATTTTAGGCGTACAATTTCATCCTGAGAAAAGCCACAAATTTGGGATGAAACTGTTGGAAAACTTCGTAAAATATTATTGATTGAGACGTATTAGAGTAATACCTGTTTTATTACTGCATAAGGGAGGATTAATAAAATCCTTAAAATTCAAAGATTACAAATATATTGGCGACCCTATTAATGCAGTAAAAATTTTTAATGAAAAAGAAGTAGATGAAATAGCTTTAGTAGATATTGATGCTACAAGAGAAAAGCGCGGTCCAGATATTAAAAAGATCATCGCGATTGCCAGTGAAGCGTTTATGCCAATGGCATATGGTGGTGGTGTTACCAATATACAACAGGTAAAAGAAATTTTTTATAATGGAATTGAAAAAGTGATCATAAACAGCGCTGCTGTCGAACAACCAACATTAATTACGCAAATAGCTCGTTTGTTTGGCAGCCAAAGCCTTGTGGTATCTATTGATGTCAAACAAACTTTTTTAAAAGGAGATAAAGTGTACATAAAAAATGGAAAAAAGAATACAGGGATATCACCAATAGATTTTGCAAAGCAAATGGAAAATGCCGGAGCTGGAGAAATATTATTGAATAATATTCAAAAGGATGGAACATTTAGTGGATATGATACTAATTTAATTCAACAAATCGCTAAAACTGTTAACATACCAGTAATCGCTTTAGGCGGAGCATCAGATTTGAAGGATTTTAAAGCTGCCATTGAAAATGGAGCATCTGCTGTGGCTGCAGGCAGCATGTTTGTTTTACAAAAACCACACAGGGCTGTTTTAATAAGTTATCCTGCTCAGAAAGATTTGATAAACCATGTCTATTCTTCAAAATAATGAAAAAATATTTTCATTCAACGAGCCTTTTTGTTGTTTTAGTTTTGTTTTGCAAATACTGTACAGGTCAGCTAACAAGCATCAAGATTACAAAAAACAGCAAAACAATTGAAATATGGAATGGCGTTGCAGGCATTGTGCTGCCTTCTGAAACAGCACTAAAACAAGGTAAAAACTGGATGGCACCAATTCAATCCTTTATTTATATAGATGGCACAAAATCTGATTGCACGCTCAATTTCTTAACTGCACCTACGCCTCCAATATCTGCTAAAATAGATTGGATTACCAAAAGGCCTTCAGAGATAACTTTGAAAATTGAATACAAATTCAAGAAAGAAAAATTTGTGTATGGTAAAAATGAATATGCTGGAGGAGATGCTGGCGATGGGCGTTATATTTTTCTTGTGACGATTAAACTAAATGAAAAAACAATTTTAATAGAAGAAGACACAGATTATGATGTAAGCTATACTGTTAAAATAAGTAACGGCCTGAAGCCAAATAAGGCAAGATATAGGGGATGGTCATCAAGTTCTGTTAAATACGGGTATGAACCTTCTGGGGCTCAATATCGTCCTGAAAATGAGAGAGGATATCCTCTTGACGCAACGGTTGATCTTGACTATTCCAAGACTTTTGAATATCCCAGACTTGTGTTATGGGAGCCTGCTGGCGGAGAACAGAATTCAGGAAGGTATTGGCAGGTATTCAATAGTGGAGCAGGAAAAGAATCTAATTTGTTTGGCTTTTTTCAAGGCAAGCCTAAAAGATTAATTGGAGGTATTTTTTCTGGTGTTCAACTCCTGATTTCTCCGGAGAATAACTTAATTAATGAGAAAAAAAAGGCCGAATTAAAAGTTTCTGCGTATAGAAGAGGCCCTGATAATTCATGGCATCCGAGAAAGCGGTTTCAATGGGGTGCGTTTATAAGCACTAAAATTGATCTTAAAAGCGAAAATGAGCAACAGCCTATTGCAAACGAATTAAATCGAATCTCGGGTCTGGCCGACCTAATTGGAAGTTACTCGGAAAAGCCCATAAAAATAGTACCCGCCTTTTATAAAGGGGCTATATATATGCACGAGTCCTCGGTAAAATCTCTTTGTAAAAGAATTAAAAAAGACGCTGAGCTATACAAAATGTTATGTGAAGTGGATGTGGCGTATAAACAAATTTGGGATGCCTGGAGGTTTCCGGATTCAGCTGCCTCAATTAAACAATCATTGATTTTAAACTTTGAATCAACTAAGCAAAATTATTTAAATGGAGATGGGAGTTATAGTGATCGTAACAGATATTGGAAGGGAAGCAATGCTTTCAAAAATTATGCACTTGTTATTTCAGCATTGTTCGCAGATGAAGAGATAAATATATCGACTTCAGAACGCAAAAAGCTCGAGCAGTTTGTAGCAATGATGGGGAGGATAGTTTGGGATGACAACAACGTACCATTGTTTGAAAATGCCGGAGTAAATTTAGGCCCTGCAAATATGAGATTCATGTACCAAAACAATGGCCGAGTCTTTTTTTCTCTATTGTTTTCAAAAGATCCAGAGTTTTCAGAGCGAGCAAAGAAGTCAGTACAAACAATAGACAAGGACATTAATGAAGCTATTTTTGAAAACGGAGCAAGTTTTGCCACACCTCATTATACTCAAGCCGTTATTGAGCCTATTTTGTTTTCCATGCTTCAAATAAAGCAGGCAGGCCTGAAAAATCTTTTCAAAACAAATTCAAGAATTGAAGCGTTTGCTAAGTTTTATACTTCATTTTTAACCCCTCCATCTGTCAGATTTATGAATTATAGAAAATTGATTTCATTCGGCGACGGGTCCGAGGAAGGGGCGGCTACTTTTGGACTTTTAGCCGCAGGGTTAAAAGATATTAACCCTCAACTTAGCAGATGTTTGCTTTCATTAACGCTAACAACGCCAATGCGTGGAACAATTTTTGGACCTTTGGCATTAACGCTGGATTTTGAAGAACATAGTACTATTTGTAATGCTATCAGTAATTGCAACTATAAGGGTTACTTGACTCATTTTAGAGCAGGACTAAATACGCTAAATGAAACAGCATTGTGGATATTAAATGGGGATAGTTTATATGATCATAGAAATGATGATGCCGGAGAAATTGCCATATATGCCCTAAAAGCACCCTTATCTTTGAGCAGCAGTTCATTTTATTATCCATCAGCTTCTGATTCGCGTATCAAATCCGTTGTTGTGCCCGAAAGTAATTTTCCGGAATGGAATAAATCCAAGCAACCTATCTCTGAGCGATCTCTTACCAATCGTATTTGGTCAAGCTCTAACATCATAAATTTTGCAAATCTGGGACAGAGCGCTTCAGCTACAATAAGGATGGCAATGAAAAGTGGTAAAGCATGGTATAAAAAAATAAACTTTATAACAATATTTGAAGAGCTTCCAATTATAGTTTTATATGACAGTATAACCGGCAATGAAAAAAACATCTGGAGTATGACGATGATGTCCGAAAGTAAAATTGAAACTCCCATGGGCTTAATAAGCCCGGAAAAGAGTATATATGATAATATTAAGTTAAAGCAACTCCCGAAATCTACTGAAGAGTTCCAATTGATACGAGGGCTAAATGAGTTTACTTTTACTGGCCAGAAATGGAAGGCGCATGCTTCGGGAGGAATAAATTGGAAGTTATATACCATTTTAGAATCTTCGTCAAGTTTCACATTATCCAGTTGGACAACGGCTTGGCAAAATTTAACCGAAAAAAATGAGTTTTACAAAACTAACGATTATACTTATTCTGAAGAGCAACAAATAATTAGGTTAAAAAGCCATACTCCTTTTTTTAACATTATATTTCCTTATGCAAAGGGAACAAACCCATATTCAGAACCTCCAGTAATTATAAGTGACAACAGTCTTCAGATAAAGCAAAAAGATTTTGATATTGTTATTAACCCAGCATTTTATTGTGCAAAAAATAATGATAAATTTTACGCTGCTGTTCTTTCGGAAACTGCTCAATTTAATAAATGGAATGTTTCAATATCTGGAGGATACACCGAGGTCGAATATGATGCTGATTCTTTAACAGTAAGGATGCATGGCAACCATGGAAATAGAATTATAAATATTCCATTTAAACTTAAAAAAGAAGTAATTCCACCATCTGTTTTTATAAATGAAACCAGAAATGGTACTATTTTGACTTTAAAATATGTTTCTTCTTCGATAGATTTACCTAATGGCGAAAAAGGATTAACAGAATTCAGCTTTGTAAGAGAGTGAATCAACTAATATAAATATCTTGACTATGTTGGCATACGATGAAGAAAAATTAAAGAAGGATGACCTAGCAAATGTAGGAAGACAATATAGACAATGTGCAATAAGCGTAATGGATACGATAGCCGACCCTGATATAACCTTTGATGAAAATGGAATTTGTAATTATTATCATGAGTATATTACCGCCGAAAGGGAACAGGGGTTCAAAGGAGAGGAAGGACTAAATAAACTCTCAGGCATAGTATCGACCATAAAGAACGTTGGAAAAAACAATAAATATGACTGCGTACTAGGATTGAGTGGAGGTGCTGATAGTTCTTATTTAGCATATTTAGCAAAGCAACTTGGACTTAAACCTCTTATTGTACATTTTGACTATGGGTGGAACTCAGAACTTGCTGTTCAAAATATTGAGAATACGGTAAAACTACTTGGTTTTGATCTTTACACCTATGTAATGGATTGGGAAGAGTTTAAAGAATTACAACGATCTTATTTTAAAGCCTCCGTGGTCGATTTAGATGTGCCTGCGGACCACATGATTTTTGGGGCTTTATTTAAAATTGCAAACAAATTCAATCTCAAGTTCTTATTAAGCGGAAATAACGTATGGACAGAACATACTTTGCCTCGAACCTGGAACTACAATAAATTCGATTTGGTTAATCTTAAGAACATCCACAAAACGTATAGTAAAACTTCTTTAAAAAAATTACCTGCATTAGGGTTATGGCATTATGCATACTACCAATTAGTTAAGAATATACAAAGTGTTCAGCTTTTAAATTATGTGTCTTACAACAAAGCAGAAATAAAAAATATGATTACGAAAGAATTAGGCTGGAGGGATTATGGAGGAAAACATCATGAATCAATTTTTACCAGGTTTTACCAAGGCTATATTTTACCCGCTAAATTTAATATTGATAAAAGAAAAGCCCACTTATCTAATTTAATTTTTGCAGGCCAGATAACTAAAAATGAAGCATTAAAGGAATTATCGCAGCCGTCATATGATATTCAATTGCAAAGAGAAGACAAAATTTATGTAGCTAAGAAACTCGGATTTACAGAAAGTGAATTTGATGAGGTTTTGTCTTTGCCCAATAGAAACCACGAAGAATTTGGTACAGATGCCAAACAAAGAGAATTGTATTTTAAAATTATGAAACTCATCAAACCCGCAACATCTATAATAAAACAAGTCAGGCGATAATCGATTTATGTATTAAAAACAGAAAGTCATAGAGATCCTTTACATGAATGTTCTTTTTTTAATAATGGAGTTTGCTCCGGTTAATACTACAGGAAATTACAGATCTTTAAAATTTGTTAAGTATTTAAGCAATTTTGGAATCACTCCTATTATTATAACTCTTAAGGAGATTGAAGCTTCCAGAATTTTTAATGCACAAATAAGTCCAGAACTCAATAATGATATTCCTTTTGATACTGTTATTTACAGGATTAGTTGCAGTCCCTTTTTTGAAAAAAGGAGAAACAGAGTTTCCAATTTTTTAAACGTATATTTTAAATTAACGGATGATATTGGGAGAGCCTGGAAAAGAAATCTATATACTGAATTACCTGAAATAATAGAAAAGCATAAGCCTGAGCTTATATATACATCTTTACCACCCTTTAGCAGTGGTCCACTCGCAAGAGATATTTCAAAAAAGTTTAAGCTGCCATTAGTCTTGGACATGAGGGATCTTTGGTCTTATTGGGGTAGCGATCCTAATGGAACATATTTGCACTTTCTTTTAAAAAAACAAATAGAATCTTCGGTTTTTAATCATGCTTCAAAAATAATCGGAGTTACACCTCAAATTATTAGCATCTTCAGTAATACTCATCCTACAATTTCTTTAGATAAATTTGAGTGGATACCCAATGGGTTTGATAGCGACTTAACAGTAACTGAGAAAAATAAAAAAGAGAAAAATAAAAAACATTTTGTTATTGGCTATATTGGATCCTTTTATTATAACCCGGGGGCTTATAATAGCTCACAATTAAAGTGGTGGAAGAGGAAATACCATAGGAAGTTCCAATATTTTCCGATTAAAGAAAATTGGTTATATCGGAGTCCATATTTCTTTTTCAAAGCTCTTGCAGCATTATTTAAGAAATATCCAGATTTAAAATCTGTTTTTCGATTTGATTTTGTGGGTCGTGAACAGGATTGGCTTTTAAATATGTTGAAAGAATTCGACCTTTTGGATATATATAATTATCGGGGGTTTCAACCATACGAAAAAACGCTTGCTATCCAAAAAGAATTTGATGCATTCCTAGCAACATCCGAAAAGGTTGAACAAGGCGAACATTATTGTTTGCCCTCAAAAATTTTTGATTATGTTCAAAATGGCAAACCAATTCTTGCATTTGTAACGGAAGGTATTCAAAAGGTTTTTTTAATTAACTCCGGACTGGCAGTTATATGTGATCCGGAAAACACAGATCAATGTGTTAAGCAGTTGGAATTACTTTATTTTGATGAGGTTAATATTAATTTAAACCGGAAATATCTACAACAGTACCATAGAAAAGAGTCAACAAAAAAATTGGCTGGCATATTCAAATCCCTTAGAAGCAAAAACCTAATGGATAACTAATTTTTATCATGAGGATTAATAGGATTTTGATAGTTGGAGAATCAGGAAACAACTGCCTCGAAAATTCATTTGAAAAAGCATTCAAACAATTGAATTGTGAAGTACACATTTTTGATATAAAGAAATCTACGGAATCTTTTGCAAAACCATCTTTAATTGGTGCCAATATCCATAGATTCTTGAGAATAGAGGCATGGACGCGTAAATCAAATAAGGAGCTTGTGAATTTTGTAAAAAAATTTAAACCAAATTTACTTTTAGGGTTTACCAATGCCGAAATATTACCTGGTACTATTTTATACCTTCAAAGTATAATGCCTAATCTAATAATAAGCTGGTATTGGCCTGACCCTCTTCCAAATTTAAGTGCACACGTATATAATAATTTGCCTTTGCTGGATTGCCTGTTTTCATATAGTAAGTCTTCCCTTACTTCTTTTAAATCCTTAGGATGCAAAACGGTTGCATGGATACCGTTTGCCGGAGACATCGCTGCTCATTACCTTGCTTCTCGAGAAAAGAAAGAATACTTGCATGATGTATCATTTGTCGGCTCGTGGCGTCCGGAAAGAGAGAATGCACTAAGAATAATACACCAAAATTTCCCTCATTTTCGAATAAAGGTTAGCGGCCCATATTGGAATAGATGTACTTATAAACCTATTAAAAAGATTGCTGCACAAAAACCATTATTCGGAAAGGATTTTACACAAGTCATTCAAGCCTCCTTCCTCAGTTTAAATGTAATGGATGATCTGAATTTCCCGTCAGCAAATATGAGATTTTTCGAAATTCCAATTGCAGGAGGAGCACAATTATGTTCAGATAGCCCGGAGATGAAATCAATATTTATTGATAAAGAACATCTTTTATATTTTACAAATGAAGAGGAGTTGGTAAAGGCAGTTGAATTTAGTTTGCAACAAAAAGAAAAAATTCAGGAAATGAAAATTAAATGCCAACAATTAATTATTGATAAACACTTATACATCCATCGCGCTGAAGAAATTTTGAAGTATAGCTCCGCAAGCAAATGTTAATTTCAAGTAAATGAAAGTCTTTTTTTTAACCCTTAATAGTTTTTCTCAAATTCCAGTTACAAGATATATTATAAAAACTATAGCCAATAATTTTTATTCAGAAATTCTGCAGGCAACTATTGAAGGACAATATAAGATACCGCATGTAAAGAAAGAACAATCATTAGGGGTCTTCAAAAACTCAAATGAACTTAATTCTCAGAGTTACTTTTTAAAGATTAAAAAGCACTTTTTAATCTTTAAAAAACTTTTTTCAATTTGCTATATTAGTAACCCTGTGATATATACTCCTGACTTACAGATTGCCTTTTATTCCTTGCTTATAAAGAAAAATTTTAAAAAAGATCTAAAAATATTATACCACCAATTCGAAGTAATAAACCCTCATATTGTTTCAAAGCTGGTCAAATATCAACTTCAATATGCTATTAAAAATAGTGATAGGATTGATCTAATATTATTCCCTGAAATACATCGGAAAAACATTTTTGTTTCTGGGTGCAGCAATCCAGAAAATATTAATGCATTCGTCTTTCCTAATACTTGTGAAAGTAGAAATGAAGTTGAATTGTCTAAGCATAGTTTAAATAGCATTCCTGATTCTGCTGTTATTATCGCTCATATTGGTAATGTTGGTACTGATCATTACTTTGAGCAGTTTATTAAAATGGTGGAAAATTCAAAACATTTAGAAAATCTTTTTTTTGTTGTAGTGGGAAGGCATTCAAATGAAATAATTGAACGCTTTAAAACAATTAACAACAAAAATTTTATTTTAAACGGCGAGATTCCCCATAGCCAATTATCAAATATTTACACTCGCATAGACTATGGACTTATTTTATATAAAGGGGTTGATTTGAATTTTGAGTATTGTGCTCCCAATAAGTTATACGAATACTGGAGTTATGGAATTCCGGTTTTTGCACCCAAATTAAAAGGGTTGGTTTCATTATTTGATACACCTATTAAGGGGCGTCTTATAGATTTTGAAGACAACGCATTACAGAGGCTGTGTGAAGAGTTAGCTGCAGGCAGCAAACCAGTTAAAAAAGATTTGCAAAAATTATTTGCTGAAAAATTAAGTATAGAGGTAGAAATTGAAAAATTGAAAAGTACAATAGAGAAAGTTATTTATGAAAGTTAACAAAATTTTGTTTGTTATAGGAACACGACCCGAACTAATAAAAGTGGCGCCAATAATTTACGAGTTTAAAAAAAAAGGATTTGAAGATTACGCGGTAGTCAGTACAGGACAACACAGGAATTTGTTAACTAAATATTGGAAACTCTTTGATATTTATCCGGATTATTCTTTAGATATACTTTCTCCCAGTCAAAGCCTATCAAGGTTAACAGCCAAGGCTATCACCGAGCTAGATAATTTAATTTTACTTTTTCAGGAAAGTGGACAAAAACCTGACATTATTTTAGCACAAGGAGACACAACTACAGTTATGGCGGCTTCCATGGTTGCGTTCTATAACAAAATTAAATTTTTTCACCTCGAAGCCGGATTAAGGAGTTTTCATTTGGATCAACCATTTCCAGAAGAATATAACAGAAAGGTCGCCAGTATTTCTGCTTACGCACACCTTGCACCAACAGAAATATCAAAGCAAAACTTATCGTCAGAAGGCATAGACGAATCAAAAATTCATGTTGTCGGAAATACTATAGTAGATGCATTGGAATTAATGCGGCGTTCTGAGAAGTTTGATGAAGTAAATTTTAATGACCCGGAATTACAAATTAATAATAAAACAGATATTGTAATAATAACATGCCATAGAAGAGAAAATCAAGGCGAGAATCTATTAAACATTATAAATGCAATTAGTTTCCTTGCAAGCCGCTACACTAAATATTTCTTTGTTTGGCTTAAGCACCCTAACCCCCAGGTTAAGTCATTGATTGAGGAAGCTGATATTAATCAAAGATCAAATTTTTTGTCTATCGATCCATTAGATTACCTGGACACTTTAAAGTTAATAAGCAGAGCAAAAATAATAATAACGGACTCAGGAGGCATTCAGGAAGAGGCTCCGTCTTTCGGGAAACCGTTGATTGTGCTTCGTGAGGTTACTGAGCGGCCTGAAGCCGTATGGAAAGGAATGGCTAAATTAGTAGGAGCTGATCAGCAAGCGATTTTCGAAGCCTTTGAATGGGCTAACGATTATCAACCTGCAATCATTTTCAATCCCTATGGAGATGGATTTGCTTCATTAAGAGTTGCCAACCTTTTACTTCAGGAAATTAGTAGTTAAAGTATAACCTGCCCATGCAGAAGAAGATTTCGATATTTATCCCGTGTTACAATTCAGCAAATACAGTATCTGCAACCATAAATTCTGTTCTAAAAGCAATAGACTATACTAAGAGGAATATTCATGTAACTATTTATGACGATTGTAGTACAGATGATTCAACTTTAATAATAGAATCCCACATAGCCAAAGACAATAGGATTAAGTTATTTAAGAACAAAAAGAATTCTGGGGAGAGAGAAACCACAAATATTGCATTTGCGAAACTTCGGGAACAATTTGACTGGTGTTTTATTATACATGCAGATGATATAGTTAAGGAAGACTGGCTTAGTTGTAGTATTGAACAGATAGAACAGATAGATGACGAAGAATTCTTTACAGTTTGGTCCAGTTATGACACATTTGAAAACGATTTGGCGATTTTGTCACGAGGGGATAATAGTGGTAATATTCAAAAAATTGATCGGAGTTACGAACATAAAATAGGTTACTTAACAAAATTATATAGCGCTTGGCATATATCAGGGTCAGCTTTTAATCTTTTGCTATTTGAGAAAATTGGAGGGTTTGATACCAGGCTCGCTCAATTTGGAGATACTGACTTTTTTGTACGAGGTTTGCTAAAAATGTATAAAGACGTATATGTGTGCAAAACATTAACATTGTATCGAGTTGCAAATAATTCTTCCGTTACGGGTATTAGCATTAAAACCAATAGAGATATTACTGAAATTAATTTACTTATTGAAAAGTTTAATCAAAGCTTATCAAAAGCCGATATTAAGAAATTAAAAGGTATCATAGCAAAATTATCTTTTAGAAGAGCCATAAAAAGTATCTTGGTATTTCAACCAAAAACTTTTACGATTAATTGTAAAATATTTTTCAGAACTATTGCTAATTAAAAAAATATGATTGTTAATAAATTAAATTGGTATTCCTCAGAAGCACTATCTAATCAGCAACTGAAAGATTTGGATAGAAGAATGTCTGAGTTTTATAGCTCTATTGAAAAAAGGTTTCAGTATCAATCAATGATAGATGATGTGCATCAAAACGCTGCAGATCCAACTAGTGAAATAGCAGACCATGTGATTACTTTTATCCTTGAAAATAAAGTTCAAAATTTGATAGAAATAGGATGCGGATCTGGGAAAATATATGATAAATTAATTAAAAGAGGTTTTAGTGGAAATTACACGGGCGTGGAAATGGCCGAATATGTAATTGAAGAAAATAAAAGAAAATACCCTTCGGCGCAATGGCAAACAGCTTCTGCATATAATTTTATACAGAGCAACAATTCTTATGATTGTTGTTTAGCATTTTACGTAATGGAGCATCTTGTTTATCCCTTAAGGGCACTTACGCAAATGACGGCTGGCTTAAAAACCAATGGAAAATTAGTGCTCGTTTTCCCTGATTTTTGTTCGACCGGGATTGTTCCATCCCAAAAAATTGGGTTCAATTACGGAAAAGGCGCTAAAGAAAAGATAAAAAAACGGCTTTATTTAGATGCATTAGTTAGTTTTTTTGAAGGATGGCAAATGAGAAAAAAATTAAAACACTTGAATAATATTTATGGACCTTTTGTACTAAACATTGATCCTTATTGCTTAAAAAATCCGGATCAAAGGTTGATACCAGATATTGATGCAGTTTATCTGGCAAATAAAATAGAAATAAAAAAGTGGGCGGAAGCTAATTTTATGACTGTATCTTTTCCTAAAGGTACAGAAGGGCTATTTGAAAAAAATGGTTTCGTTTCAATAACAAAAGCTTGAAATGTCAACAGTACAAAATAAACACAAGAATTTGTTGCTATTGTTGCTGAGTGTGGTTATTTTCTTTTTGTCACTTATTATTTCTAACTGGCAAACATTAGTATCGTTTGTTATAGCTTACCAGATTTTCACGCTTCTGCGGTTTATTAATAATTTAGGAAATACGATTTGTATTTTAGATTTTTTAACTTTTTATTCTGCCTTTGACACTTTAACGACCCCCTTAATAAGTTATTATTATTTCAATGCAACCGATTCGCTCGCCGTTCTTTGGGGCAGAGTAATGGGAGTACCGGCGGAAATCTATTTCTCTTATTTAATACCTGCAAACTTGGCATTATTTTCAGGCGCCCATCTAATTTTTTATCGGAATAGGCGAAGTGCTATTACTTACGTAACGGCGGCGAAAAAGGCTTTACAGGGAAAATCTTATATCGGTATTATTTTTATTATCGTTGGACTACTATCAAATTTTTCAGCTTCTTTCGTTCCAGATAGTATTGCTTTTGTTTTTTATCTGTTGTCAATGCTCTCTTATATTGGATTCTTCTATTTCTATTTTTCAACAGAGCGTTACCGACTTATTTCGTTAGTCTTATTGGTCTTTGTTTTTTTCTTAACTTCTGTACAGAGGGGATTGTTTGGGGAGTTTTTGATGTTTATGGCAATAGCTTCTTGTTTGATTTCAGCCCAATACAAGTTCAAACTTTTAAATAAGTTGCTTTTCTTCTTTTCATGCTTTTGGGTAGTTCTAATCATCCAAAGTGTAAAAGGCGAATACAGAAAAATTACTTGGAATAAAATTCATGTTGGGCCAGCAAATATTACAGAGAAAAGCAATTTGGAGATTTTTATTCATCTGATCGGCAAAAAACTTGAAAACCCCAAACAGATGTTTTCTGATGAGTCGATGTTTTTTTTAAGTTATAGATTTAATCAAGGATGGTTAATTGCTCGGGTAATTAGATATATACCTGCAGTTGAACCGTATGCACGCGGAGAAACAATTTTTACATCACTTGCTGCTGTTGCTGTTCCTCGCTTTTTATGGCCTAATAAGCCAGAATCAGGAGGAGCAGCCAATTTATCCAGATTTGTTGGCATTAAAAGTAGACTTTCTTACAGCATGAACATCGGTCCATATGGAGAAGCCTATGGTAACTTTGGTCCGGTTGGTGGTGTTTTCTTTATTTTCTTTTACGGGGTAACTCTTGCTTTTTTCTTACACACTGTTTTGAAACTAGCAAGAAGATATCCCACACTTGTTATTTGGATTCCTTTACTTTTCTATTATACTTTAACTGTTGAAACAGATCTTCTTTCAACGTTAAATTCTTTTGTAAAGATTTCGATATTTGTATCCATAATTTACTGGATCTTCGGAAAATTTTATAAGATTAATATCTAACTTGGCTTTAAATCTTGTATGGCTTTAATGGAAGTCCAATTTTTCATTAGGAAACCCAATAATATTTTTTTTAGTATCGAAGAACTTTTTGAAGCAATTTGCAAAGAGTTACAGAATGAAATTATTTTTAGAAATAATATCATGCCCTATAAAGGAACAGGCATTATTAATAGGATGAAAAACATCTTATTTTCTGTTAAAAAATGCGGGAAAATTAATCATATAACAGGAGATATTCATTATCTAGGAATTTTTTTACCGCGCAAAAATACGATACTAACTATTCATGATTGTGGTGAACTTGATAAGCAGAAAGGGTTTAAAAGAGTCATCCTTTGGCTGTTTTGGTTTTACCTGCCTGTTAAAAGATTAAAATATATAACTGTTATCTCAGAAACTACTAAAGCACGCTTATTGAGGCATGTAAATACGAATCCCGATAAAATACAGGTCATTCCTAATTGTTTGATAGGTAATTATACCACTGGCGACAAAACATTCAATAATATAAAGCCAATTATTTTACAAGTTGGGGTGACACCAAACAAAAATTTAGAACGAGTCGCCGCTGCTCTTGAAAGCATTCCTTGTGTTTTAAGAATAATTGGTGTTCCTTCAAGCGAACAATTAATTGTCTTAGCTAAATACAAAATTGATTTTGAATGGGTTACTAGTTTATCGCGTGAACAAGTTCTTGAGGAATACAAAAATTGCGATTTTGTAATATTTGTTTCGCTACTAGAAGGCTTTGGACTGCCAATTATTGAAGCACAGGCAACTGGTAAAGTAATAATAACCAGTAACATTAACCCCATGGCTTCAACTGCAGGTGAAGGCGCTTGCCTAGTTGATCCATTTACTGTAGAGGAAATACGAAAAGGAGTATTAAAGGTTATTAATGATGCCGAATACAGGAAGCGACTAACAACTATTGGTGAGCAAAACTACAAGCGCTTTTTACCTTCTGCCATAGCAAGCCAGTATTTACGGTTATATAAAAATATTTATGCAAATAATAAAGTTATAAATAGCTAAATTGCATAAACATTGTAAAAAACATTTTTAGTTTGCTAAAAAAAGTAGCTTCATATTACAGATCGCTTAATAAATTCTATTTTTTTTTCTTTATATCAGGTTTTCTAACTGGCCTAATTTTTTATTTCTATTCTGAAGATAAATATGAGCAAGATCTGTTCAGGGTGCTATCTACAAACGCTAAAAAACTGGCGGAATCTAATAATATTGATACGGACAGCAACGCCATTCTTATAAGTAGTCTAAACTTGGTCCACGAATTAGTTTCTTCAAGTCGTGTTGCATTTCAAGACAAAAAGATCAACAGTTTCAAGTCTGACATCGTTAATCCTTTAACTGTAGATTTAATGACCGGCCAAGGTGCTTGCGGTAGTTATTCATTGGTTATGGCCAGATTGCTTGATGAATTAAAATTGGAAACAAGAATTATTCAGATGAAAGTAGGAAATTTATATGGAGGTCACATTATATTAGAGGCAAAAAATGGCGGCAGGTGGGTCGTCTTTGATCCTCTATACAATTTATATTTCAAGCGCCCAGATGGAACTTTGGCTTCTTTTGAAGATGTGAGTAAGGATTGGGCTTCTTATAAAACACAAGTACCTGCCGGTTATGATCAAAATTATCGCTACGAGGGTAAGCAATACACCAATTGGAACAAAATTCCAGTATTAATGCCTGCCTTAAAGAAGATGTTAGATTGGACTATTGGTAAAGAAAATGCCGATACGTTGTCTCTGCGGATTCTTGTATTGCGTAAATTTCGCTTGCTTTTCTTAGCTGCTCTTGCTACTCAATTGCTATTGATTTTTTACATGTTTTATTACACTTATAATACTTATAAAAAGCAGAAGCTGGCTATTATTTCAAATAAAAAAAATACGCAAAAAGGAGTAGGTAAAGTGAACATAAGAGTTGTCAATTCGGGTATGACATCTGATCACATCGACAGTTAATAAATTCCTGCCATTTATTCCAAATTTTTAAGTTTGCATGTGCGGCATTGCCGGTATCCTATCATTTAGTGGGGTTTCAGCGGATAACTCCGATGCTGTAGTAAAAATGACTAATGCATTAGCTCACCGGGGGCCAGATGCAGACGGGTTTTTTATCGAAAAAGGAATTGCCCTCGGACACAAAAGACTATCAATTCTTGATCTTTCAACAGCCTCCAATCAACCATTTTTCGACGATTCCGGTCGTTATGTACTAGTTTTTAATGGTGAGATGTACAACTATGAAGAGGTGAGATCACAGTTGAAGGATTATCCTTTCAAAACTTCCGGTGATACCGAAACGCTTATGGCTGCTTATTCCAAATGGGGTGTCAATTGCCTTAAACATTTTAAAGGCATGTTCGCCTTTGCTGTTTGGGATAGACAAGAGGAAGAATTACGTCTCGTTCGCGACAGGATGGGAGTGAAACCGCTATATTATTACCTGGATGATGATAAGATAATTTTTGCTTCTGAAATCAGATCTATTCTTTCCAGCGGACTTGTTAGTAGAAAAATTTGCAAAGAGGCGATTTTTGAATATTTCTCTTACCAATCAGTCAGCTCTCCGCTTACAATGGTACAAGGAATTAAACAATTAGAGTCCGGCTGTTACCTCTCAATCAAAAAGGGAGAAATAAATAAGAGACAATACTGGAGTGTAACAGATAGTGCAAGCGTTTTTGAATATACTGACAAGGTTGCAATACAGGCAAATATTCGAAGATTGCTTGTTCAATCTGTGCAAAGGAGGTTTGTAAGTGACGTTCCCGTAGGAGCTTTTTTATCAGGAGGGATAGATTCAAGTATAGTTGTTGGGCTAATGGCTGAAGAATGTAAAATACGTCCGGCTACTTTTAATATCTCTTTTAGCGAAAAAGAATACGACGAATCTATATACGCTGAAATAATTGCTAAGAAATTTAATGCCCATCATACTAAAATCCAGCTTTCGCCAACAGCAATGTTGGATGAATTAGAAAACGCATTGTCAGCAATGGACACACCAAGCGGGGATGGGATAAATACATTTGTTGTTTCCAAAGCAATCAGGCAGACAGGTATTAAAGTCGCTTTGTCTGGCATTGGCGGGGATGAACTGTTTGCGGGTTACCCAATATTTAACCAGTTCCAGAAGCTACATGCAAAAAAAAATTCCTGGAAAAATACAAACCTGCTTAGAAAAGTAATAGCAGCTCTGATGCCAGTTAAACAGTTTTCTAATAAAGGATACCGCCTGCTGCAATTATTAAATTGTTCTTCTCCGGATATTGACCAGGTATATCCTGTATTACGACAGATTTTGTCTCCTACACTAATTCATAAGTTACTAAATGTGTCTGAAATAAAATCTACGGCACTTCAACAAAAACTTTCTTCCATCAGCACTGAATTAAATACTCTTCCTGTATTAAGCCAGGTTTCTGCAGCAGAGTATTTGGGTTACACACAGTATACTTTGCTGAAAGACACCGACCAAATGAGTATGGCGGTTGCACTTGAAGCAAGAGAACCGTTTTTTGATACAGACCTGATTGAATATGTAATGGGTATACCTGACGAATATAAACAACCGGTGTATGCTAAAAGCTTATTGGTTGAAAGTGTAAAACCATTGTTACCAGATGACATCGTATTTAGGAAAAAGCAAGGGTTTGTTTTTCCCTGGGACTTGTGGATGAAGAAAGAATTACGCACTTTTTGTGAAACAAGAATACTTGAAATTTGCAAGCGGGATTTTGTAAACGCTGACGGGTTGAAGCAATACTGGCAACGATTTCTAAACAATGATTCATCTATACGATGGGCGGAGATATGGCTTTTTATTGTATTGGAATATTGGCTGGAAAAGAATAATGTTAACTGAAAAAAAGAAAATTTTAGTATTTGCAGATTGGTATGAACCTGGCTTCAAGGCCGGAGGGCCTATAAGATCATGTGTCAACTTTTCAGACAACATGAAAGACAGCTATGATATTTTTGTTTTCACCACCGATCGCGACCTGGGCGAAACCCATCCTTATCCAAATATACAATGTGATAAATGGGTGCAACTAAACGGCATAAATATATTGTACGCCTCCCCTGCTTATTTAAGCTGGAAGAACTTTACTCATAATATTAGAGAAATAAAAGCTGATTATGTTTACATCAATAGTATGTATTCCCGGTATAATACCTTGTATCCGCTTTTAATAAAGACGCTGGGATTAACGGATTCAAAGCTTATTTTGGCACCTCGAGGTATGCTAAAGAAAACAGCTCTTCAATTTAAGACAACAAAAAAGAAAGCTTTTCTTTTCTTATTTAAACTTGCAGGGATACACAAAAAAATTGTTTTTCAAGCTACTGATGAAATAGAAAAAAATGATATCCAAAAGATTTTTGGAAATGATGTACACATCAATTTGATCCCAAATTTTTCGCCTGCCCGGCAGCTTATTACTCGGGTAATAAAAAAAGAGTCTGGAGATTTAAAAATAATTTTTGTCGGGCGCATTCATCCTATAAAAAACCTTGCACCGTTATTAGAATATATTAGGACTTTGCATTCAAATATTCTGCTTACAATCATAGGTGCTGTTGAAGATGAAAAGTATTGGGCTAAATGTCAACAGATAATCGCATCACTTTCTAATAGAACTCGGGTAGTGATTAAAAAAGGCGTACCCAATGCAGATATTGGAAATCTTATAGCAGATCACCATATTTTGGCTCTGCCAACAGAAGGCGAAAACTTTGGCCATGCTATTTTTGAAGCTCTTGCGGTTGGGCGCCCTGTTTTAATAAGTGATCAAACGCCTTGGCGAGATTTGCAAGCAAAACAGGCAGGGTGGGATTTACCACTGAATAATCCACCTGCGTTTGTTAATGTACTAAAGCAAGTGGCTGAGATGGATGATGCAAACTTTCAAATTTGGAGTAAAGGAGCTCATCAATTAGCAAAAGATTATATTGAAAAATCAAATATTAAAGAAGCATATTTAAAACTATTCAGCTAGATGTATATACTAGGATTAAATGCTTACCATGCAGATTCTTCGGCTGCCATTTTTAAAGACGGAGAAATGATTGCTGCAACAGAAGAAGAACGCTTTACCCGAATAAAACACTGGGCCGGTTTTCCTGCTTTAGCCATACAGTTTTGTTTGAAAGAAGCTGGGATTTCCCTCAACGATGTAGACTATATAACGATCGGTAGAGATACCAATGCGAAGTTGATGAAAAAAGTCGGGTACCTTCTGTCAAATCCCTCCCTTGTTGGTGGTGCCATCAAAAGATATCAAAACGCGAAGGATGTTACAAGTCTCGAAGAAGAGTTTAAAAAAATTGATTTATCCATTGATTATAAAAGTCTAAAAAAGAAGATCAAAAATATTGAACATCACAGAAGCCATCTGGCTTCAGCCTTTTTTGCTTCACCTTTTGAAGAGGCTGCATTACTTTCTGTGGATGGATCTGGTGATTTTACCACTACCATGATCGGCATTGGAAGAAAAAACAAAATTGAAGTTTTAGACAGTGTTGACTTTCCGGTTTCCTGTGGGTTGTTTTATACAGCATTTACTCAGTTCCTGGGTTTTCCCCATTACGGAGATGAATACAAAGTGATGGGGTTGGCACCCTATGGTGAACCCAAATATATCGACAAGGTTAAAGAGGTGCTTACTTTTTTGCCCAATGGATTGTACACCTGGAAATCAGAATATTTTGTTCCACCAACAAAAGCTGGGTTTAAATATGAAAATAACATGCCCTTTGTAGGCAATCTTTTTTCAGAAAAGTTTGTAGAAGTTTTTGGTACTCCCAGAAAAAAAGAAGACCCGCTTACTCAGTACCACAAGGACCTTGCTACCTCGGTTCAGCGAGTTACAGAAGAGTTGATCTTCCACATGCTTAAAAAGCTGAAGGAGAGAACGGGCTTGGAGAATGTATGTATCGCGGGGGGGGTTGCTCAAAACTCTGTTGCCAATGGCAAAATAGCTGAGGCAACTGGTTTTAAAAATGTATATATCCCTTCCGCGGGGCACGACGCAGGAATCTCCATGGGCTCAGCACTATATCTATATAATCACATACTTGATCAGCCACGAGCAAAACCAATATGGTCTGCCTACACTGGTAGCAAATTTTCTAATGATGAAATAGAGGCATTTCTACAGTCGAGAAACATCAGCTACAAAAAGTTATCAGATAAAGATTTGTTTGATGTGGTTACTGACAAGTTGATCGAACCAGGTGTAGTGGGTTGGTTCAACGGTAGAGCGGAATTTGGCCCGAGGGCATTGGGTGCTAGATCAATTATTGCTGATCCGAGGAATCCTGAAGCAAAAGACTTGCTGAATCTAAAAATCAAGCGACGTGAAAGTTTTCGTCCTTTTGCACCTTCTATATTGAAAGAATATACGGAAGAGTATTTTACCAAAACTGACGATGTTCCGTTTATGGAAAAAGTTTTTCCAATAAAAAAGGAAAAGCATCAAATTATCCCTGCCGTAACACATGTAGACGGAACAGGCAGATTACAAACAGTAGATAAAAGTATTTCGCCGAGGTATCATGGTTTGATTGAAGCATTCAGACAAAAAACGGGAGTTCCAATCTTACTTAATACCTCCTTTAACGAAAACGAACCCATTGTAAATACACCTGCTGAAGCGTTAGACTGTTTTTTAAGAACTCAAATGGATATGTTGGTACTGGAGAATTGTGTAATCACCAGAAGTTGAGATATGAAACTCTCCATCATCACCGCCACCTATAACAGTTCGGAAACAATCCGCGATACTTTAACCTGCGTTCAGCAGCAGGATTATGGCAACGTGGAGCATATTATTGTGGATGGGCTTTCAAAGGACAATACCTTAAATATTGTAAAAACGTTTCCACATGTAGCTAAAATAGTTTCTGAAAAAGATAAAGGCATATATGATGCTATGAATAAAGGCATCCGGTGTGCAACGGGTGATGTAATCGGCATTTTGAATTCTGATGATGTGTATGCCTCTAAGGAGGTACTTTCATTGGTAGCTAAAGCATTTGAAGATCCTGCTGTGCAGGCAACCTATGCCAACCTGGAGTTTGTACTGCGTAACGACCTGGATAAAGTGGTACGAAGATGGAAAGCGGGCACTTATTCAAAAAAAAGTTTTTACTATGGATGGATGCCACCGCATCCTACCTTTTTTGTAAGAAAGGAAGTGTATGAAAAAGTGGGCTTGTTCAATATCAATTTAGGATCTGCTGCCGATTATGAACTCATGTTACGTATTTTGCTGAAAAACAATATCCCTGCTACATATATAAATCACGTTCTCATAAAAATGCGTGTTGGTGGTGTAAGCACAGCATCCTTATCAAATCGCTTAAAAGCCAACCAAAAGGATAGGTTGGCATGGAAAGTCAACGAATTACAGCCAGATTTTTATACGCTCTATCTTAAGCCGTTAAGGAAGTTGGGGCAGTTTCTGAGAAGATAAATAGATTTGCATCCTTAATAAGTATTGTTACTATGTCTAAAACCGCTCTCGTCACCGGCATTACCGGCCAGGATGGCGCCTATCTCGCCGAATTGTTATTATCCAAAGGCTACATGGTGCACGGTATCAAACGCAGAAGTTCCTTGTTTAATACCGAAAGAATAGATCATTTGTACCAGGACCCGCATGAAAAAGGTGTGCGAATGAAGCTGCACTATGGCGACCTGACAGATTCCACTAATCTCATTCGCATTATACAGGAAGTGCAGCCCGACGAAATTTACAATCTCGCGGCAATGAGTCATGTGCATGTGAGTTTCGAAACACCGGAATACACGGCTAATGCAGATGGTATTGGCACTTTGCGCATACTTGAAGCCGTGAGATTATTGGGAATGACGAAAAAAACTAAAATATACCAGGCTTCAACGTCGGAGTTGTACGGATTGGTACAGGCAGTGCCTCAATCAGAAACCACACCATTTTATCCACGCTCTCCGTATGGAGTGGCTAAATTATATGCTTACTGGATTACAGTTAACTATCGCGAAGCATATAATATGTTTGCAGCCAATGGCATTTTGTTCAATCACGAATCGCCATTGAGGGGAGAAACTTTTGTAACAAGAAAGATCACTCGCGGCGTTGCTAAACTTGCGTTGGGCCTCCAAGACAAAATTTATATCGGTAATCTGAATGCACAACGCGATTGGGGGCATGCAAAAGATTATGTGGAAGCTATGTGGCTGATTTTGCAACAAGAAAAGGCTGAAGATTATGTAATTGCAACAGGCGTTACTACTACAGTGCGCGAATTTGTGAGAATGGCTTTTGCCGAAGTGGGCGTAACGATAACATTTAAAGGACAGGAAGAGAAAGAAACCGGAATCATTGTTTCCTGCTCTAATCCCGATTTTCAGTTGCCTGCCGGAAAGGAAGTGATAGCGATTGATCCAAAATATTATCGTCCCACAGAAGTGGACTTGTTAATAGGCGATGCTACCAAAGCACAAACGCAACTGGGCTGGAAACCTAAATATAATTTGCAGGCGCTGGTAAAAGAAATGATGGCAAGCGACGTGGAACTGTTCCGCAAGGAAAAGTTGCTGATGGACAGTGGTTTTGGTATAAAAAATCAATATGAATAAGCACGATAAAATATATGTGGCGGGGCATAGAGGTATGGTAGGCTCTGCCATCGTTAGGAAACTGGAACAGGAGGGATTTGAAAATATAGTTACACAAACTTCTGCTGAACTGGACCTCCGGAATCAGCAGGATGTACATTCTTTTTTTGAGGAAGAAAAACCTGATTATGTTTTTATGGCTGCCGCTAAAGTAGGTGGCATCCTGGCTAATAACACGTATCGTGCAGATTTCCTGTATGATAACCTGATGATCCAGAACAACGTTGTCCACGCTTCGTATCTCAACCCGGTAAAAAAACTGATGTTTCTTGGATCTTCCTGCATTTATCCTAAAATGGCACCTCAGCCATTAAAAGAAGAGTATTTATTAACAGGCGAGCTGGAACACACCAACGAACCTTATGCCATTGCAAAAATTACCGGTATTAAATTGTGCGACGCTTATCGTGAGCAATACAACTGCAATTTTATTTCGGTAATGCCCACTAACCTGTATGGTCCTAACGACAATTACGACTTAAAAAAGTCGCATGTGCTGCCTGCATTGATTCGCAAATTTCACGAAGCAAAACTGAATAACTTACCCGCTGGTACAATTTGGGGAACGGGACCGCCACGTCGTGAGTTTTTGCATGTGAACGATCTGGCAGATGCCTGCTTTTTTTTAATGCAGGCGTATAACGAAGCAGGGTTTGTAAACATAGGCGTTGGTGAAGACATAACCATTACCGACCTGGCTTTGCTGGTGAAGGACATTGTAGGTTATTCTGGAGCTATCGTGTACGATCATACTAAGCCCGACGGCACACCACGCAAATTGATGGACGTAACAAAACTGACCCGGTTAGGATGGAAGGCGAGTATTCCTCTTCAAGAAGGAATAAAATCGGTATACAAAGAATTTTCTCAGAAAATTTCCATGTGTTAGTTTTTGCTTTTAGTCGCATGGAAACAGGTTTAAGTAATTATATTTTTGGATATAAGATATCGTACCACTATTTCGTTTAGCTTTATATAAAAGCGGATCCCAATCGATATGTTTTCCCTCTTTAAAAAAAAGAAACCTGTGCCTGAACCTGGCGATTTGAGTGCTTTGGTCTGTGATATGCACTCACACCTGATTCCGGGAATTGACGATGGTTCGCCTGATATAGAAACTTCTGTTACATTAATTGAGGGAATGATGAAGCTTGGTTATAAAAAGATCATCACTACACCCCATCTTATGCTCGATCTATACCCTAATAATCGTACTACGATTATGAACGGGTATGACAAACTGGTGAACGAACTGAACAAAAGAAATATCAATATTCCTATTACAGCCGCCGCAGAATATTTTTTGGACGATCACTTTGACAGCCTGCTGGAAAAAAAAGAACCGCTGCTAACGCTCAAGGATAACCTTATATTAGTGGAATTTTCCTTTGCAAGCATGCCGCTTGACTATAAGCAGAAGATCTTCAATATTCAAATGAAGGGGTATAAACCAGTGCTCGCCCACCCCGAACGGTACGCATACCTGCACCAAAAGTTTGATGTGTACGAAGAGCTAAGAAACGCGGGCTGTTTGCTCCAGGTAAACCTGCTTTCACTAATAGGTTATTATGGCAAAAGCATAGCAGTAGCCGCCGATCGCCTCTATAAAACGAAATTAATCGACCTGCTGGGTTCCGATCTTCATCACGACAGGCACATGCATAACCTTAACAATCCGTACCTACATCAAAAGGTAACTGAAATTACTTCGTCGCTTCCCCTTCTGAACAACCAGTTATAAAAGGCACTCTTCAGTTCATTTCCCGTCTTTTACCTTTCACCTTTGCCTCTGCCTCCGCTCCCTAACTTCCAAATACTTTCTTCAACAAATCCGTTACCCTGGCTGCAGGATCTTTCCTGATCTTTTGTTCTTCTTGTCCAACTTCGTAAAAAATGCCGGTTAACGATTTTTCGGTTACATAACCCGCCAGGTCGGGGTTAATAGGCTTTGCAGCGAATTTATTGTAGGCAGAAAATACATCGCTCCAGTATTTGGTAGCATCTGTTTTTGCCAACGCTTTTTCAATTACAGGACGGAAAGCGTTGGTAAGCGGCTGGGTGGTTTTTGCCTTAAAATAATCGGTGGCTGCATAATCGCCGCCTTTAAGAATGCCCAATGCATCGGTAATTGTCATTTGTTTAATGGCATTCACAAAAATGGGAGTGGCGGATTTTGCGGCATCTTCCGCAGCGCGGTTCATAGAAAGAATGGCTTTGTCTACCAGGCTTCCCAAACCGATATTGCGGAGGGTACTTTCCACTTTTTTCGCCTCTTCGGGCATGAGTATTTTGATGGCGGCATTCCCAAAAAAACCATCTAACGACGAAAGTTTTACACTGCTGTTTTGCGTGCCAACGCTCAGTGCTTCTTTTAAACCCGCAGCAATTTCGGTGCTGGTAAGTGTGCCGCTGCCAGTGTTCATGCTATTCAGCACCTGTTGTGCTGTTTCGCAACCCGTAAACGCAAACAAAGTAAATGCTGCCAGCAGCAGCCGGATGGAACTTTTCATAGAATTGTTTTTCTTTTAAAATATTGAATACACAATTGTTGTGCTAATCTTTCAGCTTTTTCAACGCCTTGCCAAGCGCATTGAGCATATCAGGTATTTCTTCTGTTTTGCAGGTGCCAATACTGAGGCGATACCAACTGGAAGTTGGAGACGCTCCAAAAGCGTAAAAAGGAACCAGTGCCAGTCCGGCTTCATCCAGCAAATACGCAGTTACGTCCTTTTGCTCTGCCAACAACACTCCCTTTTCTGTTTTCCTGCCTGCAGCATTCACTTGTACTGTCAGGTAAATAGCTGCCTGCGGTGCCACCGCATCAACCGGCAAACCTTCTGCTTTCAATTGCATAAACCCTTCATAAATCTTTTGCAGCCGGTACGACGCTTCGGATTTAAAATGTTGCAGGTAATTTTCAATCGCTTCCCTCTGTCCTAAGAACTTTGCCACCGCTTTCTGCTCTGCCATAGGCGCCCAGGCTCCTATGTGCGACAGAATGGCTTTCATTTTGTTCATAATGGGCGCAGGGCCCATTGCCCAGCCTACTCTTACCCCCGTGGCAGCAAAACATTTGCTCACCGCATCTACATAAACCGTATATGCTTTCATTTCACTCCTTAAAGAAACGGGATCGTAGTGCCTGATATTGCCATAAGTAAGTTGCCAGTACATCTGGTCATACAGCACGTATAGTTTTTTTTCGGTGGCTTTTCTGCGCCGGTTCTCTTCCAGCACCATATCGCAAATGGCTTCGAGCGTTTCTTTTTTAAAAGTGGTGCCGGTGGGGTTCTGCGGCGAACAAAGCGCCAGTATAACAGCCCCTTTCAGGTGAGGTTTTATATCTTCTGCCGTGGGCATAAAGTGGTTTTCGGCACTTGCCTCAATTTCGCAACGAACGCCTTCAATAAAATGTGTATAGTGATTGTTATTCCAGGATGGAACCGCATAAATCACCTTGTCGCCCTTGTCGGCAATTGTTCTGAAAAAACCATAGATCAGGGGGCGGCCGCCAGATGCCACTAAAATTTCAGAAGCCGCATATTGCAATCCTTCTTTGTCTTTCAAAAAGCCGGCAATGGCTTCCCGCAGGTCTATATTGCCCTCGGCTGCGGGGTAATTGGTAAAATGTGCCCTGTAAGCATTTACTATCTCGTCCTCCAGTTGTTGCGGAATAGGAAAAACAGCGGGATCAAAATCGCCTATGGTGAAGTTGTAGATCTTGGCGCCTTGTTTGATCTTTTCTCTGATTTCACCACCTAATTTTATGATCTCCGAACCAATCAGTGTTTCTGCCAATTGAGAAAAACCTGCCGCGGGGTGTTCGGTAGCTTTTAATGTAACTTGCTGCGTTGTGTGTTCCATATCTACAAATTTACCGCGCGCTGGTGCAGAAGCCAAGATTATTTTACAACTACATTAAGAGTTGGCGGGCTATTGCATAATGGTTTGATAAAATATAAAGAATTATTTTTGCATCAAATTTTTGAAATGTCTTTAGAAGAAGATATCAAGCAACCTAAATTCCGGAACGAACACCAAAAAGCCATTATTAACCTGATTTACACCTGTAACTGGATAGGCGAACGCCAAAAGAGCTTTTTTGATTCGGAAAACATTACTCCCCAGCAATTTAACATCCTTCGCATTTTAAGAGGCTCTTTTCCCACGCCCTTGTCTACCCTAAAAATAAGGGAGCGTATGCTCGACAAAATGAGCGACACGAGCAGGATCGTTGACCGCCTGGTAAACAAGGGGTTAGCCAGTAAAAGGGTATGCGACTTTGATAAACGGCTGGTAGACATATCCCTTACAGAAAAAGGGGCAGCCCTGTTGGAAAGGCTCGATAAGCGAAACGATGAAATGGACTCCTTAACCGCTGAATTACAGGAACATGAATTAAAACAGCTGAATCAGTTGTTAGACAAAATCCGAAAGTCGTATTAACGTATCTTCACTGTTTTTATTAATAGTGGTTTACGTATGAAGCTTGCCTGTATTTCCTGGATCCTGCTTTTTTGTGTTACTTCCGTAAGTATGGCGCAGCCCAAATACGAATTCAGGGCCGCCTGGATTGCAACGGTTGATCACATCGATTGGCCTTCCCGCGGAAATTATAACTCCGACAGCCAGAAAGCTGAATTTATCAGGCTGCTGGATATGCATGTGCAGAACGGCATGAACGCTATTATCATGCAGGTACGCCCCGCTGCCGACGCTTTTTATCCGTCGCAATACGAGCCCTGGAGCCAGTGGCTTACCGGTAAACAGGGCAAACCGCCCGTTCCATACTACGACCCGCTGGAGTTTATGATAGAAGAAACGCATAAAAGGGGGCTTGAGTTTCATGCCTGGTGCAACCCATATCGGGCAGATTTTTCTATCGGGAAGTCTTCCATTGCCCCCACTCATATTACAAAAGTGCACCCTGAATGGTTTTTGGCCTATGGCGGCAAACGATATTTTGATCCGGGAAATAAAGATGCCCAGGATTTTGTAGTAGCCGTAATCCGCGATATTGTAAGCCATTACGATGTGGATGCACTTCATTTCGACGATTATTTTTACCCTTACCGTATAGCCGGGCAGGAATTTCCCGATTATAAAACCTACAACCAATATGGTGGCGGAATGGATAAAAGCGCCTGGCGCAGGAGCAATGTAGATTCTATTATTGCCAAACTGAGCAGAGCAATTAAAGAAGAAAGAGCAGATTGCCAGTTTGGGATCAGCCCCTTTGGCGTGTGGCGTAATAAAAGTCAGGACAGCCTTGGCAGCAATACCCAGGCAGGGCAAACCAACTACGACGATTTGTATGCCGATATATTGCTGTGGTTGCGCGAAGGCTATATAGATTATGTAGTGCCGCAGTTGTATTGGGAGCATGGCCACCGTGCAGCTCCTTACGAAGTGCTGGTAGACTGGTGGGCGAACAACAGCTTTGGCAAGCACTGTTATATAGGATTGGGTTATTACAAAGGCGGCAGCAATGCGCGGTGGAGGGACAAGAATATTATACCGCAGCAAATCAGGGATGCCCGCAAATATCCTACGCTGCACGGAGAGGTATACTTTAGCAGCAGGTCGTTTTTAAGCAATCCGAATGGCTGGAACGACAGCCTGAAAAATAACTATTATAAATACCCGGCGCTTATTCCACCCATGTATTGGTTAGACAGCGTCAAACCCGCACCGCCGGTCATTACCTCTATTACTGCAAACGAGGTAGCGGCTCAGGATGAAATTGTGATCAATATAACCAACAGCGACCCGGGAATAACAATGCGCAAATTTGCCTTGTATGCTTTTACTTCGGCCGATGATACGGATATTTCGAACCGACCCCCGGTTTTAATTATACCAAGCATTACCAACGCCATTGAGTACCGGCTAAAAATAACCGATATAACCAAACTGGTTAAGGCCGACAAAGACCTGTTCCTCATCTTTACTACTGTTGACGCCAACAACCTGGAAAGTGAACCTGGTCTGTTGCAGCAATTGCAGCGCAGCAGCACCAATGCTCCGTGGAAAATTGTACGCTAAGCGAAAAATGAATGTTACACCCCGGCCTTTTGCAACACTTCCAATGTTTTACGCAAGCCGGTTTCTGCCACTTTAAAGTGATCTTCCTTCCAGTAATTGGGATTGTACATTTCGAGCGAGATACATCCTTTGTAACTGCTTGCCTTCAGGTCTTTAAAAATGGAATTTAAGGGTAAGATCCCGTCTCCCGGGTAAACCCTGTGCTCGTCGCCCAACTGCGGCAAAGCCGGCGTGGCAGGCGCATCGTTAAACTGGAAAATTGCGATCATATCTCCTTTCAGCAGTTTCAATCCGTCAAAGCCACCTTCGCTGATGTACATGTGATATACATCGGGTATAATAAGTGCCGAAGGATGATTCGCATCCAGCGCTATACCGGCAGCCTGCCCCATTGTTTTAACGGGAAAGTATTTTACAAATACAAGTGCGGGATGAATATTATAATCCTTCAAACCAATTTCTATGATATCCCTGTATCTGGCAGCTACCCATTTATGATCGAAATTTTCACCTACAGTATTGGGAATGGTTTGTATGTGGTGTGCTCCTATATCTGCAGCCATGCGCATGCGCCGGCGTGTGTCAACCAACGACTGTTCAAAAAGCTCTTTGGTCGGGGGCAACGCATTCCACAAGCCTATCACGCTTGGAACAAATAACCCCAGATCTTTAATTTCCTTTCCCAGATCTTTTAAATTACCTCCCTGCTTTTCAAATTCTGCCAGTTCTCCATCCCATGGTTCTATCGCATCGTACCCGGCTTTTGCAGCAATCTTTACTTTGTCTTTAAGTGATGATGGACGAATAGTGGCAGTGTCTAAACATACCGGCCAGGGACTGCTTCCTTTCTGGTATCTTTTTTCTTTTGGCTTTTTTGCGGTTGAATCGTTGAATGACAGGAGCGGAGCAGCCCCGGCCATTGCGCCCAGCGAAATAAAGTTTCTTCTTTTCATTATTGATCCTGGTCTTTGATATAACTATCGGTTACGTGTAGCTGCTTTTTACAAGCGGGGCTAAGCTACAAAAAAACCAGACACAGACCGCTTTATAACATTCAGGTCTAAGGATAAGCTACTATTTGATGCAAGTGATGTTCGAGATGCGTTACATAGTCGTTGATGATAAATGCAAGCGATACAGGTTCAGCCGCTCCCGTTACACAACTGTTAGACAACAAGTCATCCGGAATTCGTTTTATAATTTCCAGCAAATATTTATTATAGACCGTCCACATTGCTATTAGGCCCGCAGCTTCCGCCTGTTCATGATAACTGTACTGATTCCATAAATCCTGGTTGTAACTTATAACCGGAACCTGTTCAAATTGTGCTCTTACAAAGCGCTGGTGGTTATTCGCCGCACTGTCTATTAAATGTCCAAGTATTTGTTTTTTGCTCCATTTGTCAGCACCTGGTTTTATTGAAAACTCAGTTTCAGATACGTTATGCAACAAAGGAGGAATAATGGTACACAAATATTGTAATCGGTCAGTTGAGTGCTGAATTGACATAAATTTGCCTGTAAGATCGTGAATTAATCTTGTCGAAACTAATTCGCTGCCGGCGAATACTTTACAATATCAATCCCGATGCCGTTAGGATCCTGTATGGCAAAGTGCCTGTCACCCCAGGGCTCGTCTCTCAATTCAATCATGATTTCAACGCCTTTTGCTTTTACATTTTTGTATACTGCATCAACGTTGTCAACTTCAATGGTAATGTACATTCCCTGCCCTTTGAAAGGTTTATGAAATAATGCTTGCTGCGATGGATGATCCGGCAATAAAAAACTGATCTCCGATCCATGTCCCGGCGTATGCAGCAGTAAATAAAAGTCGTTTTCGAATGTTATACCAAAATCAAGATACTTTGTGTAAAAATCTTTTGTCTCGGCAAGCTTTGAGGTAACAATTCCCGCATTGAGTTTCATGCTATTTGTTTTTAGCGTAAGTGAATCGGATTGAGCGTAATTGCTAAATGATAGCAGCACGAAAGCCATCATAAGAAACGTATGTTTCATGTTGTTGCTTTGATAATGCAAAACTCGCAATTGTTGCTGCCATAACATTGTAAAAAACGGACAAGATTTGGGCTATCAGCGATCAGCCGCGACCGTTCAGCAATTCTTCGTCGTGGGTCGTGAGACACGACTCATTATTTTCGCTTCGTGCCTCCACGAAACGCTGGCGAACCAACTATTTCGTTTTGCAATGCGTGAGATGGAGTACTACCGAACAAGGTTTTAAATTCTTTAATAAAATGCGCCTGGTCGTAATAACCCGCGTCTAAAAACAATTTATTTTTCCGTAGTGCTTCGGCAGAAGGTTTGCCGCTCAACAGATTTTGAAACCGCACAATTTTGCTAAAAGTTTTTGGAGTATCGCCAATATAAAACTCGAACAACCTGCGGAGTTGCCGGCTGCTGATGCCTGTGTTCAATGCTGTTTCCACGTTTACAGTTCCATGATTTTTGAGAATGATCTCAAGCGCCTCGTAAAATCTTCCATCAACGTTCAATTGTGCTTCAGCAAAAAGTTGAGTAAAATATTCGTCCAACGTTTTAGGCACATCATTATCTGATATTATACTTTCAAAACGATTTTTTATAAATTCAGCAACAGACGGCAATACCATATCCAGACGCTCGAAGCGATTTGTAAGTTCCGCAGCTTTAATATTAAACAGTTGAGGAAATGCAGCAGGTAAAAAACGAATGCCGATATAATGAAAAGTATTTTGCAAAGGAAATTGAGTATAACTGTTAGAAAACCCCATTACAAAACTTTGCGACGGTTGCGCTGCCTCAAAAAAAATGTCAATACATCCATCGGCAACCACGCGGTAAAAGAATACTTCTGAAAGCGGTTCCCGGGTTTTTAACTGCCAGTAACAATAGATCAAAGGCTGTAAAGCTGTCGAAGGAAAAATTTCGGCATACTGCACCTGCTTTGCAGAGGCGCTGATGGTTGGCTGTACAGGCTTATATAATTCCTTAATAAAAAAATGCATTCTTAATTTTGCTGCACATAACGGTTACCGGCAGGCGCACTTATTTTACACCGGTAAATGTACTAAGGTCATCAAGATAAGCCTTTCCTCTTTTATAGGCGAAATAATCGGCGCCGGCGAGTATCAGCGCCTGTATGATCAATGCAATGCCAACGCCTGCCCATACCGAATACAGTCCCTGCTGCGGCGATTTGTTTTTAAAATAAAAAACAATCCCGGCCATAAGTAACACTATTTCTATTCCTAAAAACAATTGAATGCCGGATACAGCCTTCTGCATTCTGGGAACTTCTTTTGTTTTGAGCTTACCGGGATCCATATCAAATGCATATACGTTGTCAACACGTTGTTTGTCGCTCCTGCTGTATACAACATAGCCCACACCCGCCTGAACCAGCCCGGTTATAACCAGCACATAAGCAACGCCCTTGCAAAATTCCGTTTTCAGCAAAAAGTAAAATACGATTGCCAATGCTATGCTTATCAAACCAATGATCAAAAAAAGGAGTCCTGCATTTTTTTCTGCAAGAAAATATTGTTCTATTGCTGATTTGTTAAGCATTGTAATTCATTTTTTGAAAGTTATATAGTAAGCGATGGATAGGAGCTGTCAGAAATGTACGCAAATTGTTTGACGGTTATTTAAAGAATGCACAACATTTTTACAACCTCACGTTTCAGCCTGTAATTTTTCTCAACCATTGGGCTTGCTTTTAAAAAAGGACCTTGCTGTGCGAGGCGTCTTCGCCTCGCACAATACTGTAGTCGCCGGAGGCGACTACAGTATATGATTATCATCGTCGCCACAGGCGACAAGAACTACGTACGAAGCGAAGACGCTTCATACAGCCGGTCTATAATCTTTTCAACAACTCTATCTCTCTTACAAAAGGCTCACGAAATTTAAGATGAGCAGGACCACAATGGATTTAACAATTTTTAACAACGTATTTATTAGTTTAATAAACTAATAATTTAGTTTAGCGAAATGATACGACCATTACTGCTTCTGCTCAGTTTTTTATTTGTTTCTTACGGATGGGCTCAAAAAGGATCTATTACCGGAAAACTCACAGACACCACGGGTAAGCAGCCGCTTGCTTTAGCAACAGTTGCCGTGTTTCACGCAAAAGACACAGTGTTGATCAGCTACCGGTTAAGCGATCCTGCAGGTAATTTTAAAGTGCCGGGTATCCCGGTTGAAGACTCATTCCGGGTGATCATTACACATGCCGGCTCGGCTGCTTATCGTCACACTTTTAAACTCAGTAAAGATAAACAGGACCTTGATCTCGGTGTACTAAAACTGGAGCCCGATTCCAGGACAATGGAAGAGGTGCTGGTAGTGGCCGAACGACCACCCGTTGTAGTGAGGAGGGATACCATTGAGTTTAATGCAGAAGCATTCAAAACACTGCCATCGGCGCTGGTAGAAGATCTTTTAAAAAAATTACCGGGTGTGGATGTGGATGAAGCGGGTAACATAACAGTAAACGGCCGAAAGGTGAACCGGTTGTATGTAGACGGAAAGGAATTTTTTGGCAGCGACCCTAAAATGGCTACCAAAAACCTGCCTGCGAATATCATCGATAAAATACAGGTGACCGACGACAAGGACCAGTTGGCTCAAAATCCCGACATAGCGCCCGGGCGGGTGGGACAGGTTATCAACCTCAAATTGAAAAAGGCAATTAAAAAAGGCTGGTTCGGTAAAGCATATGCAGGAGCAGGTACGGATGAGCGTTATGAAGCAGGGGTTATCGCCAACTTGTTCAGAGACACTTTGCAGGTAAGCCTGCTGGGTTATACCAATAATTTGAACCGGCCGGGCTTTGGCTTTTCCGACATCAACAATATTGGTGGCTTTAACCGCAGCGGCATTAACAGCATGATGGTGATGAGCGATGGGGGATTTGCCCTCAACGGAGTATCATTTGGCGGAACGGGGCAAGGCATGCAACGATCGAAAGGCGGCGGCATTAACATCAACAACCAGTTTGGTAAAAAGCTTACCGTAAACCTGCAATATTTTTACGGAGAAATCAATAGCAATGTGCAGCAACTGGCCAACCGTAAACAGTTTTTTGGCGATACTGTAATGGTTACCCGCGACCATAACACCGACAACAATACCCATTACACTCATAAAATTGGTGGCTCGTTGAAGTGGAAGGTCGATTCGCTCTCTACTCTTGAATACCGCCCCTCGGTGAACTTTGTAAAGCTGCGTGGTCGCAACGATATCAATTACGAAACATCAGACAATTACCAGCCTTTGCTGAACAAAAGCGTTAACCAGCAACATACCTATAACAACGGGGTGGAATTTAGCCAGAGTATATTCTATCGCAAGAGCTTCAGGAAAAAGGGAAGAAGCCTTTCTGCTTTTGGCGATGTGAGCCTATCGGGAAATGACAATAATCTATACAATGATGCTGAAAATACCTTTTTTGAGAATCAGCAACCTGTAGTTACCTATCTCAATCAATTGCGCTCCAGGAAGCTCGATAACCGATCAATGAGCGCCAACATCAATTACCTTGAACCTGTTTCAAAAAAACTTTCGCTGCAGTTCAGCGAACGTTTTGAATATTTCAGCAACCGCGATAACATCGCAACTTTCATTTCTAACAATAACGAAGCATACGATGTGCCGGATGAAGACCTGAGCAACGGTTTTAAAAGAGCAGGCGTTCGCAACAATGTGCGCGCGGCGCTGGTTTTTACTCATAAAAAGTTTTCGATTACTCCCGGTATCAACTACCAGCTTCTGCATATTAACAACAGCTTCGAAAAAAACGCGCCGATCAACCAGCGTTTCAATTATATACTTCCATCGCTGAATATACGGTACGATCAACTCCAGATAAATTATTCGGTGAATGCAACAGAACCCAACGTAAACGATTTGCAGCCGGTGCAGGACAATACCAATCCACTTTTTATACGACTGGGCAATCCTTCTCTGAAACCCACCATCATCCACGGCATCAACCTGAACTTTTATAAATACGACATGAAAACGAACACCAATTACGGCATATACCTTTATGGAAATATAAGCGACAACGCGGTAATCAGGAGCAGAACTATTGATGCCAAGGGAGTTCAGGTGTCCAGTCCTGTTAATGCAGACGGTGTGTGGGCCTTGCAAACGAGCGTAAACATCAATAAACAATATAAACTTTCAAGCAACTGGAAATTTACCTACGGAGGCAGGGTATGGGGCAACTACCGGAAGGGTTTGATCATACTCAACGAAAAACGAAGCGCTACGGATAACATCAGTGTTAACCCCGGACTGAATATATCATTCAACTGGCAGGATAAGCTGGAACTAAAACAAAACTATGGGCTGGGATGGAACAAGGGATATTACCGGGATAACAGTTTTCCCAACCTGAATGTACTCACTCACAACTCAGGAAGTGAAATCATTGTGCGTGCGCCGAAGCATTGGGTTTGGGAAACCAGCCTGAATTACGTTTACAATCCGCAGGTGGCAGCCGGAATTCAGAAAAGCGCATTGCGTTGGAATGCAGCGGTAAACTTCCTGTTCCTGAAGGAAGACAAGGGACAGTTCAAGCTATCGGTATACGACTTGCTGAACCAGAACATCAGCGTGTACCGGCAGGTAAGCGAAAATTATATCAACGATGTAGAAACCAATATTCTCAGGCGGTACGTTATGCTCACATTTACATACAATATCCGCAACCTTGGGGGTAAAGTGGGTGGAAAGGAAAGTTTGTTTATGTTTTAGCGTAGACACAAGTCATGCCTTGCGCCTACGCTAAATCCAGCTTCGGTTTATTCTGCAATATTTTTTCAATTTTTTCTATTACTTCCGGCGTTAGTTTTTTTACAACGTCGAGCGCTTTAAGGTTTTCTTCCAGTTGCTGCTTTTTAGTAGCGCCCAGTATAGCGGTAGTAACGTTAGGATTGTGAATGGTCCATGCAATGGCCAGCGAAGCCAGGGATACATCGAGCTTTTTAGCCAGCTCCGCCAGTTTTTTTACCTTCTTAATTTTGTCTTCCTGCACCCATCGTTCTTTCAGCCAGTCAAATCCTTCTATCGCCAGCCGCGAATCTTCAGGAATACCCTCATTGTATTTGCCTGTTAGAAACCCCGCGGCGAGTGGGCTCCAGATCGTCGTACCCAATCCCACATTCTGAAATACCGGTAAATAATCCTGCTCCATTTTGTAGCGCTCAAACATATTGTATTGAGGCTGCTCCATAGCCGGGCCTACGAGCTTGTATTGCTGCGCAACGCGATGCGCTTCCATTATTTCGGCGCCGCTCCACTGGCTGGTTCCCCAATACAAAATCTTCCCCTGTTGCATCAAGTGGTTCATCGTCCAAACCACTTCTTCAATGGGAACGTTCGTGTCAGGCCTGTGACAAAAATAGAGGTCGAGATAATCAAGCTGCAAACGCTGTAACGCTTCGTGACAAGCTTCCACGATGTGCTTGCGACTCAACCCGGTTTGATTGGGTTTATTATCCTTTCCCCTCCAGCCAAAATATACTTTCGACGATACCACGTAGGATGTGCGATCCCAGTTTTTGCTTTTTAACACGCGCCCCATCATTTTTTCGCTTTCGCCCAACGCATACCCTTCCGCATTATCAAAAAAGTTAATGCCATTATCATATGCCAGTCCCATCAGTTCATCTGCAAGTGTATCGCTCAACTGTTTATGAAAGGTTACCCAGCTTCCGTAAGAAAGCACGCTTAATTGAAGGCCGGATTTGCCCATTCTTCTATACTCCATATCTTAAAAAATTAGTAATCAACAGAAAAGAGGGTTCAAAAGTAAGCGGATTATTTCATCTAAACTATATTTTGCCTGCCTATCCAATAACAGCTTATTTCAAAGTTTTTTCCTTTTCTTTGTAAGGTTCGGTGTAGTATTTGGCGCAAAAAAATTATTTTAGCAATTAATTGAGGTATTCACGGATGAGTTACGAGATTAAACAAGATGGTAAATTCCAATACATTGAAGAGGGCACCGGCGAGCCATTGGTTTTGCTACACGGGCTCTTTGGTGCGTTGAGTAATTTTGAGCCGTTGATTGAATATTTTCGCCGGCAATACAAAGTAGTAGTACCTATGCTGCCTTTGCTGGAGCTTGATCTGTTGCATACATCGGTTAGCGGAATTGAAAAATTTGTTCAACGCTTTATTGAACATAGAAAATACAGCCAGGTTCACCTTTTGGGAAACTCATTAGGCGGGCATGTGGCTTTGCTGCATATTCTTAAGCACCCCGAAAATATTAAATCACTTATTCTTACCGGCAGTTCGGGGCTTTTTGAAAATGGCATGGGAGACACCTACCCGAAAAGAGGCGATTACGAATACATTAAAAAGAAAACGGAGCTTACTTTTTACGATCCCAATATGGCTACCAAGGAATTGGTGGATGAAGTGTTTGAAATTACCTCTAACCGCTTAAAAGTAATTAAAATTATTGCGCTTGCTAAAAGCGCTATACGCAATAACCTGGGCGAAGAGTTGAACGAAATTAAACAGCCTACGCTGCTGGTGTGGGGCAACAACGATACGATTACACCACCATTTGTAGGCCGCGAGTTCAACAGGCTTATTCCTAACAGTGAACTGCATTTTATTGATAAATGCGGGCACGCTCCTATGATGGAAGTGCCCGAGGAGTTTAACAAAATTTTGCATCAGTTTCTCACAAAATTGAATGAGCCTGCAGCGGTTACGGGTTAAATTGCATCTGTACCTTCTAAAATGCTTCTATGTTTGCAGGACAACTCATATCACGGAGCATCCCTTTTTTACACATGGATGATAGTGCCGGAAAGGCTTTGCAGGAGATGAACGATTTTCATGTGTCGCACCTGCCTGTAGTAGCCGAAGATAAATACCTGGGTATTGTAAGTGAAGACATACTGCTGGATAATGATGAACAAAGAAGTATCGAAAGTCTTCAGCATCAATTTATGCGCCCTTTTGTACGCCATGCCGACTCTTTTTTGCTGGCAGTAAAAGTGGCCAAAGAAATGCACCTTTCGGTAGTGCCTGTTATCTCCGAAGAATATGAATTACTGGGGGTAATAAGTGAAGAAGACCTTTTCAAACAACTGTCTTTGTTTGTGGGTATAGAAGAGCAGGGTGGTATTGTGGTATTGGAAATGGAAAAAAATGCGTTTTCGGCCGGTGAGCTTAACCGGTTGATAGAATCCAATGATGCTTACATCACACAATTAAACAGTTACCTCGATCCGTCAACACAACTTCTCTCCATAACCCTCCGCATTAATAAGTCGGAAATATCGGATATTGTTGCCACGCTGCAACGACACGAGTATACAATACGTTATTATTACGGCGAAGAACTCTATCAGAATGAATTGCAGAATAACCTTGTCCATTTAATGAATTATCTTAACATATAATTCAGGCTACAACCAGGTTTTCGCACGGGTTCGCGTAAATGGCATGCTATTTTTAATCTTTTATCATAAAACCAATGCGTTATTAAAGGGCTAATGAGGAGTTTGTATAAATATGTAGGGCTGCCTGCATTGTTACTTTGTTTTTGGTGCCAGCTTTGTGCCCAGGAGAAAGAAGAGACACCATACAAAGATGATGATGTATTAAAATCATCGCACCTGGCTATCAGGGACGTGATTATTACTGGCAATAAAATTACAAAAGACTATATTGTTGCAAGGGAAGTGCCCCTGAAAAAAGGTGAAAAGTATTCTATTTCGTCTATACTTGCCAACATTCCTGAGGCAAGGCAAAACCTTATGAACACGGGGCTCTTCATTGATGTAGCCGTAGATTTTACCAACTGGGCAAACGACTCGCTGGATATACTGGTGGATGTTAAAGAGCGGTGGTATTTTTTCCCTGTTCCGTATTTTAAGCCGGTAGACCGCAATTTCAACGTTTGGATAAAGGAATACAATGCCAGCTTATCGCGTGTAAATTATGGTTTGAAATTAATTGCCAATAATGTTAGCGGACGAAACGATAAACTCAACATTTGGCTGCTTACTGGCTATTCAAGGCAGCTGGTACTGAATTATACGGCGCCCAATTTTGATAAAACGCTTAAAAACGGCATCAGCTTCGACTTCCTTTTTGCTCAGAACAAAGAGCTTAATTATGTTACGAATAATAACAAGCAGCAGTTTTATAAAAACGACAAAGAGTTTGTTACAGACCGCCTGCGGGTGGGCGTTGGCTACAGTTACCGCACCGGCTACATTCGCAGGCACAATGTAAAGCTGAGCTACAATATAGTAAGGATAAACGATTCTGTTTTTGAAAGAAATCCCGGTTACTTTGGCAGCCTCAGCAAAAAGGCAAACTTCCCGGAGTTAACCTACCAATACCAGCATTTTAACCTCAATTATATACCTTACCCAACAAAAGGCTTTTTATGGGATGCCGGCTTTGTAAAACGAGGACTTAGCAAAGAAATGAATCTGTGGGAGTTTTCGGGCAGAGCCGGCAAGTACTGGGAAGTAGCGCCCAAGTATGTTTTATCAACGTTAGGTACCGGCATGCTAAAGCTACCGTTTAATCAACCATTTTTCAACCGGCAGCTAATGGGCTATGGCGATATGTTTTTGCGCGGGTTGGAAAATTATGTGGTTGACGGCGTGGCGGGAGGAGTAGCCAAAACCACTTTTTTCCGCGAAATATGGAATCCTAAATTAAAAACCGGGTTGCGCTCCCGGTCCTATGGTGTCATTCCGTTCAAATTTTACCTCAAAGTATATGGCGATGCGGGGTATGTATACAGCAAAAAAACGCCCGGAATTAACCCGCTAAATAACAAATTGTTGTACTCAGGTGGCGTGGGGCTTGACATTGTTTCAATTTATGATGCTATTATTTTTCTGGAATACAGCTTCAACCAATTAGGAGAAAAGGGACTATTTTTACAAGCCCGCCTGGGTTTCTGAATTTATGAGCCGGCACTAATAAGTTCCTGCCGCAGATGCGCAGAAGAAAAATCAACCTGCAATCAGTGGCTATCGGCATACCGGATTTTAATTTTACAAACCGGGCAACAATAGTGTTTCGACTTTTAGCTACCAATTCGCAAACAATAAATCAATCTGCGCATCTGCGGCTGCCAGGATAATTAAAATATTACCGGATGAAAATTGCAATATACAGCCGCGGTGGCGAAACCGTTACCAAAGACGACCTGCTGCTGCTGCTGAAGGAACTGGAAAAGCATAAAATAACCTGCTTTATTTACGAACATTACTTTGAGCAGGTAAGACACGAGTTGCCTGCCAACGATTACGAAACTTTCCTGGAGGCGGGCGACCTGGATGAAAGCTTTGAATGCATCATCAGCATGGGGGGCGACGGAACGCTTTTGGATACGCTTACCTTCATCCGCAACAGCAAAATTCCTGTTTTGGGCGTTAACCTGGGCCGGTTGGGCTTTTTGGCTACCATTGGCAAGCACGAATTGCACGATGCTGTAACCGCGCTGGTAAACCGCACCTATCTCATCGATAAAAGAAGCCTCATTCACCTCGATTCGGATCAATCGCTTTTTGGTGATACCCCCTATGCCCTTAATGAGTTTGCCATCCATAAAAGAGATACCTCTTCCATGATCAAAATACATACGTATTTGAACGGGGAGTTTTTAAATACTTATTGGGCCGATGGCCTGATTGTTTCAACACCCACAGGGTCAACAGGTTATTCGCTTAGCTGCAACGGCCCGGTGGTATTTCCCGAATCGGGCAGCTTTGTTATTACGCCGGTGGCGCCGCACAACCTTAACGTTCGACCCATTATTATCCCCGACGACAACATTGTGTCTTTTGAAATTGAGGGGCGGGCCGACCAGTTTATATGTACCCTCGACTCAAGAAAGGAAATCGTCAACAAAGACATCCAGTTGGCCATTAAAAAAGAAGATTTTGATCTTAGCCTGGTAAGGCTGAACGAAAACAGTTTCCTGCAAACCCTGCGGAACAAGCTTTCGTGGGGGCTGGATAAACGGAACTGAAGTTTTAAGATTTAATTAAAATGGTACAATATAATATTGCGGTTAGCAGGTAATCTTGTACTTTGCATACAGGACAGAGTGACGGGTGCGGAGGTTTATAGTTCTAAATAATCAAAGCCAACAAATAATCGTTCTGATGAAGAAGTTAACCATGTTGCTGCTTATAAGTGCAGCTTTTTTGTCGACCCGTGCCCAACAGGTTGATGGTGTAGTGCAGGAAGGCGAATTTGGTATTACTCTGGGAGCTGCTCATTACTTTGGCGATTTGAATACAAATGCCGGGCTCAACCGCCCTAAGCCGGCAATAGGCGTTTTCTTTCGCAAACAATTCAGTGAATATATTGCATTACGGTTAGGCGTACACTATGCGCAATTAGGTTATTCCGATGTGTATAGTAAGAACAACTTTCAGAAAAGAAGAAATTTAAGCTTTAACACCAATATATGGGAGGCCACGCTGCAGGGCGATTTCAACTTCATGCGTTTTGTTCCCGGCGATCCCTATTTGAGATTTACACCGTATGTTACACTGGGTGTAGGAGCTTTTAACTATGACCCTTACGCTTATCTTGGCGGCAAAAAATATTTTCTGCGTCCTCTGGGAACCGAAGGGCAGGGCTCGTCGGCATACCCCGGACGTAAGGCGTACAGCGCAGTTGGCTTGTGTATGCCACTGGGCATGGGTATTAAATACAACATCACTCCCAATATTAATTTCTCTTTTGAAGTAGCTTATCGCTTTACTTCTACCGATTACCTCGACGATGTAAGCACCAACTATGCGCCCGACGCATTTGCTCAAACCCTGCCCAGCGGCGAACCTACTGCATGGTATCAGTTGCAGGACCGTTCTTACGAAACGGGCGATGGCATTCGCATTGGCACCAAGGGAAGGCAGAGAGGTTTCAGCGCCCAGCGCGATGCTTATGTAATTGCCGAAGTGGGACTGGCATTTACATTAACCTCCTACAAATGCCCCACTGCCAAATGGTAGGGAGCTTTCAGCCATCAGCTTCGGCAAATCCATTTGTCTTTCAGCAGATCAAAAATCAATTGGAACAGTTGTTCTATATTGTGACAAAACACCAGGAGTAACAAACAGGTTATTTTACAGAACATAATACCTGAAAGCTGATGGCTGACAGCTAATTGCTCTTTCCTGACTTCACATCATAATGCAGTAATTTTGCAGTTTCTGCAAGAGAACACTGCTGCATGAACTATATCACCGAATTCAAAAAGTTTATTACCGGCCAGTACCTCACCAAAGGTGTGCGTGTTACCGTTGGTGCTATATTGCCTGCATGGGTGCTTTATGAATTTGACTGGCTGACGATTGGTATAGCATTGCCATTGGGTGCCTTGATGGTCAGTTTAACCGATTCGCCGGGACCAATACACCATCGCAGGAACGGAATGCTGGTAAGCAATGCGCTTAACTTTTTTATTGCGCTGGTAATCGGGTTTACCCGCTATTATCCCTGGTTGCTGGCCATAGAGCTTACGTTGCTCAGTTTCTTTCTTTCTTTCATTAGTATTTATGGCAACCGCGCCAGTTCCATAGGTTTAATCGCCATTATTGTAATGGTGTTGAACATCGACGTGCATCATGCACAGGAGCGGGTATTGTACGACGCATTATTTATGCTGGCCGGCGGTGTGTGGTATATGCTTTTAAGCCTGGTATTATATACACTGCGGCCTTACAGGCTCATTCAACAGGCGTTGGGCGAGTGCATTATTACCACTGCATCTTATCTTAAAACAAAAGCAAAGCTGTACAAAACACCCACCCGTTACAACGAAGTATACGAGGAGTTGCTGCCATTGCAGATCAGCATACACAACCAGCACGAACAATTGCGCGAACTGCTTTTTAAAGCAAGAGGTTTTACGCGCGAATCAACTACAAAAGGCCGTATACTGCTGATGATGTTTCTGGATTCGGTAGATCTTTTTGAACATGTAATGACATCACAGCAAAACTATAAGGCGTTGCACGATTATTTTGATGATGGCGATATGCTCGAAAGGTTTCGCGTGCTGATAACGGAAGTGGCCAATGAACTTGATAAGATCGGGCTGGTAGTGCAAAGCGGTTTCCCCTCGAAGGATACGGGCGACCTGGACGAAATGATACGCGAAACGGATGAAGCATACATGGCCTACCGCAACAGCGTTATTACGGCAGAAAATATCGAAGGGTTTATAAGCCTGAGGCATATCCTTAATTCTATTAAAGATATTTCCGAACGTATAAAAAGATTACATCGTTACAGCACTTACAGCAGTGAGGCTGGCAACGAAGCCAAACAGGATATAGACGTTGAAAAATTTGTATCGCGCCAGGAAATAGATGTTAAGCTGCTCGCAGAAAACCTGTCGCTCAGCTCAAATGTTTTCAGGCATTCGCTCAGGGTGAGCTTGTGCATCCTGGCTGGTTATATTATAGCCCAGTTTTTTCCCTTTGGACACAGTTATTGGATACTGCTAACCGTAGTTACCATTTTAAAGCCTGCGTACAGCATCAGCAAAAAGAGAAATGCCGAAAGACTGGTTGGTACCCTGGTAGGAGTGGGCATTGGTTTTTTGCTGCTGTACTTTGTGCACGACGACACCGTGCTGTTTGGGTTCATGGTGCTGTCGATGGTAGTTGGGTATACTTTTTTGCAAATCCAGTACCTGGTGGCAGTGGCGGGCATCACACTCTATGTTTTGCTTTCTTTTCATTTTCTTCACCCGGTCGACTTTCGCACATTAGCGATAGACAGGGTGATAGATACCGCCATTGGATCGGCACTCGCTTTTATGGCATCGTTATTTTTTCTTCCACGCTGGGAGCATGAACAGGTAGACGAGTATATAGAAAAGCTGATGGATGCCAATATGAAATACTTTACCGCGGTGGCAAAAGCATTTTATGGTGTTCCGGCAGATATTATAGAATATAAGATGACCCGCAAAGAGGCCTATGTGGCATTGGCCAACCTTTCCGACGCATTTCAGCGCCTGCTGTCTGAACCTAAAAAAAATGAAGTATACCCGCAGTTGCTGCATCAACTGGTCGTGAGCAACCATATGCTTACTTCGCATATTGCTTCGTTGGCCATTTATGCCAAATCGCTTGCACCAAGGTATCAATCCGACGCTTTTAAACCTGTTGCTGAAAGCATAGAAGCGCAAATGAACTCAGCCATTCGCTTGGCCATGGGCGACAAAACGCCGCTGGCAAACAATACCGACCACGGATTTTCAAATCTCCGCTATAAAATACAGGAACTTCTTGCCATGCGTATTGGCGAGTTGAAAGAAGGTGCGCAACACAGCGATGTACGCAAAACCCTCTCCGCATACAAAACCATTACCGATCAGTTCGAGATCATCAACACCATTACGGCCGACATGAATAACGTATTGCGGAAAATGCGGGCGTAATTGGTATGTGGTTAAGTAAGTTAATTGAAAGAAGTAAGTAGCGAACTTTCAACTTTTTAAAATACCCGGCCCACTTAACTTACTCAACAATCTGTTAATCTGTCTCCATTCTCCAAATTGAGCATAATTTTTGCACGTTCAGCCACGCGTTTCAACATGCTAACTGCAGAAAGAGTTAACCTGAAGTGCTGCCTAATCTTTCTGTTATTTTAACAATATTAAAAAGCTAATATCGTTTATAGTGTGGTTCAGAAATTTTAAATCCAACAACATCCGTCCCATGTCAAAAACCTTGGCCTATGTCCTCCTTTTCCTGTTGCCGGTACTGGTAGCGGGTACATTCAAAAAAAACTTTACAGCTCCTGTACTTCCGGCAATCACTTATTACCTGCCTGCAGATCTTCATAAAGAGTCACGAGCAATTTTCGCAGAAAGACTGTACGACAGTATTCACCTGAATGAGCTGGGACTTCAGAAAAAGGTGCTTGAACTCGCATTGAAGGGATTCAACAAACTGTCCGTTAGAGGTAAACTGAACAGAGACAGCATTTTAAGCATTGTAGATTTTTCAAAATCTTCGCGAGAAAAAAGGCTGTATGTCATCGATTTAAAGAATGCCAAGCTCCTGTTTAATACCTATGTTGCGCATGGACGTAACTCAGGAGCAGAATTTGCCCGCAGCTTTTCAAACATCATGTCTTCCAACAAAAGTAGTCTTGGTTTTTATATTACAAATCAAACATATAAGGGCGAAAACGGCTATTCGCTGCGATTGCAGGGAGTAGAGAGAAATATTAATGACAAAGCATACCGGAGGGCTATTGTTATGCATGGTGCAGCATATGCCAACGAGCAATACCTGACAGAAAGGGGCATTTTAGGCAGAAGCTTCGGTTGCCCGGCTATTCCTATGGATGAACATACGGCTATTATCGACGCTATTAAAGGCGGTTCGTGCCTGTTTATTTACTCGCCCGACAAAAAATATATCAAACAGTCTACGGTCCTTAACGGTTAAGGACGAAAAGAGAATGGTTAAGGTTGAAGCCCAGGTCTGCTACGGAGACCGGGCTTTTTTGTGTGAGCTATGAGCGATCAGCTATCAGTTAGCCCGGTAAGTCAATGGCTCGCAGCTCATGGCTGACGGCTATCCGCTCAAATAAACCACGCTGCCAGTAGCTGGCAAAGAAATCCAACTGCCACTCCCCAGCTTATTTCGTTGGTGGTATGGTCAGATACGAGCAAACGGGCGGTGCAGGTAATGCCCGCAATAAGAATGGAGGCCGCCAGCGGAAGATTCACCATGCCGGTTGTAATATACAGCAGGGTTGTAAAAAAACCGATCATGCCGCCTACTCCAATGGCATGCATGCTTATTTTAAGATAGATGTTGGCGATAAATGCGGCTACCGTTGCAAAAAAAATTCCGAGCGACATCTGAGCCATTACGATGGGCACACCGGCCTTGTTTTTAAACACATAAAACGTCCAGAAAAAAAAGATCATTGTAATGGAATACAATACAATCCTTTCTTTTTGAGTACGCAGGTAAAGCGATTGAACAAAGCCTAATGCTTTACAAAGCAACACCGATACCAGGGGAAAGAAAACACTATTGATAATATAAATCAGCAGGGTTTGAAACTTTGCGCCTGCGCTAATGCCTATAAAATAATCTGCAGTACCATAAATCAGGAACAAGGCCATGTAACAGCCCACCAGCAGGGGATGGAATATCCACGAAAAAAAATTACCGAATAATTTCGCAGCGGGAGACCGTTGAATGCCGACGGCTGGATTTTGGTATTGGGTCATAGTTGCTTTCTTAACCGTGCTACGGGAATGTTTAACTGCTCCCTGTATTTGGCAACAGTTCTGCGCGCAATATTATAACCTTTTTGTTGCAATAGCTCTGTAAGTCTTTCGTCGCTCAAAGGCTTTTTCTTGCTTTCGCCCTCCACCATGTCGCTCAATATCTTTTTTACTTCGCGGGTCGATACTTCTTCCCCGCTCTCGGTGCTGAGCGATTCGCTGAAAAAGAACTTCAGCCTGTAGGTTCCAAACTCCGTTTGCACAAATTTGCTGTTAGCCACACGGCTTACGGTAGATATGTCCAGCCCTGTACGCTCTGCAATATCTTTCAGGATCATGGGCTTCAGCGTTGTTTCGTCGCCCGTTAAAAAGAAGTCGCGCTGGTAATCCATAATAGCGTGCATGGTGGTGAACAACGTATTCTGCCTTTGTTTAATAGCATCAATAAACCATTTTGCGGCATCAATTTTCTGCTTAATAAAAATTACCGCTTCTTTTTGCCGCTTGTCTTTTTTACTACCCTTGTCGTATTCCTTCAACATGTCCCTGTAACCCTCACTAATGCGCAGGTCGGGGGCATTTTTCGAGTTAAGGGTAAGCTCAAGGTTGTTGTTGTTATTATGAATGAAAAAGTCGGGAATGATGTAACTCTCAGCTTTGTTCACCTCGCCTATGTTGCCGCCAGGCTTAGGATTCAGTTTAATGATCTGGCTGATGGCATTTTTAAGATCGTCGTCGGTAAGGTTTAACCCCCGCTGAATTTTTTCGTAATGCTTTTTGGTAAACTCATCAAAATATTCCGACAGAATGCTGATGGTCATATCCACATCTATCCCTTCTTCCCTTTTACGCTGCAACTGAAGCAGCAGGCACTCCTTCAAATCGCGCGCACAAATGCCCGGGGGGTCAAAGCGCTGGATCTGCTTTACCAGTGCATCAATTTCTTCTTCGGTGGCCGAAATGTTTTGTCTGAAAGCCAGGTCATCGGCAATAGCACCATAGTCTCTCCGCAGATATCCGTCGTCATCAATGCTGCCCACAATATGCTCCGCAATTTTTCTTTGCTGCTCGCTCATGTTCAGCATGCTGAGCTGTTCAAGCAAAAATTCATGAAAAGTGCTTTCTATTTTAAAAGGAAGCGTTTGCTTTTCATCCATTTCAGGATAGTTGTCATCCTTCAGCTTATAATCCGCAATATCGTCGTCATCGCTAACATATTCGCTTATATCGAGGTTGTCGTATTCATCCTCACTGCCATCCGCCTCAAAGTCATCTTCCGTATTCGATTCAAATTCTTCCTGTTCTCCGTCCTGCTCCTCATGGTTTTCATCTGTTGCTTCGAGTGCCGGATTTTCTTCCATTTCCTCCTTAATGCGTTCTTCAAGGTTGGCCGTAGGCACCTGCAGCAACTTCATTAGCTGAATTTGCTGGGGTGATAGCTTTTGCAACAATTTTTGTTGTAAACTCTGACTAAGAGCCATAATAGATACTAAATATTAAATGAAAAAGGGAGTGCTTTTTTCAAGAGGCGCCGGTTCCACAAAAATCAGGCCGTAAATTTACGGACAATCAGGTTATATGCTCGTTTAAACTTTCGGTTTATTTCCATGTTAACATTTCCTTTATATTGTTGCGAAGAAATTATATGCTTGCATTTACCGGTTTATTGCTTCTTTTATTGAGCATTCGTGGCAGTTATACGCTTTTTTTCATTCAAAACCACTTATGTTTCAATAACATACGATATTCGCTTATTCTTTCCCGATACTGACATCAATTTCGGCACGTTTTTATATTTTTGAAAAACATCATTTATGTTTGGTGAGATTATCCGGAACAGATGCGGGAATGGATTTTTTCAGAAGTTGATGTTTAATACCTTATTATGAGTGAAAAGCCTTTAAAAAACGTATCGATATTATTGGTGGAGGATAACGAAATGAATACACTGCTTGCTTCGTCTATTATTGAAAGAACGGGTGCCAGCATTACCGAGGCAGACAATGGGAAAGCCGCTATTGACCTGCTTCAAAAAAAATCGTTCGACATTATTTTAATGGACCTGAACATGCCGGGAATGAACGGGTTTGAAACCACGAGACACATCAGGGAAAATCTTGGGCTTGCTATTCCTATAATTGCTATTACTGCCAATGTTATTAACGACGAGGAAAAGAGATGCCTTGAGGCAGGGATGAACGGGTTCATTTCAAAACCTTATACGGAAAAAGCATTGCTGGATAAAATGGCTGCCCTCCTTTCGACACTGCAGCCAACAGATACAGGCAACACCGATGTAGCACCGGCAAATGATAGCGGGTTATACGACCTTACCCTGTTAAAGGAGATCACCAAGGGCAACCACTCGCTGCTGCAGAGAATGCTGCGCGTTTTTTGCGACCAGGTGCCGGCTGTTATACAGGAACTAAAAGCAGCGTATACCGCTAAAAGTTTTAAACAGGTGTCGGAACTTGCACACAGCATAAAGGCGAACATAGACAGCCTGGGCATTTCATCTCTTAAAGAAACCATCAGGCAAATAGAATCCACGGCCGCTACTGGCGCGCCGGGTGCAGAGCTGGGTGGGCTGATTGCCAAACTGGAGGCAACTACCGATGTGGTGGTAATGCAGTTGCAGTCAAATGAACTTTCCTGATCGGTAGGAAAAACTGCAGTTACTTACCGATATGAATTTTTGCGCCGCCTTTTTTAATCGACTCGTAAATGGCGTCAATCACAAGCATGTCTTTCAAACCTTCTTCGCCCGTTACGTTTGGATCTGGCTTTCCATTTAAAATACAGTCGGCTATACCATCCATTTGTAAAGTTTGGTGCGTAACGCGTGGCTGATTAAGTGGCCCAAGATGGGTAGAGCCATCGATTGGTCCATACCCAAAAGCAGGTTTCAGTTCTGCAAAACCTTTTTCACCGGCAAGAAAAAGCCTTTCGGCATAATTAAAATTGTAAGTACAGCCGCAGGAGGCTGTGGCGCCACTGGGGAACCCAAGTTGAAAGTGAACCGTTTCATCTACATCGGCAAACTTTACCGGGTCGGTTTTAATTTCCTGTGCGGTTACCCAAACTGGCTCTTCGCCTGTAGCATACCGGGCGCCATTCAGCGAGTACACGCCTACATCCATCACAGCACCGCCTCCGGCCAATGCTTTTTTCAGGCGCCATTGCGTAGGATCGCCAATAGCAAAGCCCATGAAGTTATTTACATACTTTATGGCACCAAATTCTCCCGCTTCGCGCATGCGAATGACTTCGCGGGTATGAGGTTCAAAATGCAGCCTGTACCCAATATAAAATTTTACTCCGGCTTTTTTGCAGGCTTCAATCATTTCCTTTGCCTGTTTTGCATTGTCGGCCAGGGGCTTTTCGCATATAACATGTTTGCCGGTGGCGGCCACCTGCAGCACATGTTTATAATGGAGCGAGTTGGGAGTGGTTATATAAACAAGGTCTATATCCGGATTTTTGGCAATGCTTTGCAGGTTATCATAATTGTATACATTCTTATCTGGTATACCGTATGTTTTTTTCCAGGTGTCGATTTTTGAAGGGGTGCCGGTAACAATGCCCGTTAGCACAGCCAGCTTGCAATCCTTCATGGCGTTGGCAACAATGGTTGCATAACCGCCCAGCCCCATTAAAGCCACTCTTAACTTCCGATCGTTTGAGGAGGGAATAACCAGGGGAGAGCCCTGAGATGCAAGCGGTGTGAAAGCGGCTGCGCCGATACCCATTGAAAGCTTCTGCAAAAAATCACGTCGTGTATGCATGTGTGTGAGGTTGGTTTAGACCCAAGTTCGCAAATTTTCGCAACAATCAGCAGATTAAGCGTGGCTTGCTGTGTGCAATGCCGATTAGTTATTACTATTCAAGGCCATCCATCAGACCGCCCTTTGGGCGGGCCGATGGGGGCAACCGGTCGGCCCACCTGAACGGGATTGGGAGCGGCCGGCAGTCTGACCGACAAATAGCGAACGCTTTTACTGATTAAGTAAGATGCTGTAATTATGAACTAGAAATGGGAACTGTGGCAATCTTAGCTAAACAAGATAGGTATAAATTTATGATACCGGGCTGTTCCGCCACACAGCCGCAGATTTACAAATAGCATGCAACTTATCTGCGAATCTTCTGCGGCTAAAACAATTGAATCGTCAAGGATCATTTTTGAGTAGTTGCACTTTTCAGCCCGGCTTTTTTGGCAATATCGGCCCAGCTATAAAAATGAAAAGTTCCGTCGGTACTCATAGCGACAAACAAGCCATCTTTAAAACCTGGCAGAGATGCCGCAGTTACATCGCTGCCATCGCTTTGGTTGGTGGAAACGGGTATGCTGGTAATCAGCGTGTGTTGATGAGGGTTTCCATTGCTGCCCTCGCGTGGATATATATTAAAACGATTGGCTGCCTGATCAGACACGAGTATATAACCTGTTCCGTTGGGGAATTTGTAAATAGAAATGCCTTCGTTATCGTCTTTAAATTCTCCCTGCCCGAACAAGGCCAATTCTTCATTGCCTTTTTCAGGATCAGCGTAATATTTCCTGATGCCGGTTTGCTCGTCGGAATAATATACATACCCCGCTTCGTTGTCCACGGCTATAGATTCTATCTCTTTCTTACCTGAATATTTTCCAAATTTCCGCACCAGTTCTGCCTGCACCTGTCCGTTGCCGTTGGGCTTTAAAAGATATTGAAATAAGTATCCTTCTGCCGGCCCCGATTTACGACCTACTATTGCAAAAACTGCACTGTCCGATGCTCGTTTGTACAATGCTATGCCCATAGGCGAACGTTCTGCTTCGCCTGTAAACACTTCAATGCCTCCATTGTCGAGCGGCTTCATATCGGGCAGGCTAAAAATGCGGATGCTGTTGCGTTCTCTTTCTGTTGCAGCAACTATATCGGTATAGCCTGTACCTGTTTTAAACCCGTATGCCACATCTGCATTGTTCATTCTTTTTAAACCCAATGCCGTTTTTTCGCGATTTATCTTTCCGTTTAAACCAAAAACATACAAGCCTCCGTTGTCATTATTTTTATCTGTACCAATAATCAGGCTGTTATGCAAGTTAGCAGTATCAATCCAAATCGCCGGATCATCGCTATCATCCAGCACTTTTTCAGTTACAACAACAGGTTTTATGGCGGTAGTATCGCCAACACTGTTTTGTGTGGTATGTTGAGAATTGGAGCAGGAAGAAAGAAAAACCAATGTTGCCGGCAAGCAGCTTATCCAACTTTTCATCTGTTTATTTTTATCGTTTTTAATGGTTAGATGGTATAATCTTAAATTACCTTTTTGGCATGCGCAGCAGGTTTATCGCTTTTCCATAACCATAAAGTAGATCCCCGGTAATAATCTTACCGGGGATTTTTTTTCGTAAGATCGGTTTGTTGCTATTTACTAAGGTCGAATTTAATACCCAGGTTAAACCTCGGCCCATAAAACTCTAACTGTGTCGTTCTGTCTTTTATGCCCTGATAATATCTCAGCGGCTGGTTGGTCAAATTGTTTGCTTCGGCAAATATTCTCCACTTGCTGCTTAATGCGTAGGAGGCATTTGCATCGAGGAAGAACTGCTTGTCGTAATACCTGTCAAAAAAAGCATCTTCATTATAACCACTGTCGTCACTATCATCCACATACGAAGATGTGTAATTGGCAGACAGGCGCACAACGAGCTTTTTATTTTCGTAAGAAAGAGAGGCATTAAAAATATGAGGCGCAGCGCCGGGTAATTTTACATCGCTGCGTATTTTTTGGCCATCAACATATATACCGTCGGTTTTTGAATGCGTGTAGGTGTAGTTAAGATATACACCAAATCCCTTCCAGAAGCCCGGCAAAAAGTCGAGCTGGCGTTGAAAAGCCAATTCAGCACCCCATACATCAGCACCTTCACCATTGCGGCGTTGCGCAAAATCCCAATTCTCTCCGGCAGCAACAGGATTGTTTATCCCTGCAAAATCTTCGGCAAATTTTTCCTGCGTGTAATTCTTGTCTATATAGGTATAAAAGAATTTGTCTATTTTTTTATAGAACAATCCGCCGGATATTAAACCTATTGATTTGAAATAGTTTTCCACCATCAGGTCGATATTTGAAGCACGTACTGGTTCCAGCTTAGGATTGCCGGCGGTTAACTCCAAGTCGTTAGGGTTGATATTGAAGTAAGGCACAAGGTCATAATATCTTGGCCGGGCAATGGAATTGGTCCAGGCGGCCTTCAGTACCAAGCTGCCGGTAACATTGTACTTCAGGTTAATGTTTGGCAATACATCTGTGTAATTATTTTTAAGTGTAGCTTCTCCTTTCAAATCTTCCTCATCTTCTACAATATTGCCCGTATAATCAATGCTGGTATGCTCTGCCCGAACGCCGATATTGGCAGAAAATTTATCGGTGAAGTTTTGGTTTAAAGCGATGTAACCTGCGGTAATATTTTCCTTTGCTTTATAATTGCCTGCAAGATATTCAGCAGGTTCATCTGTTTCTTCAAAAGCAGCACCATTCTTAAAATTCAACCCGCCTAAAAATTCCGGATCAATAAACTGACCTGCTACGTATTTGGAACCAGGGTAAAAATCACCGGTTTTGTCTACCAAAGGCACTGCGGTTATATTGTCAAAATTCGCTTCGTTATCACCAATTGGCTCATACGAAAAGAAATTATTGTTCCGCTCTTTGATCTTAGTGCGCAAACGACCACCAAATTTTAATGTGCCTTTCTGCCCGCTGATGATGGAAACCGGCAGCGCAAAATTCAGCTTTGCATTTACATCCTGCTCAAACTGGTCCTGGAACTGCTCTGTTAATTCATCTAGCCTCGTGTAATCTGCAAGCGGTGTGTTATCGGTAAGCAATGGGCGTTGCGGATCAAGAATATCCTGGCTAATGGTTATGTTTCTTTTTCCAAGAGCAATGTATCGTTCGTTGGGTCTTTTTTCAGAAGCCCGCGCATATTGTACGCTCCAGTCAGTTTTAAGATTGCCAAACAAATGATCGCCTTTTAAGGCCAGTGAGCGAACACGCTGATCTTCGAGCCGACGATTCTGATTCCGGTTATTGTCAAGTCCGCCCTTTGTTTGTCTTAATACTTCTGCGTTGGCATAACCGGCAATGTTGCCATTGTCATCGTATATCAGGTCGTCTGCCAGTTCCTCCTCATCGCCACGGTAACGGTGTCGTAAACGAAAGCGGCTTTCCCTGTCGTCGCGCCAGTTATAGTTTCCTGTTAAATAAAGCGTGTTGCGCGGATTTATTTTAAAGTCTATGTTAGCCGATAAGCTTCTTCTTACCCGTGTAACATTATATACCCTTACATCGTGGTCGTCTACAAAAGGTTTACCATTCACGTCCTTGTTCCAGGTGGCTTCCACGTTGTCTGAGCCGTATACATTTTTATTGTAAGATCCACTTACAATAAAACCAAATTTGTCGTTACGTGTACGGGTACCTGCAATAAAACTGCCTGTACCTATAAAGCCATCGCGAATGCTGTTGTAACCGCCGGCAAGTGTACCCGATAACCGTAAGCCGTTAGGTGCAGCGCGGGTTACAAGGTTTACCGAACCGCCAATAGCATCTGCATCCATATCGGCAGTAAGCGTTTTATTTACTTCCACGGTTTGCACCATATCGGCCGGTATAAGGTCCATCTGCACCCTCCTGTTATCGCCTTCTGCAGAAGGTATTCTTTCGCCGTTCATGGTTACCGAGTTAAACTCAGGTCCCATCCCCCTCACTACAATATTCCTTGCTTCGCCCTGGTCGTTTTGCATGGTAATGCCTGGCACACGCTTAATAGCGTCGCCAATATTGGCATCGGGAAAACGGCCAATCTGGTCGGCACTTACAATGTTGGTAATGTTATCGCTGTTCTTTTGTTGATTCAATGCTTTTGCCTGGCCTTTTAACCGGTCGCCCATTACAATTACTTCTTTATCTGTAACTGCAGCAGGTTTCAGCGTTTCAGATAAAATATATTCCTGCCCGGCAACTACCAGTTCCTTTTCAATGGTTTCGTATCCTATATAACTGATGATGAGTGCATAGGTTCCTTCGGGAATATTTGAAAGCAGCAATTCGCCGTTTTGATTGGAGATACCGGAATATTTGCCGGGAGACAGGTGGATAGATGCACCCGGGAGATTAAGATTGTCTCCGTCTTTCAACTTGATCTTTATAACACTTTTTTGGGCTACTGCATTTACAGCAAAGAGCAGCAACAAGCTGCAGCCTAACGTGGTTACAAACTTCTTCATAAGCCGTTAATAATTTCGGGCGAAACTACCGGCGGCGTATAAATGGCAGGTTAAGGATAGATCATTTAATTGTTAACAACGTATTCCGAAGGTTTTATTCACCTTTGGGTATTTCTACTTCATTCTCATCTGGTTTCTCAGGCATTTCCGGCGGTGGCTTTTTGTACGATTCATCGTCTGGCGTATCCGGAACTTCGGTTGGCTTTTTTTGATTATCAGTCTGGATTTGCTTTTCAATTTTTTTTACATCAGGAAGATCGGCTGGCGCCTTTTTCCCCGGATCTGTCTGCTTTTTCATACTTTGCTGTTTTTGGGGTTCAGCTATAAACGCTGCTGTGGAATGTTCGCCACGCATGCATTATCCAATTTATTCAGGTTGTGCAATCAAACTCCGGCACTAATCTCTCTTCCTGAACTTTGCAAACAGCCATAATATCAAAATAATACCCAGCCCTACCAGGAAGAAAGCCCACCACATACCCGCTTTAAAGATGGCTTCAACCGCCTGGCAACCTGAGCAAACCGATAATATCAAAAGAAAAATAAGTGAAACGAGCTTATTGTTCATAGCTATAGTTTAAGGTATCGTTTCAACTATTGTACCACGGGGCTCCCCGTGAGTAAGTTAAGTGAGTTGATTGGGGTAAGCGGGATGACCAGGGTTTAACTCACTCAACTTATTTAACCACTTAACCAACTACAAAATATGGTCCTTCACTTTTTGAATCAGATCCTTTAGTTCAAAAGGTTTTTCTAAAAAGTCATCTGCACCACACTCCATGGCAATTTGTTTAATATTGGTGCTTGCCGACATGAGTATAACGGGCAGGTGCCGGGTGGCATCATCGGCTTTTAGCTTTTTGCAGATTTCGTTGCCGTTAGTCACAGGCATCCACAGGTCGAGAAGAATAAGATGAGGCGGGTATTGTTGTATCTGAGGAATTACCGATGTACTGTTGCAGGTAGATACAGTGTAACCTTCGAACTGTAACATGATTTCGATGGCTTTAACAATTCCGGCATCATCGTCTACGATGATTATTGTTTTTATTTGCGACATTCGATGGCTTTCGGTAAAATATTGGGATAACGTTTTTAGACGGCCTTCTAAAAGTAAACCATTGTACTGCAATATGTGTACCACGGTAACAAAATTTCGGTTAACCAGCCCGTTTGTTTAAAGAATCAACGTAATCAGGTGCATTTAACATTGCAGTTCATTGTAATTTTTCAGTTAGGGAGGCGCCTGCCTGCAATAATTTTAATTATTCTTCGCCGTGGCTCGTGTCTCACGAATCACGAGTAATAACCGGTTCGTGAGACACGAACCGGGGCTGTTCATACGCGGCAACTTGCCTCTAAGGTTGGACGCTACGGCGCGGGACACCAACCGATATAGGATCATCATGAATTCACCTGCAACAATTTTAAATTCACCTTATCAATTGCCATATCGTTTGCCCGCAATTATGCGTTATCTTTATAAAAAACACTTAACTATGTCATTGCTGAATCAACAAAGTAACAAGGGCAAAAAGAAGGGGAATAAAAAAAATCAGCCTGCCAACCAGGGATCTAAATTCATTCAAAAGCCAAAAGCAACCGGTTTTGTAAGCAAGCAAATGAATACCGGTTCGCAAAGAGGCAGTTGAGTTGCTTTAAAGGAATACATAAAAGAGGGCAAGCTTCAAGTTTGCCCTTTTTTACAGGATTTACTTTGCTATTTCAATTTTTACTTTTTTGTTTTTGATCTTTTCTTTCTGTATTAAAGGCAGGGCAGCCGACATCTTGCTTTTTCGTACCGCAACAAAGGAAAAAAAATCCTTCACTTCTACTAAGCCAATATCGTCTTTTTTCAGATCTCCCTTTTTACTCAAAAATCCTACAATGTCAATTTTGTTGACTTTGTCTTTTTTCCCTGCTCCTATAAACAGAGTAACCCATTTAGGCTTTTCGGGTATGGTATATTCGGCAGGAAGCGTCAATACTTCTGTATCCGCATTTACATAGGCCGGTAATTTTTCGTCGGGTGATACTATAAGCATCACCGTACCGCTTGCGTCCATGCGGGCGGTTCTTCCGTTCCGGTGCACATAGCTGTCTTCGGTATGCGGCAGGTGGTAATGAATGATAAAACGAATGTTCGGAATGTCCAGCCCTCGGGCTGCCAGGTCGGTTGTTACCAACACGTTTACGCTGCCGTTTCTAAACTTGCTCAACGCAGCGTCGCGGTAGCGCTGTTCCATCGCACCATGATAAAAAACATTGGTAATTCCCTTTTCCTTCAACAAACCGCTGGTGCGTTCCACTGCTTCCCGGTGATTGCAAAACACAATAACGGAGCGATTGCCAATAAAACAAATCAAACGGAACAGGGTATCTATTTTATCATTTTCCGGGCTTGTTATCTTGTATATTTCCAGTTTGCCGGGAGTAAGTTGTGCTGTTGTAATAAAGTTAAGCCGGGCAGGATCTGTCAATCCAACAAACTCCGGAACTTCAACTGATTCAGTTGCCGAAGTAAGTATTCGTTTTGTTACTGCAGGAAGTGATTGTACAATAAATGCCATCTCGTCGTGAAATCCGGCTTCCAGCGATTTGTCAAATTCATCTAATACGAGTGTGCGTATAGTAGCAGTGGTAATATTGCCGCGGCGTATATGATCTGCCAGGCGACCGGGTGTGCCCACCAATAAAGCAGGAGGCTCTATCAGGTTGTTCTCCTCGGTTTCTCTTAAATGTCCGCCATAACAACAGGTAACCTTAAACGAAGTACCCATTTGCCTGAACACTTTTTCAATTTGCTGGGCAAGTTCGCGGGAAGGGGTGATGATGAGCGCCTGCGTTTTTTTATCCGATGCTTCCAGCATTTGCAGTAGCGGAAATAAAAAGGCCAATGTTTTACCCGAACCGGTTGCCGATAGCAATACCACATTGTTGTGCTGTTCCACTGCTTGTATAGTGGCAAGCTGCATGTCGTTCAGTGCATCAATTTTTAATTTGCTGAGTATATCCGTGGTAGAAGGAACTGTAGATTTCATTGGCGCGAAGGTACGTAAACTAACTCCAGCCTGCGTTCAGGAGCATGAAAGCTCGGTGCTGTTTCTTAACTTGCATATACAAAACCACAGTGATATGCACCGCAGAACTTTTTTACAGCAAACCACATTTGCGTCGGCTGGCATCTTATTATCTTCCCACGCTCCCGCCCGCCCCGATTTTCCTATAGTGCGTATACCCGTTGCAGACAGAAAGTTTAAAAGTGTGGCAGTTGAAAAAACAATTGAAACCATTAAAAAGAATATTGGCAACAAAGAAATTGCATGGCTGTTTGAAAACTGTTTTCCCAATACGCTTGATACAACCGTTGTGCATAAAACCGTGGACGGTAAGCCAGATACTTTTGTAATTACGGGCGATATACACGCCATGTGGCTACGCGACAGTACGGCGCAGGTTTGGCCATATTTACCGCTGATGAAGGAGGACGATGCCCTGCGACAACTGGTTGCTGGCGTCATTAACAGGCAGAGCCAGTGCATACTGATAGATCCGTATGCCAATGCATTCAATGACGGACCTACCGGCAGCGAATGGGAAAAAGACCATACTGCCATGAAACCTGAGCTGCATGAAAGGAAATGGGAAATAGACTCTCTGTGTTACCCGGTGAGGCTGGCGTATCATTACTGGAAGATTACCGGAGATACGTCTCCCTTTGATAAAAAGTGGAAGGAGGCGTTGCGCTCTACCGTTAAAACATTTAAAGAGCAGCAGCGGAAAAAAGATCGCGGACCTTACACTTTTGGCAGAACTACTTCCTGGTCTACCGACACTGTTCCGGGAGATGGATACGGCAACCCTGTTAAACCGGTGGGATTGATTGTATCGGTCTTCCGCCCTTCAGACGATGCTACCATTTTCCCCTTCCTCATACCCGCTAACTTTTTTGCCGTAGCCAGCCTGCTGCAAATGGCAGAAATGAGCACGCGGATCTTAAAAGATGCACCGTTCGCAGCCGAATGTACTGCCCTGGCAACCGAAGTGCAAACAGCCCTGCAACGCCATGGCGTTGTAACACATGGCAGCTTTGGTAAAATATATGCGTACGAAGCAGACGGGTTTGGCAACCATTTGTTTATGGACGACAGTAATGTGCCCAGCCTGTTGGGATTGCCTTATTTCAGCAATGTAAAAACCAGCGACCCTGTATATCAGAACACACGCAGGTTTATTTTAAGCAGCAGCAATCCCTATTTTTTTAAAGGTGCAGCGGGCGAAGGCGTAGGAAGTCCACATACCTTGGTAGACATGATCTGGCCAATTGGAGTGGTAATAAGGGGATTGACAAGCACCAATGATAAGGAAATCAAACTATGCCTGGAAATACTTCAGAAAACACATGCAGGAACAGGGTTTATGCACGAAAGTTTTCATAAAAACGATGCCTCAAAATTTACCCGTAAATGGTTTGCCTGGGCCAATACGCTGTTTGGTGAGTTTATTTTAAAAGTATATAAAGAGCGACCGCATTTATTGAATGGTTAATCAGGTTGAGTGAGTGGAATAAGTTAAGTGGTTAAACGCACTATTTAACTTACTCAACTCGCTTAACTTACTTAACTTACTATTCCAATTAAACAAAACGATGAGTACCACTGCCATATCTTCTCACCCTTTGCTTACGGCAAAAGATTTTGCTACCGATCAGGAAGTGCGCTGGTGCCCTGGTTGCGGCGATTATTCCATACTTGCACAGGTTCAGCGGGTGATGCCGGGGTTAGGCATACCCAGAGAAAACATTGTTGTTATCTCCGGAATCGGTTGTTCGTCGCGGTTTCCCTACTACATGAATACTTACGGAATGCACTCCATTCACGGGCGGGCAACCGCCATTGCTTCGGGATTAAAGGCTACCAGGCCCGATCTGTCGGTTTGGATTGTGGCGGGCGATGGAGATGCCCTGAGCATTGGAGGCAATCATACCATCCATTTGCTCAGGAGGAATTTCGATGTAAATTTCCTGCTGTTCAACAACCAGATCTACGGCTTAACAAAAGGCCAATATTCGCCTACTTCGGAAGAAAGAAAAGTTACCAAATCAACGCCGTTGGGCAGTATCGATCATCCGTTTAACCCGTTAGCTCTGGCCATGGGTGCAGATGCAAGCTTTGTGGCCCGCACTATGGATCGCGATCCAAAGCACCTGCAGGAAATACTGATCAGAGGCAGCCAGCACAAAGGCTCGTCGTTTACCGAAATATACCAGAATTGCAACATTTTTAACGATGGCGCTTTTGAAGTGTTTACTGAAAAAGCTTCAAAGCCGCAACACGCGCTGTTTCTTGAACAGGGGAAACCGTTGCTATTTGGCGCCGATAAAACCCTGGGTATAAGACTGGATGGCTACAAACCTGTGTTGGTGAAAGTTGGTGAAACATTCAGTGCAGACGATCTTTGGATACACGACGAGAAAGACTTTTTTAAAGCACAGATACTGGTGCGCATGTTTGACGATCCTGCATTGGACGGCGCCCTGCCCCGGCCCTTTGGCGTGTTTTACCAAACCTACAGAGCCTGTTACGAAGACGTGATGCAAATGCAGATTGAAGAAGCTATCGCCGTTAAAGGCAAAGGCGATCTTAATAAACTGCTGAGGGGTAATGAAGTATGGGAGATAGAGTAAAGGTAAAAGGTGAAAGCTCAAAGGTAAAAGAGGAAGAACCTTTTCCTTTTGTTTCTTGCTTTTTGGATTTTACTCTCACCTTTCACTTTTGATCTTTCACTTTCTAATAAAACGCCCCGGTTACACCAGGGCGGTTAGCACTTATTGTAACTTCAGAGGTAGTGCTAAAAAGGTTGTGAAAAACAATCGGCTATAAACTTTGCAAGCTGCTTCTGTTTCTTTTTTTCCGGTGATAATATTTTATAGGATAAAAATCGGCCCGCTGGGTAAGTTTATTTAAAATGCTGGCAACGAACTTGTTGGCTATGAAAGTTCTTTTTAAAGCAGACGTGTTCATATTGGCTTTTTTAATGGTTGATGGTAGGGTGATTTTAGTATAACGGCGTAAACGCGCTTTTGGTATACACGTTAATTATAGTTAATGGTAATTCTTTGTAACTATTGTAAAATATACATTTGCCTGTTATGAAACGCAGGTTCAATATATCTGTAACGCTTATGGTTGCCGCTATTGTTCTTATAGCTGCCTTTCAGGTATATTGGTTGCGCATGAATATTGAAGAGGAAAAAAAGACGCTTCGCTGGCGTACCAATTTTTTATTCAGGGAGTCTGTTTTTGATCTTCGCTCCTCTAAGTTAAAGCTCGATACAACCGCCCGCTTCCGTTATGGGTTGCCTCCTGATATTTCCCGCTTTACCGATGCTATTCGTCTTAAGCTTGCAGACTCGACAGAGAATGTAATCCCTCCCAAAAAATCGATCATCACTTTAGAAAAGCAGGGAGGGTTGAGTATGCCCGATTCTATGCCAAGAGGCAGCTACCGGTCGGCAGGCAGATTTTTTGAATTCCTGATAGGCATCGACTCCCTCCAGGATTCACTGAAGCTGAAAGACATCATGCATGCTTATACCGCAAACCTGCAAAAAGAAAAAATAAACGTTCCGTTCACCATATTGAGGTATATCGATACAAGCAAAGTACAAAAGGAACAACCTCCCCGTCCGGAATGGAACAAGGTTACAATCGGCTTTACCGACCCGGTAAACTACAAGCTGGAGCTTGGAAATACGTTCTCTTACCTGTTCGCCAAGCTGTTGCCACAAATACTTTTTTCTGTTTTCCTGCTGGGGCTAACGGTTACCGCATTTGTGGTGCTGTACAGGAACCTGAAGGCGCAGCAACGGCTTACCAATATCAAAAATGAATTTATCAGCAATATTACCCACGAGCTTAAAACACCTATTTCAACAGTGAGTGTGGCGATTGAAGCAATCAAAAATTTTGATGTGCTGAAAAAACCTGAAACGGCCCGGGAATACCTCGACATTGCGGGAAACGAACTGAACCGGCTTTCCATGCTGGTAGACAAAGTGCTTAAACTAAGCATGTTTGAAAAAGAACAAACGGAGCTAAAGCAAGACGAATTTGACATCTACCAGCTTACTACTGAAGTGATCAATTCAATGAGCCTGCAGTTTGAAAAAGCAAAAGCGAAGGTTTTTTTGCACACGCAGGGAGATAGCTTTACTATTCATGCCGATCAGTTGCATATTACAAGTGTGCTGTATAATTTAATAGACAATGCGCTGAAATATGGCAAAGACCAGCCGGTAATAGACATTAACATACATTGCGATGCTAAATACTGCATTATTAAGGTAAAAGACAATGGAATAGGAATAGAGGAAGCGTACAAACAAAAGATTTTTGAAAAATTTTTCAGAGTTCCCACCAATAACAAGCACAACATTAAGGGATATGGCTTAGGTTTGAGTTATGTTGCCCACATTGTAAGGCAACATCAGGGTACCATTTCCGTGGAAAGTACTCCTGGCCAAGGCAGCGAATTTACCGTTAAACTACCGGTTGTGCATGAAAAAAACTAAAATACTGTATGTTGAAGACGAAGTGTTTTTGGCAAAAATTGTGAAGGAAAGCCTGGAAACACGCGGCTATGAAGTATTGCTGGAAATGGACGGTGCAGATGCGGTAGCGCAATTCAAAAAAAGCAATCCCGACATTTGTGTGCTGGATATAATGTTGCCCAATAAAGATGGCTTTACCATTGCCGGCGAAATACGAGAAACTGATATTGACATTCCTATTATTTTTTTAACGGCTAAAACACAAACCACTGACCTTGTAAAAGGCTTTAACCTGGGCGCTAACGACTATATACGCAAGCCCTTCAGCATGGAGGAGTTGATTGTAAGAATTGAAAATGCATTGCGTTACAGGAACAACAATAGCGTGCAAGCGGCGGAGGTTAAGGACGAAATAAGAATTGGCGAGTTTGTTTTTAATCCTCACAGGCAAACACTGGTTAACAAAGAAGAAGAACGGAAACTTTCCTTCAGGGAAAGTGAATTGTTGCGCCTGCTGTACGAAAACAGGGAACGTGTAATAGACAGGAAGGATATATTAAATGTATTGTGGGGAAGTGATTCCTTTTTTAATTCGCGAACGCTTGATGTATACATCACTAAACTCCGGGGCTATCTTAAAAGCGACAACAGCCTTGAAATTATAACGGTTAAAGGTATTGGCTACCGGTTTGTGATAGAGTAAAAAAGTAGCGCTTCAAGCGAATTGAAGCGCCGTAGCTTTATATGGGTTGGATTGACCGAGTTGTTTGGGTTTTTCCTAGCGACCTGAAGATCCACATAATAGTAAAACTGGGAATAAAATCGAGACCAGGCATTAATTCTTCAATAAAATTAAAAACACCTCCCGCAGCGCCTTTCCAGCCTCCAAAAAGCTTAAAGAAAATTACCGCCGAAACAGGCGCCCACACCAGGTCTGCCAATTCGCCCAATCCTGGGATGGTATAGGTTGCAAAACCAATAAAATCCAGCAAGATGCAAATAAGCAGAGAAGGTTGCTTTTGTACTTTTCCCATTTATTATTTTATTTAAAACAATACATAAGTTGACGACTGGCGTTGAAAAAGGTTGCAAGTTGTTGATAATTTAAGACGATCGCAATGTTTTCAACGGGAACAGGTATAATAGTTGCCGCTGCCGTTCGCATTACATAATTAGTTTTGGCTGAATTTGTTATTAACTCAAAAACAGAAGAATATGTAAAAACCGGTAAAGTGAAAGGTAAATTTAAAAGGTTATCGCAAATGTTGTACCACTTATCAAAACAGCAGGTCCTGCCGGGGCCTGCCTTTACCCAGGTGTTCATAGGCTTTGTGAGTGGCTTCTCTTCCGCGCGCCGTGCGCATAATAAAGCCTTCCTGTATTAAAAAGGGTTCGTATACTTCCTCTAACGTTCCCTGCTCTTCTCCCACTGCTGTGGCAATGGTGGTAATACCCACCGGACCGCCCTTAAATTTTTCTATAATGGCAGATAATATCCTGTTGTCCATTTCATCCAGCCCATGCTCGTCTACATTCAACGCACGCAAAGCATGCTGGGTAATGCCATGATCGATAATGCCATCGTTGAGCACCTGGGCAAAATCGCGTACACGCCGCAACAATCCGTTGGCTATGCGGGGTGTTCCCCTGCTTCTGCCTGCAATTTCTTTGGCCGCTTCGGGTGCAATGCTTGTTTTTAAAATAGCGGCAGACCGAAAAATAATTTTTTGAAGGGTGACTGCATCGTAATATTCAAGCCGCGATTTAATAGCAAACCGCGATAGAAGGGGTGCTGTTAACAAACCACTCCGGGTGGTAGCACCAATAAGCGTAAACGGGTTGAGGTTAATTTGTATGCTGCGGGCATTGGGCCCGGTATCAATCATAATATCTATGCGATAATCTTCCATGGCAGAATACAGGTATTCTTCCACCACGGTACTCAACCTGTGTATCTCATCAATAAAAAGCACATCGTTTGGCTGAAGATTGGTGAGCAGCCCTGCAAGATCGGCGGGCTTTTCAATTACAGGACCCGAAGTTTCTTTAATATTTACGCCCAGCTCGTTGGCTACAATGCGGCTAAGCGTTGTTTTGCCCAGGCCGGGAGGACCGTGAAAAAGCACATGATCCAATGCCTCTCCCCGTATGCGCGCAGCCTTAATAAAGATCCTGATGTTTTCAATTACCTGGTCCTGTCCGCTAAACTCTGCTATTTCGTGCGGGCGTATATTGTTCTCGAATTCTTTTTCTGCTGCGCTCAGGGAGGCTTTATCGTTGTTTAAATGAGGATTTTGCATATTCTGTGCCCGTATGGGCCTTACATGTTTTGTTATTTAGCCAGATAAAGGTAGTTTTTAGCTTCCAGCCGCAGCACAGCCTTCTAATACATTAACTACATTCTTTACAAACGCCGCTCACTATCACTTCTGTTTGATTTGTTTTATACCCTCGCGGTAATTTAATTTCGGGCACGTGAATTTCTTCCAGGCAGGTGGTGGTACCACAGGTAGAGCAAATAAAATGTACGTGATCGTCGTGGTGATGCCCCTGCTCACAATTGTCTTTGCACAAAGCGTATTTTATAGAGTTGTCATTCGTAGGTATAGTATGAATGATGCCCTTATCCATAAAGGTTTGCAGTGTGCGGTAAACCGTTACTCTGTCAAACTTTTCTTTTGTTTTTACTTCTATATCATGATGTGCCAGCGCACTGTCGCTTTGTAAAAAAAGTTCCAGTATTTTTTTTCTGCTGTCTGTTACACTTAACTGGTTCCTTCGTAACAGCTCTAAAATTTGTTCCGACATATGCTGTTATTTAAACAATTTCTTTCTGCTCACTTATTTTTCATTCAGCAGTTCTTTTGTATCACCAATCAGCTTTTCTATTTCGTTGTTTCTTAACCCGTCGTATACACCGCGTACGCGGCCTTTTTTGTCAACCAAAGCAAAAAACTGCGTATGCAAAAATTCATCTGCTATATTGTCTGCATTGTTCTTCGGATCATCTACTATATAGCTTTCTCGCGCGCTTTTATACAACTCCTGTTTGGTACCGGTTAAAAACCACCAGTTTTTAATATCAGCCCCCAGCGAATCGGCGTAATGCCTTAGCCGTGGCACAGAATCGTTGGCGGGATCAACCGTATGCGACAGGATCATGAAGCCATCCTCATTCTTCAAAAGCTCGTATACCTTCTTCATGTTTGTGTTCATTTTAGGACAAATGCCCTGGCAGGTGGTAAAAAAGAACTCTGAAATGTATACTTTATCTGAAACATCTTTTTGGGTAACTGTAGCGGAATCCTGGCGCACAAAGGCAAAAGGCTTTACATTGCTTAGTACAGGCAACCTGGATTTGTTTGTATCGATGGTTGCATATAAAAAAGCGTAAAAACCGCCAAAAAGCACGGCAAAGAACAACACGTATAACAAAGCCTTTTTACTCATTTCCTTCCATTTGGTTCTGTGCAAAGTTACATTAAGTGCGATGTATAGATTCATAAAATGCACCTCGTAAAAATTAGGCATTGCGTTTGCAACAAAGTTGCATAATTTGCTTATATTTGCTGCCCATTTACGATTTTTAGCTATGTTCAGGATCAATTACGACGCACTTGGAATTACTGCTTCTCTTGCTTGTGCCATACATTGTGCCGTGTTGCCCCTTGTGCTCACCAGCGTTCCTGTATTTGGAATAAACCTCGTAAATAATTACTTTTTTGAATACTTTATGATACTGCTGGCTTTTGCCGTTGGTATGTATGCGCTGTATCATGGTTATAAAAAGCATCATCACAAATTGCTTCCGGTAATTTTATTCAGCATCGGTATTTCGTTTTTGCTGCTTAAGGAGCTTTTCCACAGCATTCATTTATGGTTGCTGTTGCCGGCTGTAATATTCATTATAACTGCACATTATATTAACTACCGCTTTTGCCGCAAAGCCAATCATTGTCATGTGGGTGATTGCGATCACCATTGATTATTGCTTTTATCTTCTTCACCAGTGTTTTATGCGCTGTTTCTTTACATTTGGAAGCCCGGCATACATAATATGCAATCATAGCGGACCGAACCCTGAACGGAGCGTCGCAACATCAGTTTAATCAGGGAGCAAAAGCCTGCCCAAAAAAGTTTCACTTGTGCAAAAACATTGCACAGTTACTCTTCAACTTTGCATTATAATAACAAAGCCATGAGCAAATTAAAGTTAACAGGTAAAGAATTGAGAGCTATCGGTTTTGCTGAAGGACCGGTGATAAGCATTGCCATGAATGTGATGCAGAAAAATTACAAACACGATAAGAAGGAGGATGTGATGGAATTGTTACAAAAAGTTTTGGCGGCGCCTGTTGAATATGAGAACGACGCGGTGTTGGGATTGATTGCTGAAAAACTAATGCCTAAAAAAGAAGCAGAAGGCGCTGAAATATCGCTGAATCAAAGCGGAATACAATTTAATGTATTTGGGCAGGAACATATTGAAGAAGGTGCCATGCACCAGATGTACCAGGCGGCAAAGCTGCCTGTATCGGTGGCAGGAGCGTTAATGCCCGACGCCCACAGCGGCTATGGCTTACCTATTGGTGGCGTGCTGGCTACAGATAATGCGGTAATACCTTATGGTGTGGGGGTGGATATTGGCTGTCGTATGTGCCTGAGCATATTCGACCTCAACCCTAAAGACCTGACGGATAAAGAGTCATTTTTTGCAAGGGAGCTGGGTGAAGCAACCTTGTTTGGAAGTGGCGCGCAGTTTGACCGTGCTGCAGATCATGCAGTAATGGAAAATGAGTTGTTTTACCAGTTGCCATTGTTGAAAAAACTTCACGGGCGTGCGTGGAAACAATTGGGCTCGTCTGGTTCGGGAAACCATTTTGCCGAATTTGGTATAATAGAGATTGCGAAAAACGACGAAGTGTTAGGCATAGATGCCGGGTTGTATGTGGGTTTCTTAACCCATTCAGGTTCGCGGGCATTGGGAGCTAATATTGCCAACCATTACACCAGGCTGGCCATTAGCAAAAGGCGCCTGTCGCAAGAGGCTAAAAATCTGGCCTGGCTGTCGCTGAATGAAGAAGAAGGAATTGAATACTGGAATGCCATGAACCTTGCGGGTGACTATGCATCTGCCTGCCACCATGTTATACATGCTAAAATTGCAAAGCAATTGGGAAGAAAACCTGTAAAAATGGTGGAGAACCACCACAACTTTGCCTGGAAGGAACAGTGGGAAGGAAGGGATGTGATCGTTCATCGTAAAGGGGCTACACCGGCGGGTAAGGATGTGTTGGGTATCATCCCGGGATCTATGACGGCTGATGGGTTTATTGTAAAAGGAAGGGGAGAGTCTGCATCGGTTAACTCTGCGTCGCATGGCGCGGGCCGTAAAATGAGCCGTACCCGGGCCATCGCTTCAGTTACAGATAAACAGTTTAAAGACGAACTGAAAAAGTTTGGCGTGAAACTGCTGGGTGGAGGATTGGATGAATCGCCTTTTGCTTACAAAGACATAGAAGTTGTAATGCAATCGCAAAAGGCATTGGTAGATGTGGTTGGAAGGTTTACACCAAAAATTGTAAAAATGGACGGTGCCAAGCATAGAAGCTGGGGAAAGAAGGGAAGAGAAGAAGTGGCGGGAGAATAAATTAATACAAAGATGAACGGGAAAAATCCGTTCATCTTTCTTATGTATGTATCGGGTCTCCGATTCTTATCATAATTGTGCCAATCAGTAACGCTTTTGCAATAGAGGAACAACATGGGCCTTCGGTTTGGTCACATTTATTAAGGACAGATTTTTATCCGTCCGCAATTAAAAGCGTAACTTACTATTCAAATCTTTTCGCATGCGCCTGCCCTTGTTTGTATGCATAATTATTTGCTGCGTGCTGCATGCCCACGCGCAGTCGCCCCAAACCTTCCCGGTTAAGGCAGGGCAATCGCCAGACGAAGTAATTCCTTCCCGCATCAAATATTTTCTTCCCACATTCATAGAAGGGGCTGCCTGGTTGCGGAATGGAGCAGTGTCGCGCCACAGGTTTAACTACAATCGCCTGCTCGATGAAATGCAGTTCCTTACGCCTGCCGGCGATACCCTCGCCATTGCCGAACCATTGGTTATAAAATACGTACAGCTCGACTCAGGCGTGTTTTACTATGAAAAGGGTTGGCTAAGAGAAATGGAAAAAAGCGGTGATTACACGCTGGTTATAAAAGAACGGCTGCTTCAAATGCCCGACAAGGTGGAAGGCGCTTACGGCACTACTTCGGGTACATCGGCCATTACTACCTATTCAAACATATATACAAGCGGCACGGTGTTTAAACTGAATGTGCGGCGGGATGTGCTGTTTGTAAGAGCGCAGGCATTTTTTATTGGCGACCGGTTTAATCATTTTGAAAGAGCCGATAAAAAAGGATTTGCAGACTTTTTTCCAAATAAAAAAGCAGCCATTGCGGAATATATTAAGAGCGAAAAAATCAATTTCAATCATCCGGGAGATATAAAAAAGCTGTTTCGGTTTTGTACGGAAAATTGATTGGGTTAATTTTGCGTAACCCTAACCGTATGGCACAAACCCTTGAAGAAAGAAAGCAGGAACTTCGTGAAAACCTTAAACTGTCTCTTATTTCTTTTAAAAAAACCTGGTCCGATTGGAGTAGCAAACCCGATGTATGTTACCGGTCTACCTGGGAAATCGCAAATACTCCTCCTTATTTCCAGTCTTCAGAAGAAATATTTATTGTACAAAATGAATGGAGAATGGTTTTTGTTGGGGCATTCACAACAGCCTTTGGAATTTGGTTTTTGATTATAGCTACCATGGGCTCGAACACAAACGTTATCGCATTTTTGGGATCGATGGCTTTTGTAATAATGGGAATTGCAATATCGATTCGGGCGCTTGACAAAAGAACCAAGATCTGGATAGATAAGACAGGTATTTTTTATTACAAATGGCCTAAACTTATTGAATGGAAAGATATCATTGCTACTTATATGGAAGAAAAAGAAGATGGCGAGCATACGACCCGGAATTTACTTATCTACTTCCACGATACAGAAGATGATATGATAAAGCAAAAGCTCCTCCCGCTCGATGGCCTGAAAACAGACATCGTTGAAGTGAGTTTTTTTGTAGAGTATATTAAAATGAAAGCCGGGTTTCCCACCAACCCTTCACATTACTGACTTTACCTGTGTTGATCATAATAATTGACAGGGAGTGATGCCCGGAGATAATTTATTTCAGCTTCGGTGAGTTCCGGTGTTTGCATGGTTTCCAACACATCGTTCAATTGTTCCATCGTTCTTATGCCCACCACTGCCGAGCTGATGCCCGGGCGCTGCAATACAAATCGCAAAGCAGTATGGGAGGGTTTGCGAGATGCTCCTGAAATGGCCTGCACAGCCGATGCTGCATGATGCACTTCATCTTCGGAGTAATTAAGATAGGGATCGGCTGTTTTGTTTACCAGCAATCCTTTAGCCAAACTACCCCGCGCGAGCACTGCTATATTCTTTTCCACCAGTAATGGCAAACATTCCTCTTCGGGCCGCCGGTCCAGCAGGCTGTATTGCATCATTACGCTTACAATATTCGACCTTGAAACATATTCCCTGATCACATTAGGCCGAATAGATGAAATGCCATAGCAGCGGATCTTTCCCTGTTGTTGCAATTGCTCAAACGCAGCAATGCTGTCATCTATCGGGTCGTCAATAGTACCGCCATGCAACTGGTACAGGTCAATATAATCTGTGTTTAATCGCTTCAGGCTTCCCTCAACCGAACTCAGTATGTATTCTTTTTTTGGATTCCAGTCCCAGCCGCTGCCATCTGCCCGCCATTGGTTGCCTACTTTGCTGGCCAATATCACGGTCTCTCTGTTCCCTTTCAGCGCTTTGCCAACAGTTTGTTCATTCTGCCCTTTTTGATACACATCGGCGGTGTCAAAATAATTAATACCATTTTCGATAGCATGGTGAATAATGCGCGCATTTTCTGCATCATTTTCTCCCAACGACATGCATCCAAAGCTCAATATACTCACCTGCAGTTCCGATTTACCTAAAGAACGATAGTTCATATAAGATATGGTTTGTACCATAAAGTTCTGTACAAAAAATCATACCTCGCATTTTTTTAATATTTCCGGTTCGTGTGTATTTCACCTTCATCGGGAATGTGTGTTCTGTTACTCTGAGCAATGCATTATAAGTATAGCAATACATTACATCGGGAAATCTCTAATTTTGTTGAATGCTTATTGAACAGCTTTACCAGGTATACCTGCAGCATCCATCGGTACAAACCGATACCCGGAAACTGAAAAAAGATGACATCTTCTTTGCATTGAAGGGACCCAGCTTTAACGGCAACCAATTTGCACGTCAGGCTTTAGATGCGGGCGCCTGCTGCGTGGTGGTGGATGAAGACCCGGGCTTTTCAGACGACAGGATCTTTAAAGCAGAGGACGCATTGGCTGCCTTGCAGCAACTGGCGGGATACCACCGAAGTAAATTCAATATTCCGTTTATTGCTATTACGGGCAGCAACGGAAAAACAACCACCAAGGAGCTGGTGCACGCCGTGCTGTCTACCACGTACAAAACCTATACTACCCAGGGCAATCTTAATAATCATATAGGCATTCCGCTAACATTGCTGAGCGTACGTGTCGACGCAGAAATGGCGGTAATAGAAATGGGAGCCAATCACCTGAAGGAAATTGAAGGCTATTGCGCATACACTGCACCCACCCATGGTATTATTACCAATTGCGGAAAGGCACATTTAGAAGGCTTTGGAAGTTTGGAAGGGGTAAGGAAGGGAAAGGGCGAGTTGTACGACTATCTGCGGGCCCACAATGGAACCGCTTTTGTAATGTGGGATTATGATTACCTGCGCGATATGAGCAAGGGAATTCCATCCATTATAAAATACGGCACATCCGATGCTGATACGGTTGGAACGATTGTAAAGAGTGAACCTTTCCTGGAAGTAGCGTTGGACAATACCACAATTCACAGTAAACTGGTGGGCGAATACAATTTACCCAATGTGCTGGTAGCTGCCGCTGTTGGCAGGTATTTTAAAATAAGCGACGATGTTATTAAAGGCGCCATTGAAAAATATACTCCATCTAACAGTCGCTCGCAGTTGATTGAAAAGGGAACCAACAAAATTATTCTCGACGCATACAATGCCAACCCTACCAGTATGAAGGCGGCCATCGAAAATTTTTCTAAGCTGCACGACCCGCAAAAAGTATTGGTGCTGGGCGCCATGATGGAACTGGGCACCGCCAGCGTTATGGAACACGAAAGCCTGGTTACCCTCATAAAAGCGGGAAAGTGGGCCGATGTTATTTTGGTGGGAGGCGATTTCAGTAAAGTGGAGCATCCCTTTCATTATTTCCATACCGCCGTGGAAGCAAAAGAATGGATACAAAAAAATAAACCTCAGACGGCCACTTACCTCGTAAAAGGTTCGCGAAGCACAAAAATGGAAACGATACTGGAAGCATTTTAAACATATCTGGTAACAAGAGTGCTTTTTAAAGTTGTTTTGACAGTGGATATTGCCGAACCGCAAATTCTGCCCCTGAGAAGAATCATTGATTGGCATTACGCGTAATTGATATAATATCGGGACCTTTGCAAAAATGAATTGTATGGCTGTGCAGGAAAAGAAACCAAGCTATTTTTTTTCAGTATTAGACAATCGCTGCCCACGCTGCAGACGCGGAAAACTATTTGTGGAAAGCAATCCCTATAAGCTCAAATCAAGTGTAAAAATGAATCCGCAATGCCCCGTTTGCGGCCAGCCAACCGATATTGAAGTTGGCTTTTATTATGGAACAGCCTACGTAAGCTACGCACTGGCAGTAGCATTTACCGTTGCTACGTTTGTTGCCTGCTGGGTATTAATTGGTTTTTCGGTGCAGGATGGCGACTACCGGTTGCTGTGGTGGGGCATTGCTAATACTTTATTGCTGGTAATACTGCAGCCGCTGTTTATGCGGCTTTCAAGGAGCCTCTGGCTTTCATGGTTTGTAAAATATGAACCCGACTGGAGAACAAAGCCAATTTCGGCCGACCAGACCGAAAGAGTGGTAAAAGAGCAGATGAACAACTGGTAGAATTTTCTAACCTGAGATTTGTGATTTCTGATTTGTGATTTAGATGGTATATTGCTGGATATAACGATTGATGAATTGAATGGTGTTGATAGGATTTTATTTTCATATTCAACCGTTTTACTAGCATGACTCTTGTTATCATTGCCGGCTGCATTGCTCTTTTGGTGTTGCTGATTACCTGGGGAAAAATCAATGCTTTTATTGCTTTTCTAATCGTATCGCTGCTGGCGGGCGGGCTGCTGGGCATTCCTATGACGCAGTTGGCGGGTGCCGTTGAAAAAGGGATGGGCGATACGCTGGGCGCGCTTACAGGTGTTATAATGATGGGCGCTATGCTGGGGAAGCTGGTAGCAGAAAGCGGTGCGGCGCAGCAAATTTCCACTTCGCTCATGCGCATATTCGGCACCAAATACATTCAGTGGGCTTTAATGATCACAGGGTTTGTTATTGGCATTCCCTTGTTTTACAACGTGGGTTTTGTGCTGATGGTTCCACTCATTTTTTCGGTGGCCTACCAATACAAATTACCGGCTGTTTATATCGGACTGCCCATGCTGGCGTCTCTTTCGGTTACCCACGGTTATCTGCCGCCCCATCCTGCTCCCGCAGCACTGGTAAAACAGTTTAATGCAGACATGGGGCTTACTTTATTGTATGGCCTTATTGTAGCCATTCCGGCAATCATAATAGCCGGACCTGTTTTTTCAAAAACCCTTAAGAAAATAGAATCGGTTCCGTTAAAAACTTTTCAACCCGCGGTAATAGAAGAAAGCCGTTTGCCTTCGCTCGCTAACAGTCTGCTTTCATCACTGCTGCCTGTGCTGTTATTAATAGCAACCACAATTATACCGTTGATATACCCTTCGTCGGAGCAGGTAAAGAATGTATCATCCTTCTGGGGCAACCCAATGATTGTTATGCTGGTGGCGCTGATCGTAGCCACATTTTCATTGGGAAAATCAACCGGGATGCCAATGAAAAAAATTACCGCTGTTTACGAAAGTGCTGTAAAAGATGTGGCAATGATATTGCTGATCATTGCCGGGGCAGGCTCCTTTAAAGAAGTACTTACCGTAAGCGGTGTGAGCAACGATATTGCCACAGCCTTGCAGGATTGGCCTTTGCATCCGCTGCTGCTGGCGTGGATCATTGCTTGCATCATCCGTGTTTGCATTGGTTCTGCAACCGTTGCCGGGCTAACCACCGCAGGCATAGTAGCCCCCATGGTAATGCAGGGCAACGTAAACCCCAACCTTATGGTATTGTCTATTGGTGCCGGCAGCCTTATGTTCTCTCATGTAAACGACGGCGGCTTCTGGCTGTTTAAAGAGTATTTTAACCTGAGCGTAAAAGATACGATACGATCGTGGTCGCTCATGGAAACCATCGTTGCCATTGTAGGTTTGGGAGCAGTAATGCTGTTGAGTTTGTTTGTGTAAAAGTGGTAAGTGATTGGTGGTAAGTGGTAAGGAAAAGTTTATCGTTTGGAGGGCTGGTTATGCAAACCCAAAACAATAAACCAGAAACTACTTGACCTTCTGCTTCATTTTTTCAAGGGCGGCTTTTGTAAAACTGCTTACTGCCAGCCGCCCGCTGATGGCTGCCTGCTCGGCGAGTAATGTATCCCAGTGTTCTGTTCCTTTCCAGAACATCTTTTTCAACTCCCTTACTGCATCGTGATTGGCATGCTTCAATTCATTGGCAAGTCGTGCAACAGATTCATCCATGTTTTCAGCGTTAGGATGCAATTCGGCAAATAACCCCTTCTTTCTTGCCCAGTCTGCCGGCCGCCACATGGCCGCATCAACCGCCAGTTGACTGAACCCCGCCAAACCAATTCTTTTTTCAATAACAGGCCCCACTACGAACGGACCAAGGCCAATGGTAAGTTCGCTTAGTTTCACCTCTGCATTTTCAGTGGCAATGGCATAGTCCGCCGCCGCTACCAACCCTACTCCGCCTCCAACACACTTTCCCTGCACCCGCACTATGATCATTTGCGGACACTTACGCATGGCATTGATTACATTGGCAAAACCGCTGAAAAATTTTTTCCCTTCTTCCTGGTTGCGCAATGCCGCCAGCTCCTGGAAAGAAGCTCCGCCGCAAAAAGCGCCATCGCCGGCTGAACGCAACACAATTACTTTAATATCTTCATCTAAACCTGCACTGTGAATTTCCTGGGTTAAATCGGCCAATATCGCCGAGGGAAGCGAATTGCCTCTGGGATGATAAAATTCTATCGTAGTAACACCATTCTTAGGTTCCACCTTAACATACCCTTCCTGAATTTCGTGTATCATAGTTGTTAGTTTTATTTATACTATTAAGTAACTCATTTTTTATGAAACATCCTAGCCGATTGCATTTTATTAACGATTCCGAGTGAGGTTTCAGCAGTCAGCTTTCAGCGATCAGCTTTGAATTGGAGTTTGGCGTTTCTCATTTATAGACTGAAACTTCAAACAATAAACCCAAAACTTCTTGCCAGCTGATCACTTACCGCTCCCCATGATTTTCATCAATCGCGAAAGCGGGATAAGATTGCCATCCTATCTTTATTGCTTATAATTCTCACTTATGAAATGTTTTTTCTTCGCTGCTTTCAGTATTGTATTCCTTCTGGCTTGTAATAATGCGCAGGAGCACAATCATCCTGACCATAATAACAATGCCGCTATTCCAAAAACATTGTCAGATAGTCTATACAAGGCTGCAATGGCAGGTCACGACAGAGGTATGGCAAGAATGGGAGAGATTACCCGGTATAAAAATCTTGCAAATTTGCAACAGGATTCTATTGCAAAGCTGAAAGCAAAGCCGTCTGCCCGATTGTTGGCGCTTGATTCCGTAGTACATGCCCTTAATGAGGCAGAGGAGCTGATGAACAAATGGATGAATGAATTTGATCCGAATAAGGCAGGTGAAACCGAGCAGGAAAAAACAGCCTATTATACAAAAGAAAAAGAAAAGGTAGATACCGTAGAGGCCCGGATAAACAGCAGCCTAGAAAAAGCAAAGAAAGTACTGGATTAGGTTTTAACCGGATGGATTTCAATCCATCCTTACAATCTGTGACCGATCCTACGGACCTTGTTGTTTGCAGGTATGCAAGATCCTGCTATAGGAGGATTTGCTATAAGAGGCGTCCATCTGCCTAAGCTTCTTGCTGCCGATGGGAAAGCTTCTGCTATGCGAGGCGTCCTCGCCTCGTTTGTATTTGTTGTCGCCTCTGGCGACAAAGCATCAAGCGTAATATTTTAAAAACGCAGGTAGCTGTTAACAGCAGAAATGCGATGCAAACCTATCTTTCGTTGACGGTCTTATTTTTTCTTCGTATCAATTTCAAAACAAAGCGCATCAAATATCTCGTCTATCGTTCCTTCGCCCTTAACATGCTTTACTTTGTCGAACTTCGCATAGTAATCGGCAACAGGAGAGGTTTTTTTATGATATTCGGCAATACGGGCGCGGATCACTTCTTCGTTCGTATCGTCGCTACGACCCGAAGTTTTGCCTCTGCCAAGCAAACGCTTTACCAGCTCTTCACCGGCAACATCCAATGCCAGCATGAGGTGAATAGATGTTTTTTTCAACTTCAGCAGTTTATCAAGCGCTTCGGCCTGGGCTTCGGTGCGGGGAAACCCGTCGAAAAGAAAGCCTTTTGCTTCGGGATTACTGTCTAACGCAGAACTGATCATACCTATAACTACTTCATCAGGAACCAGTTGTCCTTTGTCTATAAAACTTTTTGCTTCTAAGCCCAGCGGCGTTTGGTTCGCTATTTCGCCACGCAGCAGGTCGCCGGTAGAAAGGTGTTTCAAGCCGTATTTGGCAATTAACTTTTCCGATTGCGTGCCTTTTCCACTTCCTGGAGGACCGAACAAAATAATATTAAACATTATAACTAGCCTTGAGTGAGCGGCAAATATAAAGGAACACAGTTAAAAATCTCTTAACAATTTCCCTGAGACGCAATAGCAGCGTAAGGCTTTTAACAATCCCACGTCTTAACTACATCGTATATAATACACTGTTATCGTAATTTTGTAACACCCGAAAACAAGTTCAGCATGTTAATGAAATCACTTTTTGTTGTGCTGTTGCCGCTGGTATTTTGCCAGTGCAGCTTTTCTCAATCTCCAAAGAAAAAAACAACTACTCATATGGATAATACAGACAATAAACACCAGGCTTATTCACGAACCGATACCTCCAAAGTAAACCTGAGCGAAGAAGAATGGAAAAAAGTGCTGCCCAACGACGTTTACTATATTGCCAGGATGAAAGGCACGGAAAGGCCCTGGACCAGCAAGTTTGAAAATTTTGACGAAGTGGGCACTTATTTCTGCGCAGCCTGTGGCAACCCATTATTTAAAAGCGATACCAAGTTTGAAAGCGGTTGCGGATGGCCTAGCTTTTACGAGCCAATCAGCAAAAGCAGCATTATTTATACGCCCGACCATACGCATGGAATGGAAAGAACAGAAGTGCAATGTGGACGTTGCAAAGCGCATCTTGGCCATGTTTTTAACGACGGACCGCCACCAACGGGACTGCGGTACTGCATCAATGGTGTGATACTCGACTTTGCCAAAGCCGCAGAAGTGGAAAAAAAATACAAGGAAGATAAAAAGCCTGGATAACATTATCCGGGATCAGATCTGACAATTGGGCCGGGTTTCTTTAAGGAGAAACCCGGTTTTGTTTTTAGTAGTATTCTGCCAGGTATCTTGTAAAAGGATAAAAAATGAAGGTTTTTTATAAAAACACAAATTTTTTAGATATTTAACCGTTAAATCCCTTGATCTCAAACGCTTAGACCTGATGAAAAGAATTTTGTACTCTTTTTGCGGCTTACTGCCACTGGCAATTGCTTTTTCCAGCCTGCACGCGCAATCCTCCGACGATAACAATGTGGTGATAAAAACCCGCACGGAGCATTACGACTTTGCACAAGGCACGGCCGATCACCCTGTGGTCATCCATCAACAATTCAATACTGTATACCGGTGCGATGGTTACCGCACTACAGTTCCTTATGTTGAGTTTTACGACGATCAGTCTGCCATTGGCGAAGTAGCAGTTTTTGTAGACGGCAAAAAGGCACGGTATATAAAGCCATCGTTCGAATATTATTCGGTAGAGAGTATATTTTATTCCGATGCACGGGTTTGCCATTTCCAGTTCCCGCTGGAAAAAAAAGGATCTGAAACAGAAGTCCGGTTAAGCAAAACGGTTACTGATCCACGTTACTTTACAACTATATACTTTACCGAGCCGCAAAAAATAGAGAGCAAACAAGTGGTTATTTCAGTGCCGTCGTGGATGCAACTGGAAATTAAAGAAATGAACTTTGCCGGTTCTTCTATTAAAAAGCAAACGGAAAAGAAAGGCGACGCCACCGTTTATACCTATAACATCCAGCAATTGCCGGCACGCAAGTCGGAGCCACGCAGCCCTGGTCCTTCTTATATCTATCCGCATTTGTTGCTCCTTTCCAAATCAGCCAATCTTGCAACAGGCAAACTCACTTATTTTAATACGCTCGACGATCAGTATGCCTGGTACCGGCAGCTTGTTAAGGAAGTAGACAACGACAAGGCTGCCATGAAAGAGAAAGCGACAGAAATAACAAAGGGAATTTCGGACGACCTGGCAAAAATAAAAGCCATATACAGTTATGTGCAGGATAACATTCGCTACATAGCTTTTGAAGACGGGCTGGCGGGCTTTAGACCAGAAAAAGCGCAGAATGTGCTGAATAAAAAATACGGCGATTGCAAAGGCATGGCCAATCTTACAAAAGAACTGCTGGTGGCTTCGGGTTTTGACGCAAGGCTTTGCTGGATCGGCACCAACCATATTGCATATGATTATTCAACGCCTTCCATGTCGGTTGACAACCATATGATCTGCGCCCTGAATTTCAAAGGCAAACTGTATTTTCTTGATGCAACAGAAACCTATATAGGATTTGACCAGTATGCAGAGCGCATACAAGGCAGGCAGGTATTGATAGAGAATGGCGACAAATACTTACTGGAACGTGTACCGCTTCGCCCGTTTGCACAAAATATGGATTATGAAAAAAGAATACTCCAGATAAACGGCAACGATTTGTCGGGCATCGTAGAGCACAAATGGCAGGGCGAAAGCAAAGAATGGCTGCTTCAGCAAATACATGGATTAAAAAAAGACAAGCTCACGACAGCCCTGCAATCGTATCTGTCGGAAAATGATCAGAAGTACAGCATCAGCGAAATGCATACCTCCGATCTGAATGAACGTAATGACGGACTGGATATTAAATATCAACTGTCGCACAAAGAATCGGTATCCGGATTTGGCGATGAGCTGTATGTTGAAATGGATTTCAGAAAAGATATGAGCAATGCTGAGATCAATATTGAAAAACGGGACAACGACTGGCTGTTTCCCTATAAACAGCATCTTGTTTACGAAACCGAACTCGCATTACCCAAAGGCTACAAAATAAGCGAGCTGCCTGCCGCCTTGAACATTGAAGATGCCAGCTACGATTTTAAGCTGAACTATAAAATTGCCGGCGAAAAACTGATCTACCGCAAAGAGATCAATATTAAAGAAACCAGGTTGCGCAAAAATGCCTTTGAAAAATGGAACAACAGCATCAAACAATTGAAAAAGTATTACAACCAGCAGATCACGCTCACTAAAAATTAACTCAACCCTCCCAAAATCAATTTATGCATTTCAATTACCGTTCATTATTGCTCATCGTGGCATTGCTATACAGCAGCTTTACCTTCTCTCAAAAAGACGATGATTACAAGAAAAACCTCGAAGCAGTAAAAAAGGAAATATGGGGTTGGAACATTCCCGCCTTTAGCAATAAAACCATCCCATCGGAATATGCAAATGAACCTGGCGTAGTACTGGCACGTCACCAGGAAATTAAGGCCATTGTTAATTCGGGCGGACGATATAAGGAGATGGTGTTCATCAATACCTTTAGAGAGCAGGTAAAAATAAACGACAAGGCTACGCTCGATGATTATTCGGAATTCAGCTATCGCAAATACAGGAAGGCTACCATGTTTTTTGCAGGCAGAAAAGATGCGGGCACGCAGTCATTCCTGGGCATCCGCATCATCAAGCCAAACGGCACGGTTAAGGAAGTAGACATTAGTGAAGAAGTATTAACAAAAGATGAAAAGAACCTGAAAGAAAGCAAAGTGGCCATTGCCGGCTTGGAAGTGGGGGATATTATAGATTATTTTTTAAGTCGCCACGAAGAAGCCAATGTGCGTTATACTACCGATCCTTATCTTTTTGTGTTTGGAGAAGAAAAGCCAATGCTTCATTATTCAATTCACTGCGAGTTTGGAGAAGCCTGCGCAGTTGAATACCGGTCGATGAACGGTGCGCCGGAGTTTAAAGTGAAAAAGAATGCAAATGGTGATAATATACTGGATGCAGAAGTAAAGAACATGGCAAAATCGCCAGTCGATCTCTGGATGTCGCCCATACGGCAACTTCCCATCCTGCGGCTGAACGTTCGCGTGGGAGGGCCCAAGAAAAACAGGAGAACAGCAGGAGAAGTATACCGCAACCAGGACTACATGAAGATTATCGAGGATGTGAAAATTGATATGAAAGACGATTTTTATGGCTCACAGCTAGGGTTAGGCGCTTATGTATTGGCGGGCGAAATCAAAAGCATGATCAAACGGGTTAGGCGCGACGACGATCTTCCCAAAGACAGCCTGCCTTACTACATCTATTATGCTTTCAGGTATATAGCCTATTACAAAGTAGATCCGAAAGATCCTATTGTGGTGAGTACAGAACGAAATTATCAACGGGTTAATAACAAGAAGTTTTTATTGCTGCTCAGTCTTATACTCGACAAGCTGAACATACCCAACGAAATTGTACTGGCCGCTTCACGTTATGGCCCCGATGCCAAACAGGTAATGCTGGAAAGCGATTTTGATTACATGATCCGAACTACTAACGGCACGCCTATATACATGTGCGCCGATGGTGTATTTACCAACTGCAACTATATAGAATCGCAATTTGAAGGACAAACTGATCCGATAGTTGCCGTGAGAAAATTTTCAGACAAAACCATTCACCTGGAAGATGGTGAGTCTTCTGCCTCTATCCCCGTATCGCAGAACAAACACAATGTGCAGATTGAAAAACTAAGAGTGGCTGTAACAGATAATATGGAGCAACTGAAAATCAACCGTCAAACAGTGCTAAAGGGGCATATGCGTGATGGTGAACAAAAACGACTGATTTTGTTTGAAGACTCTTACGATGAAGAAAGAAGAGCGCTTGGCATCAGGGAATCGTTTATGGAAACATTTGCGGACAGCCGCCGGAACCGCACCCTGGCCGACGAGTATACGGCAGCTTTTGCAAAGGCCCGCACCGACTGGAAAGACCAGTTTATGGAAGAACTTACAGAAACATACGACCAAAAGCCTGCTTCGCTCACGCAATTTAAAGTAGACAATATGGGCTTGCGCCACTCAAAGCCTGACATGGTATTCAGCACAGAATTTACAATGGATGGCTGGATCAAAAAAGGTGGTAACAACTACATTGTTGATATCGGAAAGCTTATTGGCAGCCAGTTGCAGCTAAAACCCACTCAACTGGAAAGAAGTGTGGATGTATACATGCCGTTTGCAAGAAGCTATGAATACATCATTAGCATGGACATTCCGGCCGGCTACAAAGCAGAAGGGCTCGACAAGCTTAACATCAGCAAAACCAGCGAATCGGGCAATTTTACAGTAGAAACAAAGCAAACCGATAAACTATTGCAGATACGGGTGGTAAAAACGTATGCGCGTGCTTTTCAAAAAGCCGACCGCTGGAAAGAGTTGGTTGACATTGTAAATGCTGCCAACGATTTTCAATCGAAGAAAATTTTGTTGCGTAAAGGGTAGACATCTGTAATCCGTAGATAAGGTTTCCAACCTTTGGAAGGTTGGAAACCTTTTATTTTGCCCCGGGTCGTGTCTCACGAGCCAGCGAGCTACGGTTTCCTTACTATCGCCGGTCTGCAGCGCTGATTTGAGCGCCGGCCGACCAGTGATTACGCGTTATTTGCCTGGCATCCTTTTAATGCTTTACATGCAGTTAATACAAAGACAAGTAATAGAAAAGCGTACGGTTTCGTGAGACACGAAACCGGGCAGGGCAACGCACTTGCCTCGACCTCAAACCTGCGCCAGTTTTGTAGCTGTGCGTAGATGAGGTTTCCAACCTTTGGAAGGTTGGAAACCTTTTATTTTGCCCTGGGTCGTGTCTCACGAGCCAGCGAGCTACGGTTTCCTTACTATCGCCGGTCTGCAGCGCTGATTTGAGCGCCGGCCGACCAGTGATTACGCGTTATTTGCCTCGCATCCTTTTAATGCTTTACATGCAGTTAATACAAAGACAAGTAATAGAAAAGCGTACGGTTTCGTGAGACACGAAACCGGGCAGGGCAACGCACTTGCCTCAACCTCAAACCTGCGCCAGTTTTGTAGCTGTGCGCAGATAAGGTTTCCAACCTTTGGAAGGTTGGAAACCTTTTATTTCCTTATTTCGCCCTGGGATTGTGCCTCACGGTCCCTGCCGCATATGAGGTAAGTCCTTGTGAAACGCAAGACCTGGCGTAGGTAACAATGATCGTGCTTATGAGCCGCCTGCACGCTGCATCTCGTCATCGGCGCCGCCTGTTTTAACCGGGCCTGGTTTAAACGACTTTCCAAACCGGTAACTGAAAGACAGGCTGACAACCCGTGTATCGCGCTGAATTTTAAAATATTCGTCTGCCAACTCAAAGTCTGTATTTCCCGCCATCACCTGGGTATACAATACATCCCTGCAACTCAGCTTCAATGTTCCCTTGTTCTTTAAAACCTGTTTTGATACCCCCACATTCAGCATGCCTGTGGGCAGCAATACTTCCTGCAAATCCTGCTGGCTTCGGCTGGTATACGTACCTGTTAGTTCAGCCAGCCAGCCTTTTCCAAGCCGGAACTGATTGGTAACATTGGTGTTCATTTGTGTAAAAGATGCACGATAATTCTTCCATAACACGGCATTCATTTGTTTATGCGAAAGGGTAACATCGGCAGAGATATACCACCATGCCGTTACCGGCGTTTGCAAACTTACCGACAGTGCCAGGTTTTGCATCCTGCCTACATTCCCTTCAGTATATATCATTGTACCCGTACTGTCGGACAAAAATATTTGTGAGAAATAATCCCGTGCAATGCTGTAATCTAAGCTGGTAGTGAGTTTGTTTTTAAAAGAATGGCTTACACCCAGGTTCCATGTATACTGCGGTCGGAAAAAAGGATTTCCCTGCTGATAGGTGTACTTGTTAATCACAAATACAAAAGGATTGAGCTTTTGAAAAGCCGGTCTTTCAATACGCCTGCCTGCAGTAAATGTAAACGAACTGGAAGAGTCTGCCTGCCAGGTAATAAAAGCTGTAGGAAACAAACTATTGTACCTGCGGGTAAACGAAGAATCTTTAATAACAGTATTGCCCAACTGGTTGGCCTTGTAATAGGTATACTCATACCTCAGCCCCAGTTGCGCCGTTACAGCACCTTGCGTTTTGTTAAGATTGCCATATAACGCATGAATGGTTTCATCGTAAATGAAATGATTTGTTTTTCCCAGATCGGGCTGCCAGGCGGTGTTTAGCAGGTTAAAATATTCTGCCAGGTTGTTGGTGCGGATATTGGACGATTTCCAGCCCGCTTCCAGCCTATACCTTTCCGAAAGCGATTGCGAATAATCCGCTTTGGCCGTAAATATCCGGATCGCAGCATCCAGGTCGCCCTTTAAGGCATTTTCATACCCACCTGGTCCGGCCATTGTGTTGCGGAAAAACTGGTTGTTAGCAATATCGTAGCCCAAATAATCCAGGTCTGCCGTTAGCATTTGGCTGGCTCCAAAGTCGTGCTTCACATTCAGGTTAATGCCGCCATTCCTCCAGTGGCTCCCATTATTGCTTTCGGTAACGATCACCGAATCCGTTGTACCAGAGGGGGTTTTCCATGCTGCCGTGGCAGATCCGGGGTTGTCTCTTCCCAATAATGAGCCCAACAGGGAAATACCAATAGTAGTGCGGGGCGACAATGCATAGTCGGCGCCTGTTCTTACGGTATGGTTGTACCCCTTTCCACTCAACCAGGTAGGCTGTTCCAGCAAGGCGTCAACCGTTGTATTATCCGGCTTGTAATAAGTGCGCAACGCATACAGCTTCATGAAGTTCTTATTTGCAGTAAGGCTGTAGTTCAAAAAATAGTTCCAGCGATTGTTCCGGTAATTAAGCGCCAGGCTGTTGTTATTCTTATAATACCTTCCCTGTCCGTAAGTAACATTTACTGTTCCGTTAAAACCTTTTTGCTGGTTCTTTTTTGTTTTAATGTTGATGATGCCTGCATTACCCGCTGCATCGTATTTCGCAGGCGGATTATCCATAATCTCAATTACATCCACCTGCGCCGCATTCATCGTTCCAAGTAAGGTAATAAGATCGTTGCCCGTTACATACACCTGCTTGCCATCAATCAAAATCAAAACCCCGGTTCTTCCCTTCAAAGCAATGCCGCCTGCCCTGTCAACCATAATACCGGGCGACTTTTCAAGCACATCCAGTACAGTGGAGCCGGCATTGGTTATCCCGGCATCTACCTGTATTACAATACGATCGGGCAACTGCTGAACCGGCGGCTTATGTGCAGTAATATTCACATTGGCAAGGGTTTGTCCCGCTGTTTTCAAAGTTACAAACAGCGACTGTGGCTCTTCCTGCCCGGTGCTGCTATTTGAAACCTGTATATATTGAGTGAGATGACCCGCATAACTTATACGACATACGTAATTACCTGGCGGCAGGTTACTCAATTTCAGGGTGCCGGCGCTGTCGGCAGTAAGAGATTGCAAAACCGCTGAATCAGAAGCCCGCAGCAACTCTACAGTGGCGCCACTGGCCGGCTGTTGCTTTTCGGTATTTATAACGATAATGATTCTGGTACCGGCATTGGATTGGGCAGCCAGCCACAGGCAACAAAACAGGAGCGTTATGAAGAGTATGTATTTTTGCACAGGCAAATAATAATACAAGTTAAAAGATAGCAGAAAGCAGGAAGTACAGTTTTAGTTAAACGGAAGAATATGCTGTATGAACTGCAGGCTCCCGGAAGCTTAGCAGGAACTCACTTCAAAATTGCTTCAAAAAGAATGAGCAGTTTTGTTGAGCCGCAGATTCGCGATGCCGGTTTTAGCTGGAAATGTTGGTCTGACAACAGCAATTAAATTGGGTTACGGAATGAAAATGTTGATTATAGAAGATAATGAAGAACTTGCCCGGAACGTCAGCGATTTCCTGGTGAGGGAAGGATACATCTGTGAAGTAGCCACTACCTGCCAGGCGGCTAAAGAAAAGCTTTTCCTGTTTCAGTATGATTGTATACTGCTCGATATTATGTTGCCGGATGGCAACGGGCTGAAGCTGCTTCAATTCATTAAAGACGAAAAGATCCAAAGCAACATCCTTATTACTTCGGCCAAAAATGCGCTCGACGATAAAATAACCGGGTTGGAGGAAGGCGCCGACGATTATCTTACCAAGCCCTTTCACCTGTCGGAACTGCACGCCCGTATTCGTGCCGTTTACCGGCGCAAAAACCTGAATGGCAGTAACCTGGTGATTTTCAATGAAATTACCCTCAACACCGACACGCTGGAGGCCCGGGTAACAGACACCAGGCTGGATGTGACCCGTAAAGAATTTGATTTATTGCTGTATTTTATCGTCAACAAAAACCGCGTATTATCGCGCCAGTCCATTGCAGCACATTTATGGGGCGATTATACCGACGACCTTGCTAACTTTGATTTTGTTTACCAGCATGTAAAAAACCTGCGTAAAAAAATTGCCGCAGCTAACGGAACGGATTATATCCATACCGTGTATGGCATAGGATATAAGTTCAATATGCCGGAGCAATGATCTTAATAGTATGAAGCTGATCAACAAATTTACATTGTGGTACCTGAGCATTACGCTTACCTGCACTATTGCGGGTACAGCCATCACGTTTTTCAGCATCAAAAAACAACTGCACCTGGCGGCAGTGCAAAGACTTGGCAATATTAATAACCAGGCAGCGGAACAACTCAAAGAAGGACGCGTACCCGAAGCATTTATTGGCAACGGCAAAGTGGAAATAAAGCCCGTTGAAGGTGCTTTACCTGCTCAACCAACAAAAGTCAGCGAAGCTTCTGTAGTTAATCCCGAAACAAAAGCAGTTGAAGAACGGCTGGTTGTAACCTCGTGGTATGCCATCAACAATAAAAGCTACAGTGTTTCCTCGTACGATTTTGTAACAAGCTCCGAACAAATATTGTCGGGTTTGGAAGCATCTATTGGCTGGAAATGGCTGATCATTCTTTCACTCATTGCCGTTACCGGCGGCATTGCGTCCAGGCTTATTCTTGCGCCTTTCAACAAATCGTTGAAAGCCATCGAATCGTTCAACCTCCGTCAAAAAGAAAAGCTGCAACTGCCACAAACAGGCACCAAAGAATTTAAACAATTGAATGCTTTTTTGCAGAAGATGACCGCCAAGGCAGTGGAGGACTACAACACGCTGAAAGAGTTTGCAGAAAATGCCTCGCACGAACTGCAAACACCTGTTGCAGTTATGAGAGGGAAGCTGGAACTGCTGGCAGAATCGGGACTGGAAAAAGAACAAGCGCGATTAATTGCAGACATACAAACAGCGTTGGAAAAATTATCGCGCATCAACAGTTCACTCACCTTGCTCACCAAGCTGGAGAATCATGAATATGAGGCCAGGCAACCCATCTGTTTCAGCGAACTCATTCATGAAACCATCCAAACTTACAGCGAGCTGGCAGACATGAAATCGCTGACGATCACTACCGATATCCGCAATGAAGTATTGTTGTACCTGCATCCGTCGCTGGCAGACCTGCTGCTGAACAACCTCATGAGCAATGCTATCAGGCACAACATTCCTAACGGAACCATACACGTAACATTGACCAATTCGTTTTTCAGCATTACCAATACCGGCAGAAAACCCGAAGTGCCTACGGCTCAATTGTTCAAGCGATTTAAAAAAAGCAACCAGTGCGACAACTCTATCGGTATTGGGCTTGCTATTGTAAAACAAATATGCGACCTGAACAATTTTCCTATACAGTACTCTTTCGAAAACGGGTCGCATGAGTTGAAGATGAAATTTTCCCCGACGGAAAGGCTTTCGGGAAATTTTCCTGGTAATGGTAATGCGCAGGAAACCAAAGTGGTTGCCGGATCGGTTTTGCAAGGATAACAATCGTTGTGTATTTCACCGGAGGTTGCGAGCCTTAGCCAACATAACTGAAGGAAATCATAATTCTTCTCAAAGTTTCTGATCCGTGTTAAAATGTTGGCTTATCATTCACGGTTTTTGCCTGCCTGCTTCAAAATTGCTTCAAAATGTATTTTTCACTTTGTAAACTCAAAAACTATTTTATATGAACTATCACCTGGAAGGTAAAACAGCTCTTGTAACCGGCTCTACTGCGGGAATAGGATATGCCATAGCCAAACAACTATTACAGGAAGGCGCTGTTGTGTATATAAATGGCCGTTCGCAGAAAAGAGTAGATGAAGCAATAACCTCATTGCAAAAGGATGCGCCCGGAGCAACCGTTCATGGTGTGGTTGCCGACTTTTCGAAGCCTGAAGAAATTAATAACTTATTAAAGCAAGTGCCGGCTGTAGATATCCTCATTAACAACGTGGGTATTTTCGAACCAAAACCATTTACAGAAATTCCGGATGAGGACTGGTTGAAGTTTTATGAAGTGAATGTATTAAGCGGCGTTCGCCTGTCTCGCCATTATCTCCCTCAGATGCTTAAAAAAAATGAAGGCAGGATTATTTTTATCTCAAGTGAATCGGCTATTAATATTCCCGAAGAGATGATTCATTATGGCATGACTAAAACTGCTCAACTTTCCATAAGCAGGGGAATGGCGGAGTTAACAAAGGGAACCAATGTAACAGTGAATGCTGTATTGCCCGGCCCCACAAAATCGGAGGGCGTGGGTGGCTTTCTCGATGATCTTGCTAAAGCACAGCAGCAAAGTGCGGCGGAGGTGGAAGCATCCTTTTTTAAAACGGCCAGACCTTCTTCTATTATACAACGCTTTGCTACACCCGAAGAAATCGCCAACCTGGTAACCTATGTTGCCAGTCCGCTTTCTTCAGCTACTAACGGTGCAGCGTTGCGGGTAGACGGCGGCGTTGCCAGGATCATTATATAAAAATGGAAAAATGTTTCAACTAGTCAGGCAGTTCTTACGCAAGGGACCTTTCGCTCAAAAAGCAGTTTTGCTTGGATGTATATTAACCGGCCCGCTGTTTTATAACGGTGCCGCACAGGTGCTAACTTTAAAAGAAGCTGTGGAAACGGCAACAGCAAATTATGCCAGCATCAAAGCAAAAGCAGCCTATGCCAGTGCTTCGAGGGCAGGAGTGCAGCAGGCTAAAAACGACTATCTGCCCAACCTTGTAATATCTGCTCAACAGGACTACGGCACGGTTAACGGTCAAAATGGTCCGTTGTATGGTTTTGGTGGATACGGTGTCGCTTCGTCGGGGCTTCCGTTGCCCAATCAAAACTGGAATGCTGCTTTTGGCGCATTATACCTTGCCAACGTTAACTGGGAGTTTTTTGCTTTTGGCAAGGCGAAGGAAAAAATACGAACGGCAGAAAGCGTTGTAACAAGGGATGAAAGCGACCAGTTGCAGGAGCAGTTTCAGCAACAGGTGAAAACAGCCGCAGCCTATCTTAATCTGCTGGCGGCACAACGTTTTACCATTTCGCAATACAAAAATCTGGCGCGGGCCGATACCTTCCGCCTGTCGGTTACCGCCCGTGCCAAAAACGGATTGATTGCCGGCGTAGATTCTTCGCTCGCCAATGCAGAAGTAGCCAATGCCCGGATTGCGTGGATAAGAGCAAAAGATGTGGAGCAGGAGCGGGCCAACGAACTATCAAGGCTGATGGGCATTGCTCCCAGGGAGTTTACGCTTGATACTTTTTTTATTGCTGCTATTCCTGTATCATTTATTGATACATCGGCTGCCGTTCCCGAACATCCGTTGCTTACTTATTATAAAAACAGAATCGCGGTAAGCAACCAACAGGCTAAATATTTCAACACGTTCAGGTATCCTTCGTTTTCGTTGTTCGGCATTTTTCAAACCAGGGGTTCGGGATTTTACTCCAATTATGCCTCCGATCAAACCGCTTACGATCACAAGTATTTTGAAGGCATTAAGCCTACGCGCAGCAACTACCTTTTTGGACTGGGAGTAATATGGAATCTTACTACCATTCCCAGGGTTAACCAACAGGTGCGGTCGCAAAAATTTATTTCGCGGGCTATGCAGCACGAATACGAAGTGGTAGATCAGCAAATTAAAGCGCAGCAGGCACTGGCAGAAACGCGCATTAAAAATGCGATAGATGCATATGCAGAAGTACCAGCTCAATTAAAAGCCGCGTCTGATGCGTTCCTGCAACGAACTGTTTTGTACCGTAACGGACTTACCACAATAGTAGATGTTACACAGGCATTATATGCCCTTAACCGTGCAGAGGTGGACCGTGATATTATCTATAGCAATGTATGGCAATCCTTGTTGCTTAAAGCAGCAGCCACAGGAAATATAGACTTGTTGCTGGCTGAGCTCAGGTAGGGATAGCTGTTATAAAAAATAATCAACGCATTCATAATAAGCAGCAATGAATTTAATTAAAGCGGCATTACGAAAACCGATCTCTATACTGGTATTGGTGGCGGGTTTGTTCTTTTTCGGCGTAAAAGCGATAGACGATATTAAGGTAGACATCCTGCCTAAAATGGACCTGCCGGTTATATACATCGCTCACCCCTTTGGCGGATATACTCCCAACCAGATGGAAGCCTATTTTGGAAAGCAGTATGTAAACATTCTTTTGTTTGCCAACGGCATTAAAAGCGTTGAAACCAAAAACACCCATGGCCTTACCTTAATGAAGCTGAGTTACTACGAAGGTACCAACATGGCTCAGGCGGCTGCAGAAGTAAGCGCACTCACCAACAGGATACAGGCTGCGTTTCCACCCGGCTCACAGCCACCATTTGTTATCAGGTTCGATGCTTCTTCGTTGCCCGTGGGCCAACTGGTATTAAGCAGCCCTATCCGCAATAACAACGAGTTGCAGGACTTAGCCAATGTGTATGTCCGCGCTTCTTTTACTTCTGTGCCAGGCTTGCTGGCCCCGCCACCCTTTGGCGGAAGCCCCCGTACAATAGAGATCAACATCGATCCTTCCACCTTAAATGCATACAACCTTACGCCCGATCAGATTGTGGAAGCCATTCGATTGAATAACCAGACCGCGCCATCGGGTAATGTTCGCATTGGCGACAAAAATTATCTTACGCCTACTAATAACACTATTAAAACACTTAAAGAATTTGAAGACATTCCCATTTTTAAAGGGGGCGTTCAAAACCTGTATTTGCGCGATGTAGCCACAGTGAAAGATGGTTCGGATATCAATAACGGTTATGCGCTCATTAATGGAAGACGCTCGGTGTATGTGAGCATAGCGAAATCAGCCGATGCTTCTACCTGGGAAGAGGTAAAACAACTGAAAGCCGCTTTGCCGCGCATTCAAAGTACGCTGCCCGAAGATGTAAAGCTTTCTTATGAATTTGACCAATCGGTATATGTTATCAATGCTGTACAAAGCCTCGTAAGCGAAGGAGTAATTGGCGCTGTGTTAACCGGCTTAATGGTATTGCTTTTTTTAGGCGACCGGCGGGCGGCGCAATTACTTTTTCGCCAGTGGTTTTTACAGGCTTAGTGGCAACTTCCGTGGTCTCTGGTGCTGGTTCTTCGGCCTCTGCGTCCTCAAGTGGTTTGTCGGTCTCATCTGGTTTTTGTT
>JBQCFW010000086.1:0-20726 GCA_051958655.1 Agriterribacter sp. | reverse complement strand
CTGCTCATCAGCTATGGATACATCAGGCTGCTAGGCGCCGACGGGGTGAAGGCTGCTACCGAATACGCCATACTCAATGCTAACTATATGCGCGCCCGTTTGCAAAATCATTACGAAGTATTATACCTCGGCACTAACGGAACCTGCGCACACGAATTTATCATTGATCTGCGTCCGTTTAAAACTACAGCGGGCATAGAGGCAGAAGATGTTGCCAAGCGATTGATGGATTATGGTTTTCATGCGCCAACGCTTAGCTTCCCCGTGCCGGGCACTATTATGATAGAACCCACCGAAAGCGAAGACATTGCGGAGCTGGATCGTTTTTGTAACGCCATGATCAGCATACATGAAGAAATAAAAGCTATAGAAGAAGGTAAAAGCAGCAAAACAGATAATCCGCTTAAAAATGCGCCGCATACCATGCACGTTATATGTGCCGATGAATGGACACATGCCTACACCCGCCAGGAAGCGGCTTTCCCTTTGCCTTATATTGCAGTGAACAAATTCTGGCCTTCTGTATCGCGTATCAACAATACTTACGGCGACAGAAACCTGATATGTACCTGCGAACCAACGGAGAGTTATATGGAATCAATTTAAGATTTGAAATGTGAGATTTGAGATTGAGTGCTACAATCAGCAACACTATTATAATTTCAAATCTTAAATTTCAAATTATAAATCTGTTTTCTCTTCCCATATCTGTGCCAGCTGCACAATGGTTTCAACGCTTTTTTGCATGTCCTGCACGCTTACATATTCGTGTTTGCCATGAAAGGCCATTTCGCCGGTAAAAATATTGGGGCAGGGCAATCCCATAAAAGACAGTCTTGAACCATCTGTTCCACCACGCGCGCTGCTGCGTATAGGTTCAATACCCGCGCGTTCCATAGCAAGCAGTGCATATTCGCTAACCTGCGGATACTCGTCCAGTATTTCTTTCATGTTGCGGTACTGCTCCTTTACTTCAAAAGTGGCCGAAGCGCCGGGAAACTTTTTTAACGTAGTAGCCAATGTCTGCTCCAGCATCGATTCGTATTCACTCAGCTTCCTTGTATTAAAATCGCGGATAATAAATTGCAATGTTACTTTCTCTGCAATTCCATTTATATGTACGGGATGTACAAAACCTTCCCTGCCGTCAGTGGTTTCGGGCGACAGACCATTGCCGGGTAACGCATCAATAAAAGCGGCCGCTGCTTTTATGGCATTCACCAATTTGTTTTTTCCATAACCCGGGTGAGCGCTCACACCCGAAAATGTGATGGTAACGCCATCTGCCGAAAAAGTTTCATCCTCAAAAGCGCCTCGTTCGCCCGCATCCAGTGTATAACCATAGTCTGCGCCCAGCTTTTGCAAATCCACTTTGTCTACTCCCCTGCCAATTTCTTCATCGGGCGTAAACAATATTTTAATAGCGCCGTGCTTCAGTTCGGGATGTAACATTAAAAAGTTCGCCATGTCCATAATTACGGCTACTCCCGCTTTGTCGTCGGCGCCCAGCAAAGTGGTGCCCGAAGCAGTGATGATGTCTTCCCCGATCTTTGTTTTCAGGTAAGGATGATCGTTAGGCGAGATAATCTGTGTTGTGTCGTCGGGCAAAACGATATCGCTGCCATTGTAATTCTTATGCAGCAATGGTTTTACTCCTGCACCACTGCAATCCGGCGCAGTATCTACATGCGAGCAAAAACAAATAACAGGTACTTTCTTTTTTGTATTGGAAGGAATAGTGGCGTATACATATCCATGCTCGTCAAGCATAGCATCCTGTATACCCATTTGCTGCAGTTCCTGCACCAACAGCGCCGATAACACTTTTTGTTTTTCTGTAGAGGGTGTGGAGGCAGATTGCGGATCAGATTGTGTGTCTATCTGAACATATCTGAAAAATCGCTCTGCCACGGTATATGAATAAGCATCAAACATAATCGGCGCAAATTATTGAATTTTTAGTAAGGCATCCATGTTTGTGATTTGTTGTTTGTTGTTCAAAGAACGTTTATACCGCAAACTATCACCTAAATCCTGTCCATAAACAGAAAAACCGGCACTATCAATGCCAGCACCCACAACACAACCACCGCAACTTTTTCATTCAGGTTCATGTCTTTTACCATACTGCCCGTTAATATTTTGTTCATCCAGGCAATAACATCCTCTTCATCGTCCGAAACAATTTCCGGATCATATTCATTGAGTGTTTTAATACGCGGTATCATTCTCTGCCTGATGGCAACATATTCTTCATCGCTCAGTTCATCAAAGGTTTTGTTGTAAGAGATATTCTCTTTTTCCAACGCCCGCCTTACCCTGTTAATAACTGTTATGCTCCTGAACCGGGCAATCAGCAGCCACACGATCAATAAAATAAAGTAGTTGCGGGTAAGCAGCGCCAGGTAAAAAAGCAGTACGGCAGACAGTACGATAAATATGGATTGTATGATCCGCCCCGTATAAAAAAAGAGGTTTTCAAGCAACTGACCTCCATCCAGCGGAATAACTGGCAACAGGTTAAACACATTCAGCAATATCAGCATCAGGCTTAACTGGTAATAAAAATTGTTACCGGTGCTGTAGTATAAGATCAAAGAAACAATGCCGGCAAAAATACCGGGTATGGGCCCTGCCAGTAAGGTAACGGTGCGCTGCCTTTGCGAAATGGTATGGGGCGAACCCGATACAAAGGCGCCCAGAAAAGGTACAAAAAACATACGCACGTCCCTGTAGCCAAAAAGTTTCATTGCAATAAAATGCCCCGCTTCATGCAGCAGCATCACTGCTACCAGTATGAATATCCATTGCAGGTTTTGCCTGAATAAAAAATAATACACACCAATATACAAAGCAAGGCTGATGATCGTCTTTATCACTACATTCCTGCTTTCAGCCGGCGCTTCCGGTACAGGCTTTTTCCGGAAATTATCAGTAGTTTCGATAGCATGATTGTCCATTCAACAGTTATTATATCGGTTCAGTTTCAATGATATCCGGATATTTAAAAAATAAGTTATTATCTTGACACCTGATAAGCCAAAGACCTGTGTTTTGAGTAATAAAACAATATGAAAATAAAACCTATTTCTACCAATCGGGCTGTTTTATTTTTTCTTTTGATTGCCATAATATGGATCTTCGTTACAGACTATATCTTTCTCCAGACCGCTGAAACGAATATTCAGTTCTACTATTATTTGCAAACTTTTAAAGGCACTGCGTTCATACTGCTCACTGCCGTCTTTATTTACCTCATCATCCGTCGAAACAACAAATTCTTTCAAGCCGAACACGAAGAACTTTCTTTCAAACATAACGAATTAGAAACGATTCTAACGGAAACACACCTGGGTATTTCGCGGTTTAACAATGAAGGAAAATTTTTGCATGCCAACCCATCCTTTTGTGCCATTGTCGGATACGCTGCCGACGAGCTTATAGGTCAACACTACAGCTTATTGATTAAACCGGAAGACAATGTAGAACTTTCTTACTGGGATATGTTGCTGAAACAGGGAAAGCTCAACCAGATGAAGAACCTGATCGGCATTACCTCCAAAACGCAGCAAAAGCTTATTTGCAATGCTACCGTTAATGAAATAAAAGATCCCGCAGGCAACAGCATTTATATTCTTGCACTCGAAGATATTACCGCCAGGATAGAGAAAGACAAAAAATTACAGGAAAACCTGGTCCGTTATTCCATTCTCAGCCAGTCAACCAAAGAGGCCTTGTGGGACTGGAACCTGCTTACCGGTCAGCTTTATTACAATCCAAACACCGGTCCCCTGCTTCATTTTTCTGATAAGGAACTGGAAAAAGGATTTGAATGGTGGAAGGCAAACATACATCCCGAAGATAAATCGCAGGTGCTGAAAAAAGTGCAGGACAGTCTTCAGCCGGGAGATACCAAAACCATTCACAACGAATACAGGTTTTTGTGCGGCGATGGAAGCATTAAGATTATTTCGGACTGCTTTTCCATTATGCGCGACGATCAGAACAGGGCGTTCCGCGTCATCGTTTCAATGCAGGATGTAACCGAACAGCGCAAATTGGAACGGGAACTGGAGGAAAAAGAAGCCACTTACCGGCGGCAACTGGCCCGCACCGTTATGGATACACAGGAAAGCGAACGAAAAAAACTGGCAGAAGAATTACACGACAATGTAAACCAATTGCTGGGCGTTGTAAAATTATACATTGAGCACTCCATCACCAACGACACCATACGTGAAGGATTGCTGAAAAAAAGCAACGAATATATCGACAAGGTAATTGAGGAACTGCGCAACCTTTCAAAAAATCTCGCACCTCCCCTGCTTGCTGAACTGGGACTTGAACATTCTTTAACCAGCTTGGCCGAAGCCATAGCCGAAGTGCAGCACATGAACATAACCGTGATAACGGACAACTTTAACGAAGATGGCCTTACCGATAGTCATAGGTTGATGCTGTACCGCATTGTACAGGAACAACTCAACAACATCATCAAACATTCAGAAGCCGAGAACGCAATGGTGCGCATGGAAAAAAACGGTAATAAAGTATTGCTGGATATTTTCGACGATGGCATTGGCGCCGATCTGTCATCCGATAGCGTAAGCGGGCTAGGACTGAGAAATATCCGCAACAGGATAGAGCTATACCAGGGAACGATCGACATGATCACTGCTCCCGGCAAAGGATTTGAGTTGAAAGTTCAGTTTGAGGTGTAGGGAGAAGGTGGAAGCTGTAAGGCGTAGGGTGTAAGGTTTAGAGCGTAAGGCTAGCTACTCTGCACCATTATAAGGCAGGCACGGTTGCTCAGCTAACGGTAAACGACAAACAATAAACGCTGAAAGCTGATCGCTGAAAGCTCATAGTTCACTGCTCTTCAAAAACTCAAATTCCCACTACGGTAATACTTAGGCGATTTGCCGTTTTTCTTTTTAAAAAGCTTGGAAAAATAATACACAGAATCGAAACCTGTTTGACAGGCGATTTCGTTAATGTTCATATTGGTAGATTCCAGCAAATGGCGCGCCCGGTTTAACCGGAGATTTAACAGGAACTGGTTTGGCGGCTCGCCTGTTGCCCGCTTAAATTCCTTTCTGAAAGTAGAATAACCCATTGGCAATTCCCTCGCCATTCGTTCCAGGTCCACCGGTTTTTCAAGCGATTCCTGCAATATGAATTTTGCTTTTTCAATCAACTTTGCAACCGGCGTTTTTTCCTCACCCTTGTAAAGCGATATGGAATAAATCAATCCCAGTATCTGCATTGTAATGCCCGCGGTAATTTGCTGGTACCCATGAGCGCCGGTTTGTACTGTTTCTATCAGCTTATGGTACAACTGAAGCAGTTCCGTATTCAGTCCAACTTTTATTATAGGAAGGTCTACTTTAAAATATCCCTTGCCCATCAGCTCATTGGCGAAAGTTCCGTTAAAGCCGATCCAGTATTCTTCCCAACCGGAATCGGGATTGGGTTTATAACGGTGCCACACACCCGAATGCAGGAACAAACAGGTGCCTTCGGTTATTTCAATCGACCCTGCATATTCCGACTCAAATACACCCCCGCCCTTTGTGATAAACAATAACTGGTATCCCTTCAACACACGCCCCTTGTTCCAGGAAAAGGTATGTGTGGAAGGATGCTCATAATTCTTAGGATAACTTTGATTGGGTTCAACCCTGGAGTAACCAGCAGTGTCGAGATATAGGCCCCAGTTCTCCTCTTCGCTACTCATGCTGAAGTATTTGCAATAGTTATTCATAATGGCAAAAGTTTAAGTTAGCGCAATCAAAATATGTCAAAAGGTACAAAAAGAAAATATTTTATCCATTTTTTCAACCTGCCCTGTAAAATAAATTTGTTTACAATTAACATACAACGCGGGTTGTGAACGAAAACAAGCAACAAGTTTTTCGTGCGGTGTTTTTTTGTGCAATGATGAGCCGTTTACAGCAATTGCCCGACCAACAAAAACAACGATGTTTAAAGTAGGAATAACAAGAGATTTTTTAACTGCGGAAGGGAAGCTTGTATACAAGGATATGGGGCTTGACATACTTGACAGCGAAAAAAACATATCGTACGAATTTCTAAAAACTCATCAGTCGCCTGTAACACCGGAAATGATTGCCGGTTACGATGCCATCATTTCTCTTGCTCCTGCATACAATGCCGATAGTTTTAAAAACGTGCATGGGCTGAAGGCCATTTGCAGGTTTGGAGTGGGTTACGATATGGTAGATGTAAATGCCTGCAACAATGCCAATGTTATACTTACCATTACCAAAGGAGCAGTAGATCATTCAGTGGCTGAAGCAGTAATAACATGGATGCTTACACTAAGCCATAAAGTAGCAGAGAAAGACCGGCTGGTAAAAACCGGCAGATGGACAGACAGGGTTTTGTTTATGGGATCGGAACTCAGAGGGAAAACGTTGGGAATAATAGGACTGGGTGGCATAGGTACAAAATTGGCCGCAATGCTGCAGCCATTTGGCATGAAAAAAATACTGGCGTACGATCCGTATGCAGATGCGGCAAAAGCACAGGCTGCCGGTGTAACCATTGCAGACATTAATGCGCTGATGCAAGCCTCAGATTTTGTTTCGGTCAATTGCCCTTTAACACCCGAAACCAGGAACCTTATTGGAGCCAGAGAGCTGGCGCTGTTACCAAAGCACGCATACATTATTAATACTGCACGGGGAGGCATTATCAATGAGGACGCATTGGTAGGGGCATTGCGGCAGCACAGCATTGCCGGCTATGCTACCGATGTGTTTGAAAAAGAACCGGTAAATGCTGATCATCCGTTATTAAGCCTGCCCAATGTAATTGCAGCACCACATTGTATTGCGTGGACAGACGAATTGTTTAGCGAAATCGGAAGAATGGTTTGCCGCCAGGTGGTGCAATTATCGAAAGGACAAATTCCCGATCATGTTGTTAACGCACAAATTCTTCATCAATAGTATCATAAAATCAGTTTGCCATGAGTACCAATAAATCCACCATTACAGATGTGCCCGTTTATGATCAATTCATCAATGGCGCATTTGCCAAAACGAATACTGAATATATCGAAGTGCTCGATCCCTGTACAGAGGATGTGATTGCGCTTGTGCCACGTGGAAAAAAACGTGAAGCAGATGACGCAGTAGAGGCAGCCCGACAAGCGCAGCATGAATGGAGCATGAAAACCTCAGCCGCCAGGGCATCTTATCTGAAACAGCTGGCACAACTCATCAGGAACAACAGGGTAATGCTTGCAGAAACACTGGCAAAAGAACAAGCAAAAGTAAAATCCCTTGCACAGGTTGAAATTGACGTTACAGCCGAATACTACGATTACTATGCAGGCATGGCGCGATCATATGAGGGAGAGATTATACAGAGCGACAGGCCGGGCGAACAGATATTCCTGCATAAATGCCCCATTGGCGTGGTGGTTGGTATATGTCCGTGGAATTTTCCTTTCTTTGTAATGGCAAGAAAAGTAGCACCATCCTTACTAACGGGTAACACTGCTGTTATAAAGGTAAGCGAAGAAGCGCCCCTGACCTGCCTTGAATTTGCCAGACTGGTTGCAGAAACAGATTTGCCTAAAGGAGTATTAAATATAGTATGTGGCTATGGAGACGAAATTGGAGAGGCGTTGACCAATAATCCCGACGTAGGCATCATCAGCCTGACGGGCAGTGTACAATCAGGTCACAAAGTAATGGCCGCTGCCGCCAAAAACATTACTAAAGTTTCGCTGGAACTGGGAGGAAAAGCTCCCGCCATTGTTTGCAAAGATGCCGATCTTGACATTGCCGTAAAATCCATCGTGGCATCAAGGGTTATTTACAGCGGACAGGTGTGCAACTGCGCCGAAAGAGTATATGTAGAAGAAAGTGTGTACGATGCATTTATTGAAAAACTGGTACCTGCCATGAAAGCCGTAAAATCGGGCAATGCGTTGCTGGATGAAGGAATTGACATGAGCGCACAGATCAACACGAAACAACTGGATAAGATTTCCTCTATGGTAGAACGTGCTCAAAAGGAAGGCGCCAGGCTTGTACTGGGAGGTAAAAAGAACGGACAATTTTCAAAAGGATATTATTACGAGCCCACCGTATTGGTAGACGTAAAACAGCATTTTGAAATTATGCAGAAAGAAGTATTTGGTCCTGTATTGCCGGTAATGAAAGTAAAAGATTACGACGAAGCATTGCAACTGGCCAATGATAGCGAATACGGTCTTACCTCCTCTGTATATACCAACGATATTAACAAAATGCTGCGCGCCACAAAAGAATTAAAGTTTGGAGAAGTATATTTTAACAGGGAAAATTTTGAGGCCATTCAGGGGTTTCATGCAGGCTGGAGAAAATCCGGTATAGGAGGAGCAGACGGCAAACATGGCTTGGAAGAATACCTGCAAACAAAGACGATTTACATTCAGCAAAATTGATTTTCTAGGTTTCGTGAGACACGAAACCGGGCGTGAGTGTCGGCCGTGGGGCGTGTCTTACTCGAGTAGGTTTCGTGAGACACGAAACCCGGCGCAGACGACCTTCGCCGCAGGGCGTTTCTCACAACTCACGATTTCAGTTAGGCTTGTGAGATATGAAACCGTGCGTAAGCGGTCTTCGCCGTGGGGCGTGTCTCACGACCCACGATTTCGGTTAAACTGTGAGGTAAGCCAGGCGTAAGCGGTCTTCGCCGCAGGGCGTTTCTCACAACTCACGATTTCGAAAGAACATTTTTTCATTTAAATACATTCCAATAATGATTGCCCGACCATCTAACAATTTATTCCCTGATCAAAGCATTGTCACGCATATTAAACGTGCCTGTAGCCAATACATCGTTGCGTGTTTTTTCTTGATTTTAGCGTTTACAGGCATAACAACCATTGCTGTTGGCAGGCAAAAGGAACCGGTTGTAAAAACCGAAGCCAACAAAATGGCAGAAATCACCTTGACGGCTACCCGCAATTACGCCGATCCGTTTAATGAAGTAACGCTCGATGCCGTATTTACCGATCCATCCGGTAAAGAATATAAAGTGCCGGGTTTTTGGGCCGGGGGCAAAAACTGGAAAGTACGCTATGCGTCTGCAACAACCGGCGATCATCGCTTTAAAACCATCAGCTCGGTTACCAACGACAAAGCACTGAACGGCATTACCGGCAAAGTAACGGTGAAGGCTTATACCGGCTCAAATGTTTTGCTCCGCCGAGGTGCCATTAAAATTGCGGAAGACAAACGACATTTCGCATACGGTGATGGAACGCCTTTCTTTTGGCTGGGCGATACATGGTGGATGGGATTGACGAAAAGGTTGCATTGGCCCGATGAAGTAAAAACACTTGCCGCAGACAGGGTAAAAAAAGGATTTAATGTAGTACAAATAGTAGCAGGACTGTATCCGGATATGCCGGCGTTTGACGAACGTGGTGCCAATGAAGCAGGCTTTCCGTGGGATACAGCTTACAAGGCTATCCGTCCCGAATATTTTAATGCCGCCGACCAACGCATCAGCTTTCTCGTAGAGCAAGGCATTGTTCCGTGTATTGTAGGCGCCTGGGGGTACCACCTGCCCTGGGTAAGCACCGAAAAAATAAAGCAGCACTGGCGTTACCTCATTGCACGCTGGGGTGCTTTACCGGTAGTATGGTGTGCAGCCGGCGAAACAACCATGCCCTTTTATCTTTCAAAAAACAAAGAAGCAGACAAAGAATTTCAAAAAGTAGAGTGGACAAAAGTGATCCAATACATGCACGATACAGATCCATTCGATCGCGTCATCACCACTCACCCATCCAGAACAGCGCGCGAATCTTTAACAGATCCTTCGGTGCTCGACTTTGATATGCACCAGAGCGGTCACGGTTCTGCTGCCTCTAAACAATCAGCATTGGCATTAGAGGGATGGAAAACAGCACCCGTAATGCCGGTAATGAGCGGCGAATCGAGATACGAGGCACTCGCCATTCCAAAGCCGTTGCCCGCAACGGCGCCGCGGCAGGCGTTTTGGGCGCATACACTCAACTCCGGTTTTGCAGGCCACACCTATGGGGCCAATGGTATATGGCAGGTAAACCGCACCGAACAGCCTTATGGCAAATCGCCCGGTGGAAACAACTGGGGCATTACACCCTGGAACGAGGCAATGAATTTAGAAGGATCTGCACAACTCGGTGCAGCTAAAAAATTAATAGAATCCATTCCTCACTGGAACACTTTTGCACCAAAACCGGAATACATCAGCTCCTGGTCGGCAAAAGATACCGCGTTGTGCGCTGTTACCGCTGCGCAATCTGTTATTGCCTGGCTCCCCTCTCCGGGAACCATTCAGCTGCGGTTACCCGACAACGGTATTAAATATACGGCCTGCTGGTTTGACCCGGTTGCAGGAAAAAAATTGCAAAATTTCAAATTAAGTGCAAACGGAGATGGCATCTTTACTGCAACCTCTCCTTCCGGTGAACAAGACTGGGTGCTCACACTGATAAAAGAATAAACAGACACAGGCCGCACATTGCGGGCGCGTGTTTCACCGGCGGGTGAAGACTACCGGTCGGTGTATCACCGACGGGAAAGTTGTGAGGCAGTGAAAAGTTGAACTTTCTCACCGAAGGTAAATGCCGCCCTTGTGAAGGCAATGTTTTTACAATAAAAGGAATTACATGAGACAAAGATTCATGAACAAAGTTGTTTGGGTGAGCGGTGCTGCGCAAGGCATTGGACGTGGCATTGCGGAATATTTTGCAGAAGAAGGCGCGATGGTAGCAGTGATTGACATTAAGAAAAAGGAAGGATGCGAACTCGCTCAACAAATTAATGCAGACGGAGGCAAAGCTGCATTTTTTTTTTGTGATCTGAACCTGGAAGAATCCATCCGGCAGTCTATTGAGGATACCGTAGCGCATTTTGGCGACCTGCACATCCTTGTAAACAATGGGGCTGTAAATTTTGTAAAGGAATTGCACGAATACACCTCAGACGATTGGGATTGGCAGATGAATATTAACCTCAAGGCCATATTCCTGAGTTTTAAATATGCATACAGGCACCTGCGAAAACACCCGTCAAGCCATATTGTAAATATTGGCTCGGTAAGCAGTTTTGTGGGACAGGCAAAAACTCCCGGCTATATAGCTGCCAAAGGTGCGGTGATCATGCTCACCAAATCTATTGCGATTGATTACGCGGCGGAAGGCATCAGGTGCAACGCCGTATGCCCCGGCATAACGGATACGCCTATGTTGAGGCAGCACATGGGAAATGAAAATTCAATACAGGAGCGTCTGCAGCGGGTGCCCGGGGGAAAAATACTGAAACCCAAAGACATAGCAGGCAGCGTTGCTTATTTATGCTGCGACGATTCAACCGGCGTTACCGGTATCAGCCTTATTGTTGACGGCGGCTATCTCGCCACCGCCGAATGGAAAACCGAAACAGTATTATGACGGAATTAAAATTATCATGCGCAGATTTTACTTTCCCGCTGCTGCCACACGATCATGTATTGGACCTGGTAGCCATGCTGGGATTTACAGGAATTGATGTTGGACTGTTCACCGGCAGATCACATATTACAGCCGAAACGGAGTTCAGCAACATTTCAGCTTCTGCCGGCACATTAAAGAAAAAAGCAGCCGACCGCGGGTTGGTGGTAACGGATGTATACCTGCAATTAGACAACAACCTGGCAAAATTTGCCATCAATCATCCCGAAAAACAAAAAAGGGATTATGCCAGGGAACGTTTTCTGCAATTCATAGAATATGCAGAAATCACCGGCGCAGACCATATTACCTGCCTGCCCGGAATGCTGTTTGCCAGCGAGCCTGCAGAAGCGTCTGTACAACGGTGTTATGAAGAGCTGCAATGGAGAATTGAAAAGGTGAAACCAACTTCTCTTCAACTTTCGGTAGAAGCACATACCGGCTCTCCTTTTATTAACCCTGCAAATGCAATTGCCTTGTTAAAAGCAGTTCCCGGCTTAACGCTCACACTCGATTATACGCATTTTATACGCGATGGCTTTTCGCAGCAGGATGCAGACGTGTTGTTGCCTTATGCCAGTCACTTTCATGCCAGAGGCGCCAAAAAAGGAAGACTGCAAACATCAGTAACCGAAAATGTGATTGATTATCCCACCATTATACAAAAACTTAAAGGCTTGGATTATAACGGCTGGATAGGACTTGAGTATATATGGATTGAATGGGAACAGTGCAACGAGGCAGACACCTTATCAGAAACCATACGATTGAAAAAAATCATAGAGGATGCTTTTAATAAATAGCATTTATCCTGAAACGTTAGCAAAGTAGTGTATGAAACCAGAAGCATTACAATCATTAAGGTTGAAATTAAGATCGGGCAATCCGGTATATGGAATGTGGGTAACATTGGAATCGGCCTCTATTTCAGAAATAGCGGTAGCCAGCGGTCTGGATTGGATAGTGGTAGATGCGGAACACGGTCACCTCGACTGGCACGACATAATGCAACATGTAAGAGCGGCGGTAAGAAGTGAAACGGTAGTATTGGTACGCTTGTCTCACCTCGAAGAGGGATTGATAAAACGGGCACTGGATATTGGCGCCGATGGCATACTCATCCCGCACATTGAAACTGCGGCCGAAATGACCAAAGCAGTTGAATATGCAAAATATCCGCCGCAAGGTACAAGAGGCATTGGTGCAGAACGGGCCACAGCATGGGGACAATGCTTTGCCGATCATGTAAAAGAAGCCAATGATAATGTACTCGTCATTCCTGTAATAGAATCAGTAAAAGCAGGAGAAAATATACAAGAGATAACAGCGGTTGACGGTACGGAAATTTTCTTTTTTGGCCCTGCAGATTATTCTGCCTCTGCCGGGTACGCCGGGCAATGGGAAGGACCGGGAGTAACCGAACAAATTGAAAAGGCAAAGCAAACCATTCTCCAGGCAGGAAAATTTTGCGGGGTGCTGACGAGAAATATGGATGATTTAAAAAGCAGGACCGACGCAGGTTTCCGTATGCTGGGATTGGGGTCGGATGCAGGATTTATTATAAGAGGAATAAAAAATATAACGACTATGCTTGGTAACGACATTCCATTTAAACACAACCTGGCAGCTCCTTCCTTAAAAAATGAAAGGGAGGCAGCACCAGCCCATTTTATAAAAACCGACAGGCTTGAAAGCATGTGCACGCCCGGCGAAGGAACCATAACAGAGTTGAAACCTGGTATAATGTGCGAAGAACTTACCGGCAACCAGAACGGTGCAGTAAATCTTTTTACAGCAATCGTAACTTTCGATAAAGGATATACAGTGTTGCCAAACCACACACATCCACATGCAGAATCGATTACCTTGTTAAAGGGAATGGCGTGTGTTGAAGTGGAGGAACGGCGGTATTACCTGCAGCCAATGGATAATATTACTATACCTAAAGGTTATGCGCACTGCGTTAAAAATATGTCGATGGAAGAGCCTGCAATATTCCATATTGCCATGCCTGTTAATACGCCACAACGGGATCTTGCAAAAATGCCCGACACCTTGTACAAAACTATACCTGATGATTTTTGCGGGCATGCAGGCCCCGAAAGAATTACAAGACATGCATATGCTCGCCGCTATGCATCTGGCCCATCAACAGAGTTCATCGATTTTTTTAACGAGGCACTCATACCAGGCATTGGCATGAGCGGTGGTTATGCCTTGTTTCATAAAAACGGCCGCCTGCCTGCCCACTTCCACGATTTTGATGAATCTATCTGCATTGTACAGGGCGAAGCAACCTGCATTGTAGACGGAAGAGAATATGAAATGAGTAACTGTCAAACAGCCTTGCAACCGAAAGGAATTGTGCATTATTTCAAGAATAAGCATGAAGCCCCCATGGCGATGATATGGGTATATGCAGGGCCAATGCCCATTCGCACGGAAGTGCCGGATGAGTTAGCGGATAAGAAGCCTTGAGCGATCAGCCTTCAGCTATCAGCGTTTACAAGGTTTTCAGCTTTAAAAAAGTTGGAAACCTTTTTTGTTGTAGCAATGAGCGTTTGGTGTTTTGAGTTTACAATTTATCGTTTGTTGAACCTAAACACCAAACATCAAACCCTTCCTCCCTCTACCTTCCCCCTTTCACCTTTCACCTTTGACCTTTCGCCTTTCTCTCCTCTATCAAAATGTATAAATGAATTATCAAGATGTCCATTTTAATGGCTTCGTTCCTAAAGTATTTTTATGTTCTAGCGTATTGCCTTATTCAATTCACATCTTATAGGTTGAACCAAAACAAGAATTTAAAACCAAATTGTCATCATGAAAAAGAAGATGCTGCCACCATGTTGGAGTAAGCACGTAGCCATGTTAGCAATGGCATTATGTATTCATTTTATTTCATTTTCGCAAAGCGCATCGCAGGTGTCGGGCATTGTTGCCGATTCTGCCGATGGGAAACCGCTGGTTGGCGTGTCCGTCACTGTTCAGGGAACATCAAAGGGCACTAAAACCAACAATGCCGGCGCTTTTACTATTGAAGCCGCAAAGGGTGCATCGTTGGTGTTCAGCTTTACAGGTTACAACCCGCAAACGGTAGTGGTGGGCGACGACAACGACATTAATTTAACCATGAGCGCCATATCGCAAAACCTGAGTGAAGTGGTGGTGGTAAGTTATGGCACACAGAAAAAAAGAGAGCTTACCGGCGCCATCAGCAACATCAATGCGCGCGAGTTAAAGGACCTTCCTGTTCCTAACATCGGACAAAAACTGCAGGGACGATTGGCTGGTGTGCAGATCAACCAGAACACGGGGCAACCAGGCGCCAACATGGCCATCCGCATACGTGGTGCCGCATCTATCAATGCAGGAAACAATCCGTTGATTGTAGTGGATGGATTTCCGATTGAGAGCGGGTTGAACACGATTGATCCCGACATGATCGAATCCATCAGTGTATTAAAAGACGCAGCAGCTTCTTCACTTTATGGTTCAAGAGCTGCCAACGGTGTATTGCTTATTACTACACGACAAGCAAAGGCAGGGCAGCGCAGCATACAATTTACCAGCTACGTTGGTTTGCAAACTGTTTCCAAACGCGGCAGACCTGATTTGATGGATGCCCGCGAATTTGCACAGTTCAAAAAAGAATATTATGAAGATGCAGCCCGCTATGAAGGATATACCGGCGGCGTGCCTGCGCAATATCAGAATCCTGAACAAATTGATCCGAACGAAGGAACTGATTGGTTCGACGTGTTGCTGAGAAAGGCAATGATGCAGAATTACAGCTTGTCGCTTTCATCGGGAGGCAGATATGTGAGATCAGTTGTTGGACTGAGCTATAACAAACAGGACGGTGTAATGATCAATCAAAAATCTGAAAGGTTTACGGCGTCGAGCAATAATACCTTTTATGCAAGCGATAAATTAACGTTCGGATTGAATGCAGCGATCACTAATCAAATAGACAACATTACGCCCAACCTCGGGAACGGTCGTAACATCATACAGGTGGCATACCTGAGCGATCCGGCCCTGAAATATAAAAACGATGATGGCACCTACCCTATCGGGTTTGCTCCTCCCGGAATGTTCTCCACTCCCAATTACTACCGGGTGTTGATGGAAACAGTCAATCCCAACAAATCGCTTACACTGATAGGCAGCGCATATAGTTCGTACAAAATCATTGATGGGCTTGAATTTAAAAGCAGCATCAATATCAACCTCAACAACACAACCAACAGAACCTTCAGACCCTCTACGATATTAGGCGGTCCTCAACCTGCTGCTTCAGCATCGGCGAGTTACAATACCAGCGCCTTTACTTCCTGGATGACTGAAAATACACTGACTTATACCAAACAGTTAGCGCAAAAACACAACGTTGAGGCATTTGTGGGATACACGGCACAAAAGGTAACATTTGAAAACAGCGGCATTACCGGATCACAATTTCCCGGCGATTATATTGAATGGCTGAACGTGGCAGCAACAAGGATAGGCAATGTAGGCGCTTCAGACTATTCGGTATTGTCGTACATCGGCAGGATAAACTATAACTACGATGGAAAGTACATTTTATCGGCAGCGCTCAGAAGCGACGGGTCGTCCCGGTTTGGCGCCAATAACAGGTATGGTACCTTCCCTTCTATTTCTGCAGGTTGGGTAATATCTGATGAAAACTTCATGAAAGACATCGCCGCAATCAGCTTTTTAAAATTGAGAGGCAGCTGGGGTAAAGTAGGAAACAACAATATTGGTAACTATACTTATTTGGCAGGCGTTGCGCAAAGCAATTATGTTTTCAACAATCAACTTGCTTCGGGTAGTGCTTTAAATGGCATTGGCAATGCCGGCCTTACCTGGGAAACTACAGAGGGATATGATATCGGCGTTGATGTATCATTGTTCAATAACCGCATCGCATTTTCTTACGATTATTACCATAAAAAAACAGACGGTTTATTGTATGGTGTTGATATACCAGTACAATCTGGTTTTACAACCATCACTTCCAATATCGGTCGCTTCGATTTCTGGGGTCATGAGTTTACAGTAGATACCAGGAACCTAACGGGAGCGCTCACGTGGAATACAAACCTCAACATTTCCATTCCACGCAATATTGTTAAAAAGCTGGGCACCAACAATGCACCCATCGGCGGCTACCAGGAATACTGGGATGATAACAGGACGGCTGTTGGTATGCCAATCGGCATGTTCTATGGCTACATTAACACCGGCGTATACATGACGCAGCAAGAATGGGAAACGCAGCCACACAACGCTACTTCAATGGTGGGAACGGCAAGGTTTGCCGATGTGGGTGGACCCGATGGAAAACCCGACGGTAAAATTGATGCCAATGACAGAACATGGATCGGTAACCCCAACCCCGACCTGCTGTTTGGTATTACCAACAATTTCGAGTATAAAAACTTCGACCTGGGCATCGTTATTTCAGGTTCTGTTGGAAATGATATTGCTGATGATGCCTATCAATCAACAGAGAACCTGGACGGTGTATTCAATGTAAGAAAAGGAGTCGTGAACAGGTGGAGATCAGAAGAAGATCCGGGTGACGGCATCTATCCAAGAACAAGAGCTGGTACTACTGCCGATTTCAGGAATTTCACCACAAGGCAGGTGTTCAGCGGCACTTACCTGGCAGTTAAAAATATTACATTAGGCTATCGCGTACCATTGAGCAGTACCGCTACCATTAAAAGTGTTCGTGTATACTTCACTACTCAAAATCCATTCATGTTCACAAAGTATCCGGGCATGAATCCTGAGATCAGTTTGAATGGCTTGGATGGTTTGAGATTAGGTCGCGACTTTACAGCATTCCCCATAGCCAAGGTATATACATTAGGTGTAAACGTTCAATTCTAAACCCTACACTTAAATCTCTTTATATGAAGAATAAAATATTATTAGTAGTTATATCGGCATTTTTCCTTTTCTCGTGTAGCAAGGATTTTTTAAATCTCACGCCGCCTACTTCATTGAGTTCTGTCTCCTTTTTCCAGGACCGCAACCAGTTTATGCAGGCATTGAATGCAGCGTATGTGCCTTTACGTGATGTGGCTATTGTAGGTGTTTACGAAGATGAGATGAGATCGGATAACACCTTCTTTACTATTTACCAGGCCAACCGTGGCTTTGAGCCTCACCGCGAAGCATATCCTCAGTTCATTAACAATGCACAATCCAGCGCCATTCCCAATTCGCCCGGAAGCCGGTGGACTGCAGATTATTCCGGTATTTCAAGAGTGAACACCATCCTCAATCAGCTTACCGACAACAGTTTTTTGTCGCAGGGTGCAAAAGATACACTCATGGGCGAGGCGTCATTCCTGAGAGCATTCTATTACTTTGATCTTGTAACGCATTACGGCGGTGTGCCTTTGCACCTTGAGCAGATTGAGAATGCAGAAGAATCGTTTAAAGCAAGAAACTCAGTGGATGAAATATACACGCAGATAAAAGCAGATCTCAGCACTGCTATTCCCTTGCTACCCACCGTTACCAGCTTTCCGCAAACCGGGCGCGCCAGCAAAGGGGCTGCAAAAATGTTGCTGGCATATGTATATATGACCCAGCCGGTGCGTGACTACCCGAAGGCTGAACAGGAGCTGCGCGACATTACGCAGATGAACTATGGACTGCTGGACGATTACGCATCCGTATTCGATCCGGCCAACAAAAATCATCGCGAATCGATATTTGACGTACAGTATATGTCGGACCTGGTGAGCGGGCAGCAAAGCCAGTTTGCATGGGTGTTTATGCCCAAAGCCACCAACACACAGGTGATCATGGGATTTGATGGCGGTCGTATGAACATCTTCAGCGGATGGAACGTACCTACCGACGAAATGGTTGAATCGTACGAAGAAGGAGATGAAAGATTGCCTGCTTCTGTTGCTGTAGTGGAAGGCACTATCAGCGGCGTGGAAGACTTTACAATTAGCAGTTTAAAAAGTCCTGTAGGCTATACGCCCACACCGGGAGCCGCTTTCCGTTATATGGTAAAAAAATATTTTCATCCGCCTTATTCTGTTTCATTTAATACGCCCGACAATTTTCCAATTTTCAGGTATTCGGGAGCGTTATTGCTGCTGGCAGAATGTTTGGCAGAACAAGGAAGAGAGCCAGAAGCGTTGCCTTATTTAAACCAGGTGCGCGACAGAGCCGGCTTGGAAGACCTGGATGTAGCTACTAAAGACAATATTGCAGATGAAATGCGCCATGAACTGGCATTCGAAAACCATCGCTGGCTCGACCTGATCCGTACAGGAAAGGCAATTGAAAAAACAACTGCCAAAGGCACCAGGTTAAAAGCGATATACGGATGGATATTGCCGGCTGCATTTAATGTTACACAGGAAAAACTCATTTATCCTATACCTGCAAGAGAGTTACAGATCAACAAAGAGTTGACGCAAAACCCCGGCTACGAATAAAAAAGATCGGTGGCTGTTATAATCGACAGGAGATAATATTTATATATTATTTCCTGTTCTTCTTTTAGCGGGGTTCAGCAAGGTTTCCAACTTTTTAAAAGTTGGAAACCTTTATTCTGTCGATTATTCGCAGTGGGTCGTGTCTCACGATCCCACCAATTAAATGGGATGATGATGTGACGGAGCCATGCATTGTGTTAACCAACGGTTGTCTGTACACGAGGACTGCTTCTGCCGCCGTACCGTCTAATTTGTTGAACTCGTTGCTGGCGGCATCGCAGTGACGGTACGAGGCCTCGCCGTGGATCGTATCTCACGATCCACCAGTAGAAAATAAACTGTATTACTTTTAATATCAATCAAAAGCTGAGATGAGATCACAAAAAAATGAAATTGCTTTTCTGCTGATTTTATTGCTGAGTTCAGTATTCACTGCACAAGCCCAAAACGCTTCACCTGCGGCAGTAGACCTGCGTTGCGAATACCTGAAAGATCCGTTGGGCATTGATATTACACAGCCCGACCTTAGCTGGAAAATAAAAGAACCTGCCGGCAGCACGCAAAAAAATATTCGTCAAACAGCTTACCGGGTATTGGTAGCTTCCTCCCCCGAACTATTAAAAAAAGATGTGGGCGATATATGGGATTCGAAAAAAGTAGTGTCGGATAATTCAACGCATGTCATCTTTGGAAAAAACAGCGAAGGAAAAGCTGCTGGAATACTACAATCGGAAATGCGCTGTTACTGGAAAGTGAAACTGTGGACTGTTTCAGACCAGGGCAGGGAAACGGCTTCTGGCTGGAGCCAGCCGGCTTTATGGACGATGGGATTGCTGAATGAAAACAACTGGAAAGCAAAATGGATTGGACTGAGTGGCGATGACGAAATAAAAGATACCGTTACCGAGCACCGGCGGCTGGCAGCGCGTATGCTTCGCAAAGAATTTGGTGTTCCGAAAAAGATAAAACAAGCAGTTGCCTATGTGTGTGGAGTAGGCTTTTTTGATTTGTATGTAAATGGAAAACTGGCAAGCGATCAGCTCCTGAACCCCGCCCTTACCGGTTACACGCACCGCCTGCTATACGTAACCTTTGACGTAACCCGGCAACTAAAACAAGGCAACAATGCACTAGGCGTAATGCTGGGCAACGGACGTTTTTTTGCACCGCGCAAAAAAGTGCCTGTGTATATGCACAACTACGGTTATCCAAGACTGTTGCTTCAACTGCACATTACATACGATAATGGAACCGTTGAAACTGTAGTATCTGACGAAAGCTGGAAAGCGACTTCGCAAGGGCCCGTTCGGGCCAATAATGAATACGACGGCGAAGAATACGATGCCCGCATGGAAATGCCGGGCTGGGCTGCAGCAGGCTTTAACGACCAGCAATGGCAAAAGGCTCAGTTAATGGAAAGCCCGGGCGGAAAGTTAGAAGCACAGGTAATGGAACCTATACGCATAACCGAAGTACTTCGGCCAAAAAGAATATTGCAACCCAAGCCTGGTATATGGATGGTGGATTTTGGCCAATCGTTTTATGGATCGGTGCGCATTAAAGTAAAAGGAAAAAAAGGAACCGAGGTAAAAATGCATTCCAGCTTTAACGTGTTGCCCGACGGTACGCTTAAGTACCAGAACGACCGCAGCGCATTGAACACCGACATCTATACATTGAAGGGTGAAGGACTGGAAACCTGGCATCCACGTTTTAAAGGCAATGCTACCCGCTGGGTGCAGGTG
>JBQCFW010000085.1:0-58813 GCA_051958655.1 Agriterribacter sp. | reverse complement strand
GGACAAGCCTCAGGGTGGTAACGATAAGCTATTGGCTGAGCTTGATGCGAATATCAATGCAAAGCTTTTAAGCGATAAATATTGGGTGTCTCCTTACCTTACTGCAGGTATAGGTGGTTCGCAATGGAATGGGTATTGGGGTGCTTATGTACCATTAGGCTTGGGCATACAGGTTAATTTGCTCGATCATGCCTACATCAATCTTAATGCTCAATATCGCGTAGCGGTAACAGATGCCACTACTGCCAATCATCTTTTTTACAGCTTTGGCGTAGCGGGTTCTTTGTTCGAGAAAAAAGAACCAAAAGTAATTCCGCCACCGCCACCACCTGCTGATACAGACAACGATGGTATTGTTGACTCTATCGATGCATGTCCCGACAAAGCAGGTTTGGCACAGTTCAATGGCTGTCCCGATTCTGATGGTGATGGCATTCAGGATAAAGACGACAAATGCGTAGATGTAAAAGGATTGGCTAAATATCAGGGCTGTCCTATACCCGACACTGATGGCGATGGCATAAACGATGAAGAAGACAAATGCCCCAATGAAGCAGGTACTGCTAAATACCAGGGTTGTCCAATTCCTGATACTGACGGCGACGGCGTAAACGATGAAGCAGACAAATGTCCTGCATTGGCCGGACCTGCAAGCAACCAGGGCTGTCCTGAAATTAAAGAAGAAGTGAGAAAACGTGTGGATATTGCTGCAAGAAACGTATACTTTGCTACAGGCAGTTCAAAACTGCTGGCAAAATCAAACAAATCGCTGAACGATCTTGCCAAAGTTCTGGAAGAAGATCCTAATCTTAAACTCGACGTTGAAGGACATACTGATGACGTTGGTAAAGAAGAAATGAACCTCGCACTCAGCCAATCCAGGGCTCAGTCAGTAGTTGACTATCTTGTAAACAAGGCTGGAGTAGATCCTAAGAGATTGATGTCTGCAGGTTATGGAGAAGAAAGGCCCATTGCAGACAACAAAACCGCTGCAGGTCGCGCTAAAAACCGCAGGGTTGACCTGAAACTGCACTACGATTAATAAGTATGGTACGATTTTTTGATAATTGACGAAACCCCGGTATTTTACCGGGGTTTTTTACTGCAATATGATGGAATTCGCGTTGAAATACTATCCTACTTTTTTTACTGTACTGATAGTACTGCTCGATATATTTACCGCTGTGCGCATTATACGCGATACACACAATACTTCAAAAACGCTGGCCTACCTGCTATTGGTGGTTGGTTTACCGGTGGTAGGCAGTATATTCTATTTTTCCTTCGGCATCAACTACCGCAAGGAGCGGCTTTTTTCCAAAAAAGTGATCGCCAATCATAATTTGTTCAAGCAACTGGAGAGCAGGGTAGTGGCCATTTCGCAAAAAATTGTACAAAATCATGCCGGTAGCCTTGAGGGAGTAAAAGATATGATCCAGCTTTTGATGAATGATTCAAGAGCAGCCCTCAGCTTTAATAACGCCACCCTGTTGTTGAACGGAGAGGAAAAGTTTAAACAGGTATTTGAAGCGCTGGAAAAAGCAGAACATTTTATTCATCTTGAATATTATATTATTGAAAACGGTAGCATTACCGACCGTTTGCTTCAGATACTGGTTCGTAAGGCGAAGCAGGGTGTTACGGTTCGGTTTATTTATGACGACTTTGGCAGTCACAGCATTAAAAGAACCATTGTGCCTGTTTTAAAAGAAGCGGGAATACAGGTGTATCCGTTTTACGAGATCAAATTCTTTTTACTCGCCAACAGGCTTAATTACAGAGACCATAGAAAAATTATTATTGTTGATGGAAAAGTTGGATTTACGGGCGGCATCAATATATCTGACCGATACGTTAACAATGGAACAAACGCTTTGTACTGGCGCGATACACATATTAAAATTGAAGGACCGGCTGTAAACAGTCTGCAATATCACTTTATTGCCAACTGGAACTTTTGCACCGGCAAAAGACTGGAAGTTGACCGGTCGTTTTTTCCATTGGATTTTTCCACTGCTTCGGGTGAAGACCTGGTGCAAATCAGTGCCGGAGGACCCGATTATCCGCGTTCCAGCATTATGCTTTCATTCTTTACTGCCATTGTAATGGCAAAAGAAAGAGTGTATATCACTTCTCCTTATTTTATTCCCAATGAAAGCATATTTGATGCACTAAAAAAAGCTGCTTTGAGTGGAAAGGATGTGCGCCTGCTGTTGCCGGGTGTTTCCGATTCGCGCATCGTAAATGCCGCCGCACGCTCTTACTTCAGGGAAATGCTTTTTTCGGGCGTAAAAATATACTTGTATAAAAAAGGATTTGTGCATGCTAAAACCATGCTGGTAGACGATATGCTCGCCATTGTTGGCACAGCTAACATGGACGTGCGGAGTTTCGACCTTAATTTCGAGATCAATGCCGTGGTATACAGCCCCAAAATAAACAGCCAGTTAAAAGAAGCTTTTTTGCAGGATATAAAGAACAGCGAAGAAGTGGTATTGCGCCAATGGCTGAAACGCGGCAGGGGAGCGGAGTTCATTGACTCCTGCGCCCGGCTGCTGTCGCCCATGTTGTAGTACCAGGTTCCAGTCGCAGATGCGCAGATTAGCAAATCAAATTTCAATTTGTACATCTCTTCGTCATAAAAAACAAAAAGGTTATTGTAACAATAACCTTTAAAACTTTTGTAACTGAAACAATCAGTAACCGGGTTTACTTGTATCCAACCATTCCCTGAGTTGCTTTACAGCCTTCTCTTGCCGAAGTGCATGAAGTGAAAGTAGCTCCTACGGCAATAATGAAAAGAACAATTGCAAAAACCTTTTTCATGTGTTAAATCTTTTAATAAGTTAGAAAATAACATTACAGCTTGGCGCCATTAGGAGTAGGAAATAAATGTTATTTTTCAAGAGGGGAATTGGAGTTGAGGATGCCACAAAGGAACAATAACTATGCCATTTGACCAAATCAAAAGCTAAAACAACAGCCGGTTATTGTTGATATTTGGTAAGTTTTAACGGAAAGGTATAGGGTGTAGGGTGTAAGGCCTATAACTTCATGTCACCTTTCTTACACTCTCCACCTTATAGCTTTCGCCTCCCACCTTATCATATGGTATTTGTTGCTTAACCACTAAATAAAGCAAAGTCAACCACCGTTCATTAAAGTTGTGTGCAGGTAAAAACTTAACAGGGCATTAAACCAGTGCGCGTCCTTTTTGTCTATGCCGGCATTAATTAATCAATCCTTCTTTATGAAACAAAAAACTTCGCTCTTAGCACTGCTAGCATTGTCGGCAGTAATAGCTTTTACATCCTGTAAAAAAGAAAAGGATACAGATAATAACAATGCTGTAGAAATAATAGCTCATTCAGATGATCAGACTTTATTTACAGCCGAACTGGATGAAGCCAATTACGATGCCGAAATGGTGCTGTCGGCTTACGCAGTAACTTACAGCGGTCGCAACCAGGAGCCGCCGGTTTACATTTGCGATGCCAGCGTTAGCTTTAATGCGGAAAGCAATCCGCAAACAATCACCGTTCAATACAATGGTGAGAATTGCAAGGGTACCAAAAAGAGAACAGGCGCCATTGTGCTGTCTTTTGCCGAAGGCACAGACTGGAACGAAGCAGGTGCTGCTGTAAGCGTTTCATTTCAAAACTTTAAGGTTACCCGCCTGAGAGATAATAAAAGCATCACTATTAATGGAACACAAACCTATACCAATGTAAGTGGTGGGTTATTAAAAAACCTCTCTTCACAGCAATCCATCACGCATAGCATTACCAGCAACGATCTTTCAGTTGCTTTCGATAATGCCACTGCACGCACATGGAAGGTTGCCAAACAACATGTATATACTTACAGCAATGGAATTGTGCTGTCTGCCAGCGGAACACATAGCGAAGGCGGGCAAAGCAACATTGCAGAATGGGGTACTAACCGTTTTGGGCTGGCTTTCAGCACCGCTACGGTTGAGCCTTTAGTTGTTCGCCAGGATTGTGATTTTCGTATAACCGGCGGTGTGGTAAAGCATACGGTAGCCAGCATTTCTGCCACTGCTACTTTTGGGTTAGATGCAAAAGGTGAACCCGTATCCTGCCCCGAAGGAAATTATTACTTTAAACTGGTGTATACCGGTCCTGCAGGAAATAGCCTCAGCTTTTTATATCCTTACTAAAGTTAAACTCCAGGAAACAAGAACCAATTTGCCTTTGCTTTTTGGCTCTTGTTTCTTGGTTCTTGATTTTTCTCCCCCAATAAAACAGTTTCCGTTTAGAGTATCTGAAATTCACCCCGCGCTCTATCGTGTAATACCAAAGCTGTTTTATGTTGCTTCAGTCCAACCGCCTTATTTCGCTCGATGCCTTGCGCGGCTTTACCATTGCAGCCATGATTATGGTAAACTTTCCAGGCATGGAAGAATACGTGTATTTCACGCTCAGGCATACCAAATGGAACGGACTTTCTTTTACCGATAACATTGCGCCGGTATTTCTTTTTGTAATTGGTGTTTCTATTGTTTTTGCCTATCATAAAAAACTGGCAGCAGGCACCCCCAAAGGTGGTTTATATAGGAAGATCATTTTCCGGTCGTTGAAAATTTTTGCCGTAGGAATGTTCCTGAACCTGATGCCCGACTTTAATTTCAACGATGTGCGATGGACAGGTACATTGCATCGCATTGCCTTTGTTTTTTTATTCTGCGCTGTTATCTTTTTAAATACGAGCTGGAAGCAACAGGCATGGATAGCCGCCGTGTTGCTGGTAGCTTATTGGTTAATGCTTACATTGATTCCCACACCCGGTGTTGGCAAAGTAATGCTGGAGCCGGGCGTAAACATAGTAGCCTGGTTCGACAGTAAGTTTCTGCCGGGAAAAATGTGGCAGGGTACCTGGGATCCCGAAAGCATACTCAGCACCATTCCCTCGGTAGTGAGCGGCATTACAGGAATGCTGGCAGGCCGGTTGATGACCAGCAGTTATTCGCCTTACGAGAAAGTAAGCTATCTTATGACGGCAGGTATGTTTTCGTGCATACTGGGTTATTTCTGGGGATTGACCTTTCCTGTGAATGAAAACCTGTGGACGAGTTCCTTTGTGTTGGTAACATCGGGATTTGCAGCATTATTATTGGGAGCCTTATACCTGCTGGTAGACGTAAAAGGGTATACAAAATGGACACGTCCCGGTATTATTTTCGGAGCCAATGCCATTACCGCCTATGTACTGGCAGATATATGGGCGCTGTTCTTTTACCGGTCGCCCTTTGGAGGAGCGCCGCTCAATGAAAGAGTTGTAACAAGCTTAATTGAAACAGGTATAAAACCAGAACTGGCAAGTTTGCTATACGCTTTATTTTTTGTAGCATTCAATTTCATTCCCATTTATATACTGTACAGGCGTAAGATTTTTATTAAGCTGTAGGGAGCGGTCAGCCATCAGCTATCAGCGATCGGCAGCCAAACTGCGCCTACGGTTCTCAAATCTCAAATCTCAAATTTCAAATCTTTTACCTGTCAAACCCAAACAAATCTTCCCATTTATTTGTTTTTCCCACCAACTTGTCGCGTATAATTTGCGCAGCAACAATGCTGAAGGTAATGCCATTTCCACCCATGCCCAATGCAAAGGAAGTATGGGCACGTTGAGGAATGCTCCCAATATAAGGAAGTCCATCTTTAGTGGAAGCAAATGTTCCGGCCCACTTAAAGTCGGGTTTAAACTCAATATTGGGGAAAAGCTGCTGAAAGCTTTTTTTCAGGGCACCTGCCTTTTCTTCTACCGAAGCATCGCGTGCAGAAGGTGCTTTATTATCGTCTTTACCGCCAACAATCACACGGTTGTCTCTTGTACATCTGCAATACAAATAAGGATGGGCAGATTCCCAGATAAGACAGTTCTTATACCATAATTCCTTCGTTTGTAAACGCTCACTCACCGTTGCATAAGTAGCATGCAGCTTTTGCACAGGCTTAGGTATATACCGTTGCGATTCGTAGCCGCAGGCTATTATCAAATGCTTTGCTTTTATGGTTTTGCCATGATCTGTTAGTAATACCACTTGTTTTTTTTCATGACGAATGCGCGTTACCTCCGTTTTGTCAAAAACCAGCAATCCCTTTTTTATGCACGCTTCCAGCACAGTATGCGTAAAGCCATACGGATCGAGTTCGGCACCCAGTTTTGAAAGAATGCCACCATATTTTTTTGCATTGAATTTTTGCAGCATCTCTGCTCCATCCAGCCACCTTGCTTCAATGCCAATGTTTTTGCGAAGCCTCACTTCTTCCATCATTAGCGGGACATGTTTTTTGTATGATGCCATCTGAAAGCTGGGTTTTATCTTAAAGCCGGTATCTTTTTTTAAGCTCCTGCATATTTTCTCCAGATCGGTTATGGATTGATAGCAGGCCAAATAACTTTGGCAGGCATTGCTTTCGCCCACTTTCTGTATAAGCTGCTTCAGCGGAACATCAAGTTCATATTGCAGCATGGCAGTGCTGGCAGCGGTGCTACCCATACCAATGTGCCGCCTGTCTACCACAATAGCAGGTATGCCTGCCCGGGTAAGGTACCAGGCTGCAATAGCCCCGGTTATGCCTCCTCCCATAATAGCAACATCGGTATTTGTATTTTCCGGTAAAGAAGGGTAACTGTTAATAATGCCATGATTTAATAACCAGTAAGGGTAATGAGATCTTAGATCCATGAGTTTGATGTAACGGTGTATTGTAGTTGCAGTATAACCATTCAAAGCTATGCCATTTTTAAGCGCTTCTTAAAGCAGGAGGCAGTGCGGAAATGACTTAACCTGCTGTATTGTGGCGAGGTAAGGAATGCACATGCTGTACAGTATATTACACGGAGATTGGTTGAGTAGGTAAGTAGTTAAATAGTTAAGTGAGTGAATAAGTTGATTTACTTAGCGAACTTATCTCACTCAATCAATTATCTTATTCTCCCACTCACCCTACTTCACTCATTATATCATACCCGGGCACAATTTTTTACTATATACTACAGATCAACCTGTTTGTATATGAATATTCATCTTAAATTTTTAGTGCTGTTTGCCCTTACAGGCATCCTGTTAAAAGCCAAACGATTTACAGCACATTCAACCAAATATTATGCAGTTGCAGATACGCTCCCACCGCCCTTCGCTACCAAATCTACCATGAACTTCAGCAATGTGGTAGGTTGGAAGGAGAATGAAAAACCTGTTGCACCGGCTGGTTTTACTGTTTCAAAATTTGCAGACAGCTTGCAAAACCCTCGCTGGATGTACCAGTTACCTAATGGCGACCTGCTGGTTGCCGAGGTAAATACAGAACACAACGTTATAGAAAAAGTAGGCGCAGCAATTATTGGCGCCAATAAATCGAACGATATGCGCAAAAGCGCAAAGCGTATCATCCTTTTCAGAGATAAGAACAAAGACGGGGTTCCGGATCAGAAGGAAGTATTCCTCGACGAAGGAGTGAACCAACCCTTTGGAATGTTACTGCTGAATGATAAATTTTATGTGGCAGCCACCGATGCATTATGGCAGTATCCCTATTCCACCGGAGACCTGAAGCTGACGGGCGGAGCAAAAAAGATCATTGATCTGCCCGCTGGTAAGCACAACCAGCACTGGACCCGGAACATTATAGCCAATGCCGACGGCAGCAAAATTTATATAGCGATCGGTTCGGGAAGTAACATAGGCGAAAAAGGGTTGGATGAAGAAAAAGACAAAGCAAGGATATGGGAAATTAACCCCGATGGCTCGGGTCTGAAAGTATTTGCAAGCGGGTTAAGGAATCCTGTTGGTATGGACTGGGCACCCGGAACGGGCGAATTGTGGACGGCAGTAAACGAACGGGATGAATTGGGCGATGACCTGGTGCCTGATTATATAACGGCTGTAAAACGAGGCGGTTTTTACGGATGGCCGTACTCTTATTTTGGTCAGCACACCGATCCTCGTATTGAACCGAAGGACCAGAAACCGGAGCTGGTGGCAAAAGCCATTGTGCCTGATGTGCCTTTAGGAGCGCATACGGCGTCGCTGGGATTGGTATTTTATAAACACAAGGCATTTCCCGAAAAGTACCGGAATGGTGCGTTTATAGCGCAGCATGGATCATGGAATCGCTCGGTGCTGAGTGGCTACAAGGTTGTTTTTGTGCCGTTTAAAAACGGAAAACCGGCAGGCGAACCGGAAGATTTTTTGACAGGCTTTATTATCGACCCGGCAGACAATAAAGTGCGCGGGCGTCCGGTAGGACTGCTGGTATTGCAGGATGGCTCCATGCTGCTGACAGACGACACCAGCGATACCATTTGGAGAATAAAGGCAGAGTAACCATATACGTTAGATCAATTTAAACAGACGATTCCGTTATAACGGTAACTTTTAAGCAAGGGACTTCGGTCCCTTGTTTAATGAAAGGGCTGTAAGTTGGTATCAAAAGCTAACAATGGATGATATATAGGTGCAGGGTATTGATTGCAAAAAAAATTATTCGTACCATTGCGCAAACGTTTGCGCACTGAATAACATTCATTAAATCAGATTAATTATTACTTATGTGTGGAATTGTTGCATACATCGGGCACAGGCAGGCATATCCGGTGATCATTAAAGGATTAAAAAGACTGGAATATCGGGGCTACGACAGTGCGGGCGTTGCTTTACTGAACCATGGAGTAAAGCTGTATAAGAAAAAAGGAAAGGTAGCAGCGCTGGAGGAAACAACCCTGGGAAAGGATCTGGAAGGACATACCGGTATCGGACATACGCGTTGGGCTACCCACGGTGAACCAAGCGACCGGAACGCCCATCCTCACTTATCTGCCAACGGCAAGCTGGCAATGATCCACAACGGAATTATTGAAAACTACGCGCCGCTTAAACAGGAACTGATAAAGAAAGGATACAAATTTAACAGCGATACAGATACCGAAGTATTGCTCAATTTTATTGAAGACATTCAGGAAAACAATGGAAGCACACTCGAGGAAGCATTGCGTATTGCGCTCAAACGTGTGGTAGGTGCTTACGTAATTGTATTGATTGACAAAGACAATCCGGATACGTTGATTGCAGCACGAAAAGGCAGCCCGCTTGTAATAGGCATTGGGAAAGGAGAACATTTTCTTGCCAGCGATGCATCGCCCATTATTGAGTATACCAAAGAAGTGGTGTATGTAAATGATTACGAGATCGCCATCATCAAGCCTGATGAGCTGATCTTAAAAAACCTCGGCAACGAAAGACAAACTCCCTTTATTCAAAAGCTCGACCTGGAGCTGGCGGCCATCGAAAAAGGAGGATACGATCATTTCATGCTCAAGGAAATTTTCGAACAACCTTCTACTATTTACGATTGTTTGAGGGGAAGGCTGGATGTTTCGCAGGGTACTATTACTATGTCGGGCATTCAGAACAATATCGACAAAATAAAAAATGCCAATCGCATCCTCATTGTTGCCTGCGGAACTTCGTGGCATGCAGGTTTAATAGCCGAATATATTATTGAAGAACTGTGCCGCATACCCGTAGAAGTAGAATATGCATCTGAGTTCAGGTATAGAAATCCCATCATACACAAAGGCGATATGATCATTGCCATTTCCCAGAGCGGTGAAACGGCAGATACGCTAGTGGCGCTTGAAAATGCCAAAGAACAGGGCGCCGTTATTCTGGGAATAGTGAATGTAGTAGGCTCATCTATTGCCCGCTTATCGCATGCCGGCGCCTACACACATGCAGGCCCCGAAATAGGAGTGGCAAGCACCAAAGCTTTTACCGCACAGCTTACGGTACTTACCATGGTAGCCCTGATGATTGCAAAAGAAAGAAATACGATTACCCACGACCGTTATCTGCATTTACTGGAAGAGTTAAACGATGTGCCTGAGAAAGTAAAACAGGTGTTGGAAACAGCGCCACACATTGAAAAAGTAGCGCTCAGGTATAAGGATGTAAGTGATGCTTTGTACCTCGGTCGCGGCTATAATTTCCCCGTTGCGTTAGAAGGTGCATTGAAGCTAAAAGAAATATCCTATATACATGCAGAAGGATATCCTGCCGCCGAAATGAAGCACGGTCCAATAGCATTGGTAGATGAATCGTTACCGGTAGTATTTGTAGCAACCCACGATGCCTATTATGAAAAAATCATCAGCAACATACAGGAAATAAAAGCACGGAAAGGCAAAGTGATTGCGGTAATAACAGAAGGGGATGAAACCATTACTGCCATGGCAGATGATGTGTTGCCGGTTCCCGAAGCAGATGAACTGATCGCACCCATTATCAGTACCATTCCTTTGCAGTTGCTGTCCTATTATATAGGCGTAGCCAAAGGTTACGACGTGGATAAGCCGCGCAATTTGGCCAAGAGTGTAACGGTGGAATAGAAAGTGGTAAGTGATAAGTGATAAGTGGTAAGGAAGACGCAAGGTATAAACTTAATAAACAACTTTATTTAGCCAGGGTTGTGCCTGGGTTTACTCCCCTTTGGGGAGGCCAGGCGGGGCTAGAAATCTCAAATCATAAATCAGTAATTCTTTAGTGAACATCATCAGCAAAAAAAGCATCGATTCGCTTGGATACAATTTCATTGCACCGGAATTTCTTCCAAAGGGTAAGGACGAATATCATTTGCGTAATATCCAGAACAGGAATGGCATTCAATACCGCGGACTAACTGCCTGGGAAATTGAAGTACTGGTGCGCAACCGGAATACATCGGACGACTGGAATAAAATTTTAGTGTCGGATGCTTTTAACCCGGAACTGGTTAAGAACTGTAAATTTTTTGGGCTGGTACGAATTGGTAAGCTGGAACCCTGTTACCTGGAATACCATAACCTGCGCATGCCCGTTGGATTGTACAACAGCACCATTATCAGTTGTGATTTTGGCGATAATATAGTGGTTGACAGCGTGAACTATCTTTCGCATTATATTATCGGCAGCGAGGTCATTCTCGTTAACATCAACGAGCTTTCTACCACCAGCGCAGCCAAGTTCGGCAATGGTATTATTAAGGATGGCGAAAATGAAAACATACGGATATGGCTGGAAATATGCAATGAAAACGGCGGACGTAAAGTAATTCCCTTTACACGCATGCTGCCGGGTGATGCATGGTTGTGGTCTAAATACAGAGACGATGAAGTAATGCTGGAGAAGTTCAAGGCATTTACTCAAAAAGAATACGATGTGCAGCGCGGTTATTATGGAAAAATAGGAGACAGAACGATCATAAAAAACACCAGCATTATTAAAGATGCATGGATTGGAAGCGACGCTTACATTAAAGGCGCCAACAAACTGAAAAACCTTACCGTTAATTCTTCTGCTGAAGCGCCTTCGCAAATCGGCGAAGGTTGCGAAATGGTGAATGGCGTAATGGGATTGGGTTGCAAAGCCTTTTATGGCGTGAAAGCCATCCGGTTTATTATGGCTTCACATTCGCAGTTAAAATATGGAGCACGGCTGATCAATTCTTATTTAGGCAATAACTCCACCATTTCCTGTTGCGAGGTGCTCAATTCGTTGATCTTTCCTTCGCACGAGCAACACCACAACAATTCATTTTTGTGCGCTGCCACGGTAATGGGGCAAAGCAATATGGCTGCCGGCGCCACGGTAGGTTCCAACCACAATTCCCGCAGTCCGGATGGTGAGCTGATTGCCGGTCGTGGATTTTGGCCGGGATTATGCGTAAGCCTGAAGCACAATTCAAGATTCGCCTCTTTTAATATTCTTGCCAAAGGCGATTATCCCGCCGAACTGGATATACCCATTCCGTTTGCCCTGATCAGCAACGATGTATCGGCCGATCAATTGGTGGTAATGCCTGCATACTGGTTCATGTACAACCTGTATGCCATTGCGCGCAACGAATGGAAATACCACGACAGGGATGCCAGGATAGAAAAAGAACAGCACATCGAATTTAGCTCACTTGCACCCGATACGATCAATGAAATAATGTGCGCGCTCGATTTATTAGCGCTGTTTACCGGCAAAGCTTTTGTGCGCGCCAATAACGAAAACAGGGAATGGACGGATAAAGAGTATACCAAAGTTGGGAAAAAGTTGCTCGATAGCAATGATCCTGTTATTGGCACACTCGAAATACTGGCCGAGGGCTTTGAGAACAGCGAACGCAAAGTGGTGATAATAAAAATACAGCAGGCGTATAATATTTTTAAGGAACTGGTAGTATACTATGGAACGCTTCAATGCATTGCCTGTATAGAAAAATACGAAATCAAATCGTTTGCCGGGTTAACCAAACAACTACCGGCAAAACCTGCCCGAAATGAATGGTTGAATGTAGGCGGGCAGTTGATACCCACGGCCTCAGTTGAAAAATTCAGGAAAAACCTGAGGACCGGTAAAGTAAAAAACTGGGACGATGTGCATGCATTTTATACTGCCCAGGCTTCTGATTATGAAAGACAAAAGTTTGAACATGCATATGCAGCCATGCTGCAGGCGCTTAATATAGCTGCAGCCGGTTTTACTGAAGCGCTCTTTAAAGAATTGTTGCAGAAAGCTGCCGCAACCAAAACATGGTTAACAGAAGGCATTTTTGAGTCGAGAGCAAAAGATTATTCCAACGCCTTCCGCCAGATGGCATACGATAACCAGCAGGAAATGGAAAAAGTATTAGGCAGGTTGGAAGACAACAGTTTTATTGCAATGCAGCGCGAAGAGTTGAAGGTGTTCAAAAAAAAGGTGAATGGTTTGATCAGGGAAATGAAGTTATAATTGCATTTGCATTGAGCAATCGTTCATTAAGCACTCTTGCACTCGCTGTACGAAGCTCACTATGTGAAGCCTCGCTGTACGAAGTCTCTGACTTCGTACTTCCTATGTTCTTTCGAGACTTTGTCTCGTTTAAGAAGTCAATTTGAAAATGAACCAGTGATTTGAAATGATCCGTTGAACATCGGGACTAAGTCCCGGGAGAACATAATGGATAACGAAGTCAGAGACTTCGTACAGCAAAGCATTAAAAAGGTGAGCACTCTGATCAAAGAAATGAAGTTATAACTCCTTTCTCATTACATAATCGTTCATAAAGTACCCGTTGCCTATGTCCTTGTCTTCGGTGCCGTATACCAAAAATCCTGTTTTTTCGTAGAAGCTTTTGGCTTTATTATGCCTGTTCACATTTAATTCCAGTACCCGGGCGCCTGCAGGCACGATATCATTTATAATATACTGAATGGTTTCTTTGCCTGCCCCTTTGCCCTGCATAACCGGTAAAATGTAAATTTTATGCAGCTTGTATATGTTTTCCTCCGTGGCAGAAGGTGCATACGAAGCAAAAGCAACCGGTTCATCTTCATGATAACCGATAATAAACTGGTGCTTCAGATCTTTTATCTGGTGTTCAAGAGAAGGGACACTGTACATCATTTCCAGCATATACTCAATTTGCTCACGCGAAAGAATAGCCGAATAGGTGGCTGGCCATATTGTAAAAGTGAGTGCTCTTATTAACGGAATATCGTTTAGATCTGCCTTTCTGAATTGTAACATGCGTGCAAATTACGAGCGAAAGAGCCAAATGAGGAAAATAAAAAAACAAGAATCAAGAACAAAAAAGAATGTTTACTATGCGAGACTCCGCTTTATATTTAATGTTGTGGAAATGCTGGTTACGATTATAAATTATAAAGGACATAAAAATCTTCGTCTGCGAACCTCTGAAAAAATAAACCTTAACCGTTTCCGTTAACTATATTATTTTGGCTTAACTCTATTAAATTAAAATTCAGGAAAATGAAAAAGTTATCAAGTACATTGTTAGCAATTATTTGTTTTGCAGCTTCAGTAAATGCACAGGAAGGCGGTGATTACAAAAACGGAATAGGCTTACGTGCAGGTGGTGGATATTACGATGTGATTGCTGCTTCCTATAAAACCTTTGTTACAACTCCCGGGGCTATAGAATTGAATCTTGGCTTCCGTCCATACGCCAGCGTTTACTCAAACTATAACCAGTTTCATTTGTCTTTTTCCGCTTCTTACCAGCATCATTTTCCTATAGGAGCGGTGGAAGGCCTCAAATGGTTTGTTGGTGGCGGGTTGACAGCTTACAATACTTTTTCGAGCAACAAAGATCTGAAGGGTTTTGGTTTGGGATTATTTCCAACAGGCGGAGTAGATTATAAGTTTGGCAACATACCCTTAAACGTTAGTGCAGACTTCAGACCAACGATCGCTGTTATACGACCCGACTATTATGGCTACAGTTACTTAAATACCTATTCAAGATTTTATGCCGGAAACGTTGGTGCATCGGTACGTTATACGTTTTAGCTATCAGCTATCAGTGGTCAGCAATCAGGTTGCAACGCGAGGTGTTGTGCGTTGAGTTCCTTCCCTTGGGGAAGGTCAGGATGGGCACTTGCATCTTAAATTTTAAATTCTAAATTTCAAATCTTCAATCCCTTCATATTTAAAGCTATCTCTTCTGAGTTTCGGCGGTTCACCGATTCGTGTATTCGTATACGGCATGCCTATATGAAATATAGGTTAACACTCTTTTGTGGTAAAGGACAGCAAGGTTGTTTGCTATAGTTTTGTTTCAACTTTCTATAGCACTGCACCTGGCCTTTTAATGCACCAGAAATACCCATCATAATTTTTGCTATTCTTTTCATAAGAATTACTATTGGTCACTCTTCAAATTTGGAATAAAATTGAATATTGAAATAATAGCAGAATTATAGAAAGTATTTTAGAAAAAATAAATCTTTTACCTGCTTATTTTACCTGATATGCCTGAAACTCTTTACCAGAATGATGCTGCTTGCTGGAAACAGCTCAAGGAAGGGCGTGCCGAAGCCCTCGGTTACCTGTATGATACTTATATTGACAGGCTTTTTCATGCAGCATTGAAAATGACAGACAACCGCGAACTTGCCAAAGACGCGTTACAGGAAATTTTTATTGAAATATGGCATTACCGTGCCAGCATAGGAGATGTTAATCACTCCTATGGTTATCTGGTAAAAGTTTTAAAAAGCATTATTCTCAAAAAGGTAAAAACCAAAATTGTTATTGGTCAGTTGATGGATAACGATCAGGGGATACACCAGGAGCAGAATATAGAAGAGATCATTATTTCCTCCGATATGGCTACAGAGCAAAAAACAAAGCTAAACAAGGCATTGGGACAGCTCACCTCGCGCCAGAAGCAGGTAGTAAGATTACGCTTTTTTGAGGGGTTGACTTACGAGCAAATAGCCGCCAGGCTTAGCATGAACTATCAGTCTGTAAACAATCTTGCTTTCAGGGCCATGATCAATCTCCGGCGCCAGATGTATACTTCATGAAAAATGAAAGGTCAAAAATCAAGGACCTGTTTCATCTTTAATTTTTCAATTGAATGCAGCATTGCGTTTATATTTTGAATCTATTACGCATATGTGTAAGTGTTAGTGATTAAGGCGAATAATCTTCCCTTTTCACTTTTCACCTGCCATAATAATTTAAGCCATCCTTTTAATAAAAAATAACATTGGCCAGCGTATAGAATTTGAATAAAATTGGTGATAAATTTGACTGTAGGTCCGATTGCTTTTTTAGTTTTAAATAACGAACGTATGTTATCCTTCCATGAAATTCATCTCAAATTTCCGGCTGTATGAAATAAACTCCCAAATTTTGTAGTAACCAAAACAATCATCCATTCCATCAACCTTCAACAATAATTTTCATGTGCTTATGAAAAGGAATTATTCAATCATTGCATGCACACTGCTTTTAACCGTTAGTATTTTCTTCGGGTCGTGCAAAAAAGACGAAGAAACCAAGCCTGATGTCTCCGAAGTTAAAAAGGGCTGGATAACCGGTACCTGGAAGCAGAAGGATGTTACCTTGGGCGTAGACGTTAGTCTTACTTTGCCCCCTCCCTACGGCAAGGTAGTAATTAAAGCCGGCAGCAGTATGCTGGATGATCCCATCATCAATTTACTGGGTGTTGCAGATTTCTTTAAACCCACGCGCAACAACATGTATGTGTTTAATGCCGACGGCGGTTACGAGATAACCGGCGAAACGGATCTCATACTGCCTGCTGCCGGAAAATCGGGTGAGTGGAAATTTGAAGTATACAATGCTGTGCTGGCATTGTTTCCCTCAGCCGAGGTACGCGATCCACACTGGATATACAATATTTCTGCCGAAAAGCTCAACCTGGGCCTTACTGTAAACATTCCGGGCTTAGGCGATGCTCCGCTTAACCTTTTAATGGAAAAACAATAAACAATTAAATCAAACTATCAATTAAACCATTATGAGAAAATGCTGGTTTATGATCCGGATTTCTGGTCTGATCCTGCTGGTAACGTTTTCTATAGGAACCATTGCACAGGATATAGCCGCTGTAACTCCCGGAAGAAAAAAGACTGCTGCATCCATTCCCTCATCGTTAGCCGACGTTATTATAAAAGGTATTGTAAAAGATGCCAATGGTCCGGTGGCGGGCGTTACAGTAACCGAAAGAGGTACTTCTAATGCAACCACCACAGGTAACGATGGCTCCTTTTCAATCAGTGTTAAAAACAACAACAGTGTGCTGGTATTTACTTCTGTTGGATACAAAACGGTGGAAATAGCAGTAAGCGGAAGAACAAACATTACGGTTGATATAGAAAGCTCGGCGCAGGAACTTTCCGGCGTTGTGGTTACAGCGTTAGGAATTACCAGGGCAAAAAAATCGTTGGGTTATTCTGTTGAAGAAGTTGCAGGCAAGGAAATGAACAGGGTAGCGCAGGAAAATATATTGAATGCCATGTCCGGTAAAGTGGCAGGTGTTACGATCAATCAAACAGGCGGTGCCGGTTCATCGGTAAGCATGGTTATCCGCGGGGCTACCTCGCTCAGCAGCGACAATCAGCCATTGTTTGTAATTGACGGTGTTCCCATCGCCAACACATTGAACAATGTAAGCCAGGTGGGCAACGACAACAGGGTTGATTATGGCAACGCCATTGGCGGTATCAACCCCGACGATATTGAAAACATTTCCATCCTGAAAGGACCGAGTGCTGCGGCTTTGTATGGTTCACGGGCAGGCAATGGTGTGGTGCTCATCACCACCAAGTCGGGTAAAGGAGTACGGAAACTTACGGTTAATTTTGTTTCGAACACCGTTTTTGATAAGCCTTACAAATTCTTAAACTGGCAAACCAAGTATGCCAGCGGTATTTTCCCTGCTATCCCGGTTTCGGTTTCAGGAAATTTGCTTACCGATCCGTTGGGCGTAAGCGATCCCCGGTTCAACCCCGACTATCTGATCATTGACGAATCGGGTGGTGCAGGCGGTCCCGAACTCGACAAAGGATATTCTGCCATTCAATGGAACAGTCCTTTAGATGAAAATGGCAACCAGATTCCCATACCATTGGTTTCGTATAAAAACAATGTAAAGAACTTTGTGCAAACAGGTATTACAACCACCAATGGTGTATCGGTAGCCAACAATACGGAGTCTATCAATTACAGGATATCGCTTTCGAACATGCGCAACAGGGGTATTATTCCCAACTCCGACCTGTTTCGCAACACACTTAACATCAACTCCTCGCTGAAGGTGAGCAAAAATTTCAGACTTAGCACTAATATCGACTTCAGCCGCAACAATTCTAACAACCGCCCGGCAGGGGAGCGGGGCGCCAACCCACTGCAATGGGCATACGCAGTTTCTCCCAACATTAATATACTCGATCTGAAAGATTATTGGGTACCCGGCCAGGAAGGACTGGCACAACGTTCCCAACACCCAAATTTCAATAACCCCTACTTCCTGGCATACGAGGTAAACAACTCGTTTGTGCGCGACAGGGTGTATGGTAATTTAAAAGCCGACTGGCAAATTACCCGAGACATAAGCCTGATGCTGAGATACGGATTGGATACCTATAACGAAAAGCGCGAAACAAAAATGGCAAACGGTTATACCGAAGACCCGCTGGGCGCTTATGGCATCACTAATATTAAAAGCTTTGAAAGCAACGCCGAATTCTTGGCTACGTATAAAAAAGAGTTTGGCAATTTTTCAGTGTCCGCTTCTGTGGGTGGAAACAGCCGTTACAACAGTGGTGATAATCAAAGAACCGCTACTAAAAACGGAACAGGGTTGATTGTGCCTAATGTATTTACCGTTCAAAACATTTTGCCGGCTAACCTCGATGCAAGCAGCTTTTCGTACGAAAAGCAGGTGAACAGTATTTACGAAATGGCTACCATTGGATTTAAAGACATGGTGTATCTTGATGTGAGCGGGCGTACCGATTGGTCGAGTACTTTGCCCGATGCCAAAGCATACTTTTATCCTTCTGCTTCGTTAAGTGTGCTGGTAAATGAAATCATGGGACTTCGTTCGCCGGATATTAATTTAATCAAACTGCGTGGCGGCTATGCACAGGCGGGTAATGATGCCGGCGCTTATCAGTTAAAACAGGTGTTGAGCAATGCAGGAACCTGGGATAATGTTCCGCGACTCACTACTTCGGGTACACTATTAAACCCTGAACTGAAGCCCGAATTGGCCACTTCGTACGAACTGGGCATCGATGTAAATTTATTTCAAAACAGGTTGCGCTTTGCCGGCACTTACTATAGTGTTGATAACAAGAACCAGATATTCAGCACAGGATTACCACCATCCAGCGGCGCGAGTTTCAAAAACATCAACGCCGGTTTGTTGAGAAGTTCTGGCTTTGAATTAACGCTCGGAGGAACACCTGTTCAAACAAAGAACTGGAGATGGGACATTAACGTAAACCTTACCCGCAACCGCACCAAAGTAATGGAACTGGCAGACGAAATGCCTTATTTCACTTACTGGTCGGATGCGAAAGGTGGCGCCTACACTTTTTTGGGTGAGGAAGTGGGAGATATTTATGGAAACAAGCTGCGTGTTGTAGAAGATAAAGGTTCGCCTTATTATGGTTACCCTTTATTAGACAATGGTAATGAAGATGGCGCCAAATGGGTGCAGTTAGATGCCCTGGCAACCCGTAATAAAGTGGGCAACTTCAACCCACGATTCATTATGGGTGCCCAAACCAACCTTACCTGGAAAAACTGGACGCTGAGCATGACCTTTGACTGGAGGAACGGCGGACAGTTTGTTTCGCAAACATACAGGTATGGTATTGAAGATGGAAGAGCATCGAGCCAGTTCAATAACTTTATCGATCCCGGAACCATGTCGGGCAAAGAGTTGCGCGATTACCTCGTAGCCAATGCAGATGAGTTGATCAAAGTACACAACGGGCGTTTTTTAAGAGTAGGATGGCCTACTCCTGAACATACAAGCTATCCCGTAATTATTGGAGGATACAACCTGCCTTACGGCGGCTTGTTCGCTCCCGGTGTATACGCTTCGGGATGGGATGCTAACGGTAATCCCACCGGGTATATAGAAAACCTGGGTGAAAATATCCTGGGACTTGAAGATCCATCCAATCCCAACAAAACCATTCCAATGCTCTATGCCGTGAGCAACCCCTGGGAGTTTATGGAGCCTACTTTGTACTCTGCATCATATGTAAAATTGCGTGAGTTATCACTTACCTATGCATTGCCTGCATCGCTTGTTAAATCAATTAAAATGCAGGACATCAGTTTTTCGGTATACAGCCGCAATATTATTTTGTGGACAGAAGCTAAAATTGGCATCGATCCCGAAAATGCTTTTCAGCCAACAACCGGCGTGCAGGGAGGTATACAATTTAAACAGGGAATTGAGCGGTACAACGTTACTCCATGGTCGATACCCGTTGGTGTAAAATTGAATGTTACCTTCTAACCATCATCCACCTCAATTAAGCGAACATGAAAAAGATATATATAACAATTCTCGCGGTGCTTTCATCCATTGGTTTCTCCTGTACTAAACACCTGGTAGAACTGAATGAAAATCCCAACGGCGCCGATCCCGGAACTACCAATCCCAACCTCGTGCTGTCAACCGTACTTACAGAGTCGGGCCGTGCATTTGTGTCGTTAGGATACGGCGATATTGCCGGTGTAATGCAGCATACGCAAAAAGACGGCTGGGGCGGTGGTCATAACAATTATGACTGGGGCAACAGCAACAGCTGGACGGGTTATTATGATATTTTAAGAAACAACCAGTTTGTATACGACAAAGCAACAGCGTTGAATTATCCGCTTCACCAGGGCATATCGCTGGTGATGAAAAGTTTGGTGTTTGGCCTTATTACAGATTTGTGGGGAGATGTGCCTTATTCAAAGGCACTAAAGGCAGAGTTGGGCGGTGCAGAAAATACATTTCCTGCATTCGACAGCCAGCAAAGTATATACGACAGTATTCTTCAAAACCTCAGCAAGGCGAATGTGTTATTATCCGAAGGGCAATTCAACAGCTCTGTAGGGGCTGCAGATGTATATTATGGTGGCGATCCGCTGCAATGGAGAAAGTTTGCCAATTCACTTGCTTTGCGTTATTACATGCGCCTGTCTGTAAAGTCGCCTTCTGTAGCGCAGGCTGGCATCGAAAACATCATTGCTAACCCCGACGAATACCCTATTATTACCAGCGCTGCCGACGATGCTGCTATGAGTCTTCCGGGCAACAGTGCCGCCGATTCCTGGCCTTCGTACGCAGTGCCTCAATCGGACAGCAGCGATTACCGACGCATTAAAATGTGTAATACACTGGTAAGCGCCATGCTGGAAAGAAATGATCCCCGCATTGCATTATGGGCCGACCCGGTTAAGATCTCTATTTATCTTGACGAAAGCCTGCCTGGCCTGGTAGACAGGATGGTGCGCGATACGGTAATAGACGGTGTAAACAGGAGTTGGGTGAGAGTGATCTCAAACGGCTTTTTGTCATCGAAAGCATTAACGGTTGACCAGATTAATCAAAACCCGTTTTATGTGGGACTTCCTGTGGCATTAAACGCGCCACAAACGTATAACCTCAGCCCCGATCCTCAACAATCGTCAAAAAACCCGCATGTTTCATGGGTAAATGCAAAGTTTGCCAAAGGAGATGCGGGGGGTACCAAAGTGAGATTGATGACAGCGGCTGAAGTGCATTTTATTTTGGCAGAAGCGGCACAAAAAGGCTGGAATGTGGGTGCTGATGCAGCAACACATTACAACGCGGCCATTACAGCATCGTTTACTTCCTGGGGAATTCCTGCGCAGGCTGCAGCCTATATTGCGCAACCAGAGGTAGCATACGATGGTACCATTGAGCAGATCATTACACAAAAATGGATCGCCAGCTGGAGCATGGCAACAGAAGCCTGGTTCGATTGGCGCAGAACAGGATATCCAGAACTGCATGGAGTGCAGGGAAGAACCGTAGCAAAAGAGCTGCCGGTGCGTTTTTATTATCCTATTGAGGAGCGCAATCTGAACGCATCCAATGTAGAAGCGGCTGAACAAAATTTAGAGACAACTCAATATTCCAGCTTCGGCACGGATGGACCCGAGAACAGTCCCTGGTCTAAACCCTGGATTGTGCAGGGCACCGGTAAGCCGTGGCAGTAGAGAGAGGTGAGAAGTGAAAGGTGAAAGATTTAAAGTTTCCAACCTTTCGAAGGTTGGAAACTTTAGCCTCGAGAGACTCCTATCTTTCACCTTTGACTTTTGTAAAAAAATAACGATGAGAAAAATAGTAGTTACAGTTTTCTTTTTTTCAACCTTATTCAGTTTCAATACTAATGCCCAAACCTTCAAAGCCGGAGCTGCGGTAAGGGTGATCACGCCCAACCCGTTACTGCCAGTATCTGGCGGAATAGGAACACCCAAACCCGCTACCACTAAACAGGGCGACTTGTATGTTCGCGCACTGGTGCTTGAAAAAGGCAGCACCAGGGTGGCCATTGTGAACATCGACAACTTAGGGTGGCCTTCGGTGTTGGGCAATAAATCCCGCGCGCTCATCAAAGGCATTCCGCCCGAAAACATACTGATCGGCGCTACGCATACGCACAGCGGTCCTGATGCTTACGGGTTTCCCAATGAAAAGGGAGAATCGTTTGCCGATCTCCAATACCTTGACTGGTGTGTGCAGCAGGTAGCCGATGCCGTAAATGAAGCCTTAAAAAAAGCTGAGCCTGCATCGTTAAAAATTGCAGTGGGCGAAGCCAAAGGTAAAATTGCATACAATTATTATGCGCCCGACCTGTACGATCCGCGCTGCGGTATTATTCAGGCCATTGCAACCGGCGGTAAAAATGCCGGCAAGCCTATTGCTACCTTGGTTAATTACGCAATACACCCCGAAGTGATCGGTTCAAAACAAGGGATACTAAGTCCTGATCTTTGCGGTCCGTTGTACGACCGGATCGAGGCAAAGGCTGGCGGCATCGCCTTGTTTATGAATGGTGCACAGGGTGGTATGGTAACCGCCGACACGCGCATCGATGACAAAACAGAAGCCAACCATTGGGGCGAATGCAAACGCATAGGCGAATTGTTAGCCGATGAAGCGTTGCGTATCGTTTCAACAGCAGAAATGCAGGTGAATCCTGATCTATATTGTGTGGCAAGAAAGATCCGCTTCCCGATAGATTCCGACATTATGAAATACATTCTCAGTCACTCTCCTTTGAAGCTGGCAGGCGAAAACCCGAATACGGATTATGCCGAAACCCAGCTGAACCTGCTCAACATTGGCACGGCGCAGGTGCTTACGATACCGGGTGAAGCGTTGCCTAATATCGGTTACTATGTAAAACGGCATATGAAAACAAAACAACCATTTCTATTTGGCTTAACCAACGATGCTTTTGGATATATGCTTACCAAAGTTGATTTCAATAGCTTTAAAAGATATGAATATGTAAGCCGCACCAGTCTCGGCGAAATGACCGGCGAAGTGTATATTGAACAGGCGCTGAAGCTGGTAAACGAAAGCCCCGCGGCGGGAATTTCAAAGGTGAAAAGTGAAAGGTGAAAATTTCAGCCTTTTTTCTTTTTTCTTTCACCTTTCATTTCACATAAAAATTAATCATTAGTATTTATGAAAAATTTTGTTGTTGTTTTCGCTTTGTCTTTTTGTTGTTCCGTATGCAGTTTAATGGCACAGGTTACGCCTGCCACTGCTCTTAAAAGTTATCTTAACAATGGCGATAATACCTTTAAATGGGAGTTGAAAGACAGTTATGATATCGGTAACGTAAAAGCCTACGCGCTGCTGCTTACTTCTCAAAAGTGGAGAGAACATATTTGGACACACCAGTTAACCATTTTGGTTCCTAAAGAAAATAAGCACGATGGCGCGTTGCTCTTCATAACAGGAGGATCTGTGAAAGATGGTTTGCCTAACTGGAACGGCAGGGATGATAAGTTTAATGCAGGCATCAGCACGCTGGCAGAAAAAAACAGTGCCATTGTTGCCGTGCTGCGGCAAACGCCCAATCAGCCTTTGTACGACGGGCTTACGGAAGATGCACTGATTTCGTTTACATTGCACAACTTTAAAAAAGATGGCGATTATACCTGGCCGTTATTGTTTCCTATGGTAAAGAGTGCTGTAAAAGCAATGGATGCAGTACAGGAATTTTCTAAACAACAATTAAATCATACAGTAAACAGATTTGTAGTGTCTGGCGCTTCTAAACGCGGCTGGACAACCTGGCTTACAGGCGCAAACGATAAACGTGCGCAGGCAATTGCACCTATGGTGATTGATGTGTTGAATATGCCGGTAAGTCTCGATTACCAGATAAAAGCATTGGGAGACTACAGTGTGCAGATTGAAGACTATGTAAAATTAGGTATACCCCAGGGCGCAAAAACTGAAAGCGGTGCGGCTGTAACCACTATGGTCGATCCCTATTCTTACCGATCTACTCTTACCATGCCAAAACTGATTTTTATGGGTACTAATGATGAGTATTGGGTGGTTGATAATATTAAAAATTACCTGAAAGATATTCCTGGTAAAAACCTGCTGCATTATGTACCCAATGCCGGGCATAACCTGGGCGATGGCAAACAGGCTTTTGAAGCCTTGAGCGCCTTTTTTGGAACCACGCTTACCAACCATGCTTATCCCGAATGTTCATGGACTTCGACCGTAACTAAAAAGGGAGTTACGCTTAACATTAAGGCTACAAAGGACGAACTTACCGACGTGATTGTATGGCATGCCGATTCGCCGGATACAGATTTTCGCAACGACAAATGGACAAGCTCTGATCTGAATCTTGCCAATAAAAGGAAGCTTACCGTTACCGAGCCGCGTCCTGCATCGGGATACCGTGCGTTTTATGTTGATCTTAAATACAAAGATGTAAACGGTGGCACTTATACCGTGAGTACGCGCGTATTTATGACGGACGATAAGAAGATTCTGTAGGGAAGAACCAAAAATCAAAAACCAAGAAACAAAAGGTCAAGAATCAGGAAACAAGCTGCAATAATTCAAATTGTATCTTGGTTCTTGATTTTTTTTTCCTGTAACTTGTAGTTCAAATACACTTCCCTATGCTGCTTCCGATAGGCGACGATAATTCAGACCGTACCATTACGCCCTATATCAACTATACACTGATTGCCGTCAATATTTTAGTATTCATTTTCTTCCAGGGATTTGGAAACGATCTTGCCTTTACCTATGCTTTCTCTACGGTTCCCGCAGAAATCATAACGGGTATGGATATCGTAACGCAGTCTTATGTGGAAGTAGACCCCAATACAGGTATGAGCTTCAACGTACCTGGGCTGCAACCAACGCCGGTGCCGGTATATTTTACGTTAGTCACTTCCATGTTTATGCATGGCGGGTGGGCGCACCTGGCGGGTAATATACTTTACCTGGGCATATTTGGCGACAACATCGAAAACAGGCTCGGGCATTTCAGGTACCTTATTTTTTATTTTGTGTGTGGTATCATTGCTTCTTTAAGCCATGTTTTCTCTACCGTATTGCTGCATCAAAATTCATTGGTGCCGAGCCTCGGGGCATCGGGTGCCATCAGTGGTGTATTAGGCGCATACCTGCTGCTGTTTCCGGGAAGGAAAGTACACGCCTTTCTTTTATGGTTCATCATATCCATTCCGGCAGTGCTTGCACTGGGCGTGTGGATCGCTTTCCAGGTAATAAGCGGGTTGGGTATGCTGGGGGGAGGAGAAAGCGGGGGAGTAGCCTACGCTGCACATATAGGCGGCTTCCTGGCAGGTTTTTTACTCATAAAAATGTTTGATCCCGTAAAACTAAAAGTTGCATCAGAACCATTTATAAGACGAGTACGGAGGTAGGAGTGTGGAGAGGTGGATGGATTAAAATCCATCCATACAATATGTTACCGAGCCTACGGCTCTGGCTGTTACCACATGCATAGCGCCTGATCTATTATCACAAGGCAGAGCCGTAGGCTCGATTGAATATTGTAACATTGGATTTCAATCCCGGCAACGAAAGGTATCCAGGGGTTCGAAACTTGCAAAGAAGCTCACCTGTTTTCAATAGGTTTATTAAAGTTCCCAACCTCAGCTATCATTCCGGCGGATAAAACCCATCCATATAATATGTTACCGAGCCTACGGCTCTGGCTGTTACCACATGCATAGCGCCTGATCTATTATCACAAGGCAGAGCCGTGGGCTCGATTGAATATTGTAACATTGGATTTCAATCCGATGCCGTTTAAAATTTTTCGCCGAACTTCCCGGAAATTTTTTACCGTTGAAAAGGATCGCATTTATTGTTGTTACCGTTTTGTTTTCGTTAACAGGGTTTTCGCAACAGGACTCTTCACATGTCAGGATAAGCCTGCTTACCTGCGGACCTGGCGCCGATCTGTATTCTACCTGGGGGCACAGTGCTATTCGTGTTACGGATACCACTACACATTCAGACAGGGTGTATAACTACGGAACATTCGATTTCTACGATCCTGATTTTTATATCAATTTTATTAAAGGCAAGCTCACCTATTTTTTGGGAGTAGAACAATATCCCGATTTTTTACGTGGCTACACGCTTGAACAACGGAGTATTCTGGAGCAGGAGTTAAACCTGACAGGCGAGGAAAAGCTCCGCTTGTTATATGCTTTGCGGGAAAATGCCAAAGAAGGAAACAAATTTTACAGCTACGATTTTCTTTTTGATAATTGCTCCACCCGGCCAAGGGATATTGTGCGCGCCAACACCGATTCGGGCCTGAAGTTTGGCAATATTTTGCCTGATGGCAATACGAGTTTCAGGAACATGATCCATTATTATCTCGATCTGAATCATGCACATTGGAGCAAGTTCGGCATCGATTTCCTGCTGGGGAGCGGGTTGGATAAAAAAGTACAGAATGAACAAGCCATGTTTTTGCCTGACTACCTGTATAAAGGTTTCGACAGCGCTTTCAATGGCAATCGCCCGCTGGTGAGTAAAAAAAATACCATCTATACCAGTACCGCCCCACAGCCTGACGCACCTTTGTTTACTCCGTTTGTTTTGTTTGCACTCATGCTGCTGCTGTGGCTGTTGCTGAGCCGGTCAAAATCAAAAATACCGGCTGCAGTACTCAGGGCGCTCGACTTCCTGCTTTTTTTGATTGTTGGTTTGATGGGCGTATTGCTTGTTTTTATGTGGACGGGCACCAATCACCAGCTTTGCCGGAATAATTATAATTTGTTGTGGGCTATTCCATTTCATGTTATTGCGGCTTTTTCTATTGTGAGTAAAAAACAATGGTTAAAAAAATATTGGTTGGTGTCTGCTATTGTTTATGCTTTGCTATTGTTAAGCTGGTTCTTTTTGCCCCAGCAGTTGAATATAGCATTGCTGCCGCTGGTAGTTTTATTGGGCTGGCGCAGTTTTGTATTCAGCAGACGGCCTTAATCACATTCATAAGCCTCAAACGCTGCTCATTTTATAATTTATGTAAGCGAAAAATCTTATGCAGGAAAAAACCATTCAATATAACGATAATGTTGTTGTGTACACTATTACCGGCGAAGGACCGGCGGTACTGCTTTTGCATGGATTTGGCGAAGACAGCAGGATATGGGAGTACCAGGTTGAACAACTCAAACATTCCTTTACGCTGATTTTGCCCGACCTCCCTGGTAGCGGCAAGTCGCCTGTAATAAGTAAAAAAGATTATTCGGGCCTTTTAATCGACAGGTATGCCGAAATTGTAAAATGCATCCTCGACGAAGAAGCGATAAGCGTTTGTACCATTATAGGGCATAGCATGGGCGGTTATGTAGCGCTTGCATTTGCCGAACACTTTCCAGGCATGTTAAATGGCCTGGGGTTGTTTCATTCCACCGCCTATGCCGACACAGAAGAACGCATTGGTATCCGTAAAAAGGGAATCAGTTTTATCGAAAAATATGGTGCTCAGGAATTTTTAAAACAATCCATTCCTAATTTGTTCGGTAAGGCTTTTGCGATCGAATATCCACACGAAGTTGAAAAGTTAATCAACCGCGCAGGCAACTTTAGCAACGAAGCGCTCGTACAGTATTACGAAGCAATGATGGAACGGCCGGACAGGATGATTGTGCTAAAAAAATTTTTGAAACCCATACTATTTATTATTGGTGAGGAAGATAAAAGTGTATATTTACAAGACAGCCTAAACCAGTGCCACACTCCTCTATTATCTCTTATTAATATCCTTCCCGGCGTTGCTCATATGGGAATGTGGGAGCAGAAAGACCAAACCACGGTAACCTTGACAAAATTCTTCAACTATGTAATAGATGTCTGAGGTAACTAAATATTGGCTTATACTAATTATTGGCTTGTTTAGCTGTTCTGCTTTGTATGCACGACATATAACAGGAGGTGAACTTTCTTACGTTTATATAAGCTCTTCCGGCAACACTCATACCTACCAGATAACATTAAAATTATACCGCGATTGTTTTTCCACAGGCGCCCAGCTAGACCCGGCTGCCGCTATTTCCATTTTTACTAAAAATGCCTCAGGCACGTCTACCAGCGCGCAGAATTTTACCATCAATATGTCGCGCCAGGAAACCATGCGCTTAGGCACTCCCGGCAAGTGTATTGATAATCCGCCTATTGTTTGTTACGAAGTAGGTACTTATATTTTTACCGCTAGTTTGCCCGCTACTCCTTATGGATATACAGTAACCTACCAGCGCTGCTGCCGCATAGAAAACATGTCAAACGTCAGTGCTTCAGGGCAGAGCGGAGCCACCTATACTGCCGACATTCCCGGGTATACTGTTGCAGATGATGCACCGAAGAACAGCAGTGCTACTTATTCAACAAAAGATACTGTAATTGTTTGCGAGGATAATTTTTTTATGTATGATTTTGGTGCTGCAGACAGAGATGGAGATTCGCTGAGTTATAATTTTGCTGCAGCATATGTAGGTGGCTCTCCGGGCAACCCACAACCTGTTCCCGCAGGACCTCCTTATTCCTCTGTTCCTTATTCGTTTGGCTTTGGGGCAATGTCGCCTATGGGGGGTAATGTTACCATTGACCGTAAAACGGGACTGGTTTCCGGCATTGCTCCTGCTGCGGGTATATATGTGGTTACTGTAGCTGTGTTCGAATACCGCAAAGGTAAACTCATCAATGCGCATCGTAAGGATATCCAGATAAAAGTAGCCTCCTGCTCCATTGCGGCTGCATCTTTGCAACCTGAATACATGGTTTGCGACAGCTTTACGGTATCTTTTCAAAACAGGAGTACCAGCTCGCTCATCAAAACTTATTACTGGGACTTTGGTGTGCAAAACAGTACGGATGACGTGTCTACAGAAATGCGCCCTACCTTCACCTATCCCGACACCGGTACTTACCGGCTAATGCTTATTACCAACAGAGGAGAGGATTGTTCCGATACTGCTTTTTCCTCCATAAAAGTGTATCCCGGTTTTTATCCCGGCTTTACCTATACCGAAGGTTGTAAAGATGTTCCGATCTTTTTCAGAGATACTACCAAAACCCGCTACGGCGCAGTAGATTCATGGAATTGGGATTTTGGTGATGGGGGATCCGTCACCGATGTCTCGCAGGAAAACCGGGCTCCATATACCTACACCTCGTCTGGCACGTATACTGTATCCCTTACCGTTGGTAACAACAAAGGCTGTGTGAAAACAGTTTCGAACGAACTGATTGTAAGAGACAAGCCTTTGTTAACGGTGCCGCATGATACATTGATGTGCGACATCGATACCATATCATTGGCCGCCATTGGCCCGCCTGGAACGTATACCTGGACGCCCGATTACAATATCAGTCCCCTTACAGGGTCGGTAGTGCAGGTAAGCCCCGATGTTACCACTACCTATTCTGTTAGTTTAACCACTGTGCCCGGCTGCACGTCTGTTGATACGACACGCGTAAACGTAGTAAGTTTTGTAACGCTCGATGCGGGTCCCGATCTTTTGATCTGCTTAACCGACCCGGTACAGTTAAATCCTTTTAGCAACGGACTTACCTATAGTTGGGAGCCGGCTGCCACCCTGCAGGATCCGTTGGTGAAACAACCCATTGCTACGCCTGTTGATCCGGTTACTACTTATACGGTTACTTCTTATATAGGCAAATGTTTTGCGCGGGATGCTATAAGAGTGAGAGCGGTGCCTTATCCCGATGTGCGGGTTTCTAACGATACTGCTATCTGCTATGGCGAGCAGGCGCAATTATTTGCCGACGGCGGAGCGTTTTACCGGTGGTCGCCGGTGGCTGCTATCAACAACTATGCGATTCCAAATCCCGTGGTGTCGCCAGGTATCACTACCATTTATACCGTAAGCGTTACCGATACGCTCGGTTGCCCCAAGCCTACCAATAAAGACATTGTGGTTACGGTTATTCCTCCTGTGCCGGCCTTTGCGGGTAACGATACGGTGGCTGTATTAAATCAGCCCCTTCAATTGAAAGCTACCGGTGCTGCATTTTATAAATGGTCGCCGGGTTCGTATCTCAGCAGCACAGATGTTGCAGACCCTATAGCAACGTTTGTATCTGATGTGGGCGATAAGGTTACTTATTCTGTAAAGGTGAGTACTGCCGAAGGATGTTTTGCTTACGACACGATGTCGGTACGAATTTTTAAAACAGCGCCCGATATATTTGTAGCCACTGCTTTTACCCCCAATAACGATGGACTGAACGATTACTTTCGCGCAACACCTGTTGGCATCAAAGAATTCGATTACCTGAAAATTTACAATCGCTGGGGACAGCTGATGTTTTCTACCGCTGACGCAGAAGAAGGGTGGGACGGCAAATTCAAAGGCGTTGAACAAGCCAGCGATACGTTTGTGTGGACGGTAAAGGGAACCGACTATACGGGAAGAAACATCGTTAAAAAAGGAACGATGGTGCTTATCAGGTAGGTAAGTTAAGTGGGGGATAGGTTAAGTAAGTTGTCAGACCTCAACTCAATCAATCCAATAAACTACTTCACCCAATTAACTCAATCCACTCACTCACCCAAATACTTACCTTTGCTTTTCCAACAAGATGATATTATGGCTAAAGGAATTGTATTGATAACAGGAGCTACCTCCGGATTTGGTGAAGCATGTGCTTACAAATTTGCCTCAGAAGGATATGATATTATTATCAATGGAAGAAGAACTGAAAGACTGTTAAGCCTAAAACAAAAGCTTGAAGAACAGTTTACCGTAAAGGTGCTGTCGCTTCCGTTTGATGTAAGCATAAGAGAACTGGTTTTTGAAGCTATACAATCCATACCTGCGGCATGGCAGGCAATAGATATTTTGGTGAACAATGCAGGGCTTGCCCTTGGCCGCGACTTGTTCGATGATGCCGACCTGGATGAATGGGAAACCATGATAGATACCAATGTGAAAGGATTGCTGTATGTGGCAAGGGCTGTATTACCCTTCATGGTCAAAAAACAAAAAGGGCACATCATCAATCTTGGTTCGGTAGCAGGTAAAGAAGTGTATGAACGCGGCAATGTGTATTGCGGCAGCAAGTTTGCTGTGGCGGCTTTGAGCAAAAGCATGCGTATTGATCTTTTAAGACATAATATTAAAGTAACTGCCATCCATCCCGGAGCCGCGGAAACGGAATTTTCTCTTGTTCGCTTTAAGGGCGATGCCGAAAAGGCTTCTGAAGTATACAATGGGTTTAAACCATTAAGTGCTGAAGATGTGGCGGATGTAATATATTATTGTACCACGCTTCCGCCTCATGTATGTATTAACGACCTCGTATTAACGCCTACACAACAGGCAGACGCTATTTATTTTCATAAAAAATAATTTCGGGTAGCAATTTTGCGTTGATAAATGATCACACCTGTGATCTGTTTATAGCAGTATGTAAAGCAATCGTCAGACATTGCTATGCGTAAAATCCTGCTGCATTAACGCTGCTGTCCATTTAAAACATAAGACTATGAAAACTCTTATTGCAAAAATATTCCTCTGTACTACATTTATTACTGCTGGTTTGTATTCCAAAGCACAATCGGATGATACGATCCGTGTAAGTCCCTGCGATGATGCTTCTATTCAAAAGCTGGCAGACAGTATAAGGCGCACTTATGCCGAAGATGGGTTTTTGGTGCTGAGAGAAGCGGCTATTACCATGGAAAGCGATTACGAAATTCCCATTATCGTTCCTATGAACGAAGGCATTGCGTACCAGTTTGTTTTTATAGGCGATAGCAAGTCGAGCGGTTATGCCGTAAAAATGTACGACTATCACGAAAGGCAGGTGATGACACAAAAGAAGAACATAACCGATGCCGGCGGAAATATTATAAGCTGTGCCTATACCGCCCGCATGTCCGATTATCATATGATAAAGCCTGTACAGTTTAACAGTATTCAAAAGAAGAACCTTTGCGGCTATGTAATGCTGTTTAAAAAAGCACAGGCGGGCACTGCTGCTAAGGTGGCTGTGCGTTAAGTTGAAGTAGTTGATTACGGTATTGGCTTAAGCGGGGGAGTCGTATTCAACTTAGCCAACCTGGGCAAGCTTACTTTTAATTCATCATTCTACGTATCTTAATTGTTATATAGGAAAATGTTTTAAAAACCAGTTTGTAGAACGGACTTCTATCGGCTGCAACTGAAAAGTAAGCAAAGCTATATCATCGCTAATAATGTAAGCTGAATTGGTTTGGATTGCCAGGGCAAAAAGATAATTGTCCTTTGGATCAGGACTGATACGATATACTACCTGCTCTGTTATTACAACAACGGATGACTTTATGAAATTGACGACCTGGGTGCTTTGAGCTTCTGTATCCATTTATTTTTGACAAGAACTTTGAAAATTTCGGAGAGCATGTAAGAATTTACAACAGGCATGAGGTCATACGCATCCATCCGTGCAAACAAAGGCTCAATTCTCCTGTTGCGTGCAAATCGTATCCATGTGTTAGCATCCAAAACAATAAATGTTATCATCAGGTTCCACTGCGTTCCTTTTGAATCGCATCAGGTAGTTCTTTATCCGTAATATTTCTGAAGTCGGTCTGAGATGTTATACTTTTCCATTCTTCTTCCAGTTCTTTCCTAACAATTTTACATAAGCCAGCTTTAGTTCCGCCTCATTCATATAGCGCAACCTGTCTACAATTAATGCGAAAGTAGAAGGTTCCTGTTTTGAGTCCTGCTTCGGTTCTATACACAACGTTTGTATGCAATATACAAATTATTTGAAGCTTTCTACCGGTGTAGTGCGCACATCTACAAGCATAGTACATATCACCCTTATTGGGTTTCTTCGCATTTTTAAGACAAGACCAACAGAAAACGAATCATCTGAAAACCTGCGGTATATGGCTATTACTTTCGGCGACATTGCACGAAAAAGCGCCCGGCTAACCGGGCGCTCTACTAATATTAAAATAAAAAAAATTATCCCTTTTTCGATCTCTTCATTTTTGATTTTGGCAGGGGCTTAGGCGCCACTTCTGATTTTTGTCCGGCTTTCTCGCCAGCTAATTTTTCTGCATATTTTACGGCTTCATACGCATTTACAATGCCGCTGTATTTGCTAAGCTCTGTCATATCCACTTCTTCATCGGTGCCGGGTTTCTTCACTTTGATGTCGGTAAATTGTGTGGCTGATTTATCAATCGCTTCTTTGATCTGTTGGGCACTCAGCTCGGGAAAGTATGACATCAGCATGGCTGCCAAACCTGCTACAACTGGACTGGCCATACTGGTTCCCTGCAGGTTGCCATACTGGTTGCCACCAGGCAATGTTGCATAGATCTTAACGCCGGGAGCAAAAACATCTACGCCGTTTTTTCCATAGTTCGAAAATGAACCGATCAGTCCGCCCGTACCAGGATCGCCACTGGCGCCAACGGTAAGCCAGGTACCGGCCTTAGTGGCAGTGTCGTCGTTAAAATAAGGATTGGGGAAATTATCGTTGATGTCGATGTCTTTAGCGTCATTGCCCGCAGCATGTACCAGCAATACTCCCTTCGATTCAGCATATTTTACCGCATCGTCTACCCAGTTCTTTTCGGGCGATACGCTTTTGCCAAAGCTCATGTTAATCACTTTTGCGCCATTGTCGGCAGCATAGCGTATGGCATTGGCAATGTCTTTATCGTGCTCATCGCCATCGGGAACTGCTCTTAATGTCATGATCTTTACATTGTTGGCCACGCCGTTACCTCCTAAATTATTGTTGCGCACGGCGCCAATAATACCCGATACGTGTGTGCCATGCATCGGTGTTCCGGCCATTACGTCGTTGTTGCCGTAGTAACGATCGTTAATATCGTCATAGTTATCCTGAACAATTTCGCCGCGATAATCACGTGGTTCCGTAAGGGCAGCTTCGGCTTTTGATTTTTCGCCGCTGTAAAATTCGTTTGTCATTTCCAGGAGCATCTTATTGGTCTTTTCCAAAGCCTGGAAGCCAAGAAAGAGTGCCATCAAAGTACTTTTAGCCTTGCTTTCGTCGGTTGAATTCGGTTTGAACTGCTGGAGTTCATCGCCGTTGTATTCCTGCTTTTGCAAGCCTGCCTGTAAAACACTATCAGCCCAGGGCATCTTTTCAACAATGTTTTTCAGGAACATTACGTTCAGGGTAGCTTCCTTAGCGTCGCCCTCAATCAGCATTTTTACCTTCTGGTACAGCTTAATTTCTTTTAACTGCTCAGGAGTGGCGGCAGAATCGCTGGGAATTGAGTCGCCGTATTTCTTTTTTAATTTATAATAAACCCTTGCGGCTTCGTAAGAATCTTTGTTCACATTACGGCCATCTTTGCCTCCCAAAAAATTCCAGCCATACACATCATCCACATACCCGTTTTTGTCATCATCAATGCCATTGCCTGGAATTTCCCCCGGGTTTTTCCATAAAACCGATTTAAGATCTTCATGCAAAGTATCTACACCCGAATCAATCACCGCTACCACTACCGGCACGCTTTTCCTGTCTTTTAAAAGTTCGCTGTATGCTTTTTCAACACCAATCCCATATACACCGTCTTTTTCACGATCAAGTAAATGCCAGCCTTTAGGTACATCTTTTACTGCTGTTTGTGCCCAAGTGAAGGAATACATTGATAAAGCCAGGAGGATCGCTAAGCTGGTTTTCTTCATGTTTTGTTTTTTGAATGGCAAATTTGAATAAAAATTTCTACTTATAGATACCGGTCAACACATTTTGAGAAATAGTTAGTGTTTGTTTCCCAATTGTTAAGACACATAGACGAATAAAAAAAATGTCAGGGTGGTGTTCCCTGACATTTTATTATAATATTAACGCTTTTACAATTTAAGCTGCATATACACTTTGTTGCTGTCCGGCTCTACTTCTGCACCCTTTGTTGAAACGATCACCTGTTTATTACTTACACCTAATTCTTTTAAATAGGTGAGGAGGTTGTTTACGTTGGTATTGTCTTTCGCTGCACTTACTTCTACTTTTACTTCCTGCTGCCTGATCAAAACATCTGCAAACTGCAGCACAATATTAAAATCTTCGTTCGACAGTACCGAACCGTTAAAGCCGAGGCTTATCAGGTTTGTAAAACGGCTGATGGTCTTAGTTTGTTCTTTCGTTTCGTTGATTGTTGCTGCTGCATCCGTTAAAGGCTGGGTTTCCGGTGCTGTTACAGGGCATCCGCCATTTTCAACCGCTCCGGCTTCTACAGGGCACCTGTCTTCTTCGTCGTTTACGCCGTCTGCATCGTTATCAGGAACCGGGCAGCCTTCAAATCTTGCCACACCAGCAGTTCCCTGGCATTTGTCTTCATAATCATATACGCCATCGCCATCCGTATCAAAAGAGGCAAGATCGGCAGCGGCGGGTTCATTGTGCGTATTTACTGTTTCTACATTATAAGTAACGACAACTGTTTCAACTGCTGCAATTTCAGTAGTTGCTTCGGCTGCAGCAACGGTTTCAACTGCTTCTGCAATCGGAGCAGTGGCTGCAGGCATAGAAATTTCAACCACACCGGCTGAAGTTTCGGTTGCTGCTTCTGCCGCATTCGCATTTATAGTAGTTGCTTGGGAATTGCTTGTATACGATGAATTGATTTTTGCCAATTCGTGATACGATATGGTATTTCCTTCAGTAGCATTACCCGAAGCCGAAGGAATGTGTCTTACGGAACGAACTGTATTATCTTCACCCTCCGCAAACAGGTTGTTAGAAAAATACGAATCGGCTAGTTTGTTTTCCTGAAAGGTTGTTTCCGACAGAAAGTTCTGTTCCAGGTTTGAAGCATCACTATCAACCAGTGATTGTGCGCTGTAATCGTAGATAATTAGTGCAGACAGAAGTACGGCATCTATCTTTCTCATAAAATACTCTTTTTAGTTTACAAAGGGCGGATAGAAAAATTACTATCCAAATAACGAATAAACACTTAATTGTATTGTAGGAAACACTTATCTTTTTTTATTTCCCACCAGGATATTGTAAACTGAAAACAGGATATTGTAACTGGAATGATGAGATGTTTTTTTATCCGGTAAAAGTGTATTTACACAAATAAAGATTTGCAACGTATCAAAAGTGAAGAAAGTGAAATGTGAAAAGTGAAATGTGAATTGTGATTCACCTGAGCAATTAACTAACGTAAAAGTATACCGCCTAAGTGTTATTTGCAAGACCGGCGGTCTGATATTACCTCATGGTAACGGAGTAAGGTAAAGGGTGTAGGGTATAGGGTGTAAGGTGTAGGGTGTAGGGTGGGAATATCTCTTCTAACTTCTGCCTGCTGCCTGTAATGGCTCGTGGCAGGTTAGGAGGTTCAGTAAGAAAAATAGGTTAAGTAAGTTTGAACTGTAATTATACTGTTCTGCTTACTTAACCTACTTAGCCAATTAACTATTTACTCAATTAATATCTTACTTTAAAGGCCACGCGCCGGTTTTTAGCCCTGCCCGCTTCGGTATTATTATCGGCAATAGGATGTTCTGATCCAAAGCCTGAAGCGGTGAGTCGTTCCGGAGATACGCCTTTTTTAACGAGGTATACTTTAATGGCAAGGGCACGTTTGCCAGACAATACCTGGTTGTGTCGTACCGAGCCGGTGTTGTCCGTATGTCCCTCAATATCCATTTTAATTTCAGGATTCCTGTTGAGTATATCGGCAATACGGTCGAGTGAAATATTGGACGTTGCTTTGATATTATCGCTGTTTACATCAAACAGGATGCTGCGGGCAGCTTTGTTAATATCGTTGATCATATGCCCTTCAATATCCGGACAGCCATTGTTTCCTTTTGTACCTGGTTTGGTAGGGCATTTATCTTCATCATCATTCAATCCGTCAAGGTCTGTGTCAGGAACAGGGCATCCATTGTATTTACTGCTTCCTGCAATAGCCGGGCACTCGTCTTGTTCGTCATTTACACCGTCGCCGTCTGCATCGGGTACAGGGCATCCGTTGTATTTTATGCTTCCTGCAACCGAAGGACATTTATCGGCATCGTCGCTTACACCATCTTTGTCGGCATCCGGAGCGGGGCAGCCCAGCAAGGTGCTGAGACCGGCAATATCGGGACATTTATCCTGCAAGTCGGGTACGCCATCGCCATCTGTATCAGGACAGCCACCTGTAGCCGCAGTTCCGTTAGCACCATTACATTTATCCACTTTATCGGGTACGCCATCGTTATCGCTGTCTCTGGCATCGGCTTTAGCACGTGCCGATTTCGATTTGGTTAACCAAACTACCAATGTTGCTCCATACGCCTGGTGCTTAAACGATCCACCGTATTGAGCAGTGTAAAAGTCTGATAAGCTTCGACTATAGTTTGCCGTAAACATTATGCGGTCGTTAAAATCAAATCCCGCAAGCGCATTCACGCCATAATCAAGTTTATTGTATTTGTTTACCTCGTCGCCGGTAGCCAGCCGGTTGTCATAGCTAGTGCGTTCGCCGGAACCATTGTAATATTCGTAAGTAGTTTTTTGCGATAGATTGTAACCCGCATAACCGCCGGCTCCTAAAATAAATCTTACCCTTTTTGAAATGGGAATGCGGTATACCAGGTGAACCGGCAATTCAACATATCCCATTCTCCAGGTAGAAACGATAGAGGAGGTATCGGAAAGAAAGGATTTTGCTGAGTCGTATGACTTGGCAAAGTTCCGTCCCTTTACACTATATAATAAAGAAGCCTGAACGGCCCAGTTCGCCTTCTTGTCTAACGCCAGTTCAGAAAACAAACCTCCATGAAATCCACTGTAAGGAGTGTAATAACTTTCGAATTGCTGATTCCAGTTGGGCAGACTATTCTTTTCAAGCACCGAAGAATGATGCATGCCGCCACCAATGCCAAGTTTAAATTGGGCTTGTATAAAATTGAAAATCAGCAGGTTTAGGGAGATGAGTAAATATACTTTTTTCATACGAACGGGTTAGTTCAAGGATATTTTTTTCTTTCTACAAACAAAATAACGTTTGGCAAACGTTAATATTATTGAGATTCAGTTGATTCTGCTAAAATGACTAAGGGTAATTGTGGATGGATGTGTGGAGTGATGTAGCAAGCTGTAAAATAGGTGCAGATTCGTAGACGCGTTTATTGAGTAATTGCCTTTGGGATTTCCTCCGATTCTTATCACGTTTTGAGTATTGATTCTAGCCAATCATTTCTACGGTTTTCTACAAGTTACTTCTGATTTATATCCAATTAAATAGCCTTTACTGCCTGAGCTGATCCAAATAAAGATCAACCATGAATTTCCTTGTGGATAACTTGTAAATTTTGATTTTTCCAAAAATAAATATTCACGTTTCACGGGAAACATGTGGATAACCCACTCATTTAGAATCTTTTTGGAGGTTTTGCCACAAAAAAACCGGAACTGTTGTTCCGGTTTGGCGAAATGTTTTATGCAGATACGCTTACACATGAAATTTTATTCCCTGCGCCAGCGGCAGATTAGGCGACCAGTTGATGGTATTGGTCTGACGTCTCATGTAATTCTTCCAGGCATCGCTACCGCTTTCGCGCCCGCCGCCGGTTTCTTTTTCTCCGCCGAAGGCCCCACCAATTTCTGCGCCGCTGGTTCCAATATTTACATTGGCAATTCCACAATCGCTTCCTTCGGCAGAAAGAAACAGTTCCGATTCGCGAAGGTTCAGCGTCATAATGGAGGAAGACAGCCCTTGGGGAACATTGTTCTGTATGGCGATGGCTTCTTCAATCGTGCTGTATTTCATAATATATAATATCGGTGCAAAGGTTTCGTGCTGCACTATTTTATAACCTGCTTCCACCTCTGCAATGCATGGCTTTACATAGCAGCCGCTCTGGTAAGCCTCGCCTTCCAGTACACCACCTTCTACTATAAATCTGCCACCTTCTGCTTTGCACTTATCTATTGCTTCCAGGTAGGCAGTTACAGCATTTTTATCTATCAGCGGACCTACATGATTGTGTTCGTCCAGCGGATCTCCGATACGGAGCTGCTGGTAAGCCTGCACCAGTTTTTCCTTAAATGTTTCGTAAATGCTTTCGTGAATAATGAGGCGGCGGGTAGTGGTACATCGTTGCCCTGCAGTGCCTACTGCTCCAAAAACGCTTGCAATAATAGCAATGGTAAGATCTGCATCTTTAGAAATAATGATAGCATTATTGCCTCCCAACTCCAGCAGGCTTTTACCCAGGCGGGCTGCTACGGTTGCTGCCACGGCCTTGCCCATGCGGGTAGAGCCGGTTGCCGAAATAAGGGGTAATCTTTCGTCGGCAGCCAGCAATTCCCCAATATGCCTGTCGCCAATGATCAGGCATCCAACTCCTTCAGGTACATTGTTTTGTGAAAAGACTTCTGCAATTAAATTTTGAACAGCTACAGCGCACAACGGCGTTTTTTCCGACGGTTTCCAAATGCAGGTGTTGCCACATACCCAGGCCAGCGCCGCATTCCAGCTCCACACTGCTACGGGAAAGTTGAAGGCCGAAATAATACCTACGGCACCCAATGGATGCCATTGCTCATACATACGGTGAGCGGGTCGCTCGCTGTGCATGCTTAAGCCATATAGCTGGCGCGATAATCCTACTGCAAAATCGCATATATCTATCATTTCCTGCACCTCGCCCAATCCTTCCTGTAAGCTTTTTCCCATTTCATACGACACCAGTCTGCCCAGCGGTTCTTTAAATTCGCGTAACTTGTCTCCAACCTGCCTTACAATTTCTCCTCTTTTCGGAGCCGGCCATTTTTTCCAGGTGGCAAAAGCTTCGTTGGCTTTTCTTACCACTGTTTCGTACCCGTTTTTATCGGCTAAAAAAACGCTGGCTATCAAGGCGCCATCTACCGGCGAATGAGAAGGCATGATAGCACCCGACGAGCCTATCCAGTTTTGTCCGGTAGATATGCCCTGGTTTACGGAACTGATACGGAGTTTTTCAATAAAATTGCTCATATAGCGTAGTAATTTAATTGCAAGATACATTTATATATAGTACGCGATTTTGAAAATACAGGGCGCTGTAATTGACATATAGTAACGGCTTGCATTGTTTTACTTAACGTATGATACTAAACGTTGTAAGGAAGAAATTCGCCGGTAAAAAATTATGCCGTGCGAAAATAATTCTCCTACTTTGCAGTATTAAATCATTCGAGAATATCCCGCGACAAACCTGTTCTTAACAGGTTTTTCTATTTCCAGTCAATCCTTCTTCGTTCAACCCATCCTTTTATCACTTTGAACAGCCGTGCCCAAATTTAATCAGGTTCCAACCTTCTATGAAACCGTGTATTGTTAACTTGATTAAATCAACAGAAAATGAAAACTTCTTTACGTACCCGGTTTTGTTCTTTATTTATTGTTTGCTCCATCATTACCCTGGCTGCTAAGGCCGATGGGGGAGTGGTTCGCCCTGCACAGTTTAACCTGAGCGCATTTGTAAAGGCCTCGGTGAATTTTATGGGTGGAAAATCAGCCAAAGCTGATATACTGCTTGAAAAGCTGAAAGCTAAAAGAGGCGACAGGATCTGCGTTTGCGAAATTATGGAGCTGCAGAACAACAATGCTTCGTTTACAGATGTTGCCGTTTTTGCCGAAAAGATGAATAATGGCGATATGGGAAAAGGTTATAAAACAGCCGAGCGCGAAATAACCAAAGAAAAAAAGCAAATGAAAGCCATGTTTTTTGACGGCATGAAAGTAAACACTAAAATAGCCGTTGCCACCGATTGCTTAAGCTTGTACATGAAGTTGCGCCAGAATACGCATGGTTTAAAGCTGTACGACATTCTTGACGCCGACGCCAGGTCTGCAGTTAAATAAGCTGCCAGAGATCAGCCTTTAGCTTTCAGGTTTCTGAGCTGGCGCCTTTTAATATTGTTCAGTAGCATCCGGAAAATCATTGCTTTTTACATCGTTAATATATTGTTGAACCGCTCCTGAAACAGCCTCGTTCAGGTTAAGATATTGCCGCAAGAAGCGAGGTTTAAATTCAGTTGTAATCCCTAACATATCATGCATTACCAACACTTGCCCATCGCAGTCGCCGCCCGCACCAATGCCAATAGTAGGAATGTGCAGGCTTGCGCTTACGTTCTTAGCCAGAACAGCAGGAATTTTTTCGAGCACCAGGGCAAAGCACCCGGTTTCTTCCAGCAGCCTGGCGTCACGCTGGAGCTTTTCGGCTTCCGCTTCTTCTTTAGCTCTTACAGTGTAGGTGCCAAACTTATAAATAGACTGGGGCGTTAAGCCAAGGTGTCCCATTACGGGTACTCCGGCCGAAATGATTCTTTTTACAGATTCAATCACTTCTTCCCCGCCTTCAAGCTTTACGGCGTGGGCGCCGGTTTCCTTCATAATGCGGATGGTTGAGTTGAGTGCTTCTTTCGAATTTCCCTGGTAGGCGCCAAAAGGCAGGTCTACTACTACCAGGCATCGTTTGGCTCCTCTAACTACCGATGCTGCATGATAGATCATTTGATCTAAGGTAATAGGTAGCGTGGTTTCGTGTCCGGCCATTACATTGCTGGCAGAATCGCCTACCAGTATAATATCGATGCCGGCGTTGTCGATAAGCTTGGCAAACGAATAATCATAAGCGGTAAGCATGGCTATTTTCTCACCGCTTTGCTTCATCTTTTGTATAGTATGGGTTGTAATTCGTTTTATTTCTTTATTAACACTCATAATAAATTGTTTGTCAGTAAGTTAAAAAGATGAAACCTCTTTGTATAAATGTTGGATCAATCCATCGGCAAGGCCAATCCTGGGTACATAAATTTCTTCGGCATTGGCCCACCTCATTACATTTATATAGATTAGCAGGGCGGGAACAATAACATCTGCCCGGTCTTCACGAAGCTTGTATACCCGCATCCTTTCTTCTATTGTAAATACGCTTAATTCCTTGTAGTAATCTTTTAAAAGCTCCATGCTGAGCGGGCGTCCGTCTTTCTTTTTTGAAAGTGAAAATATTTTGTTGATATTACCGCCTGAACCGATGGCTATCACCGACTTATAATCTTTAATTCGAGTTTTAATATAATCCTTCATCGCATCCCAATGTGCATCTGCAACCAAATTTTTTAATATGCGGATGGTGCCAATATTGAACGACTCTTTGAAAACCAGCTTATCGTTGCTGAAGAAGGTAAGTTCGGTACTGCCACCGCCAACATCAATGTATAAGTAAGAATCGTCTTTAGACATGTTTTCGGCGATATGATTTTCATAAATGAGGTTGGCTTCACTTTCGCCGGAAATCACCTCAATGGTAATATCCGTTTCCATCTTTACTTTACGGATAATGTCCTGGGCATTCCGGGCATCCCTCATGGCGGAGGTGGCACACGCTTTTATATAATTTACATCGTAGGCGTTGGTAAGGTGTTTATATGCCTTCATGGTTTGCATGATCATGGCAATGCGTGGTTTGGAAATTTCATTGGTTTCAAACACATCAAATCCGAGCCGGAGCGGAACTCTTACCAGGTTAAGCTTGTTGAAGTAAGGCGTTCCGTCGCTGTTGATTTTTACTTCGCTGATCAGGAGACGGGCAGCATTGCTGCCGATATCAATGGCGGCTAATCTCAATGATTGATATTTGTTAGGTAATTAAAGGTCAATATTATTAAATAATTCTTTGAATAGGGTAGGTTAGCAGGTTAAATAAGTTAAGTGGTTAAATGCAAAACCAATTAACCTACTTCCCCCACTTAACTCACTCAACCATTCGACTCACTCCACTGCTACTGTTTCTCCGAATGTGTTTTATGCAGGAGGTACTGGTAAGTTTCTATCTGCGACCTTATTTTTTTGCCTTTGGTGCGCACGTAGGAATTGCTGAGTTCGTTGTCAAGTGTCCTTGCTTTTACATTGTCTCTCAATTGAATAGAAAGGATATCTTTTATTTCTTCGCAGATAGATTGATCGGTAATCTGCACGGCAGCTTCAATGCGGTGATCGAGGTTGCGCATCATCATATCTGCCGACGAAATGAACACCCTTTCTTTGCCGCCGTTCTGAAAAACCAACACGCGGGCATGCTCCAGGTATTCGTCTACTATACTTACCGCCAGCACTTCCTTTTTAAAGCGCTTGTTTTGGGTATACATGCACATAATACCCCTGATGATCATTTTTATTTCAACCCCAACGGAGGCTGCTTCGTAAAGCTTGTCAATAAAAGCCTCGTCGGACAAAGAATTGAGCTTCAGCACAATGCCGGCTGGTTTGCCTGCTTTGGCCGCTTTTATTTCGTGGTTTATCAAGGCCATTAATTTCCTGCGCATATACACAGGACTTACCAGCAATGTCTGACACGCTTTAAGGTAATGCGCCCCGGTTTTGGGTTGCAACAGGTAGTTGAAGATCCGGTTAATGTCCATCATTATATTACGATTGCTGGTTAACAGGCAGTGATCGCCATATAAGGTGGCTGTTTTTTCATTCAGGTTGCCTGTGCTGATAAAGCCGTATTGGATGGCCTTGTTGCCCACTTTTTTCTTGATAATGCAGATTTTAGCATGGGTTTTCAGGTTGGGAACTCCGGTTAGCACAATAATGCCTTCATCGTCCAGCCGCTCTTTCCATTCCAGGTTGGCTTCTTCATCAAACCTGGCCCTCAGTTCAAGCATAACAATTACCTTCTTTCCATTCTTTTTGGCATTGATGAGCGCATTGATGATTTTAGAGCCCGAACCCAGCCGGTAAGCGGTTATCCTGATTTCCATCACGTCGGGGTCCATTGCCGCCTCCCTCAATAATGAAATAACCGGGTTAAAGGATTGATAGGGGAAGTGCAGCATGATATCTTTTTCGAGAATAATTTCGGTAACACGGCTGGTATTTTTGAATGCAGGGTGGATAAGGGGCTTACGTCGAATGCTCTTTTGCGCAAAAACCGAATCGGGAAAATCCATAAAATGCCTGAAATTATGAATACGCCCGCCGGGTATAATGGCGTCTTTTCGTTTCAGGTGCAGCCTTTTGATGAGGTATTCCAAAATGCCGGCATCTATTTCTTTGTCGTACAGGAACCGCACGGGTTTTCCCTTTTTGCGTGTTTTGATGCCCTTGGCAATTTTTTGTGTATAAGGAATGCTAAGGTCGGTGTCGAGGTCGAACTCTGCATCGCGGGTAACTTTAATAACATGGGCAGAATATTTATCGTAGCCGAGAAAAGAAAATATCTGGGGCAGGCAAAAACGGATCACGTCTTCGAGCAATATAATATAGTGCTCATTTCCCTGCGAGGGCAGCAATACAAACCTCGACATAAGCCGGGTGGGTACTTCAATAAGCGCATACTTCTTTTTATAGGCCGATTCTTTTTTAGACATGGTAATGGCCAATAAAATAGCTTTTTCGCGCAGGTAGGGGAAATGTTCTATGCTTTCGATCATTAAGGGAATCACCGCTGAAGCTACTTCTTCGTCAAAAAAAGTACGCACGAACTTTTGTTGTTCCCGGTTTAATTGTTTTTCGGTTATGAGGTGAATGTTTTGTTTTTTCAGCTCTCCAAAAATACTCTTCCATATGCGGTCGAACTCGCTTTGCTGCTCCAGCACAATGGACTGGATTTGATCAAGAATTTTCTGAGGCTCCTGTTCAAGATGCATACGTGCTTTTTTGCCCAGCTCCAGCATGCGTTTGAGCGCCGCCACCCTTACCCTGAAAAATTCATCGAGATTATTGGAAAAAATACCGAGAAATCTGATCCGTTCTTTTAATGGTACGGCATTGTCTGCTGCTTCCTGCAAAACCCTGGCATTAAAGGCCAGCCAGCTTATGTCGCGCGTAATCATCTTTTTCTTCTCTCGTACCATGTTTACTTTTTGTTATTGGTAAATATAAATAACGCGGGGAGATTGGCATGTTAAGTTTTTTGCTGTCAGTCTTCCATGGCTCGTGTCCCATGAATCACGAACCACGGCAGGAGGTTTGGCTAAGGATGACTAAGGTCAGGAACTTTATAAACTTGTTGAAATGCAGGTGAGCGTCTTTGCAAAGTTCCGAACCTAAACGACATTGGATTAAAATCCAATGTTACAATATGCCATCGAGCCGATAGCTCTGCCTCATCACAAACAGCCGGAGCCGTAGACCGGTATTATAAGGATGGATTTCTAACCATCTGCTACCTATAACTCTTGTATTTTTTGTATTAACGAAGTGGTAGAAAACCCTTTTACCAGTGGAACGATCTTTACTTCGCCGCCGCTTTTTATTACTTCTTCGGCGCCCACGATCTGGTCAATGGTATAGTCGCCTCCTTTTAAAAGTACATCGGGTTCAATTTCAGTGATCAGCGAAAGGGGGGTGTCTTCTTCAAATATAACAACGGCATCTACTATGGTAAGCGAAGCCAGCATCAGCGATCTGAACGTTTCATTATTAACCGGGCGGGAGGAGCCTTTCAGTCTTTTTACCGAGGCATCGGCATTTACGCCAATCACGAGTACATCGCCCGATTGGGCTGCCTGCGATAAAATTTCTATGTGCCCATTATGCAGTATATCAAAACAACCGTTGGTAAATACTATCTTTTTCCCGAGCAGCTTCCAGCGTTTTACCTGGTGGCGTATACCATCTACCGTTAGTATCTTATTTTTGATCAGTTGCGGATACTTCATATGTTCGCTTGTTTAAAACAGGTAATAATAACAGGCACAGCACTCCTGCAAAAATAACAATTCCCGTTTGGGCAATCCACAAAATCCAGCCAAAACCTAAAGCCGGTCCTTCTGCAACGCCGTATAGCGGCATTAATTTTTGGATCGTGTACTGGTAAGCACCTATGCCACCTTGTGTTGCCAGCATGGCAAAGCTTCCAAAAGTAATGATCGAAAAACAAACCTTCCAGCCAAGGTGCATTACTGCTTCCATAGTATATAACCCTATTCTTGCACTTGCCACGTACATCGTCCATATAAAAACGGTATGCAAAAAGAAAGCCCATTTGTTTTCAATGTAGCGGATGGTTGTTAGTCCCTGCCAGATGCCTTTTAAAATGCTGTGTACTTTTTTTACAAATGTTTTCTCTCTGAAGGTGGTTAATGCCCACCATAATATTATTATGAAAACAAGCACAATGCCCAGCAGCACAAATAACTTGGTCAGCTTAAGGTTGCCTGCTTCGTCGTACAAAATTCCATGAAACTGTCCCGAAGCATAATCCGAAATAAGATCGAATTGTATAAAAACGGTAATGCCGATAACGATTAGCAGGCATATAAAATCGCACACTCTTTCGGCAACCATTGTTCCTATCAGCTTGTCGGCCGGAATTTTTTCGTATTTGGCCAGTATGGTGCATTTCATCACTTCGCCCAGGCGAGGCACCAGCAGGTTGAAAAAATAGCCCAGCATGGTAGCAAAAAAGGTATTCAAAATACCCGGGTTGTACCCAAGTGGTTTGATGAGCATTTTCCAGCGGAGCGCCCTGCTGAAGTGACTTAGTAAGAGTACGAGCATAGCAGGAATGACCAGCCAGTAATTAGCGTGGCGGAGCGATTGCTGAAGATGTTGTTTGTTTTCTGCAGAGAGATTGCTGGCGCTGTACCATAACAAAAAAACACCCAGCCCCAGAAAAAAAACGTACTGAACTACATTCACTATTTTTTTCCTCATACAATTCCAAAATAAAAGGCTGGCTTACAACCGGTTCCCGTCTTTAGGAAATATAATGCGGGGTTTAAATTGCTTGGCTTCTTCAAAGTCCATGGTAGCATACGATATAATGATAACGGTGTCGCCCACCGCGCCTTGCCTGGCTGCAGGACCGTTTAAACAGCAAACGCCGGATCCTGGTCTGCCTTTGATAAGATAGGTTTCGATGCGTGAACCATTGTTCACGTTTACGATCTGTATTTTTTCGTTTTCAATAAGGTTGGCTGCGTCCATTAAATCCGAGTCGAGTGTGAGGCTTCCAACATAGTTAAGGTTGGCCTCTGTAATTACAGCCCTGTGTATCTTCGATTTGAGTATTTCAATTTCCATAGTCTGCAAAATTAAGCGGTAAAATCATATTATCAATCAACCGCACTTTACCCATAAACGCTGCAATCAATGCTACTATTTTAGTTTTACCGTCCCATTCTTTTAATAACGAAAGATCATCAGCATTGGCTATTTCAAGGTAATCGGGTACCAGTTGTTTTTTTTCCAGTATTTGGGTTGCCTCGTGCAGCAAACGGGTCAAATCGCCCGGGTTTATATGTTGCCTGATGTACGAAAGCGCTTCAAATATACCGGTGGCGAGTATGCGCTCTTCGCTGCTCAGCCTCATATTCCTGCTGCTCATGGCAAGTCCGTCCGGCTCCCGCAACGTGGTACATATATTAATATGTGCCTGCGAACCTATAATAGAAAGCAGTTTTTTAATTACCATGCATTGCTGGTAATCCTTTTGTCCGATATAAAGATTATTGGGTTGAACAATCTGCATCAACCTGTCCATCACCTGGCATACACCCTGAAAATGTCCGGGACGGTATTTGCCTTCCAGCACGGTTTCAAGGTAGCCGAGATCATACACGGGCTTTTTTTCTTTTATTCCGGCAGGATATATTTCATCCACAGATGGCAAAAACAATACATCGCAACCTGCTTTTTCCAGCAGGTAAATATCGTTTTCTAACGTGACGGGGTAATTCTGAAAATCTTTTGGATCGTTGAACTGGGTGGGATTTACAAATATGCTGCAAACCGTGATGGTGTTAACCGACCTGGAAGCCTGGATCAATGACAAATGCCCTTTGTGAAGGGCGCCCATGGTGGGAACAAAGCCGATAATACTGCCTTTAGATCGTTGATTTTGCAGGTAATGGTCCGCATCATTTGCGAGCTTGATAATAAACATATTGGCATTAAAAGTAGTAAATACAACGGTTTACGGCTCAGGTTCGTCAAAAAATCTTACCTTTGCGCACCTTATACTTTTCCTTAATATTAACTTAACAAAAACGGAAATGTCTACAAAAAAACGAATTTTATTTATTGCCAACGAAATGTCACCGTATCTGGAATTAACCGAGTTCTCAGAAATTGTGAACAGACTGGCAATAAAATCGAATGATAGTGGTTTTGAAGTTCGTTGTATTATGCCCCGTTTTGGTATTATTAATGAGAGAAGGCACAGGCTCCACGAAGTAGTAAGATTATCGGGCATCAATGTTTCTGTAGACAATGAGGATTTTCCTTTACAAATCAAAGTAGCCTCGTTGCCCAATGCAAGGTTACAGGTATATTTCCTTGAGAACGAAGATCTGTTCAAAAGGAAATTTGTTTTTACGGACGAAAGTGAAAACTGGTTCGACGACAATTGGCTGCGCACCATATTTTACTGTAAGGGTGCATTGGAAACAGTAAAGAAATTTGGCTGGCCTCCGGACATTATTCATTGCAGTGGCTGGATGACAGGATTGATACCGCTTTATTTGCGGACTGCTTATAAAAAAGACCCGGTTTTTGGAAACAGTAAGGTGATCTATACCATCGGTCAAAATACATTTAAAGAAAAGATAGGCCCCGATTTTGTGAAAAAGGCGATGATCCATTCATCCATCAAAGAAAAGGATATGGAGCCTTTTAAAGACAATAACAATACTGCCATGTTCCGTGGCGGAGCCACCTATGCAGATGCCATTACCTTTGGTGCAGCGAAAGTAGAAAAGAAACTGTCTGATGAATTTGCGAAAGTGAGAGGCAAAAAAGTTGTTCCGTTTAAAGCAGATTCAGATTTAACAGACTATTTACAATTGTATAGCGACCTTGCGCAGAAGTAGTGAGGCGTGTATTGTGAATGTGTAAGTGGCTGGGAACCTCCTCACTTTATGTTAGCTGTACCTTATAATAACCCTCTATTAAAATTTACAACAGGTGAAGTTGAAGTCTTTGCTGTATGCAACGGGAATAGTTATACTGGCTGTTATTATCAATGCGCGTTGCACAAAAATAAATCCTACTGATATTGGCACCGATCTTTTACCTGCTGTAGACAACGTAACTACTTTCGATACCGTTTTACGGGTATATGCAGACAACTATCTTTACAACGATTCTTCCGCCGCACATTTTGTATATCCTCATGCATTAGGGCTTATTGAAGATGATCCTGAGTTTGGTAAAACCGACGCCCAGATATACCTGGGAGTAGCGCCCAATGCTTCGCAAAGAAATCCTTTCACCAGCATCGACAGTATTGTGGGGATGGACTCAGTTGTGCTGAGCCTTGCTTACAGCGGTGTATATGGCGACAGCAACTCCGTTCAAAAACTGAATGTATACGAAATAAGCGACACTGCTTTCCAGGATACTCTAGGATACCTCATCAGTCATCCGGAATTTAACAACACCGGCAATTTACTGGGAAGTGCCACGGTGAACTTTACCACTATTGATGATGTAAAAACGATTGTTGTAAAAAAAGATACACAAGCTATTTCCAATCTTTTGCGTATTCCGCTCGATCCTGCATTGGGGTTGCGGTTTGCTGCATACGATACAGGAAGCGTATATCTTTCTGCCAAACGGGATTCTGCTTTCCAGAAGGTATTTAACGGATTGGCAATTAAGGCAGATGCTGGTACCGGCACCCGGAATGCACTTGCATATTTCGACCTGTCGAGCGAAAACACAAAACTCACTTTTTATTTCAGGATAACGAAAAACGGCGTTACAGACACCGTGTCGACAGATTTTGTGCTGATGAAAGGAGTAGACCCCACCGGAGAATTTGTAACCGGCTATAATGCAAACCTTATAAAGCGCACACCGGCGCATGGCTATGCAAACCTCAGTCTTAATACGCCGGTTACCGACGCAGATAAGCTCTATATACAATCATCGCCAGGCAGCTATGCGGTGTTAAAGGTTCCTGGTTTAAAAGGCATTCCCAATTCCATCATACACAGGGCGGAAATAGCTTTTCAGCCATTGCCACTTGCGGGCAATGAAATATATACGGCACCCGATCTGTTATTTCTTGACCTGGTAGACAGTGCCAACAACAGGTTTCTTACCATAAAAGATGACTTCGTTTATACCAATGGCAGTTATGATTATCAAACGTTTGGCGGCTATTTAAAGTCAAATAAATTCTTTTTCAATATTACCAGGTATGTGCAAAGCATGGTAACAAACGCCGATAGCAACTATGCCTTCCGGTTATATGCACCCAAAAATGCACAAGCCAATTATGTTTTCCCCAAGCAATTGGGATCTGTTATCGCTCAGGGGCGATCCAGTTTTGCCATCAACTCAAAGATCGCAAAAGGCCGCACTGTAGTTGGGGGTGGCAGCAATACTGCTCAACCCATGGTAGTACGCATAATTTATTCTAAAATTTAATCCGTCAGCTTATCTTTGCGCCACTTCTGTTTACAGGAGTTTATTAATCCATTACTAAATTCATTAACTACTATTAATGCCTTATTTATTTACGTCTGAGAGTGTGTCTGAAGGACATCCGGACAAAGTAGCCGACCAGATATCTGATGCTTTAATCGACAATTTTTTAGCCTTTGATCCCGAAAGCAAAGTGGCTTGCGAAACACTTGTTACAACCGGACAGGTAGTGCTTGCGGGCGAGGTAAAATCAAAAGCATATCTTGATGTACAGGAAATTGCCAGGGGGGTTATCCGCAAAATAGGATACACCAAAAGCGAATACATGTTCGAAGCACATTCCTGCGGCGTACTTTCTGCTATACACGAGCAGTCGGCAGATATTAACCAGGGCGTTGACCGTAAGAAAAAAGAAGAGCAGGGAGCCGGCGACCAGGGTATGATGTTTGGCTACGCTACCGACGAAACAGACGATTATATGCCATTGGCGCTTGACCTGGCACACAAAATACTGATTGAACTTTCTGCTTTAAGAAGAGAAGGCAAGCAGATCAAATATTTGCGTCCCGATGCTAAAAGCCAGGTAACGCTTGAGTACGATGATAACAATAATCCTGTTCGTATAGACGCGATTGTGGTGTCTACCCAGCACGACGATTTTGACAAGGAAGCCAAAATGCTGGAAAAAATTAAAAACGACATCATCAATATTCTTATCCCTCGCGTAAAAGCAAAGTATAAGAAATATGCAAAGCTTTTCAATAAAGACATCAAGTACCATATCAATCCTACCGGCAAATTTGTAATTGGTGGTCCGCACGGCGATACCGGGTTAACCGGCCGCAAAATTATTGTGGATACCTACGGTGGAAAAGGCGCTCATGGCGGTGGTGCATTCAGTGGTAAAGACCCTTCAAAAGTGGATCGCTCCGCGGCTTATGCTACAAGGCATATTGCCAAAAACCTGGTGGCTGCAGGCGTGGCTAAAGAAATACTGGTGCAGGTATCGTACGCTATCGGCGTTGCCAAACCAACAAGCATCAATGTAAATACTTTTGGTACGGCTAAAGTAGATCTTACCGATGGAGAAATTGGAAAGATCGTAGAAGGCATTTTCGATATGCGCCCTTACTTTATTGAGAAAAGATTGAAGCTGCGCAATCCTATTTATGCTGAAACTGCGGCTTATGGTCATATGGGACGCCAGCCTGAGGTAGTTACCAAAACATTCACTTCACCCGACGGAAAAACCAAACGGTGAAGGTTGAATTGTTTACCTGGGAAAAGCTGGATAAAGTAAAAGAAGTAAAAAAAGCATTTGGCATAAAATAAGTCAATGCCTCAGCATATCATTAAGCCCGCAGTTACATTTCATCTGCGGGTTTTGTTTTACTATAGCAGATTAAATAATCTTTTATGAGCGAGCACGTCAATCCCTGGAAGATTATACAACAAAAAGATATTTATGACAACCCCTGGATCAGCGTAACGGAATACGATGTTATCAATCCCTCGGGCGGTAAAGGCATTTACGGAAAGGTATCGTTCAAGAATATGGCAATAGGCATTGTGCCGCTTGATGAAGAAGGATACACCTGGCTGGTTGGACAATATCGTTTTCCCATCAATGCGTATAGCTGGGAAATTCCCGAAGGCGGGGGAGAGGCGGGCATCGATCCCCTGAGTTCTGCACAGCGAGAATTGCTGGAAGAAACGGGATTGAAAGCGCAGCAATGGGATAAAATCCTGGATATGCATCTTTCGAATTCTGTTACGAATGAAACAGGTGTTGTCTATCTTGCAAGAAATTTATCGCAGCACGAAGCGCAACCCGAAGAAACGGAGCAGCTCATTGTTAAAAGAATAAAATTCGAAGAGGCTTTTGAAATGGTTTTGCGTGGAGCTATAACAGATTCTTTGTCTGTTGGCGGCATACTGAAGTTAGAATACCTCTTAAAAAATCACCTTGTATAATTAAGCAGCAGTGAAAAAGTCGTCGTTGATCATAGGAAGGCAACCGTTAATTGAAGCTTTGGAAAGCGGCAGAGCCATTGATAAGATATGGATGTTTAAAAACATCAACGGCGAAAGTGTGCAAACCATCCGGCAACTGGCAAGAGAAAAAAACATACCTGTTCAAATGGTGCCGGTAGAAAAGTTGAACAGCTTTACAAAAGCCAATCACCAGGGAGTGGTGGCCATTGCTGCCATGGTTCAGTATATCGATCTGCAGCAGGTAATCGATCATGTGGTAGGTAGCGGACAAACACCCTTGTTTATTATGCTGGACGGTGTAACCGACGTACGCAACATTGGTGCCATTGCCAGAACCGGCGTATGCTGCGGCGCGCAATGCATTATCATTCCCGATAAAGGCGTAGGCGCATTAAATGAAGAAACGCTTAAGTCGTCGGCTGGTGCGCTCGAAAAAATTCATATATCAAGAGTAAACAGTCTGGCACACGCCGTGGATACCTTGCACCTGAATGGTATAAAAGTGGGCTGCGCCGAAATGAATGCCTCAACGAAAGTATACGAAGCTGACTTTACACAGCCTGTTTGCATTATTATGGGTAACGAAGAGAAAGGGATACAGCATTTCCTGAGCAAAGCTGCCGACGATCATTTCACCATACCCATTGCGGGCGATTTTGATTCTTACAATGTATCTGTAGCGGCAGGAATTATTTTGTATGAGGCGATGAAACAAAGAATTTCTGATTTGAAATTTTAGATTTGAGATTGTTCCGTCAGCAATCAGCTTCCTTGCCTTACTCCCCTTACCTTACTCCTTATACCTTACGCCCTACACCTTATACCTTACACCTTCTCCAGCTGCTCCCGGCAAAACTCATTAAACTCTGTTTCATCAACTTCGCTTAAGTGCGTATCAATTTCCCGTTGAAGTATTTTATTGTTCTTAAAATCAAGCGTCAGCAAATTATCCTTTAACACTACATTGGAAAACTCATTCCATTGAAATCGTTTTCTGAAAAAAGTATTGATTACTATCTGGTCGTCCGATACGCCAATTTCCAGGTTTTGTCTTGCCTGGTGGTCGAATAATACAAAGAGAATAAAAAAGATAAATATCCATCTCATTCCCGGCACAAACAACCATACAAATCCCGTAATAAACAACGGATGTTTGTAAGTGATGAGAGGATTGTGCTTTTTCTTAATCCACCAGGTACGTATCAACGCTACAGGAATAAGAAAGGAAATCCAGAAGAAGATATTGCTTGTTCTGTGGGTAAGCACCGCAAAAAAAACAAAGAAAATCCAGCAGGTAAAGCATAACAGCAGGCTGATATAATCAATATTTCCCGGCTTCTCTTTTTTTACAATCAGCACGTACTGGAACAAAGCCTGCCTGTTGGATTTGGCGCCCATCAATTACTGGCTACCATTAGGTTACACAATTTGAACAATACGCGGGCTCCCACATTTTCGTCCCACTCATTGCTGCTTACACCGGTTTCGCACAAATCAAATCCTATAATCTTGCGGCCACTTTCCAGTATTTTGCGGAAGAGATAAAACACCTGCTCCGCTTCAAAACCACCCGGAACCGGCATACCGGTATGAGGGCAAAGCGTTCTGTTCAATCCGTCAATATCAAAGCTGATAAGCACGTGCTGAGGCAACCGGTTGATAATATCGGCACAGATATCTTTCCATGTTTCACCTTCGTATTGCCGCTCCTTAAGCTTTTTATCAAAAAAAGTGTTTACACGATGGCTGTTGTTGTCTATATACTGCCGTTCGCTCCGGCAATAATCTCTTACGCCCACCTGCACCAGCTTTTTAATTTGCGGCACTTCGGTTAGCGCATTAAACATAATGGAAGCATGCGAATATTTGAACTGCATATACGATTCGCGCAGGTCGCAATGGGCGTCAACCTGCAAAATGCCGTACTCGGGATATTTTTCAGCAACAGCCTTATAATAACCCAGTGGTATGCTGTGATCGCCACCCAGTAATCCTACCAGCTTTCCGCGGTTCAACAATTCTTTGGTTTGATCGTATACCCAACTATTCATGAAGGCGCTTCCTTCATTCACCTCTTTCAGCGTTTTGCACATAAAGCGGTTTTCGCTGATATCCTGGCCCCGCGAAATATAATCGATAAACAATTCAGACTCTTTGCGCAGGTAATCGCTTTTGGCGAGGATTTTTTTATTGGGCTCACGCATATGAAATCCCTGTTTCCAGCCGTCGTACACGTCGGCATCCATAATGTCTACGTGCAGACTTGCCTTTTGTATGCGTTCAGGTGCCCTTGCCGTGCCCGCAAGATAGCTGACAGTAACCTCCCAGGGTACCGGCAGAATTACCAGCTTTGCTTCGTCTTCGGAAAAAGGTAAGCCAAAAATATTATACTCGGGATTACCCGAGCCATTGGGGTCGAATTTTGAAAGATCCATGATAATCCTTTATTTCAAAAAGCGGTGCAAGTTAAGTGTTTTTTTTTTAAGCTTTCAGCCGTCAGCAATCAGCGATGAGCCGCATACCAGAACAGACCACCTGCTAATTGCTGAAAGCTCATGGCTGGTTACTGATAGTCGATAGCTGACAGCTCCCGAACGTTTAATAAAAGTTAAAATAGCTGTTTGCGTCGGTTAATCACGGTTTAAATGATGAAAGTCATGCGCTTAGTAAAAAACGTTGACGTTCCGCTTTGCTTTTTCAGCTAATTTTGCGGAGTTCATCCAAGGAATTTTTCCCATCATGAAAAAAATTCACATTGTTGCATTGGTATTGATTGCCGCCGCGATTGCGTATATGCTGGTTACCATGTCTAAAGACCTTACGACTTACGACACAATAGCTTCAGCCCGGCAAAAGCAGGGGAAATACATACATCTCATCGCTAAGCTCGACCGTTCAAAAGATATTGAATACAATCCTGTTACTGATCCTAATTTCCTGGCTTTTTATGCCGTTGATTCCCTGGGCGGACAAACCAAAGTGGTGTATCACAGCACCAAGCCGCCAGAGCTGGAAATGAGCGAACGCATTGTTTTAAAAGGCAAGATGAACGGAGAAGTATTTGAGTGCAAAGAAATTCTGCTGAAATGTCCTTCCAAATACAAAGATGATCCATTACAGCAGGAAAAGGCCCTAGAAACTAAAATGCAGAACTAATTTTCATGGAGTACCAGGGAGAACATTTACTGATTGGCCAAGTAGGCCATTTCGCCGCAGTCTTGTCGTTTGTGGCCTCAATTGTTGCCACATTTTCGTTTTTTAAAGCCACTCAAAAAGCCGCTATTGCAGAAGAACATTCTTCCTGGAAAAGATTGGCCCGCACCGCGTTTATTATCGAAACCATAGCGGTGTTATCTATCCTGGTTATTCTCTATATTATTATTTACAATCACTATTTCGAATATAAGTATGCGCACCAGCATTCAAAGCGAAGCCTGCCGGTAGAATACCTGATCAGTTGTTTTTGGGAAGGGCAGGAAGGCAGTTTTATGCTGTGGAATTTCTGGCATTGCATGATGGGATTGGTAGTGATGAGAACTGCCAAAACCTGGGAAGCGCCTGTAATGGCAGTGCTTTCGCTGGCCCAGATATTTATGTCGACTTTTTTGATTGGCATTTATTTTTTCGATGTAAAAGTTGGCAGCAGTCCCTTTGTGCTGATGCGAAATGAATTTCCCGAAGCACCTATTTTTAAAGACCCGCTTTATCTTTCAAAATACCTCCGCGATGGAAACGGTTTGAACATTCTGTTGCAGAATTACTGGATGGTGATCCATCCGCCTATTGTGTTCATTGGCTTTGCCTCCAGCACTTTGCCTTTTGCTTTTGCCATTGCCGGTTTGTGGACCAAAAAGTATAAAGAATGGATAAAGCCTGCTTTGCCCTGGGCATTGTTTAATGCTGCCGCGTTGGGCATTGGCATTATGATGGGGGCGGCATGGGCTTACGAATCGCTCACGTTTGGAGGTTACTGGGCCTGGGATCCTGTAGAAAATGCGTCGCTGGTGCCCTGGCTCATCATTGTAGCAGCAGTGCATATTATGGTGTTAAACAAATCTACCGGTCACTCTTCCAAATCGGTTTACTGGTTTATCTTTTTGTCTTTCCTCAGCCTTATATATTCCACCTTCTTAACCCGTACGGGTGTGTTGGGCGATACGTCTGTTCACTCCTTTACCGGTGAAGGCAACTCCCTGTTCTGGCATTTCATCGTATTAATGGCTGCGTTTTCTTTGTTGTTCTTTGTAGTGTATTTTAAAAACAGCAAACACATACCCGTTATTAAAAAAGAAGAAGAAATTTCATCGAGGGAGTTCTGGATGTTTGTAGGCACATTGATCTTTGTTATCTCTTCGGTGTACATCACTTTCTATACTTCGCTGCCTTTGATCAATAAAATATTCAGCACGCAAAAAGCAATTGGCGAAGATCCGGAATATGTGTACAACCGCGTAATGATATTGATAGCAGTGGTGTTGGGATTATTGACGGCTATTATACAATTTCTGCGTTACAAAAATACGCCCAGGTCTTTCTGGGTGAAGAAGATTGCAACTCCCACTATCGTAGCGGTAATTATATCTTTATTGATCAGCATTTTTGGGGGCATCAATTTCAAAAATTACGGATTAGGTTATCTCGGCGCCATTCATCTCGCCATATTCGCCTCGGTATATGCTATAGTAGCCAATACCGCTTATATATGGGTTGGGTTGAAAGGCAACCTCAAGGCGGCAGGTGGTTCCATTGCGCACGTGGGTTTTGGATTGGTGCTGCTGGGTATTTTAATTTCATCGTCAAAGCGCGAGGTTATTTCTATTAACAGAACGGGTATTGTAATGCCGGGATTAACAGATCCCAAAGGCAGGAAGGACAATGGTTTGGAAAACGTAACGCTGATACAGGGAGTGCCAACGCCAATGGGTAAATATACAGTAACTTACCAGGCAGATTCTTCTCATCCCAAAGATGAAAAACTGTATTTTAAGGTGAACTATGTGCGTAAAGATTCCGTCACAGGCGATATACTGGAAGAGTTTAACTTATACCCTGATGCATTTTTGGTGAAAGGAGAGGGGGGAAGAACCCAATTATCCGCTAATCCCGATTCGCGTCATTACTGGCATAAAGATATTTTTACGTTTGTAACTTCTATGCCCGATCCGGAAAGCAATAAGGATACAGCCAGCTTTAAAAATACAGCCGTAAATACAGGCGATACAGTATTTTATTCCTCAGGCTATATTGTAGTAGACCAGGTGATAGAGGCAAATAAAGGCACCAACAAAGATTTACCGTTGGTTGATTCGGCCTGGCTTGCCGACGTAACCGTTTATTCCAACAGAGGCACTTCGTACAAAGCGCAGCCCGCAATGTTTTCAAAAGACAATATGGGCATTCCCAAAAGAGACACCGTAGTGGCGGAAAGTCTTGTTTTACAGGTAGATAAAACCGACAAAGGAATTGAACTGGGCGTAAAGGAATCGAATGCCGTAATGAAATACATTACGCTGAAAGCGTTTCAGTTTCCTTTTATCAACATTTTGTGGATAGGCGTATTGGTTACCACTTTCGGCTGCCTGATCAGCATGTGGTACCGGTTTTCAAGGAAATCGTCTGTATAAGCCGCAGATTAGCAGCGTGCAATGCCGTTTAGCCAAGATTACCACATCGGCACTGTTGCCTCAGAGAGGCAACCCGTTTGTAAAAAACCAGCTCCTTAATGTTCTGCACCGTAGGTGCTACCCTTATAGAGGCTGCACCTACGGCGCAGTAAAAAAGATGTTGACGATGGTTACAAACAGATAGCACCTACGGTGCAAAACAACCACTTAACCATAGTTATTTATTAAGTTGACGGCTATGGTGTCCCACCGACCGATAGCGCGCCTAATGGTGGGGTGTCTTCACCAGCCAGCGAAAATGGTTAAATTATTGGCGCAGGGTGCAGCGGTTTTGAAATACTTTTAGTCTATTTGCGTATTAAAAAGAGAAAGATTTCCGTTAATATTGTAAACGAGCATGGATTTTCGGAAAGCCGCATATTGCAGAGCATTGTTCGTGGTACTTTGTGGTTTACTGTTTTTTGTAAAAGCAAACTCCCAAACCCAGTACGGACCCAATGATACCATTGTAGTACAAGCAATTGTATACAATGGCGATACCATGTCGTACAAAGAGCTTTCTCCCGTATATGTCTATCTCGAACTAACAAGGGCGCAGCGCCGGGCATTAAAGGAATGGACGCGCCTGCGCAACGCGGTATATGTTACTTATCCATACGCCAAACGTGCCGGAATCGTTTTTAACGACATCCAGGCGCATCTGAATAATATCCCGGATAAGAAGAAAAGAAAGGAATACATTAAGAGCCGCGAAAAAGATCTCCGACAGGAATTTACCAAACCACTCACCGATTTGTCCGTTTACCAGGGCAAAGTGCTGATGAAGCTGATTACCCGCGAAACAGGCAGCACCTGTTACAATATCATACACGAATACAAAGGGAGCTTTTCTGCAGGCTTTTGGCAAAGTGTTGCCTGGGTATTTGGCAGCAGCCTGA
>JBQCFW010000084.1:0-45581 GCA_051958655.1 Agriterribacter sp. | reverse complement strand
AATTATATGGAGGGATTCGTTGGTTGCCGGTAATACCCCAGCCCGCTCTTAACTTTAAATCGGTAATCCAGCTAACATTTTCCATGAACTGTTCACCCGATATGCGCCAGGCTGCGCTCAATGCCGGAAATACGCCATATTTGTTTTCTGGTCCAAAGTTCGAAGAGCCATCACGGCGAATGGTAGCGCTAATTAAATACCGGCTGTCATATCCATAATCAATTCTTCCAAACAACGAATACAATGAACTGAAAGCACCATTGCTGCCGTTATTGATGTTCGACGAACCGGCATCCAGGTAATAATAATCAAGATTGCCCAATACAAAAAAATCATTTCTGCTTCCGGTTAAATAGCGATACCGGGTTTTGATCGCTTCCGTGCCCGCAAGCACACCAATGTTATGTTTGCCAATTGTTCTTTTATAGTTCAGGGTGTTGGTCCAGGTCCAGTCATTATTAAAGCCATATGTTTCACTCATGGAATTATTGGAAATGCTGCCTTCCGAATGTTCAGGGTTAGGGTAGCTTACGCTAAAAGAGTTCCAGTTTTCATACCTTAATCCAAAGCTTGTGCGTGCAACCAGCCCTTTTAAAATGTCTGCTTCTGCGTACACATTTCCCAAAATCGTGTTGCTAAGTGTATAATTATCTTTTGCCCGGTATAAAAGAGCCATTGGGCTTTGAGCGTTGCCCAGCTTGTCTCCTCTTGTGCCTGCAAAATTTCCCATAATATCGTACATAGGAATGATCGTTTGAATCCGGTATGCAAAACCGATAGGTGACCCCTCTCCCTGGTAGTCGCCCGCTACATTTGGATTTGAACCAACACCATTGGAGCGCGTCCTTGCATATTGGAAGTTCTCACCAATTCTTACTTTGCCATTTAGCAAAGAAAAATTGGTGTTCGCCCTGAAAGTATATCTTTCAAAACCTGTATACTTAATGGTGCCTTTCTGGTTAAGATAACTTCCCGAAACAGCATAGTTCGATGATTGTCCACCGCCCCTTACACTCAACATATAATTTTGCATGGGCGCATTGGTAGTAATTTCATTAAACCAGTTTGTGCCCTGTTGGTTGGCCTTTACAATCTGGTAAAATGTAGCGGGATCCGTACTATAATTATATTTGGCAGGATCGGCGTTGGCAGCCGTAACATCCTGCCCGGTTTTGGTGCCAGCTAATAAGTACTCAGGAAGCACCGGGCTGGCGCCTGTACATAATTGGTACCTGTTGTACTTCCTTGTCCCGGTGCCTGTGCAGGATTGTTAAGATTGTTGAACGATGTATAGAGGTATTGAGCGAATTGTTGGGGATTCATCATTTTAGGGAAATCTTCGCGCCGGGGCACTTGCGTGCCAACATAAGTATCGAAGGAAACAGTTGGCGGAGCGCCGTTTTTACCTTTCTTTGTAGTAATGATTACAACGCCGTTATTGGCCCTCGCCCCATATATAGATGCGGCGGATGCATCTTTCAATACCTGTAAACTTTCGATATCATTCTGGTTCAGCCAGCTTAGCTTACCTTCAAAAGGCACTCCGTCGATAATGAACAAAGGATCGTTGTTGTTGATGGTGCTGAATCCGCGTATCCTGATCTGCGGTGTAGAGCCGGGCGCACCATCATTAATAATATGCACGCCGGTAGCCTTACCCTGTAAAGCTTCAACCGGGCTGGCAACAGGCTGCGCCTTCATTTGATTTACGTTCACTACCGATACGGCACCTGTCAGATCTTTTTTCTTTTGAGTGGTATAGCCGGTTACTACCACCTCCTCGAGTGAACCTTGTCTTTCTTTTAAAACGATGGTTAAAAATGTTTGTCCGGCTGTTGAAATTTCAATCGGATCAAATCCAACCGAACTAATGATCAGCATGGATTTTTCATTGGGCACCGTAATGCTAAAAGCACCTTCGGCATCAGTTACAGTGCCCGCACCGGAGCTTTTAATAGTGATGGTTGCCCCCGTTATGGGAGCGCCATCAATGGCGTTGATTACTTTACCTGAAATTTTTTTTTCTTGTGCAAACAGAAAAATGCTCCACAGCAACAGGCACAGTAACAGTGTTGCAGGTTTAACATGTTTTGGTGTTGTAAACATGGTTGATTGGTTTAGATGAATAAATAGAATTACAGTCTCTGTTGAGGTAAAAATGCCATAAGACGGGGTTTGTCCGATGGCGGTTTTTAGGGAAGTAGAACCAGGGAGGATTACAAAGTATCCCCACCGAAAAATGCAATACTGTTATCCATTGGATAAGAGTTCACAAAAAATTTTACATTGGAATTTGTTTTGACAAAAAAATATTGCAGGAGAAGCAAATAAAGTTTTTGCAGGCAGATGGCAAATAATCTTGGTTGGCATGTTCATAGTTTTAGCTTAATAAAAACGATTCAATGCAATATATAAAAAATTACAAACAAAAAAATAATGCTGCATAAACGAATTTTCTTCCAATCCAAAAGCTGCATTTCATCACAAAAAAGAAACTTTGCCGCAAAAAAAAAGAAAACATCCGCATGATTTTATAACATAAACGAACAAACGAAAAACGGAAAAGGATGTAAATTTTGAAGTTGGTAGTGAAACTGTTTTTCAAACTCCCGCCATGTCAAAAGAAGCATGCTACGCCACCTGCTGACGGCCGATTGCGAATCTCAAAACTGATTGCTTATCGTTCATAAAAAAAGGCTACCCACCGGTAACCTTTTTTAGGATTGCAGCCACTACAGCTTTATTTTTATTATACTTTTAATTTGCCCTCAATAGAGTCATCCAATGTTTTTCCTACCACAGCGCCCGCAAGTTGTTTTGCAAACGCCACCAACTCACTGTGCTTTGTATCCCAGTAATACCCGTTTTCAGGCGTAAAGCTGATCACCGAAATCCTGGGATCATCTTCACCCTCGGTAAACCAGGTTTTAAACAGAGGTTCCCACAATTCCTTTATTATTTTTTTGTTTTGAGAGATATTTGCCTTCCCATACAATGTCATAAAATCAGAATGCGCGCTGCCCTGAAACAGTAATTGTACTCTGCTATCCCGTTGTATTTCGGCGTTCTGGTGGCTATCGATAGCACTCAAAAACCAAAACACGCCATTGTCGTCTACCTTTTGTACCGACATGGGGCGGGTAGCAAATTGCTGACCCGTAGTGATAGCAGTACAGAAAAAGCAGGTTTTAGCTTTATCACTCAATTCTTTCATCTTTTTAATAGCCTCACCACTAAAAAGGTCTTCGTGATTTTTTTCCGCCTGTTGTTGATTGATACTGCTCATATCTTTTAAAGCAATTGTAAAGAAATCATGCCATTGAAAAAAAATCAAGAATCAAAAACAGGAGTACGAGAGGTAAAATGCAAGAAACAAAAATTAAAAGAAATCAAATTGTAAGAAGACAGTACTAAAAATTGCGTGGCGATTTTCTTTCATCGAAATGGCGGGAAAGCAGGCGGAAACACAGAACCAATTTATTTACTTACCATCTATTACATATCACTTACCACTATTTCCCCTCCCCACTCCGTGTATCATTTTCCACAAAAACGCTGCATTTACGGCCAATAACAGGGAGTGGCATCTTATTTTAACCAGCTATACTATCTGTTCATCAAAAACATATTGTATGAGTATAATTAATGTAAAAAGTACGTTTATGGGCTTTATGATGCTGTGTTTAATGACGTTGATGAGCGCGTGTAACGGAGAAAACAGTTCCGACGATTCAGCCAATACCATTTCCTCACCCGATATAAATCCGGCTGCATCTGCCGATGAAACTTCTAAACCTGTAGCTGTAAAAAAGAAAGGAAAGGCAAAGGTTATTGTCAATAAACAAAACGGAATGAAGGTAGAAAAAGGCAAAGACGGCATATATACCAACGCCGAGGTAATGCCTGAATTCCCCGGTGGCGAACAGGCATTGTCAAAATACATTGAAAACAACATCGATTATCCTCAGGATGCCATTGATGTAAACAAAGAAGGTACCGTTCGCGTATCGTTTGTGATTGATGAAAAAGGAAATGTTGTTAAACCCGCTACCGAAGGCACCGCACTCGGGGATGGACTGGATGAAGAAGCGGTAAAAGTAATCAATCAGTTGCCTGCCTGGAAACCGGGCACCGTAAAAGGAAGACCTGTAAAAACAAGACTTATGCTGCCCATTACTTTTCAACTGGCAGACTCATAAAAGCTAGCATATAGGAAAACTGAAAGTGCGTAACAAACGGTTACGCACTTTTTATTATAGTATTATTGAGCTGCCAAACCAGGTTGCTCAAATTCAAACACAGGGCCTGTAGGATTTTTAGGATCTTCGCCATATTGATTGGTGGAACGATTACCCTCGGTAAAAAACCACACCAGCACGATAATGGGACCAACCAATGGTATCAATACTATCAGATAGTTCCAGCCACTCTTACCAAGATCGTGCAGTCGTCTTACTCCCACTGCCAGCGAAGGGATAAAAGTTCCCAGAGCCACTATAGCATACAACCCCATTCCCAACATACCGATAACCGAAGAATCTGTGCCAAGGCCTGCCAGCCCAATCACATACAGCGGCATCAAAATAATAAAATTTGCCAGCGCATAATACCAGTATTCAGCTCTCCTGGCTCTGCCATTAAAATTGGCGTAATTTTCAAATACTACTTTTTTCCACCAGCCAAACAGGCTGTTTTTTTGTTGGGTTTCGTACATATACATTGTTTTTTTAAGGATACGAGAAATTGAAAACGGAATTGCCCGGCTGTTAGTATCAGGCTTTGTTCTTTGTATAAAAAGATCATCACTAAGCATGAATTATACTTGTTTATTTATCCTATGCTTATTTTGTAAGAAGCGTGGGCTGTCAGTCACCAGCTTCCGGCAAATCAAAATAACAGGTTACCGTACCCTACATTTGGATACAGAACGCAGCTGACGGCTGGCGGCTATTTTGTTCAAAATGTTTTAAACAACCTTCAATCATTGCAGCAATAAACGGTAAAGCTTGTTATCTTTAATCAATACTTCCAAGCAAAATAATTGTCGTATGAGTCAACACAACTTCAATCGCCGCCAGTTCATCCGTAACACTTCCGCCGCGCTTGCACTTACCTCGCTGGAGGTGAATGGAATGAGATTTTCCTCTCCTCCACCTACAAGACGTGTAGCATTGATTGGCACCGGCTGGTACGGGAAAAGCGATTTGTTCAGACTGATACAGGTTGCCCCCGTTGAGGTAGTAGGTTTATGCGACCCCGATAAGCACCAGTTGGAAAAAGCTGCCACTATGGTAAGCGAACGCCAGCAGAGCAAGAAAAAACCGCCACAATACGGCGATTACAGGAAAATGCTGGCCGAGCAAAAACCGGAAATTGTGTTGATCGGATCTCCTGATCACTGGCATGCGTTACAGGCTATTGACAGCATAAAAGCGGGTGCGCATGTGTATGTGCAAAAGCCCATTAGCGTAGACGTAATGGAGGGCGAAGCCATGGTAGCTGCTGCGCGCAAATACAACAAAGTGGTGCAGGTGGGTACACAACGCAAAAGCACACCCCATTTAATTGAAGCGAAGAAGAATATTGTGGATGCTGGCTTGTTGGGCAAGGTATCGCATGTGGAAATGTGCTGCTATTACCACATGCGCAACAATGGCAATCCACCTGTGGAACAGGTGCCCGGTTTTTTTGATTATGAAATGTGGACGGGTCCGGCGCCCTTGCGTCCCTACGATGGACTGCCGCACGTACGCTGGTGGCGCACATTTATGGAATATGGCAACGGCATTATGGGCGACATGTGCATTCACATGCTCGACACCGTTAGATGGATGCTGAAACTGGGTTGGCCTAAAATGATTACTTCTACCGGAGGTATTTATGTAGACAAAACGGGCAAAAGCAATATTGCCGATACACAATCGGCCATTTTTGAATACGACGAATTGAATTGCGTATGGCAGCACCGCAGTTGGGGAATGGCCGCCGATCCCGAATATCCCTGGTCGTTTAAGTTGTATGGCGATAAAGGAACACTGTTAGGCAGCACTATGAAATATGATTTTATTCCTGCAGGGAAAGGAGAAAAAATTCATAAAGATGTGGTGCTGGAAAAAGAAAAATATCCTGAAGATCTGACGGAACCTGACATTGAGATCAATGCCGCCCCGGCTACGCGCTTGCACATGCTCGACTTTTTAAAAGCCATTGATAACAAAACAAGACCTATAGCCGACATTGAAGAAGGCCATATCTCCACCGCCAGTTGCATTATCGCCAATCTTTCCATGAAGTTGGGCCGCCCTTTAAAATACGATCCTGTAAAAAAAGAAATTGTGGGCGATGCCGAAGCTACCCGGTTGTTGCAACGTCCCTACAGGGGACCATGGAAGCATCCTTTGCCGGGAACTGTGTAAATGGATGAATCACTATCGGGATATCTTGAAAATTTAGCATTGCTAAAAATATGTTGCCGCAAGGTACAGACCCCTCCTTAAGTCGGGGTGACAAGCAGTGGATATTAATTGGGCTATGGTAAAATGCCTGGCATTACAACACTGCTGAACTGCTTTTTACAGACGAGAAATAGCACTGTAGCTTGTCATTCCGACTTTGGAGGAATCTACCTACGCCAAAAACAAATAAACACTCTAATAAGGGTATCTCATAATGACGTTGTCTTAGATAACAAACAACATCATTATGGACGAACTACTTCTTAAATTCCTCGACGGGCAGGTCTCGCTGTCCGAAGAAATGGCTGTAAAATCGTGGATAGAGCACAACGACGACAACCTTCGCTATTTTCAATATTTTGCCAATAGCTGGAATGAAAGCTGCACGCCAGATAACGCATTACTTTTCAGCAGCATTGCCGCAATACAGTAGCGCTTTTTTAATTCAAAGTTTTTTCGGCCAGGCATAAGGGTAAGGTTTTCTTTGGTTGTCATAGTATCAAAATGTATTGACTGGAAGCGACTATCTTTGATACAGGACTTAAGAACCCAACGGTGGAACAAATAACAACCGGAACGACTACTATTGTAACAACATTAACGGCATCGTCATTCGAAGCAATCTTTACATCTTTTTACGGAGGTTTGCATGGTTATGCCTGCACGCTCATCAGGAACGAAGCTGCTGCAGAAGGCATCGTACAACAGGTTTTTTTAAAACTGTGGGAAAAAAGAAGCAGCTTATCGATTGACATTTCGGTTAAAGCCTACCTGTACAAATCTGTTTATAATCACTGCCTCAATTACATTAAGCACCGGCAGATACAATCTGTTCATGAAAAATACATAGCAAAACAGCCGGTTTCGCTGGCAGAAGCATCGGAAAGCAAAGTGTTGGGCAAAGAGCTGCGCGAACATATAAAGGCGGCAATAGAAGACTTGCCGGAACAATGCGGCATCATCTTCAAAATGAGCAGGTTTGAAGATTTGAAATACCAGGAGATTGCCAGCAAACTCGGGATTTCTATAAAAACAGTAGAAGCACAAATGGGAAAAGCCTTGCGGCTGATGCGCTTGCGACTGGCGGAATACCTGCCCATAACAATTGTATTATGGGTGCTGACAGCATAAGAAGCATTTAGTTTATTACATTATAAAAGTTGAACATTGGAGTACGCTGCAAACGATAAAATAGATCAACTGCTGGTGAAGTTTCTAGCCAAAGAAACAACGCCCGCAGAAGAGCGGGAAATGCTTTCGTGGGTAGAGAGCAGCGAAGAAAACCTTCGTTATTTTCACCAGTTCTCCCTCGTGTGGCATGAAAGTGCGACGCCGAAGCAGGCGGTGCCGGATGAAAAAGAAGCCTGGCAAAAATTTATGAAGGCGGCCAACATTTCCAGTGCTAAACCACGGGTGGTGAACCTGCGCTGGTTGCGAATGGTGGCAGCCGTTTTTATTATAGCCGCCGGTACAGCTGTTCTGTACATCGTAAACAAACCCGCCGGACAACAAATATTTTCCCAGGCCATCAACCAGGTAATAAAAGATACATTGCCCGACAACTCCATTATAACGCTCAACAAAGGAGCGGCACTCTCCTACCCTGCTGCATTTAAGGGCGCCCAAAGAAAAGTGCAGTTAAAGGGGGAAGCTTTTTTTGAGATAGAACCCGACAAAACCAAACCGTTTATTATCGACGTTGCGGATGTAGAAGTAAAAGTAGTAGGCACTTCGTTTAACATCAAAAACAACGATTCGCTCACGGAAATTATCGTAAGCACAGGAATAGTGCAGGTTACGCACAACAACGAAACCATTGAACTGAGAAAGGGCGAACAAGCCGTTATAACGGCATTGGGCAACCGCATACAAAAAACCAATAGCACCGATCAGCTCTTTAACTATTATGTGAGTCATACATTTGTTTGCGACAATACGCCACTCTGGAAACTGGTTGACAAACTAAACGAAGCATATGGAGTAAACATTACCATTGCCAGGAAAGAACTGCGCGCCATGCCGCTTACCGTAACGTTTAACGATGAATCCTTAAACACCATTCTCGACGTCCTATCGCAAACGCTCATGCTGAAGATGACGAAGGACGATAACAACATTATTTTACAGTAATTTTAAGACCGGACATGATCAGTAAACCAAACAGGCGGTACCTGTTACCGCTCATCTTATGCCTTTGTGTATACAACAGTTACTCTCAGAATATTTTGAACAGGAAGGTTTCTGTAGACATCAGGCAGCAACGGCTCGACGACGCGCTGTCTATCATCAGCAATCGCGCCAACTTTAGCTTTTCATACAACAGTAATATACTTAAACGCGATAGCCTGGTAAATTTACCGGCAGGAGATTATACAGTGCGCCAGGCACTGAAGCAACTGCTGGGTACCGGCTTTGAATACAAAGAAAGCGGCAACTACATCATACTACGCAGGGTAGCCATTAAAGTTACTTCCGTGGTGCAGCAGAGTGCCACCAAAGAAAACAACATTATCATTACGGGCTATATTGTAAATGGCGAAACAGGCGAAAAGATAAGCAATGCCAGCATTTATGAACCAACGCACCTGGTATCTACCCTCACCAATGAAGAGGGAAAGTTCGCTATTAAACTCAAAAGCCGGCACCGTACCGCTTCCCTTTCCATCAGCAAAGATTCTTTTGAAGATACTACGGTTACCATACAGCCTGCATACAATATGCAGCTCGAAATTTCGCTGGTGCCCGTTATTAATGCAGGCATACAGTCTACCACGAACATTTACCACCTGGCAGATAGCGGGCTGGAAATTCCGAGGATTGACACTGCCAGCATACCACCGCTCGAAAAACCGCAAACGATAGAACAAACACGACTGGCAAAGCTCTTTTTAACCGCCAAACAAAAAGCACAAAGCGTCAACATCCGTAAGTTCTTTACCGAGAAATCGGTGCAGGTATCTGTTGTACCCGGACTCAGTACGCACGGTAATTTAAGCAGCCAGGTCATCAGCAAATTTTCTTTTAACGTATTGGGCGGCTATACAGGTGGCGTGGATGTAGCTGAATTGGGAGGCATATTCAACATCAACCGCAAAAACACTCAATATGCGCAGGTAGCAGGCGTATTCAATCTTACAGGCGGCGAAGCCAAAGGCGTACAGATAGCCGGTGTGCACAATACGGTGCTGCAACAGGTAAAAGGATTGCAGCTTTCGGGCGTAACCAATCATGTAAAAAAGAATGTAACCGGTGCACAAATTGCGGGCGTAACTAATTTTAGTGGCGGAGATTTTAAAGGCTTCCAGCTCGGTGGAACGATCAACTACAACCACGGAAATTTAAGCGGCATGCAGGTAGCCGGTGTAGTGAACGTAAACAGGAAAAATGTAAAAGGAATGCAGTTAAGCGGCGTTATCAACTACGCCAAAAAACTGCGGGGGGTTCAGGTGGGGCTGATCAACATTGCCGACAGCTCCAATGGTTACAGTATAGGACTTATAAATATTGTTTTGAAGGGGTACCATAAGCTGTCTGTTTCCACCAACGAAACAACCAACCTGAACGTTGCCTTTAAAACCGGCAGCACCAAACTATATAGCATCCTGCAGGCGGGTATGAACGCGGGCAATAAAGATGGCAAATTATACACGTTCGGTTATGGATTGGGTACAGAAGTGGCACTATTGAACTGGCTGACAGTAAACCCTGAATTAACCTCTTCGTATGCTTACCTGGGCGACTGGGAACACACGAACTTCCTTAACCGGGCTAACCTGCAATTCAATGTAAAACTCAGTAAGAAAATATCCTTATTTGCAGGACCGTCTTTTACACTCTACTACAGCAATCAGCAAACTGCAGTTAACGGATACAAGTTCCCGGTAGTATCGTCCTCGTACGGCAAGCGCATGTTTAACAACGACAAATTAACCGGATGGGTTGGCTGGAATGCGGGAATCAACCTGTTTTGATTGCTGATTTTTGATTTGCTGATCTCTGATTTGTGCTCATCCACGCTGGTAAGGTGCAACCTTTTTTAACAAGGTTTCCAACTTTTGAAAAGTTGGGAACCTTCTCCCCGTCGGCACGCCGTTAAGGCGGTCTGACGGCACGATCTAACACAACCAGCAGTTGCATCCTTTCACCTTTGCCTTTTCACTTTTCACCACCATGTTTGCTGATCTCTGATTTGTGCTCATCCGCACGCTGGTAAGGTGCAACCTTTTTTAACAAGGTTTCCAACTTTTGAAAAGTTGGAAACCTTCTTCCCCCGTCGGCACGCCGTTAAGGCGGTCTGACGGCACGATCTAACACAACCAGCAGTTGCATCCTTTCACCTTTGCCTTTTCACTTTTCACCACCACCTGATTGCTGAAGGCTGACCGCTCTCCGCTTTTTTTCCATCACGCATAAGGGTACCCGTTTGTTCGGTTGTCTTACAACAAATAATCTATTTACTGAATTAAACAAACAAAACATCATGAAAAAAATCATCCTGTTAATGGCGGCTTTTGTACTTATACTGGCATCGTGCGATAAAGAGAAAGTAGTATCGCCCAACGACCTGCCTGCTACAAGCACCAGCTACATCAATGCACATTTTTCAGGACAGCAAATCGTACAGGTAGTTAAAGAAAGAGACGATCTGAAAACAACTTACAAAGCCATTCTTAACAATGGCGTAAAACTCGAATTCAATAAAGACGGGGAAATCATCGACATTGAAAGCAACGAGGCACTGCCCAACAGTGTAATTCCCAGTCCTATCCTCACTTATGTAACAAACAACTATCCGTCGGTATTCATTAAAGAATGGGAACTGAGCAAAACACAGCAGGAAGTAAAATTATCTAACGGCTTATCGCTTGAGTTTGACAGGAACGGCACTTTCCTGCGAATTGACGACTGATACAATTACGAACTTCGTTTTGCATCTCCGTTCAGCATCATTGTGTAACCGCTTTGTCCAATATCATTCAGCAATAAAGATTCGGAACGCTCCTATGTTTTAGCGACAATTTCCATCAGTTCTGGATCTTATTATCTGCACACCGGCACAGCAAACCCGTTGTGCACTATCAGCCAGGTGCCGCCATTGTACATATAAAGAAACCGCGGAGCAGCAGTACTAACCGTTAGTACTGTTGCGCTCCTCCGGTTCACTGCGATTTCCCATCCATTACCATCATCATTCTTATTACTCATTTTTCAAAAAAAGTAAAATGAAAAAGCATTTTATTGCCCCAAAGCGATTGCTACAAACCAGCATAACGTTATTATTGATATTGACGGCAGGCGTTTGCCCTGCCCAGATTACGCAGGTAATAAAGGGAAAAATATTCGACAGCGAATCGCAGTCGCCACTCGCAGGCGTTAGCATAACGGTAACGGGTACTTCTCCCGCATTAGGAGCCATCTCCGACGAAAATGGAAATTTTAAGATCAGCAACGTGCCACTCGGTCGCCATACCTTATCTGTATCTTTCAGCGGGTATGAGCCTGTTTCCATTCCGGAAATATTGGTTACCAGTGGCAAAGAAGTAGTATTGTCAACCGGGCTGAAACAGTCGGTTACCCACCTCAATGAAATTGTGATCAAATCAGGCATACAAAAGCATAAACCACTCAATACGATGGCAACCGTTAGCGCCCGTTCATTTTCGGTGGAAGAAACCCGCAGATATGCGGGCGGACTCGACGATCCGGCTCGCATGGCATCTGCTTTTGCAGGCGTAACATCCGGCAATATGCAGGACAATGCCATTATCGTTCGCGGCAATTCGCCTAAGGGGGTGTTGTGGCGCCTGGAAGGAGTAGAAATTCCCAACCCCAACCATTTTGCGGGCGGCAATGTTGCAGGCGGCGGAGTAGTTACAATATTCAGCAGCCAGTTGCTTTCTAATTCAGACTTTTTTACAGGCGCTTTCCCTGCAGAATATGGCAACGCGCTGGCAGGTGTGTTCGATATGAAATTACGCAGTGGCAACAGCGATAAAAGAGAGAGCGCTGTTCAGTTAGGATTGTTAGGCATTGATGTATCGTCTGAAGGACCCTTTGTAAAAGGCAAGGGCGCCACTTACCTGTTCAATTACCGCTACTCTACTTTGGGATTGCTTGCTGGCCTGGGATTGTTCAACGAATCGCAGGTACCACGGTACCAGGATCTTTCTTTCAAATTCAACTTTCCCACTAAAAAAGCAGGTACGTTTTCGTTGTGGGGCATCGGTGCTATTGATCATTCCATGGAAAAAGAAACAACAGATTCTTCCAAATGGGAAACAAACTGGGACAGGTTTAAAAACAACTGGAAACTGAGCACCGGCGCCATCGGTATTTCGCACAAACTGTTGTTAGATAAGAACACTTACGTTACTACCACCCTTGCGGCGTCTGGGGTTCGCAATGTAGCTCAAATAGAGCGGGTAGACGACAGTCTTACATTGCAGCCCGAATCAACATTATTCGACAGGTCGGGCAGGATAACGGTAAGCAGCGTACTAAATCATAAATTCAGCTCCCGTTTTTCGTTGCGAAGCGGTGTAAATTACCATAGGCTGTTTTACAACCTCGACCTGTCCAGCACCGTTGATAACAAGCCCGGCACATTCCGCAGCATCAGCAGTGCAGGCGGTGCAACAGATTTCGCAGAATACTATGCGCAGGCGCGATACGACATCAATGCTGATCTTTCGCTGAACGGTGGCTTAAATGCTGGTTATTTTGAAATGAACCAGGCTACTTATATCGATCCGAGGCTGGGCATTAAATACAAACTAACAGACAGGCATACCCTTGGACTGGGCTACGGGAAACACAGGCAAATGGAAGACCTGCGTATATACCTGGTTGAACGAAACAGAAATGGCGCTGTCAATTATCCCAACAAAAAGCTTGGGCTGTCGCAGGCGCATCATTTTGTACTGTCTTACGACTGGCTGATAGCGCGCAACCTGAGATTGAAGATTGAGCCTTATTACCAGCTATTGCGCAACATTCCGGGCATTGCAGACAGCTCGTATTCCATGATCAACTTCCGGCAGGATTGGTCGTTTGCTGATTCGCTGGGCAACAACAGCCGGGGAAGGAACATCGGCATAGATGTTACGCTGGAGCGCTTTCTTTCCCACAACTTTTATTACCTGGTTACCGCTTCGGTATTTGATTCAAAATACAAAGCACCCGACGGAGCATGGCGCAACACACGATACAATAAATCATACGTCATTAACCTGCTGGCAGGAAAAGAGTTTACCACGCAAAAAGGAAATATACTCGGCATCAATGCAAGGGTAAATTTTGTGGGCGGCGAACGATACAGTCCCGTAGATGAAAATAGAACCATCGAAGAAAAAAAGGTTTATTACGACGAAACGAAAGCATTTTCGAAACAGGCGGCTCCAATGTATTACTTCGATCTAACGGTTACCTACCGCATGAACAAAAAAAGATATTCGGGTGTGCTGGCATTGCAGCTAAAAAATGTATTGGGCACTCCTTCTTTTTATGGCTACGATTATAATTATCGTTCAGGAGAAATTGTAAAAGAAGAGGATAAAATTATGCTGCCGGTACTGAGTTATAAAGTAGAGTTTTAGGCGGGTCGATGGGAATACCGGTCGGCCCGCCTAAACGGCATTCGCGACGGCCGGCGGTCTGACCGACACAGAATAGCTATCAGGCAAACATTACAAGCCGAATGTTTGCCTGATTACTTTTTCGGCTTGCCCCAATTGTTTTCCATATTACTGTAAGACTTATCTGATACCGTTGAATCTTTTTTACTGCGTGCTATTCCTTTCTTACGGCGCGCATTAATGTTATTGACCAGTGAATTCTTTACTCCCAATTTATTTTTGCCCGAAGCAGCGGGACGACGTGCTGATTTTTTTGCAGATTTTGCCATACAACTGTTTAAACCATTTACTCAAATAACATACCGCGCAGGCTGTTATCTATAATGCCAAAATCATTGAGTAACAACATCAATTATCCGCAAAAGGAATAATATTTATTGAAAAACAATAAGTTTATTTTGTTTTTCAGAAACCGAGACCTACTTTTGTGTCATTAAATACTTTTTATGTCGGGACAAACAATTTTTAAAGCCACCCAAAGAACAGTTACCGGAGTTTATTACCTGGCAATACTGCTTGGTTGCATTGCAATAGGAGTATCAACTTTCGGGTTAATAACTGGTGAATCAGAACTTACCCCCGGTAAAGGGGGCAGCTCAATTAGTTTTGAAGTAATGGATTTCGGCAGCCAGGATTCGGTTGTTCCTTACCGTTATTCTCCGGGCAACAAAGCAGCTTTGCAACCCGTACCACATAAGTACCAACTACTTGTTCCACAGCAAACAAGTTTGGGATTCGTTCATTATCTTATATCGCTGTTGCAATTGGGGGCGTCACTTTATATTATCTGGTCTTTGAAAAAAATACTAGACAACATCTCTTTAAAAGAGCCATTTACTGCAAAAAGCGCTACATATATACAAACGATAGGATTGGCGCTCATCTTCATCGACCTGGTGAAAATTGTTCAATACATTTTGTTCAATTCATTGGCAAACGATTATTTCGCAAGCAGCCGGCTGGAGCTGGTAACCAACGTAGGTGGAAATATCTGGCTGGGGATGATAATAATTGCATTGGCCGTTGTATATCGCCGCGGCGTTGAAATTTATTCGGAAAATCAATTAACTATATAACAGATGCCCATTATTGTAAACCTGGATGTAATGCTGGCAAAGCGTAAAATGCAGTTAACAGAATTGTCGGACAAAGTGGGTATTACGCTTTCAAACCTGTCTATTTTAAAAACCGGGAAGGCAAAAGCCATTCGTTTTTCAACGCTGGAAATGATCTGCGAAATACTCGAATGCCAGCCTGCCGATATATTGGAATATATTCCGGAGAAGAAATAATGCGGGAGGGATTTCACGCAAAGGGCGCTAAGTAAGCAAAGGCGCAGTTATATTTTACCCAGCGCACGCAAAGGAGCAGCGAACGCAGCTAATATTTCGTGACTATTACAAAGAATTATCTCAAAATAAGATGAAGGAATTGCAGCCAATAAAAAATGTTGCGAACACTGCACCGTCGCAATCGCTGGTGAAAATCTCAAATCTCACATTTCAAATCTCAAATGCTCTCCATCATCGCCTTCTTCTTCTGCCATTCCAGTTTGCCAATGCCTTCGTATACATGCCTTTCGCTGTGGTAAGAGGAGCGCACCAGCGGTCCGCTTTCCACATAATCGAAGCCCATTTCATAGCCCGCCATGGTATAAGCGTTAAATTCATCGGGATGCACAAAACGTTGAACAGGTAAATGCTTGCGGGTGGGTTGCAGGTATTGACCAATGGTAATTACGTCTACGCCGTTAGCACGCAGATCGCGCATGGTCTGGAGCACTTCTTCTTCCTTCTCTCCCAGTCCCAGCATTATACCCGATTTGGTACGCATACCTTTTTCTTTCAGGTATTTCAGCACTTCCATGCTCCTCCAGTATTTGGCCTGTATGCGCACCTGCTTTGTCATGCGCTCTACTGTTTCAATGTTGTGCGATACTACTTCCGGCGCTGCTTCAATAATACGATCAATGTTTTCTTTTTCGCCCTTAAAGTCGGGCACCAGTGTTTCAAGCGTGGTATTGGGTGTTAATGCCTTTACTGCTTTAATGGTATTGTACCAGATGATGCTTCCGCCGTCTTTCAGCTCGTCCCTGTCTACCGAAGTAATTACGGCGTGCTTTACTTTCATCAGGTAAATGGCTTCGGCTACGCGTTGAGGTTCGTCCCAGTCAACAGCTTCAGGTCTGCCGGTTGCCACAGCACAAAAGCCGCAGCTCCGGGTGCAGATGTTGCCCAATATCATAAAAGTTGCCGTACCAGCGCCCCAACATTCGCCCATATTAGGGCAGTTGCCGCTTTCGCAAATGGTATGCAGTTTATGGGTATCAACTAAGTTCCTTACATTCTTATAACTTTCACCAATGGGGAGTTTTACTCTCAGCCAATCCGGCTTCTTTGCACGTGGCTCCGCTTCCTGGTGAGTAACGCAAGATCCGCTCATAGTATAAATTAAAAAAATTACCGAAATGCAAAAATAACCCTCTTACTTCCGTTTGCCAAATAAGATGGAAACGTAGGCATTGATGAAAAATTTGCGCGAGGGATTGTAAACCATCTGGTCAATTCCTTTGAAGTAATATTCCGCGTTTAAGCCTCCTTCAATGGCAGAAATAACGGTATTAAAACGGTTATAGTCGAACCGGATAGCAGTTTTTGCATGCAGTCCCGGCGCTAGTTTCATTTCACCCCAGCCTCTTGCTAATCCGCCGCCGCCGATAATACTGGCCGGGTCCATAAAATACACACTGTCCTGCGACTCGTATTTAACAAACTTGTTCTGGTTGTTGTTATCAATTACCTCCACGTAATAGGGCCGCAAAAAACCTAACGAAAGACCTCCGGCACCAATACCATATACCGATACTCCATTTTTATTGCCCTTGCCACCAATGAGCAATTGCTGACCGCCGGATAATTTCAATTGATAAAAATTATTTTTTTTACCAAACACGAAAGGATTTCCAAAAAATATAAAACCTCCTGCGCTGTTCTGGTAACTGGTTTTTTCTTCTTTGGGATGTTTTTTTTCGTTGAATTCTATCTGGTAAATAGTAGCACGTCGTACAGTGTTCGCTCTTCCAATTTCGTAAGACAACCCCCATCCGTCTGTATTAAGCTTAATGCCAAAAGCATTTTGTTTGTTGAATGAAGGAACGCCTTCCTCTTCCATCTTCATGATCTCATTCATCCGTTCGCGTTTTTGTCGTTTCCTCTCTTCTTTTTTACTTTTGCCAGCCTCTTGCGCAAACCCGGTAATGGCGAAACTAATAAGCAAAGCAACACCTATGATTTTCTTCACGTGGAATATTTTATTGTACTTTGAACGTAAATTTAAACAAAAATAATACAATGACTTCAACAGTAGTGTACGAAGGAAATTTGAGAACGGTTTGCACCCATCTTAAGTCTGGAACAGTAATTGAAACCGACGCCCCCACAGACAACCAGGGTAAAGGCGAAAGGTTTTCTCCGTCGGACCTGGTGGCTACGGCTCTTGCCAGTTGCATGCTCACTATTATGGGTATAAAAGCGCGGGACATGGAGCTTGATATTGCAGGCATAAAAGTAGACGTTGAGAAAATTATGGCGAATGATCCAAGGAGGATTGGAGGCATAAATTTAACATTTCATTTCCCCGATAACATCTCCTTAACCGAAAAGCAACAAACCATAATGGAGCGTGCAGCACACACCTGCCCGGTTATTTACAGCATCCATCCGGATATAAAAGTAAATGTGGATTTCAATTTTTGATTGCTGATTGGTTGATTTTTGATTTGAAGCCCATCCTAACCTTTCCAGGGGGAAGGAACGCTGCACACAAGGCCAGCTTGTGCGGCCATTAATATTAACTTAAGCCGAGTGCTAAGCTCATTGCTGAGTGTTATCTTTTGAAAGGAAAGTTTCCAACTATTAAAAAGTTGGAATCCTTGAAAAGCCACTGTGTCAAGTCCTGGAAAAAGTATACACTTTCATTACTGCAATTTACTTTCTTTCGCCTGACAGGTCGGTCAGACCGCCACGGTATCCGCCCACACGGCTCAACCGGGGTGTGCCGACCGCAACTGATCGCTGATTGCTGAAAGCTGACCGCTATCGTTTCAGCACCGCATTTCCAACCGCGCACGAAAGGCAGTGCTTTTGAAAGCAGTATTGCCTGGTAAGTTCATTTAATGATTGTGAATCGAATGCATTTTTATTGGCAATACCCGTCAGCTTCCAGGTGCGGGTAACTGCATTGTTTTCCGACGGAAGATCCTGCAGCCAGCGAACGGCTTTGTCTTTGTATACCGGTTCGTTGTGTATATAGCCGTATGTAAATACTGCGGGCACAATAGTGTTGATGATGATGTTGTTTACCGATTGCATGCCCAGTGTTTTTTCCTGGTAACTTGTTTTTTCATTAAGCCGGTAATGATAATGCCAGTAATCGTTTGCCGTAACGGTAAGCAGTTTTCGGATGTCATCCAGCTTGCCTGCGGCTTTTACCTGCGAAAACAGGTGCGCCGACTGATGAATGAGCATAGACAATTGCGCCAGCCTTACCGTGGGAAAATTCTGCGGCCGCATTCGCAAAAAATAAATGGGATGCACAATGGGGTTCAGCTTGTATTTCTTTTTTAAGAACCTGAACTCCTTTTGCAGCATTACAGGATAATCCTCATCGAAATGCTGTTCCAGCAATCCTGCCTGCCCCAGCAAAATGGCTTCTACCTGGTGAATATGCGTTTTATGTTTTGCCAGTATATTGATGGATATTGACCGGGCAATTAATTCAAAACCATTGGCGTTGGCAGTAATACCGAAGTTGCGGGCAATCAGCCACCAGAACACTTCTTCCCAATGATTGCTGGTTTGCTCCAGGTAGCTTTTTATAACAGTCGTTTTTCTTTGCAGCCGTTCAACGATCAACCGCTCCTTCCACGACAGCCACACCAGGTCGGGAATTTCGCCGCAACTCTTTTCGCAGGGGATATGCGATTGATTATGCATCAGTTCCTCGTAGCGTTGCAACAGCAGTTTAGACACACGGTCTTCCAGCACCAGCGTAGGCAATTCGTTCCCGTAATCGTCGGTTACCTCGCAGTCATTTTTCCATACTACATGCAGGATTACATTTTTATAATTGGAGTCGCCGCTATGCCCGTGCTGTTTCCAGTCGGATGCTTTTACATGCAATTCTATACTGCCCGCCCAGGTAGTATTGTTGATTCTTATGCTGGCAGCAGTAAAATCAGGACCCTGGTGTGTATTTAAACGGCCGGGAAAAATAATAGATACAGGTTCGTGACCGGCGGTTTGCAGATCGTGCTTATTGAAGTATTGCATCTGCCAGATAAACTGCAGTAGTTTTTCGGTCATAGGTAGCAATTGTGGTGTTAGGCTATTAAATTACGCAAGGCGGAGAAGACGAACAAAAAAAAAGTGAAAAGTGAAAGGCGAAAGGTCAAAGGTGAAAGGCATAAGGTTAAGGGTGTAAGGTGTGGGGTATAAGGATGGGGGAATAAGCATCAAAATCAAAAATCAACAAATCAGAAATCAAGGTGTCTTACCACCCTGCTCACCGGCAGGCCCATTACATTGTAAAAGTCGCCGTTAATTTTTTGTATACCCACCACTCCTATCCATTCCTGTATGGCGTATGCACCGGCCTTATCGTACGGCTTGTAGTTGTCTACATAAAAAGCAATTTGTTCGGTCGTTAACGCATGAAACCAAACTTCTGTAGTGTCGGCAAATTCAACCGGTTTTCGGGCACCGTTTAAAATAACAACACCCGTAATAACTTCATGCTTTTTCCCGGACAGCAAACTTAAAATACGTATAGCATCTTCACGATCTTTTGGCTTTCCCAAAACCTGTTGCCCACACACTACAATCGTGTCTGCCGCCAGTATAGGAACGTTGCCTTCATACCGTTTATATATTTCTCCCTCCTGCACCGCCAATGCTTTTTGCCTGGCTATGTGTATAGCAATGTCTGTAAATGAAAGACCGGGCGGATAACTTTCATCGGTTGATTGAATGATCACATCAAAATTTACTTCTGCCCACTCCAGCAATTGTTTGCGGCGCGGCGATTGCGAAGCCAGCACTATTTTCATGGATGATATAATTTGAAAAAAAGCATGGACAAGATACCTGTAAGCATTACAAATTTAACAGCGCCGCTAAGGTATCCAAAGTCGGCAGATACAGTGGCTATATACAGCTTACGGGTAATCCACAACAGTGGTATAATAATTAATACAGTGCAATATAAAATGCTCCACCACCACCCAAGGTACATGGCATAAAACTGGATGACCAACAGCGAACCCGTTAATACCATCAGCCATACGCCCGTAAATACCTTAGCAACGGGCACGCCCCATACAATGGGCATGGTTTTGCAACCATACCGTGCATCGCCCTCCATATCTTCCATGTCTTTAATTACTTCCCGTATCAGCGAAATAACAAATGCAAAGCCACCGTATAAAAAAGTAAGCCGCATTATACGACGGTGAACACTTTCGTCCATATCGCCATGCATTTGCCAGCCGGGTATAATGTTGGAAGGAAAATAATCAATAAAAAAAAACACCACGAATATCACCCAGGCGGTTAACAACGATATGATGATATTGCCCGACAGTAATTTCTTTTTGAATGTGGTGGAATACACCCACAACAGCAACACGCATGCTATATTAGATAAACCAATGAGCCAGTTGCGTGTTATAAACGAAATGTAAAAGCCCATTACAACACCTGCGATAGAAAATATCCAATGCCATATAATGGCCCAGCGGCGGTGTATTACCTTTTCTACCACAATACGCTTGGGTTTGTTAACCTGGTCGATGTTAAGATCAAAATAATCATTAATTACATATCCGCCGGCAGCAATAAAAACGGAAGAAAAAACGAGCAATACAAAAAGTCCGAACTCATCAGAAAAAAATTCGTTGGGATGTACGGCAGGATATAAAATACAGAAATAAAAAAGGCATTGTGTAATGCCAATGAAAATAAGATTCTGATACCTGATAAGTCTGAAAAATGCGCCAACCATCTTCATGCGGTGAAGGTAAAGGCTGAAATTGAAAATTCACAACGTTCGCAAAAGCATTCCCAAAAATTCACAACTTTTATACAGATTATTCTTTTCGGTGAAATGACCGGATGCTTTGGGTGAACAGCTCATATATTTTCCTGATTTCCGGATAACGCTCAAGGTATTTATCTTGTTTTCGCAAGGTTACCTCGTCGTTCCTTACAGCAGGACCGGTTTGCATATCTGCCGGAGCATAATACTGCAATCTTGCCACCGTTTCTTCAATCAGCGGAAGCAACAGTTTAAAATCCAGTTGTTCTTCTTTGCAAAATGTATTGGTTAACGTCAGCAAATGATTGGTGAAATTGTTGGCTAAAACAGCGCCAATGTGAAATTTCATACGCCTTTCATCATCTGCCGGTTCAACCATTGGCGATAAGGTAATGGCAAATTGCCGGATCGCTTCCAGCGTTTCAGTAGTATCAGCATCAATTAAAAAAGGAATTTCGGGCAGGTCCTTTCTATCACTCCGAAGGCTTTGCAGAGGATACAATATTCCATAATTTTTACCCAGTCCCTGCAATACTTCTTTGGGTACCGACCCGGCAGTATGCAATACAATACCGCTGTGTATTGGCAGGGCTTCGCCTATTTTCCATAATGCATCGTCGCTAATGGCTATTATATATATAGCTGCCTGCTGGCTGATCGTTTTAAAATCATATACCGGCTCTGCCTGCAACAATGCTGAAAGCTTGTGTGTCTTGTCTTTATTTCTGCCCGCAACCTGTTGAATGGTATGCCCCGCGTTATGCATTAGTCTGCCTAAAACAAAAGCAACGTTGCCGGTTCCAATTATTACGATGTTCATGGAGTAAGGTGTTTCTTTTTGACGTTTTTGTTTTTATTTCACGCAAAGAACGCAGAGGAGCAAAGCGCGCAACGAGCACGATTGTTTGTTTATGTTCTACTTCCTTTTGCTATTTGCTTCTTGTTTCTTGAATCTTGGTTCTTTCCCCTTTCACCTTTCCCCTTTCACCTTTGACCTTTCTCCCTTCCCCCTTATCTTGCAACATGAAACTTTCTCACAAAATCGCATTAACATATATCCGCACCAAATTAGGCGTTCTTTCTTTATTAGCGCCCGCAAAAGCAGCGCGCCAGGCATTTGAGCTTTTCTGCACCCCCCGGAAGAAAAAGGAAATGCCGGTATCTCCCATTCTCACCAAAGCCGGGCAACTCACACTTATTACCAATGGTTACTCATTGCACGGATATCAATGGAATAAGGGCGGCTCAAAGAAGATCCTGATTGTACACGGGTTTGAATCAACCGCGGCCAATTTCGACAGGTACGCTGCCAAACTGGTTAAAAAAGGCTATGAAGTAGTTGCCTTCGACGCGCAGGCTCACGGCAAAAGCGCCGGAACCACCATTACGCTGCCCGAATATGTGCAAACCCTGCAGCAGATCTGCCATCAATATGGAAGCTTTGACGGTTATATAGCACATTCGTTTGGAGGATTGGCGTTAGCACATTTGCTGGAACAGGTACCTCATCACCCAAACACAAAGGCGGTATTGATAGCACCTGCCACGGAAACGGTATCCGCCATTCGCCATTTTTTTACTTTGTTGCGCGTAAACAACCGCATAAAACAACCTTTTGAAAAACTGGTGGCAGAAAAAGGCGGACGGCCGGCTGAATATTATTCGATACGAAGAGCAATAAAGCATATACAGGCAAGAGTGCTTTGGCTGCACGACCGCGACGATGACATTACACCTTTTTCTGATGCGGAAACGGTTCAGAATGATAACAATTCTAACCTGCAATTCATCGCAACACAAGGTCTTGGCCACAGGAAAATATACCGCGATGAAAGCGTGATGAAGCAGATTCTTGATTTTCTGTAAATAGTCGTTTTTTTTGTTTTTTGGTGCTTTACTTTAATATTGCAGCAATTTTAAGTGAAAAAACATTGTTGGGCAAAGGGTTTTACATGCATTTTTATTGAAAACCTGGTTTTGAAATAATGCTTGTCACTCCCGATCGTTTCAGCAACGTTCCTTAAAAAGGAAATGTACCGGCAATATTTTTGTGGTCACAGAGTTTAACCAATACCATGGCAAAAAATTTATTGATAGTAGAGTCTCCCGCGAAAGCAAAAACCATTGAAAAAATACTCGGCAGCGATTTCGAAGTAAAAAGCTGTTATGGACACATCCGCGACCTGGAGAAAAATGATATGGGTATTGATATCAACAACCATTTCAAACCCAGGTATATCATCCCGGAAGAAAAAGAAAAAGTGGTGAGAGAGCTAAAGGGGCTGGCAAAAAAAAGCAGCGAAGTGTGGCTGGCAACGGATGAGGACCGCGAAGGAGAAGCCATTAGCTGGCATTTGTGCGAGGTGCTGGGGCTCGATCCTTCCACCACCAAGCGTATTGTTTTTCATGAAATTACCAAACCTGCCATACAGTCTGCCGTTCAATCGCCACGTACACTGGACATGAACCTGGTAAACGCCCAGCAGGCCAGGCGTATACTCGACAGGATTGTGGGATTTGAATTGTCGCCTGTGCTTTGGCGTAAGATGAGTATGCGCAATAACCTCAGCGCCGGGCGTGTGCAAAGCGTGGCAGTACGATTAATTGCCGAACGCGAAAGAGAGATCAACGCCTTTAATGCTACCAGTACTTTTAAGGTAGAAGCGCTGTTCGAAGCAAAAGACATCAGCAACAAAGCCGTTAACTTTAAGGCAGAAGGCAGCAAATACAGCCAGGCAGATGATGCCCTTGCTTTTTTGCAAAGCTGCGTTGGCGCAAAATATACGGTAAGAGACATACAGGTAAAGCCTGCCAAAAAATCGCCCGCGGCGCCTTTTACCACTTCTACGCTGCAACAGGAAGCCTCGCGCAAAATGGGCTACTCCGTTAGCCGCACCATGCTGCTGGCGCAAAAACTGTACGAAAACGGTTATATCAGCTATATGCGTACCGACAGTGTAAACCTGAGCGATACGGCGCTGGGCGATATCACTAACAGGATAAAATCGCAATACGGCAACGACTACGTGCAGGTACGCAAATACAAAAACAAAAACGAATCGGCACAGGAAGCGCACGAAGCCATTCGCCCAACGGCAATGGACAGACTAACTGTTGACGATGCAGATTGCCGCAAACTGTATGAACTGATATGGAAACGCACCATGGCAAGCCAGATGGCAGATGCCGAACTGGAAAAAACGATTGCCAAAATCAATATCTCTACCAATAACGAAGAACTTACAGCGCAAGGCGAGGTGTTGAAATTTGAAGGCTTTTTGAAAGTATACCGCGAAGACAGGGACGAAGACGATATGGAAGAAGAAGCGGCTGAAGGCATGCTGCCTCCGCTGGAAGTGAACCAGCAACTGGTGTTTAAAGAGATGAAGGCGATAGAAAGATTTTCGCGCCCGGCGCCCCGTTTTACGGAAGCATCGCTGGTAAAAAAGCTTGAAGAACTGGGCATTGGCCGCCCGTCTACATACGCACCTACTATCTCTACCATTCTTAAAAGAGGCTATGTTGAAAAAAGAGATAAAGAAGGCGTGAAAAGAGATTTCCGCATTATGGTGCTGAAAGCAGATAAAATTTCGAAGCTGACCGAGCAGGAAAATACCGGTGCAGAAAAATCCAAATTGTTTCCTTCTGACCTGGGGCTGGTGGTTACTGATTTTTTGAAGCAATATTTTGACGATATTATGGACTATGGCTTCACCGCCAGGATTGAAGAAGAATTTGACGAAGTGGCGCAGGGCAAAATGAAGTGGAACAAGATGCTGGATGACTTTTATACGCCCTTTAAAAAAGATGTTGACAATACCATTGAAACGGCAGAGCGTATTAAAGGAGAGCGTGAACTGGGCATAGACCCTGAAAGTGGTAAACCTGTTGTAGCACGCATGGGGCGTTATGGCCCAATGGTACAGATAGGCACCACCACCGATGAGGAAAAGCCTCGTTTTGCTAAAATACCCACCGGGCAAAGTATTGAAACCATTACGTTCGAAGAAGCGATGGATCTTTTTAAAGTGCAGGCGGGACTGGGCGAATACGAAGGCAAAGACATATCGGTAAACGTTGGCCGATTTGGACCTTATGTAAAGTGGGGTGAAGATTTTATTTCTATTCCTAAAGGAACGGATCTGGGAACAGTTGATCTGGACAAAGCCATTCAATATATAGAAGCTAAGAAAATTGCGGAAGCACCGGTAGGCACTTACGATGGCAAACCTATTACAAAGGGAACAGGAAGGTTTGGGCCGTTTATTAAGTGGGACGAGATGTTTATTAATGTGCCGCGCCGGTATAATTTTGAAAGGCTCACGCAGGCGGATATGAATGAGCTGATTGAAGCGAAGATTGAAAAAGAAAGCAACCGTTATATACAACGCTGGGCCGATGACAAGATATCGGTAGAAAATGCGAGGTGGGGTCCTATTATTAAGTTTGGAAAAAAGATCGTAAAAATTCCCCGGAAGGCAGATGGCAGCAAGTATACGGCAGAAGAAATGGGCACCGTATCGCTGGAAGAAGTAAAGCAATTTATTGAAGCTGAAATTCCGGGCGCCTTTGCTAAAAAAGCCCCGGCTAAAAAAGCAGCAGCTAAAAAGGCGGCAACTAAAAAAGCAGCACCCAAAAAGAAGAAATAGAAGTTTGTGGGGTGTTTCACGCAAAGGAGCAACGCCCCCCCGTGCAACTCCGTGTCTTTGTGCCTTTGTGGTTCAATGGTTTCACGCAAAGCACACAAAGGAGCAGCGACGCAACGAATAAATCAATACAAACCCTCCGTGCATCTCCGTGCCTTTGTGCCTCCGTGGTTCAATGGTTTCACGCAAAGCACGCAAAGGAGCAACAACCCTCCGTGCAACTCCGTGTCTTTGTGCCTTCGTGGTTCAATGGTTTCACGCAAAGCACGCAAAGGAGCAGCGACGCAACGAATAAATCAATACAGAACCTCCGTGCATCTCCGTGTCTTTGTGCCTCCGTGGTTCAATGTTTTCACGCAAAGAAGCAACGCACGCAAAAAGCATCACCGTAACCCAACAGAATATTTTGTAAGTTTATTCTGTAAAAGGATTTTATGCCACAAAAAGACTGGTCGAAGGCCATGACTGTTTTGCTCAAAAAATACAAGGGCAAAAAGCATCCGCTCGAATACAAAAGCATTTACCAACTGGTAGTAATGGTCATTCTGTCTGCCCAGGACTCAGACAGGAATATTAACCAGCTGGCGCCAAAGCTGTTCGAAAACTTTCCTAACATTCAATCCCTGGCAAAGGCAAGCGCCGAAGATCTGCATCCCTTTATTGGTAAAGTGAGAAATTTTGCCAACAAAGCAAAGTGGCTGGCAGAAATAGGACAGAACATCAAGAAAGACAGCAAGATACCGCTTACCATGGATGATTTGACGGCACTTCCGGGCATCGGTCGGAAATCGGCAAACGTTATACGCCGCGAAGCGGGTGAAAAGCCTGAAGGAGTGATTGTAGACCTGCATGTGGTGCGGGTAGCGCCGCGGTTAGGCATTGCAACGGGAGCCGATCCAAAAAAAATTGAAAAACAGATAATGGAAGCCATACCCGAAAAGCTGTGGGACGCCGGCATGGCCATGTCTTTCCACGGGCGGGAAATATGTCGTCCGCAACCCAAATGCGATATCTGCTTTATGACGGAGTATTGTGATTACTATAAAGAAAATTTTGGGTAAGAGCAATCAGAAACAAAAAGCAAGAACCAAGATACAAGAAACAAAAAGCAAGAATCAAAGAGCAAGAACCAAGATGCAAGCCCTGGAAACCAGGAGCATTTCCATTAGCATCCATCATGATTAAATAATAATTTTTGCAAGCTGGCCTTGTGCGCAGTGTTCCTTCCCTTTGGGAAGGTTAGGATGGGCTATCAATACTTCACAAACCTCATCACCTCGTTTTGTTTTGCAGTAGTAACCCGTACAAAATAAGTTCCGGCAGGCAGTGCCTGTAACGGCAATTGTTTGGTCTGCAGCATTCCGCTCGTTTTTTCTGTAAACAACAATTTCATATCACCGCTAAAAACCTCGATCACCGCATTCAGCGCAGGCTGCCCGAAATGAAGCGTAATATGGTTACCCGCCGGTACAGGATATAAGTAGGAGCCTTTGTTCGACTGTTGTCTTATAATATGAACAATGTTGCTGTATGAAAAAACACCATCATTATCTACCTGGCGTAACCTGTAAAAAAGTTCGCGCGCTAAAGGCTGCTTATGCAGGTAACCATAACCGGTAGTAACAGCGCTGTTGCCGCCAGACGGTATGGTAGCCAGCCAAACAAAGTCAACCCCATTAGTGCTTACCTCCACTTCAAAACGATTGTTGTTTGACTCTGTAGCCGTTGTCCAGTTCAGTTGCACATCATCATTCTGCACCAGGGCCGTAAAATTCAACCAGGTAACAGGAAGTGTTGTGTTAATGATGCCTGCCGAAAAACCAGAAAATCCTGAGTTGAAAGCAGCCGTAACCGTGTAATCTACGCCATAGCCGGCATGTTCAACCAGCGGATTGATTTCTACCTTATCCTCTTGCGGATTAGTAGGGGTAATCTGGCTGACAGGCACCTTGGTTTTTACCAGCTTAATATTGTTCCACGAGTTTCCCGTAGCCGTTTCGTAACCGTTTTTTTCGCTTGCGGAATAATACAGGGTTATTTCAAACTTACCTTCAGGGTTATTGAACTGAGGCGTGACGAAGAACGACTTCCTGGTAAGATATTGCGAGGCTGTTGTATTCCAGAATGCTGTAGTGGTGCTGCCGCTCCTGTCTACCTTAATATTGGTGCAGCCATAATTCCAGTCGGTAAGGTTCTTAATTTTACCCACTATTTTCCTCGGCGACGAATTATCATAAAAATAAATCTCGCTGTATGGTCCAAGATATTCGGTTCGCGAAGTAACCAATGTATTACGCACCGGGTTGCCCAACAGCTCATAATTAAACCTTACAATGGGTTTAATGCCGCCCTGGTAATAAGCAATGTTGGAGTAAGAAGCTGTGCAGTCTAAATCCTCTCCTACTATCATATTGGCCTCCGTTTCGGCACTGCCATCGTTATAAGCACGGATAATATCAGCATTATCGGGTTCGTCCGTTATATTGTCAAAGCACAACTCAACAGCAATATTGTCGGTACCATTCCATGCAAAAGGAGTTTGCAGCAAAAAGTTGTTCCATCCATCCACTGTTTCATATCCTGGCAAAGTAAGCACATCTGTAAAATCAGTAGCGGTAGTAACATTGCCGTCCTGCACAAGCGCGGCAATACCCGTTTGCGCCATTTTGATATTCAGATTTTTAAAAGCGCGGGCCGATTGCTTCTGAATGTAAAAGCTTATCTCTTTTATATAACCCTGCCGGATACCCGAAGCAGTTAATTCGCTCGCCTTGTAAATGATCTGCGTTTTTTGCCGCCTGATAGAAGCATCAAATGTTTTGGCATCGTTGATCAGGTAATTGAAGGCGCCCACCAGTGCAACGCCGCCAGCTCCCGGTTCCACGGGGCTATGGTCAATGGTTTGAATAATAACATCCATTTGCGGGTTGGCTGTGCCTTTTACAGCATTTCCATTGTTATTGTCTACGGTAAAATTCAGCGTTGCTTTTTTGAACGATTGTGCGCTGCCGTTATCATACACACGCATCACCAACCCCTGCTTTTCAAAACCCGTTGAAGGAAATACAACTTCCTTTCCAGAAGGAAAATCAAAATCAACCCCTTCCAGCGCGGTCGATGAGGGATCGGCAGACACGGTTACATTTGCATTTTGACTAGGAGCGCTTCCTATGGTCAGGTAAAAAAGATAGTCTTTATAGCCGCGGCAGCCCTCTGTAATTTCGCGTGCAGCACGAACATGCTGCTGTTCAAATTCAAAATTAATTTTAGGAGTACATGTCGGACTTTGGTCGGGTGTTAACAGCGCTATTGATCCAATTAACGAACTCCTTTCTGCCAGCTCCAGGCTTGCCTGCATCCGTTCTTTTTGCCCCGGTGTAAAAAGCGTATAGCAGTTAGTGTAATTCATAAAATTGCTTTCGGTGCGTATATTAAAAGGGGCGTTTGCATTGCATTTGTTGGCGCTTGTGCGACAGGTAAAATCCACCACTCCTGTTGTAGAGGCATTGTATGAAATAGGATCGGTATCCTCTACCCGGTCGCCCAATCCCGCAGGGCACTGGCTTTTGTTAGCAGATCCCTCAAAAGGATGATACAGGTTAAAGGCATGCCCAATTTCATGAGAAAGCGTTTTTGAATCTGCCTTCATCTGGCTGGCAAGCATTACTGTTCCGTCTACCACTTCATCGGTAGGAAAATAGGCGTAGCCCGCTATGAACTGCCCCGCGGAACCGTCCTGCCCGTTTATTTTATTTACCACATAAATATTGTAATACCGCGTTTTATCCCAGATGATGGGCGTTTTAAAAGCCACGTCTGCCGCATAATCATTACTGCTTACACCATTGTTTATGTAGCCGCTGTTTGCCGACATGTTTACGCGATGAATACCACTGGTTGGGTTACAATCGGGATCGCGTTGCGCCAATGCAAAGCGAATGCCGAGATCGCCTGCGGCGTTTACGCCGGCGGGAGTAAGCGATGGATGGGTGCCGCTGTATATTTCATTGAGATAAGCGATGGCTGCCTCTATCTGCGCGTCGGGCGGATTGTATTTGGAACCTACAGGTCCACCGGTGTGCAACACATGCACCACCACAGGAATATACACGATCGCATTCCGCCTGTGAGCGGGCAAGCGCCCGGCTCTTCTCGCCTGGATGGCGGAAGATATCTCCTGTTCATTCAGCTCCAGCTTTCTCTTCAGTGCAGGCGAAGTTTGTTGCATCGACCGGTGCAAACCGTCGAAACCGCATACAGGCTGCGATACTGCCTCAACCCCAACACTTAAAAAAAGTGTGCTTAAAATAATGTACACAACATTTTTCATAGCAGCGGCATAAGTGTCTATAAAAATTATTACTACCCGGCATGCCGCATAATTGTAAAAAATATGCAGCACCCGCATAACAGCCCAGCATTATATACGCAATGCGTATAAACAATTGAAGAGCGTATTTAAATACCGTGGTTTAACAATAGTGTTTTAGAAGATTGGGATACCAATTAACGGGAGGCTATTAGATTTTTAGAGAAAGGGGTGGTGATCCTCATTGGTATCAAGTGTAAAAGAAGTTGAATGCAAAGTAAAACGGTTATACTTTTATTCCAAGATTTTTGATCATTCTTTTTTATTTGCCTGTTTTTCACTCTTTCCCGCAACGGATGACGGAGCCTCGCTACAGCATGGCAAAGAGCAGCAGCAGAAAGATGCCCGGCTGGCAACGGGCTTCATCCCGATAAATTACATATTACCAATATATTTCGGGGCAACCGGTAAACACATCGTATAATTTTGAACCACACACAATAAATTATCACGCTGTTCATTATATTCGATGTTCAATTGTAAACCGATGAATACACGTACTATCCTAAACAAATTCGCTATTGCTGCCGAGCGAGAAGATTATGCCACTATCCACGACACCATGGAAAAAGGCATTTACTTTAAAGGCACCAACCTATGGATATTGATCTTTGCCATTTTTATTGCATGCGTAGGATTAAATGTAAACTCCACCGCCGTTATAATCGGCGCCATGCTTGTATCTCCGCTCATGGGTCCCATACTGGGCATGGGCTACAGCCTTGCTACTTACGATTTCAGATTGCTGCGAAAGGCGCTTGTTAATTTTGCTTTTGCCGTTGTGTCCAGTCTTCTAACTTCTACTTTGTATTTTTTTATTACCCCGCTTAACGAAGCACACTCCGAACTGCTTGCCCGTACCCAGCCTAATATTTACGATGTAATTATTGCACTGGTTGGCGGACTGGCTGGTGTGTTGGCCCTGTCGAGCAAGCAAAAGGGAAATGTTATTCCCGGGGTGGCTATTGCCACGGCGTTAATGCCGCCATTGTGCACGGCAGGATACGGACTGGCCACCGGAGCCTGGAGTTATTTTTTCGGGGCGTTTTACCTGTTTACCATCAACACGGTTTTTATTGGGGTGGCTACACTCATTACCGTACGATTTTTAAAATACCCCATCTGGAACGCCAACCAAAAATCGAGAAAGACAGCCAATCAATGGGTGACCGTAATTGTGTTGTTAACCATTATACCCAGTATTTATTTTGGCTATATACTGGTGCAACGGGAAAAATTTGCTCAGAATGCGAATTTATTCATCAGGAATGAAGGACATATTGATGGCGACTATCTGCTGAAATCGGAAGTGGACCCGATAGCAAAAACCGTGAAGCTCATTTATGGCGGCCGTTTGATTCCCGAAGACATTAAGCAGAAGGTGATTGGAAAAGCAAAACATTACAACCTGGGTAAGGCTTTAATTTCTATACAGCAGGGATTTTCGGTAGATGATGACGAAGGCAAAGGAGCAAGTTTGATTGCAATAGACCGGCAGGAACGGGAAATAGATCATTTGCGGAACGAACTGGCGCAAAACCTGCGACGGCAAGACAGCATCAGGAGCAGGATGCAGCTGGGTAAGCAACTGCTAACGGAGCTGAAACCGATATACCCGGATATTACAACCTGTGGTATTTCGGAACAAACCGTATACAACGATTCGTTAAAGCCTAATACTTACATGAGCCTTTTTCTTGGAACAGACAACAGGAAAAAGCTTGTGCAGGAAAGAGAAAAAATAGAAAGCTGGTTCAGATCGCGTATAGCTGTAGATTCTATAAAGGTTTATATTGAATAGATCGCACCGGCGTTTATGTTTACAGTTCGGTGTTTGGTGTTTATCGTTATTAAAACAGTAAACACCAAACCCTAAACTTTATTCCTTACACCCTACACCTTACACCTTCTACCCCACGCCTCTACCTCACTCCTTCCTCCATATATCTCTTAAACATATCCAGGCTGTTTTCAACATAGGTTTCCTTGAAACTTTCTGAAAAAAGTCCGTAAAATTTTTCCCAGGGATACCATTTCAGGTGTTCAATCATCCACCATTCTACCTTGGTTACATTGTTATTATCGTTGGAAGCTTTGATGGTAAAGCCGCTGTTGAATACGATTTTATCATCGGCATGAATGATTGCAAAAATGCTGTCGGCGCTGTATTGCTGCAAGGTTATGGAGTTAAGCATGCCATCTGCCGCCCGCCAGTTGGCGGTTGAAGAAGAGGTGATATCATAACGGATAGCGCTATCCTGCAAAAAGGGACTCCATTTTTTCCAGTCTTCAATACGCAATAAAGTAGCGGTTATACTGTCTTTAGGCGCATTGATCAACACAGATTTTGAAACCTGCACGCTCGACGGCAGCAACAGGGAAATTAAAAAAATGATCAGCCCAAAAACAAAAAATGCTATCAACAGTTGTTTAACAAAACGCATAATATAGAAATCTCAAAATCCAAAAATCAAGAAACAAAAGGCGGGTAGCTATCTGCCTTCAGCAAATTTCAAATCAAAAATTTCAAATCAACGCCTCCGTGGTTCAAACCCAAAAGCCTCACCTAGCCTCTCCTTTGGAGAGGAACCGCGCACAGTGCCCCGCTTATTTGACGCTTATTATATCAGGCAGGCACACATGATCAACCACAAACAATAAATTCTAAATCTTTGTGCACCTCCGTGTCTTAGTACCTCCGTGGTTCCCAACCTCAAATCTATTCCCATTTAAACACTTTTACCGCAACCGCATATGCTACCACCGCCCATAATACCAATATACCCAACTGTTTGCCACAGTCTGTTAAATGCGCGCCTTCAAAAGCTACATTGCGCATGGCATTGTTCAGGTGTGTAAGTGGCAATACCTGGCAAATGGGCTGCAGCCATTTGGGGAAATTATCAATAGGAAAAAAAGTGCCCGCAAGCAGAAACTGAGGCAACGTTACTATATTGGCTAACGGCGGAATAGTGCTTTCGCTTTTGGCAATGCCGCTTACAATAAACCCAAAGGCCATAAATACCACCAATCCGATAAAGCTTAACACAAGTAATTCAAAAAAAGTGAGCCAGCCATTGACCAACGTAAAATGAAAAAAGAAATAGCCCACCAGCAAAATAACCACGGCAGTGATCAACTGAAAGATAACACGGCTCAGCCCTTCGCCCAACACAATACCGGTACGGCTGACGGGTGTGGCAAAGAAACGCTTCAATACCAATTGCTGCCGTAAATTAAAGAACAGAAAAGCTACGCCAAATACACCTGCACTCAACAACGAAAAGCCCAGTTGACCAGGCAATATAAAGTCGATTGTGCGGTAGGTACGCCCTGGAATTTTTTCAACATTATTGCTGATTTCGGCTACGGTAGCTGCGCCGGGATATTTTCTTTTATCTGCAGTGCTTACAATCGACGTGAGTATGGACCGCAATACTGCAATATTCTGGGGACTGACCGCTTCTGAGCTTTTAAGATTGATAAAATATTCAGGCGATGTTTGGGTTGTATTTTTTTGAATGGAGATGACAGCCGTAAGCCTGCCTTTTACAAGATCTTCGTTTATTTCCTGCGCCGGCTTTTCAACAATATTTACCCCGGGTATATTGTTAATTATTTTATACAAATAGTTTGCTGTATCTGTATCGGGTGCAAATGCTGCACGTAGCGACACGCGTCCTCCGCCCCCCAAAAAACCAAACACCAATATGAAAATGAGTGGAAATGCAAAGCTGAATGCAACGGCTGAGGGGCTACGGAATATTGAAATAAGGCCTGCCTTTGTAATGGCAAGCATTGCTTTAAATTGGCTATAGGATTTAGACATTCATCGTTTTTTGCGCAGCAAAGGTAGCTTATCTTACCAAAGTATCGTCTCTGCGAGACTGAGTTAATTTAAACTACGCCTTGCGGCGATGGGAAGCCGGTCGGCACGCCCAAAGGGCGGTCTGACCGATGGAAGTTTTAACGTATTGTTGTTGAGAAAGAGAATGACAGCGCCAGGCGCATAAAAGATGATCTGCGAATGTGCGGCAGAAAATGAACTTTCATTAACCGGATGACATTGGATTTCAATCCAATTATTATAGGCATAGTTGCAAACCGGTGCTGGTATATATTTTTTGTATCCCTGCTTCTTCATTCCTTTACTCCACTGCAATATCATAAGGCAATCTTGCCTGCACACTGCCTACCATTGCTTTTACACGCTTAATTTGCTGGAACAGCAAATAACCTTCGTTGCCTAGTTCTTCTTTAATAGCTTTTGTTTTAACGGTTTTGCCATAATTATTTTTCAGCATGTCAAACAGCGATTTCGGCTCGGGGTACTCCCGCAGGCTGTAATCGGTTGTTTTCGCCAGCCGCGCTGCGCAGGCTATAGCATCGTCTAAACCACCCAGTTTATCAACCAACCCTATCTCCAATGCCCTTTCACCTGCCCACACGCGCCCCTGCGCTATGCTGTCTACATAAGCCATGTCTTTTTTCCGTCCATCCGAAACCCGGGTTTTAAAATCGTGATAGATTGTATCAATTTCACGCTGAATAAGGTTGCGCTCCATTTCGTTGAGTGGGCGTGCAATGGAACCGAAGCTGGCATTGTCTGCCGTTTTTACCTCGTCGAATGTTACGCCCAGCTTGTTTTTAAAAAAGCTTTGCATATTAGGTATAATGCCAAACACACCAATAGAACCCGTAATGGTATTGGGTTGTGCAAAAATGCTGTCGGCCGGCGACGCTATATAATAGCCGCCACTCGCTGCCACATCGCCCATGGAAACAATCAAAGGTTTGCCGCTTTTTTTAATCAGCTCTGCCTCTCTCCAGATAATTTCGCTGGCCAGCGAACTGCCTCCCGGCGAATTGATCCTCAACACAACAGCCTTTACATTTTTATCCGTTCTCAGCTTCGCAAATATCGAACGGAAATCATCCGATCCTACCTGCCCCTCCTCTCCTTTTCCATATACAATATCTCCTTCAGCGTATATCACCGCAATTTTATCCTTACCATATTTGCTCAGCGTTACCGCATCGGCATAATTGCCTATTTGTACAAAGTTGATCTTGTCGTCCTTTTCAATCTTCAGCTTGCTCCTGATCTCATCTTTCACCTCGTCGTCATATTTAATACCATCTATCAGGTTGTATTTAACAGCGTCTGATGCTGTTTGAACAGCCAGCTCGTTGGCATAGCGGTGCAGTTGCGCAGTATCAAGTTTTCTGGCAGTTGCAGCTGCCACCAGAAACTGGCGGTACAGATCGCCCAGCCACACATTTGTTTGCAGCCTGTTGGCATCTGTCATTTTTTCCTCACGCAGCGGTTCCGTGGCGCTTTTAAATTTGCCTGCATAAAAAATCTGCGGCTCTATCTCCAGTTCTTTCAGGGTATTTTTAAGAAAGAACAATTGCGACGCAAATCCCTTCCAGTCCAGTGATCCTTTGGGATTACAATAAATTTTATCGGCTGCGGTGGCAACATAGTACGATTTCTGGGAGATGATGTCGCCGTATGCAATGATGAATTTTTTACTTTTCTTAAAATCGAGCAAAGCATTTCGCAATTCTTCGCTGGCTCCAAAACCATTGCCATTACCATTGCATTTAATATAAATGCCACGTATAGCCGAATCGCCGGCAGCATGCTCAATTAACCGTATTACGTCGTACAGCGGCGGACTCACCGTTTCGCCGGTAAGCTGGGCAAGTGTATTGTCCGACTTACGATCATTAAAGGTGCGGGAAAGATCGATGTACAATACCGATTTAGATGCAACGATGGTTTTTTCAGTACTGCTGGCAAGCATTCCACCAATTCCAATCAATATCAAAAACCCCAGAACGGTAAAAATGATGAGTGCCAGGAAGGCTGCAAAGAAAAATTTAAGGAAACTCCTCACGTGTAAAAGTTTAATTTACAAAAATAGAGATATTTGCCGCGGGAAATTACATACTATCCATGAATAAAGCGTATTTGCTGATAGGCGGTAATACCGGCAACCGCCGCCAGCAGCTTGAAATAGCTGTGGATCAGATAGCAAAGCACTGCGGGAAAATAATTGCCAGATCACATTTGTATGAAACTGCAGCCTGGGGCAAAACCGACCAGGCGGCTTTTTTAAACCAGGCACTTTTAATTGAAACGTTGCTTGCTCCTGAACCATTGTTGCAGGCGGTGCTTTCTATTGAACACCAAATGGGTCGCTACCGGCAGGAGAAATACGGGCCAAGAATTATTGACATAGACATTTTGTTTTACAACAATGATATTATTGATACGCCTTCGCTGGCGGTGCCTCACCCGGCCCTGCCGCAAAGAAGATTTGCCCTGGAACCTCTGAATGAAATTGCGGCTGATTTTGTGCATCCTGCGCAAAAAAAAACAATCAAAATGCTGTTGGAGGAATGCCCCGATCCGCTGGAAGTTAACAAACTGAACAATTAACGTATAGCATTTTTGTTTCGCGGGGCACAATACAGTACGCGCCGATTTGCTAAAAATTGAAAAACTGGACAATTAGTGCATAAACCTTTTTATTTGTTTTGAAAGGGTTGTTTAAGTTTGGCTCTGTTTTATGAATTATCACTTTATTACTATTGAAGGAAACATTGGCGCGGGCAAAACAACACTTGCACATCTTTTGTCGAAACACTACAATGCCCGTATTATACTGGAACAGTTTGCCGATAACCCGTTTTTGCCGAAGTTTTACGAAAATCCAAAGCAAAATGCCTTTCCACTGGAATTGTTTTTTATGGCAGAAAGGTACAAGCAGCTGAAAGAGCTGATACATACCAAAGACCTTTTTCAAAGCATTACGGTTTCAGATTATCTTTTTACCAAATGCCTGCTGTTTGCCAAAGTAAATTTGCCGGAAGAAGAATTTTTACTGTACCAGCGCCTGTTCGATATTATACACCAGCAGCTCATTCAGCCCGATATTCTTATTTACCTTCACAAGCCTGTTAGCAGCCTGCAGGCCAATATTCGCAAACGGGGACGGGTATACGAACAATCCATCCCGGATGAATACCTGTTCAACATACAGCAAACCTATACCAACTACATAAAGCAGCACAATGTAAAAACGCTGTACGTTGATGCCGCCAATGCCGATTTTCTGGGAAATGATCTACACCTGAAAACAATCATCGAAGCACTCGAGAAAGACTACGAATCGGGGCAGCATTATATAGCGTTGCCGTAGGGAACTGTGAGCTTTCAGCGATCAGCGGTCAGTTATCAGGGTTTTGCGACAGGTAAAAATCAGTAACAGCAATCTTTTACATGTGATAAGAAGAAAAACAACGACAGAAATCGTGAAGTAAAAAACAAACAAGCTACTTTACCCGAAGAGCATAGCTCATTGCTGAAAGCTGATAGCTGACAGCTATTACAAACATTTTCCATGGAATCACAAACCTTTCCGAAACAAGACAGTCCATTTGAAGCCATACGGATACCGGAATTCAGGAACCTGGTAGTGGGAAGGTTTCTTTTTATTTTATCGCTGCGGATGATGAGCACACTGGTGGGTTGGTGGATATATAAACTGACAAGTGCCCCTTTTGCCATCGGTTTAATCGGTCTGTCGGAAGTAATACCCGCTTTAACGCTGGCATTGTATGCCGGCCATGTAATAGACATCAGTGAAAAAAGAAAATTGCTGATCACAGGCGTGTTCCTGTACCTGTGTGCCGCCGGCGTACTTACATTGTTGTCTACTTCTTATACGCAGGCACATCTTACCAATCACTGGATAGCCATTTGTATTTACGCCGTTATTTTTTGCACCGGTATTGTGCGTGCTTTTGCTGGTCCCACTTTTAATGTATTGCTGGCGTTGATAGTACCCCGTAAGGCGTTGCAAAACGCCACCACCTGGAACCAGGGCGCCTGGCTAACTGCATCTGTTACGGGTCATGCATTGGGTGGACTTTTCATTGCCGCGCTGGGCAATACCGGTACGTTGCTGGTAATTTGCAGTGGCATTTTTTTAGGGTTGATAGCATTGAGCAGGCTCACACCTAAACCGCCTTTAACAACCAATGCTGAAAAGAAAACATGGGAAAGCGTGCAGGAAGGGCTCCGGTTTGTATTTAAAACCAAAGACCTGCTGGGCGCTATATCGCTGGATATGTTTGCGGTATTTTTTGGCGGTGCCGTGGCAATGGTGCCGGTATATGCCAGCGACATTTTAAAAGTAGGCCCCGAAGGTTTTGGCATATTGAATGGCGCTGCAGACATAGGCGCTATTTGCAGCGTGCTGCTGCTCACGTTCTTTCCTATGCGCCGGCAGCAGGGTCGGCGACTGATTGTTGCTGTAGCCGGCTTTGGCATATGCATTATCATATTTGCCTTGTCGAAATGGTTCCTGCTTTCTTTTTTTGCACTCATGCTCAGCGGCATACTCGACGGCATCAGCGTAGTGATACGAGGTACCATTATGCAGTTGCGCACGCCCGACGAAATGAAAGGCCGCGTAATGAGCGTAAACTCTATGTTCGTAAATTCCAGCAACGAGCTGGGGCAGTTTGAAAGTGGGGTCGCCGCCAGGCTGCTCGGTGTAATTCCTTCTGTAGTTTTTGGCGGATCCATGACGCTGCTGGTGGCCATCACCACCTGGTTTAAAGCACCGGCGCTGAGGAAGCTGGAGTATTAGCGGAAAGCGATCAGCCATCAGCTATGAGCCATCAGCTATGAGCCGTCAGCGATTGGTTGGTTTGGGGTTTAGGGTTTGTTGTTTATCGTTTTGGTCAACCAGCAATCTCCAAATTACAAATCGCTTATTATATCCGTCAGACCGCCTTAACGGCGTGCCGACGGTAAATCAGAAATCCCAAAATCAGCAATCAAAAATTCCCCGTGCAACTTTGTGCCCCCGTGCCTTCGTGGTTCCCTAATTTCACGCAGCGTACGAAGGAGCAGCGACGCAACGACAAACGCCAAAAATTCCCCGTGCACCTTTGTGCCCCCGTGCCTTCGTGGTTCCATCCCAAATCCCTAATCCTTCACCAACTCCTGTATCTTCCTCCTGTCGCCCACAATCCATATTACATCGTTCCATTCAAACACTGTAAAAGAATCAGGATTTAAAATACGTTTGCCATCTCTTTCAATCCCCACTACCAAACCACTTGTTTTTTCGCGGATACCCGACTCACGGATGGTTTTGCCCCTCAGCAAAGTATGTTCATCCACCACTATTTTTTGCAGGGCAATATTGTCTGTGTCTTCTGTTTGCGTGCCCGAAGGTTCTTCAATAGCATCCATTACCGGCTTGAACAGTTTCAGTTGCTGGTCGGTGCCAATAATACCCAAGGCATCCATGGGATATAATTTTTCTTTGGCACTGGGCGCATAAATGATCTTCTCGCCCCTTTTTATGAAAGCGATGTTGATCCCGTATTTTTCGCGCCACGAAAGTTCCTGCAAAGGCACGCCAATAAAAGGTGCATTCTGGTATACTTCAAAATCTGCCAGGTGCGCATCCCAGGGCGAGAGCGCCGCATTCGGGTCGCCATTCACTTCGGTGGCCTCCCGCTCTCTTTCGTTCAGGTTGTTGATAAAACGGCTGTGAATGCGATTGTAAAAGCCTTGTATCTTTTTAGAAAAGACCACCAGCACAATAATTGCCACCGGCGTAACCACCACAAAAGCAATTAATCCCGAGTACAGCCGGTCTACCATAAATCCCACCACCACCACGGCTATCAATACACGCAATATTTCCAGCACCACCAACGGACCTTTGTTGTATTTAACATCCAGCCACAAGGTTTTATAAGCAGAATTATTAGGCTTTCTTGCCATCAAAGCCCAAAAGAAGGGAGCGCATGCTGCAAATGTTATTACCAGCACTATGATCTTGCTTGGCACTTCATTGCCCGTCTTTTCCCGCACAAAAGGCAGCAAAAAGGTAAATGAAAGCATTACGAGCGCTACAATAATAATGGCATTGGTAATAACGATCATGCCATATGATTTTAACACGATCTTCCACTCGCTTTCTGCTTGGATATTTTGTGCGCCGGATGAATACCGGTTGAGATTGTTGAGGAGCTTTGCGGGCAAAAGCCTGCTGAGGAAATTGTAAAATGGCTCGGATACTTTAATGAAATACGGCGTGGTAAAAGTGGTAATGGCAGAAACGCCTACGGCAACGGGAAACAGGAAATCGCTGGTAACCTTTAACGTTATACCCAGCGTGGCTACGATGAATGCAAATTCACCAATCTGGGCCATACTCATGCCCACCTGCATCGATTGTTTCAGAGGCTGTCCCGATAACAAGGCGCCGATGGTGGTGCTAAACATTTTTCCGAAAATCGTTAACAGCGTAACCCATAAAATAGCCCATCGGTGTTCAACCATAGCGGCAGGATCGATGAGCATACCTACCGATACAAAAAATACAGCGCCAAAAAGATCTTTTACCGGTTTCAGCAAATGTTCAATGCGCTCTGCCGACGTGGTTTCGGCAAGGATAGAACCCATGACAAAAGCGCCCAGCTCAGCCGAAAAACCAATTTGCGTTGCCAGCACTACCATACCCAGGCAAAGACCAATGGAAAGAATAAGCAGCGTTTCTTCGTCGAGCAGCTTTTTGGCCCTTCTTAAAAAAGTAGGCAGCAAAAATATGCCTGCAATAAACCAGATGGTAAGGAAGAAAAGCAGTTTAAGAATGGATGCGATCATGGCAGTGCCGTCAAACTGTTTGGTAACGGCCATGGTAGACAACAACACCATCAGCAAAATCACAACAATGTCTTCCACTATCAGCACACCAAACACAATGCCGGCAAACTGTTGCCGCTTTACGCCCAGTTCGTCAAATGCGCGGATAATAATGGTGGTGGATGAGCTTGCCAGTAAGCCCCCTAAAAACATGCTGTCCATGGTAGACCATCCCATCCATCGCCCAACCATATACCCTAACAGGAGTATCGCGCCTATTTCAACAATAGCAGTAATGGAAGCCGCGCCTCCTACCCGTAATAATTTTTTAAAGCTGAATTCGAGACCAAGGCTGAACAATAAAAAGATCACACCGATCTCTGCCAGTATTTTTATGTTTTCTTCGTCAATTACAGTAGGCACTACCGATACATGGGGCCCTACAAGAAAGCCCGCTATGATGTAACCCAGTACCAATGGCTGCTTCAGCCTGCGGAATAATAAAGTAGTAATAGCTCCTGCTCCTAATACCAGTGCAAGATCAGCGATTAATTTCGGTAAATGCCCCATATTCTAAACTTTTCAAATATTGCCAATAATGCTCAAATGCTTATCCTGTCTGTATTATACAAATTTAAATCATCAATGCTTTTCGGTTAAGGCTTTTGCTGAAAAAAGTATAGATGCTGAACATCCAAAGCACCATGCAAATAGCGGTCATACCGCCCCGTTATACTGCCCAAACGGCTCAGCCAGTATCGGCATGGTATTAGCCGGTATGACCGATTGATGATAACAACCTTCGTTTACCTGGCTCTTAAATTGACAGCGATGACGAAACACTTGCGAACAGCAAGCATTGCCGGTTCTGTTTGCCTATTTTTCTTCTAAAAGTTTTTCCATTACAAAAAAAACAGCCGGGCAGAAGGTTGCGTTTTTTAATGTAATGCGGGCACGGTTGATTAATACATCTTCATCTGTATAAGGAAATCGTTCACAGTCTGAAGGACGAACTTCGTATATGCTGCACCGGTTGTCGGGCCCCAGGAAAGGACAGGGGGATTTTTTTACAACATAGTCTCCTTCTTTATCCAACTCGAGGTAAGTGTCTATAAACACACTCTCCCGGAGCTTAAGATGTTTACTGATGCGTTTAATATCTGGTGTTTTAAACCGGGGCGAATAATTTTTGCAACAGGCGGCGCATTGCAGGCAATCGATATTCGAAAAAGCTTCCTCATGCAGATCGGGCAACTTCCTGATCACTTTTTTTTTGTCTACCTTTTCAAGATACCTGGCATATTCTTTATACCGGGCATTTGCCTTTTTCTGCCAGTCTTTGTCCTTCCACTCACCGGCAATAAACCCCGCTATGTTTTTTGGTTGTTCCTCCATCATCAAAATCAAAAATCAGCCTGAACCGGCACGTTATAGCATAAACACTTTTGCAAGATACGTTGAATAGGGTAAAAATGCGGTTTGAAGTTTGGGGTTTGTTGTTTGGGGTTGGGTCGCTTTTCATTTTTGCCTTTTGCTCCTTATTTCTTGTTCCGTCATTTCGATGAAGCCAATCGTACGCTGAGAAATCTCCTTGCAATTTCCCCGCTGTTGTTTGCTATTGGATCTTGTTATTTGCTTCTTGTTATTTGCTTCTTGTTACTTTTCCTTACACCTTATGCCCCACACTTCCACCCTATCTCCAAATCATTTACTTTTGCATTCTACTATGGAATCTCTGGAGGAGCAATTGCTCATTTTGTTCAGTACCCCGCTTTACATTATAATCATTTTGGCGGAGGTATTTTTAAGCAACTATCAGTACCGGAAATTATATAGCTGGAAAGATACGGGGCACAATTTTTTGTTGATGCTCCTCAATAGCGGTGTCGATCTTTTGTTCAGGGGTATATACCTGATGATATTAGACTATTTTTACGATCATCAAATCATAACCCTTACTAACGCTGTAGCCTACTGGATAACTTTATTGCTGCTGGAAGATTTTCTTTATTACTGGTTGCACCGCTTTGATCATGAAATCCGGTTTTTCTGGGCGGTTCATGTTACGCACCATTCTTCGGAGCACATGAATTTTACGGTAGGATTCCGCTCTTCTGTCTTTCAGCCTTTATACCGGTTTGTTTACTTTATCCCGCTGGCTTTGCTTGGCTTTAAACCGCTCGACATTGTGTTCATGTATTCCGCCACTCAGATATGGGGCATTTTCGTACATACGGAGCTGATACGGAAAATGGGTTGGCTGGAACATATATTGGTCACTCCTTCTCACCACAGGGTGCATCATGCGTCCAATCCGCGGTATCTTGATAAGAATATGGGGATGTTTCTTATTATCTGGGACAAGCTGTTTGGCACCTTTCAGCCCGAACTGCCGGAAACAGCATATCAGCCCATAAAATATGGGTTAACCAAGCCGCTGGAAAAAGATACGCCCGGCACGCTCGTTTTTCACGAATGGAAGGCTATAGCCGGCGATTTGCGCAGGAAGGATATTGGCTGGAGGGAAAAGCTCTGTTACCTGTTTGGCCCTCCGGGATGGAGCCACGACGGCAGCCGGTTAACCAGCGAAGAAATGAGGGAGGAAGAGCGGTCAGCGGTCGGCCATAAGCCGTCGGCGATTCGATAGTTTGGTGTTTTTTGTTTGGCGTTTTTTGGGTTATATTTTCAACCATCCGCCCCAACCCAAAACAATAAACCCAAAACAATAAACCACAAATTCTTTGCTTTCGTTGTACCTTTGCGCATCTTTTTTTACAGGTAACTCGAAAAACATATATGAACGTATTTGAATCGCAGGCTAATGAATTCCGGTCGAGGCATATTGGTCCGAATGAAGCAGAAGCAAAGCAGATGCTGAAAACGATCGGTGTGTCGTCGCTGGAAGAATTGATCGACAAAACCATCCCCTCGTCAATCAGGTCTAAAGGAGCGCTCAAACTTCCGCCACCCCAAAACGAATATGAGTACCTGCACAAGCTGAAAGAAATAGCCAGGGAGAATAAAGTGTTTAAAAGCTATATCGGGCAGGGTTATTACGGAACGATCACACCTTCGGTTATTTTACGCAATGTGTTTGAGAACCCGGGGTGGTATACGCAATACACACCTTACCAGGCAGAAATTTCGCAGGGACGCCTTGAAAGCTTATTGAACTACCAGACACTGGTGGCAGATATGACGGGACTACCTATTACCAACGCTTCGCTGCTCGACGAAGGCACAGCTGCTGCCGAAGCAATGGCAATGCTGTTTCACCATGTAAACAAAACCGATAAAATTACCCGGCCCAGGTTTTTTGTGGATGAATCTGTTTTTCCGCAAACGATAGATGTGCTTGCCACCCGGGCGGAGCCTATAGGCATTGAACTGGTTTTTGGAAAATACAACAAGGCTAATATAGACGCCCGGTATTTTGGCGCGCTCATTCAATACCCCAACAGCAACGGCGCAATAGAAGATTACAGGAATTTTATAGAGCAGGTGCACCAGGAAAATGGTTATGTAGTGATGGCTACCGATTTGCTGGCGCTTACGTTGCTTACATCGCCGGGCGAACTGGGAGCCGATGTTGCAGTGGGTTCAGCACAAAGGTTTGGCGTACCCATGGGCTTTGGCGGCCCGCATGCCGCTTTTTTTGCCACCAAAGATGAATTTAAAAGAGGTATTCCCGGTCGCATCATTGGCGTAAGCATCGATGCGCAGGGCAACCGTGCGTTGAGAATGGCATTGCAAACCCGCGAACAACATATCAAACGCGAAAAGGCTACATCCAACATTTGCACAGCGCAGGCATTGCTGGCTAATATGGCAGCCATGTATGCGGTATATCATGGTCCCGATAAATTAAAGGAAATAGCACAACGGGTAACCTTACTCGCAAAAACACTTTCCGATTCGCTGGAAGAGCTGGGATACAAAAACGTTAACGAATTTTATTTTGACACCTTAAAGATACGCGTAGAAGACAGCAGGAAAATAAAAAGCATTGCAGAGACAGCAGAAGTAAACTTCTTCTATTATAACGATCAGCATATAGGCATCAGTCTCGACGAAACCACTTCCCGCGAAGATGTGCTGAACATACTGTACATTTTTGCCGAGGCGTCGGGCCAGAGCGGTGTGTCTGTAGGTTTTAACGAAGATGAGATTACAGACAATATTCCCGGTTTCGCGTCCAGGCAGTCGGCATTTTTAACGCACAGTGTTTTCAATACGCACCACAGCGAAAGCGAGATGATGCGCTATATCCGCTTCCTGGAAAACAAAGATCTTTCACTCATCACTTCCATGATATCGCTGGGAAGCTGCACTATGAAGCTGAATGCGGCAACAGAAATGCTCCCGGTAAGTTGGCCGGAGTTTGCACACATTCATCCATTTGCGCCTGCCAGCCAAACAAAAGGGTATCAGCAAATTGTTCGCCAGCTCAGCAATTACCTGTGCGCTATTACAGGTTTTGATGTATGCAGCCTGCAACCCAACAGTGGTGCCCAGGGCGAGTATGCAGGATTGCTTACCATTACCCGCTATCACAAAGCGCAGGGCAACGCCAACCGCAATGTGGTGCTCATTCCTATTTCGGCCCATGGCACCAATCCCGCCTCGGCCGTATTAGCAGGTTTAAAGGTAGTGGTGGTAAAAAGCGATGAAGAAGGACATATAGATGTGGCTGACCTTAAAGCC
>JBQCFW010000083.1:0-16692 GCA_051958655.1 Agriterribacter sp. | reverse complement strand
TGTTTCACTTCTTGGCATCAGCGATACGGCAGAAAAAATCGGGTTCAGAACAAGAGGCGTAAGAATGGATGTTGATAGGTTGAGCGACGCTCCGTTACCTGCTATCCTGCATTGGAATCAGAATCATTTTGTGGTGCTTACCAAACTAACCAGGCGCGGCGCTACCATTGCAGATCCGGGAAAAGGACTAATGAAATATACCATCCCGGAGTTCAAAGCGCATTGGGCATCTTCTAAAAATGAAGAGGACAATGAAGTGGGAGTGGCGTTGCTGCTGGAACCAACGCCATCGTTTTATGCGTTGGAAAGTCAAAAAGAACAAAAACTAAGCTGGAACCTGGTATTGCAGTACCTGCGTGGCGCTAAATGGAAGTTGGTCCAGGTGTTTGCGGCGCTGATCATCACATCGTTATTATCGCTGGTATTCCCTTTTTTAACACAAAGCATTGTAGATACAGGCATCAATACCCAAAATCTTCAGTTTGTAATAGTAGTGTTAATGGCGCAGGCAATGCTCACTTTTAGTCAAGCCATCGTGGGTTTTATACAGAGCCGGTTACTGCTCAGAGTATCCAATATACTGAACATACAAATTCTGTCCGATTTCTGGATAAAGCTCACCCGGCTACCGGTGTCTTATTTTGATGTACATCATACCGGCGATACGCTACAACGCATAGGCGACCATCGCACCATTCAAAGTTTTCTTACAGGCACCGCATTAACCACGCTGTTTTCATTTTTTAATTTTATTGTATACGCCATTGTACTGATCATTTACAGTGTACAATTGTTCTTCGTTTTTAGCATAGGCAGCCTGGTTTATTTTGTTTGGGTGCAATTGTTTTTGCGCGTTCGTCGCAAGCTGAATTATGAAACTTTTCATCTTTCTTCCAAAGAAAAAAATGCCTCGTTACAATTGATACAGGGCATGCAGGAAATTCGTCTTAACAATGCAGAAAGACAAAAGCGTTGGGAATGGGAAAATATACAGGCCAATGTTTTTAAGCTGGGTTTCAAAAATCTAAATTACAGCCAGGTACAATCGGCAGGTGCTACCTTTATTAACAGCATGCAAGGCATTGCTATCAGTTTTATTGTTGCCAAACTGGTAATAGACGGACAATTGACCCTGGGCGCAATGCTGGCAGTTCAGTATGTGATAGGACAATTGAGCGCGCCCATACAGCAATGGGTAGGGTTTGTGCAAAGCCTGCAGGATGCTAAAATAAGCATGGAGCGGTTGAATGAGGTGCACCAGTTAGATGATGAGGAAGATAAAGGCAAGGCGTATATCAGTCAGTTGCCCGAACACAAAAGTATTATTATCCAAAACCTTTCTTTCACCTATTCCGGCGCCGGAAATGATGCTGTGTTGAGAAATATTGACCTGGTGATACCTGAAAATAAAGTGACAGCCATTGTTGGCATCAGCGGCAGTGGTAAAACCACATTGGTGAAACTTTTGTTGAAAGTGTATGGGCAATACGATGGCGATATAAGGATTGGAGAACTACGCCCAACCTCCTCCGAAAGAGGGGAAGTAACAGGCGGTGTAAAATTCAATTTCATCAGCCATCAATACTGGCGCAGTACCTGCGGCGCAGTGTTACAGGACGGTTATATTTTTAATGATAGCATTGCACGGAATATTGCGGTAGGCGACGAAACCATAGATGTGAACCGCCTGGTACAAAGCTGCCAGATAGCGAATATTCACGCGTTTGTAGAGTCTTTGCCTAACGGCTATTATACAAAACTTGGCGCCGATGGCACCGGTATAAGCCAGGGACAAAAGCAACGGATCATGATTGCCAGGGCGGTGTACAAAGATCCTGCCTATTTATTTTTTGACGAAGCTACCAATGCGTTGGATGCCAATACCGAAAAAGATATTGTAGAAAACCTTGAAAAATTCTTTAAGGGAAAAACAGTGGTGGTAGTGGCACACAGGCTCAGTACTGTAAAAAATGCGGATAAGATTGTTGTGCTGGACAATGGCAGGATTGCAGAACAGGGCACTCATAAAGAATTGACAGCGCTGAAAGGGAAATACTACGAACTGGTAAGAAACCAGTTGGAATTGGGGAACTGATTTGTAATCTCCTTTTAAACAAAATGCTATATGAAAGCACTGCCAACAGATACCATTGAGTTATCGGATGAAGATTTAAAAGAAACATCGATACACGGGAATTTTTCGGAGCGGTCAGAAGTTTCTCAGGAAATCATCAGCCGCAAACCTGATTTCTATGAAAGGTGGGCGTTATTAATATTCTTAATCATTCTTTTGATATTAACTACAAGTACCTGGTTTATTAAATACCCCGATATTGTTCAGGCAAGCGCCATTTTGAAAGGAAGCAATGCTCCGAAAGAAATAATACCTAGGGAAACCGGCAAACTGGCGGTGCTGTTCGTAAAAAATAACCAGCAGGTAAAGCAAGGCGATATCCTGGGTTGGGTTGAGTCGAATGCCGATGCGCGCGAAGTGATTGACCTGGCGACCAGGTTAGACAGCAGCATGGAAATAGCCGGCCGCGGCGAGCCAAAAAATATTGCCGCGTTATTTAAAAGGCGATTTTCCAGGTTAGGTGAATTGCAAACAGCTTACCAGATTTTTATTACCGCGCTGCTGCAATACAACGATTACCTGGTAAACGGATTTTATGCAAACAAAAAAAGTATGCTGCTCAACGATATTGCTGCGTTACAAAACATGCAGCGTATTGCAGTTGCACAAAGAAAGCTTACCGTTGAGGATAACGCGCTAGCGCAAAAAACCTTTGAGATGAACAAAAAATTGTTTGAGCAAAATGCAATTACTGCTGAAGAGTACCGACAGGCTCAAAGCATTTTATTGAACAAGCAGCTTTCTGTTCCGCAGGCAGATGCCAATATCATCTCGCAACAAAGCCAGATTAGGGATAAGCAAAAGGAAATAGATCAGCTAACGCATGATATTTTACAACAACAGCTAACTTTTGAACAGTCTTTGCAAACGCTCAAAAGCAATGTAGAAGAGTGGTTGAAGCAATATACTTTGCGGTCTCCCGCAGACGGTATGGTGGTATTTACTTCACCACTCGAGCAAAACCAGTTTATTGAACAGGGCAGGCTGCTCGGGTATGTGAATCCGTTAGACAGTAAGTATTATGCTGAAATAAAATTGCAGCAAAACAATTTGGAAAAGTAGATACGGGTATGAAAGTGCAGCTCCGCTTCGATGCTTATCCTTACCAGGAGATGGGGTTTGTGCCTGGTACATTGAATTATATCTCAACTGTTGCGGTTGACAGCGCCTTTCTCGGCACTGCGCAGTTGAATATAGGACTGCAAACCAACCAGGGTAAATCATTGCAATACAAAAATGGATTAAAAGCACAGGCGTTAATTATCACCAAAGACATGCGGTTACTCGAGCGCTTATACTATAGCATTGTAAAGGCAACTTCGGTAAATAAGTAAGAACAATATGAGACGAATTAGATGCCTAACAGAGATCTTTTTTTTCGAATATTTGGTTTATATCATAAACCAGTCTACATTTGAGATAAATTTACTGTTGTGAGAATCCTGATCGTATTGATGATATGCCTGATGGGAACGGTGGCTGCAGCGCAGGTAGCCGTTTCCGGTAGTGTGAAAGATAAAAAAGGAAAGCCTGTGCCTGGTGCCAGCGTTACATTAAAAGATACGTATGATGGTGCGACTGCAGACTCAACTGGGCGCTATTATTTTTCGACGGAAGAGAGAGGAAAATTTATATTAGTGATCAGCGCAATGGGATACCGGTCAGTGGAGAATCCAATAGAAATTAACAATGAAGCGATTGTGGTTGATATTGACCTGAAAGAAGAAATAAGCGAACTGAAAGCGGTGATGATAACTGCCGGAAGTTTTGAAGCGGGAGATAGAAAGCGGGTAACGGTACTCAACTCAATTGATGTGGCCACTACGGCTGGCGCCAATGCAGATGTTACGGGCGCATTAAAAACATTACCGGGTGCACAGCAGGTAGGCGAAAGCGAAGGGTTGTTTGTGCGAGGCGGAACGGCGGCAGAAACAAAAACATTCATTGACGGCACACTGGTCAACAACTTTTTTTACAGCAGTGTTCCCAACATTGCGCAACGTGGCAGGTTTTCTCCCTTTTTGTTTAAAGGAACCGTATTCAGCACGGGTGGTTATTCGGCACTGTATGGTCAGGCGCTTTCATCGGCGTTGATACTGGAATCTATCGATCTTCCTGAACAAAGCTCGAGCGATTTCGGAGTTTCCGTATTAAGCCTCAGTGCGGGGCATCAGCATCTTGCCAAAAACAAAAAATCATCGTGGGGATTGAGTTACAGCTATGCCAATCTTTGGCTGGCTTTCAAAGCCATCAAACAAAGACCTGAATATACACGCATACCCGATGTTCATAATGCAGATGCTAACTTCCGCATCAAAACATCTTCTACAGGCATTATTAAATATTACGGATACTTCAGCAGCAACCAGGTGGGTATCAGGAATGCCAACCTGGATACCCTGGGTTATAAAGATGCTTTCTCTATCCGCAATTTCAATATGTATCACAATCTGTCGTATCGCGAATTATTGGGAAATGGTTGGAAGCTGAATACTGGTATTTCGCTTACCAGCAACAGAGACGACATTGACGGTAATTTATTGGACAATGAAAATAAAGAGCAATCTGTCCAGGGACTGGAATACAAAAACTTTAACGTGATAGTGCCTGGCAACTACTTCAACGCGAAGGTTGTGTTTGATAAAAGACTGAAAGGAATTTCGGTGATAAGATTCGGTGGCGAATACAACTACAGCAACGACAAAACGAATTATACGCTTTATACCGGCGACAAATTCAGCAACAGTATTATAGAAAATATGAAAGCTGTATTTGCCGAAACAGATGTTTATTTAACCAACGACTTGGCCGCCAAAATAGGTGGTCGGTTTGAACATTCGTCATTGCTGGATAAAAGTAATATAGCTCCAAGAATTTCACTTGCATACAAAACGGGTAAACAAAGCCAGGCTTCGGTAGCCTATGGCATTTTTTATCAAAGTCCCGAAAACAAATACCTTCCTACACCGCACGTGCTCACGTTTTCAAAAGCCACACATTATATAGCGCAATACCAGAAAGTAACGGATAAGGTTACCCTGCGTATGGAAGTTTTCTATAAAAAATACAACGATCTTATTAAAACAAATTTCAGCAACGTTAATAACCAGCAGGTGGCTGTGAGTAATAAAGGGTTTGGCGATGCAAAGGGAATTGAATTGTTTTGGCGCGATAAGAAAACGTTCAAAAATTTAGACTACTGGATATCTTACTCTTACCTGGATACAAAGAGAGATTTTACAAATTTTCCTTTTGCCATCCAACCGAACTTTGCAGCAAAGCATACTGCTTCGCTGGTGATGAAGAAATTTGTGACCGAATGGAAAACTGGTTTTAATATGTCGTATACTTACGCCAGTGGTCGTCCTTATTATAATATCATTTTTGACGGGACGGAATATCAATTTTCGGACAGGGGAAAAACCAAAGACTATCACAATGTAAGTTTTAGCCTGAATTATTTACCTAACCTGTTCAAGAAAGACAGCAAGCGATTTACGGTATTTGTATTATCGGTAAATAATATTTTCGGCATCAGCCAGGTATACGGCTATAACTATTCTTACAATGGGTATAGAAAATCTGCCATCCTGCCTCCGTCGCGCACGTTTGTATTCCTGGGTGTTTTTATGAGCCTTGGTATAGACAGGACTGAAGATGCCATCAATAATAATCTTTAATAACACTTTAATTATACAATCATTTAAAACAAATACAATGAAGAAGGCAGTTCTTATAACACTTTTCAGTATACTGGTAATGAATGTTACAGCGCAAAGTGATAAATATGTAAAAGCCATGCAAAGCAGGCTATCGGCAATGGACACTGTAAAAACCACTGCGGGATGGAGAAGTCTTGCAGACGCTTTTCAAAGAATTGGCGATGCTGAAAAAACACAATGGCTTCCATATTATTATGCTGCACTTTGTTTGGTAACACCTGCATGGATGGATGCTTCGATAGACAAAGACGCCAATGCAACCCGTGTAAAAGAGCTGTGCGATAAAGCGCAGGCGATTGAAGACAATGCAGAATTGTACGCTGTGCGCAATATGGCTGCTACACAGCAAATGCTGGTAGATCCACAAAACCGCTGGAGCATTTATGGAGCAGAAGGCGAAGCTGCTATGAAAAAGGGGTTACAGCTCGATCCCAATAACCCACGCTTGCATTACCTGCAGGCTGCAGGAATATTCAATACGCCTGAACAATTTGGTGGTGGCAAGGCAAAAGCAAAACCTTTACTGGAAAAAGCGCTTTCGCTATTCAATGCAGAAAAAGTAAAACCATTGTACCCTAATTGGGGCAAACAGCAAACAGAGCAAATGCTGGCGCAGGTAAAGTAAGTGTTGCGTGTTTGTGGTTGGATGTTTCTGGTTTTATAAACAGTAAACTTCAAACCGCAAACTTCTTTCATAACTAAATCTTATAGTATGGTTGAGAAACAACTTAGCGAACAGGAAAGCCTGAACATTATAACTGAAATGATCGGAAAGGCGAAGGGACATTTCCACGAAAGTGGCGCCAGCACTATTTTGTGGGGTACCGTGGTGTCGTTTTGTGGATTCGTAGGTTTTGCGCAGGCATATTGGAAATTTGATATTGGTTTTGATATATGGTATCTTACTTTTCTTGCCATGATACCCCAAATATGGATTGCCATCCGCGAAGGCAAAAACAGAGTAGTAAAAACTTACGTTGAAGGAGCAATAGACACTATCTGGGGCGTGTACGTTATTACGATTATGGCTATGGTGCTATACGCCAATGTAACCTATTTTACATCGCCCGGTATACTGGCGCAAAATGATCTTGAATTATTTTCAAAAAACTTAAAAACCGGTGAGGTAAAACCTTTTAAAATTTTCGCACCCAGTTTTTCGTCTGTAATGATGGCGGTATACGCATTTCCAACATTGGCAACGGGGCTAATAACCAAATATCGTCCTTTGATTGTGGGGGCAATTGTCTGCTATGCTTTTTTTATAGTATCATTGTTTACCAGCTATACATATGACATGCTGCTGTCGGGGTTGGCGGCCCTGTGCTGCTGGCTTGTGCCGGGGCTGATGTTACGCCGGAAATATCTTGAGCAACGAAGCGATGCAAATGTTTAAAGACCTTGACCCGATATTACACTCACAGTTAAGACTAGCCGTGGTATCGTTGTTGATAAGCGTAAAAGAAGCTGAGTTTACTTTTTTGCGCGAAAAGACGAATGCTACGGCCGGCAACCTCAGTGTGCAGATACAAAAACTGAAAGAGGCTGGTTATATAGATGTAATTAAAAAATTTAAAGACAACTATCCTCAAACCATTTGTAAAATAACTCCAAAGGGGCTGAATGCTTTTGAAGTGTATGTAAAAAATTTACAGGACTATGTTGGGAAACGTAAATAAAAAAAACAGCGCAGAAGTGTTCTGCGCCTCTAGGATACCTGAAAAAACGGGGTTTATTTTTGCCCGGCCTCACTCTTTGATCAGGGGTAACAATAATTTATCTGTATTATTTACACGAACTTCGAGCGAATAATTGCCTGGAGCCATTTTATGCGTTCCGTCCAATGCGTAAGTGTTCAATCCTTCATCACCTGCTTTTCTTTTATGTACAATCTCCCGTCCTTTCTCGTCGGTAATTTTCATTACCACGTATGCCCTGTTCTTTAATTGTACATTAATATGGATATCCTGTAAAACCGTATTGGGTGTAATGCTTACCATAGAAAGTGCATCAGTATTGTATAGCTGCACTACCATAAGTTTTGAATAAGACACATTCCCTTTGTTATCGGTTATTCTAAGGCGATAGTAGTTTGTATTTTTTAACGGGCTCTCATCCGAAAGGGCGTACTCTGCCAGTTGCCTGTTATCGGAAAAATTTCCAATGCTCGAAAAACGTTTGCCGTTTTTACTCCTCTCAACAGCAATGCTGTAACAGCAATTGCTTTTTACTTTACAAAAGAGGTCTATTTTACCACTGCTTTGCAACGTGCCGGTAAAGCTCATCACTTCTACGGCAGGAGCATTTTCTTCAACTGCTTCCGTTGCAATTTTTTTCTTTTTGTTCACTCCTTCGTTTGCATACATTGCAAAAGGAATGGATGCAAATGCGCTGCAGAGCGCAACTGTTTTAATAGTACCGATAATGTGTTTCATTGCCTCGTGTTTAGTTGAGTTACGTATAAGGGGTACGGACAATGAGGTTGTGATTAAATCAGTTTAGTCAAAGGAGATCAAATATTGAATACGTTAGGGTAGGTTGTAAACTAAAAGTAGTAATATTTCATTACATCGGGAGCTGAGGATGTGAGTTTTTTTATGAAAGGCCCCTTAGACAAGGGGCCTTTTTCCGATTAGGAATTCACAACCTCTATATAAACTCTTCATCAATATATTAGGAACCAGTAACTTCTGGCAGCACTATGTTGCTGAAGCTGTACTGTTCATTAATGTCGACCTGTTTAATACGATAGGACAGCTTCTTGTTCGTAACGCCTTTCAACTCATCTTTAAACCGGTAACTTTTAGAAGCTTTGCTGTCTTCGAGCGTAAATACGATGCCTATTGTTTTAAATGCTTCGCCGTTCGCACTTCTCTGTATTTCAAACTGTTTATTGCCTGTTTCTGCAGGGGTATGCCAGTTAATTTCAACAGCGTTCTTTATAAATTTTGCCTGCAATGCTTCAATCTGCACTGTAACATCGGCATTGCTAAGGGTTTCGGTAACTGTTGGTTGTTCATCTGCTTTCGCATAGCCAAATAGTATGGTAGCGGCAGCTATAAAAATGATTACAAGTAATTGTTTCATTTCTTCAATTTAGAGGTTTTCGATATCTCTCTGCACGGTAGAAAATAGAATGGATTTCCGGATCAGATATTGAAAATGTAGTTGCTGTAAACAGCGATGGTCCCTTAAGGATGTTTGAAAAATGGTTATTCCGGAATCAGAATGATGGTCTTTTGTAAGGAGTTCCTTTCGTGGCGGCAGTGGCGCGCCTTACGTGGATTTGTTTGACAAATGTAGAGCAGGCTATTTTAAAAAAGAGGATTTATTGTGTTTTTTTTGTTGATGTATGTCAAATAAAGGTGACGAGGAAAAAGGTGTAGGGTGTAAGGTGGGAGATGTAGGTATAAGGTATAGGGTTGTGCGCAGTAGACGCAAGGCATACCTTGTATCAAATCATATTATGGAGAAAGGTGTAGATATAGAGCATGCCTTGTATCTATGCATATGGTAACAAGGAGAAATAAAAAAGGCGTAGGCAGCAGGTTTGCACCTTACACCCTACACCTTATATCTTTCGCCTTTAATTATACATACCTGGTAGTACCTGGCACCGCAACGGGATAGAACCCATCAGCGTTAGGTAATACTGAAGGTGCTGCCGCCCAATCGTATGTTTTGGGTTGCAGGTTAATGCCTGAATTCAATGCTTTGTCCCATTCAATTACCTGGCCGCTGTAAGTTGCCATACGGCCCAATATGGATGTCATCGTGCTCTTGGCGCCATTTTCAGCATCCGAAAATTTGAATTGTCCTTTAGCAACCGCTTCAAACAGTTCATCATGCTCTGTTTGATAAGGGTTGTTTTCAGATTTTTTGTCGAACTGGTACAGCACTTTCCCTTTGTGATCTCTGATGTTTGCATCACCTGCAAATATTTTTCCTTTTGTACCTATCAGCAGTTCGTCTACTTTGCTCATTGTTTTGGGCTGATGGCGGCACTGGCTGTTGAGGATAGAACCATCTGCATAGTGAAACTCAACATAATGGTGGTCGAAAATTTCACCATATTCTTTTCCTGTTCTTACTTCTCTGCCTCCCATGCCCTGGGCTTTAATGGGGTAGGCGCCTTTAAACCAGTTGATCACATCAATATTGTGAATGTGCTGCTCTGTAATATGGTCGCCGCAAAGCCAGTTAAAGTAATACCAGTTGCGCATCTGGTATTCCATTTCTGTCTGACCATCTTTGCGTGGGTGCACCCAAACGCCATCGCCATTCCACCAGGCTTGTGCTGCAGTAATGTCTCCAATCTGGTCTTTGCGTTTAAACAATTCACGATAGGAGTTTTGATAGTGCCTTTGCAATCCCACTACCACGTTCAATTTCTTTTGTTTGGCAATAGCTGCTGCAGCCAATACTTTCTGAACACCGGCAGGATCTGTAGCAACCGGCTTTTCCATAAAAACATGCTTGCCCTGACTTACCGCTTCTTCAAAATGAATGGGGCGGAAGCCCGGAGGCGTTGCCAATACTACCACATCGGCAAGCGCAATGGCCTTTTTGTAGGCATCAAAACCTACAAATTTTCGTTCGGCAGGTACATCAATCTTTTTAGCATCAATTTCATCGCCAATCGCTTTGTAAGCGTTGTCAAGCCTGTCCTGAAAAGCATCGGCCATTGCCACCAGCTTTACATTTTGCTTGGTTTGCAATGCTTGTGTAGCGGCGCCGGTACCCCTGCCACCACAGCCTATCAGGGCAATTTTGATGGTATCATCGGCTCCGGAAAAATAGTTGGCCCTGGTTAAAAAAGGTGCGGCAATCAATCCGCCTGCCAGCAGCGACGAGTTTTTTACAAACTCACGGCGGGAACTGTTATTCCCGGAATTTTTATTGTTGTCCATGCAATTTTGAATTTACGATATGAGCAATCAGATTTTAAGATATTTATTATAAAAAGCTTCTGCTTCTTCGGCGCTGGGTTGTTTTACAGGACGAATAATTCTGAAACCAACAAACATGGCATCGGTAAGCCACCAGCGGCTTTTGGGTATCTGGGGATCTCTTTTGTTCCACGATGGTTCAGAATGCTGCCGGCTGGAGCTTCTTAGCAATTCCGCCCCGTCGAGGTAACTTCCACCCCTGATGCTCCTGGGATAGCGTTTGGCAGGTGCTATGATAGGTGCAGATGCGTTGTCGTTTACTTTGTCAAAATACCTTTCATCGTATTGGTCAAGCGTCCACTCCGATACATTGCCGAGTATATCATACAAACCCCAGGCATTTGGCTGCTTTTGTCCAACCTTCTGATATTTATTTTTACTATTGCCTTTATACCATGCATACTTTCCAAGTTCCTTTATATCGTCACCAAACGGGTAGGTGGTTGTGCTGCCCGCACGGCAGGCATATTCCCATTCGGCTTCGCTTGGCAACCGGTAAAAGATGCCTGTTTTTTTATACAGCCACTTGCAAAACATCATAGCTGCATCCTGGCTCATACTGTTCACCGGGAAGCCGCCTGTTTTGCCCATACCCCAGCTCAGATCAATGTACTGAGGAGTTGGTCTGGTAACAGCATCTACGGTTGAACCTACCGAAGTAGCTTCATCGCGAAAAAAAATATCAAAAATATCGTGCGTTATTTCGTAGGCGCCCATCCAAAAAGGCTCAATATTTACTTTTTTAGCAGGGCTTTCATCCGGCTTTTTTGCTTTGTCGGTTACTCCCGCTCCCATCGTAAAAGAACCTTTGGGTATGGGTACCATTTTAATATTGAACTGACTGCCTGGTACTTTCTGATCGTATGGTTTAAAATCTTGTTGAGAACCATTGTTCTGGGCGCTAGCAACAAATGTCAAAATGATCAATGCTACTGTAATTCCGGGTTTTCTCACCTTCTGTAAACTTTTAAATTATGGAGGGGAAAGATAAGAAAAGTATTGAAATCTGCCTTTAAATTCTTGCAAAGAACCGTTAGTAACAGTATCTATTTATGCATGGTAATCTGCATGCTGCCAAAAATGTTTTGATTTTTTGGGCTGCTTTGTTCTATTTTTAGTTTTCAAACTCAACTCAAATATGCAACGTAGAAATTTTTTACAAACAGGCTTGCTTGCAGGGGCTTCGGCATTGGTGGGATCGGGTGCAGTGGCAGGAGAAAACAATGAAACTCCTCCGGCTTTGAATTCAGCAGAAAAAACTTTCAATCTTAACTATGCACCGCACGACGGCATGTTTAAGAACAATGGTGGCAACGATTTTATTGACCAGATAAAATACATGTACGATCAGGGCTTCAGGGGTATTGAAGACAATGGTATGTCTGGAAGACCAGTGGAGCAGCAAAAAAAGATCGGGGAAACGCTGGCAAAGCTGGGTATGACGATGGGCGTGTTTGTGGTGCCTAAAGGTGGCAACTCCGAAAATTCGCTGGCAGCAGGTAAAAAGGAGTATGTTGATATTTTCCTGAACGGTTGCCGCCAGTCGGTTGAAATAGCAAAAAGAGTAAACGCCAAATGGTGCACTGTGGTGCCTGGTGATTTTGAAAGAAATCTTCCCATTGGCGTACAAACAGGGCATGTGATCGATGCATTGCGCAGAGGGGCAGAAATACTGGAGCCTCACGGTATAACCATGGTACTGGAACCATTGAGCGATACGCCCAATCTTTTTCTACGCACTTCCGATCAAACGTATGAAATATGCAGAGCGGTAAACAGTCCTTCCTGTAAAATATTATATGATATCTACCACATGCAGAAAAACGAAGGACATTTGATCCGCAATATCGAGCTTACCTGGAGTGAAATTGCTTATTTCCAGATTGGCGATAATCCGGGCAGAAAAGAACCCACCACCGGAGAGATCAATTACAAAAATGTTTTCAAATACATATACGACAAGGGCTACAGGGGTGTAATGGGCATGGAGCACGGCAATTCAAAACCCGGCAAAGAAGGCGAGCTGGCGCTGATAAAGGCGTACAGGGAAAGTGATACTTTTATGTAGGAAAATGTCTGGACTATGATTTTTGTGATTTATATGATTGAAGTGATTGCGTCGTTGATGATGGCAGTTGGTGATGTTAGTTGATTTCTCTGTTGATGATAAGAATTGTTGATGTTAACCTGTAATTATAAATAATCACTTAATCACAAAAATCATGGTCTGTATTTTTTGTTCGTTAGCCTTTTAAAATTTAAACTAGGTTCTCCAAAGTTGATGAGCAATCCTATTTCGAGATTGTATACTTCCAGATAATTGATGGCTTGCGCAAAATGACCATCTTCCAGTCTGATCATAGCCTTTAGTTCCACCGACACAATCCCTTCTACGAAAAAGTCTACCCTTCTTTTTCCAATTTGTTGATCGCGGTAAAATATTGGCATTTCAAACTCCCGGACAAAAGTTATATTCGCCAGTTTCAATTCAATTTCCAATGCTCTTTGATAAATAACTTCCTGGAAGCCATTGCCTAAGCGTTTGTGTACCTCGATGGCACAGCCGATTATTCTCGAGGTAAGTTCGGAGTGTTTATATTCCGATTTAATCATAAGTAGCAGGACGGGGGATTTATGCGATTAGCTTGACTGCTTCATGTTGGTAATCGCTTGAATTCGTTAGCCAGAATTCTTTTATATCAGCACATTAAATAATTCTATCAAACAATCATAACCATCACAAAATCACCGTCAAGCAATCATAGTAATCACAAAAATCACTCAAATCATAGTCAGGATCCCGGCTCTTCTATCTTCTCATCTTCCGCATTCGTTAACACAGCACCCGACATGCGCTTCATGGGGTTGGAGCGGTTATCGGCATATTCAATCCGTTGTAAAAAAATATCAATGGCAGAAAATACAGACTGCCTGAAAGAAGCTTCGTCTGCTTTGTTTTTACCAGCAATATCAAAAGCTGTTCCATGGTCGGGCGATGTACGCACTATGGGCAGTCCCGCCGTATAATTAATGCCTTCGCCTTTTGCGAGCGACTTAAAAGGTATCAGTCCCTGGTCGTGATACATGGCCAGCACTGCATCAAATTTTTCGTGGCTGCCACGCGCAAAAAATGCGTCGGCACTGTAAGGTCCAAAGGCCAGTATGTTGTTTTGCTTTGCCTCTTTAACGGCAGGTTTTATTTGTTCCTCTTCTTCCTTGCCTATCAGTCCTTCATCGCCTGCGTGCGGGTTCAGCCCTAACACTGCTATCCGGGGCTTATCAATTCCAAAATCTTTTTGTAAACTATCTTTTAAGATCACCAGTTTTTTAAGAATGTTTTGCCGGGTTACAAATGGCGCTACGTCTTTTACAGGCACATGTTCGGTTAATAATCCAACCCTCATGTTTTCAGCACACATTAGCATCAGTACTTCATCTACACCAAAAAACTGCTTTAAAAAAGGAGTATGCCCGCTGAAAGTAAACTCTTGCGATTGCACGTTTTTTTTGTGGATCGGCGCAGTGATCAAACCCTGTATATGTCCCGCTTTCAAAGCCTCCACCGCTGCTTGTAACGATTTTACAGCGTATTTTCCCCCCGTGTCTGTAAGCTGCCCCGGCGTAATGTTCACCTCTTCTTCCCAGCAGTTAAAAATATTCACCTGTTTTGGATAAGGCCGGTTAATGTCCTTGAGGTTTTGGAAATTCAGGTTTACTTCTGCAACTGTTTTTTTATAGAAGTTGATCAGCTTGTTCGAGGCAAAAATCACCGGGGTGCACATATCCAGTATCCTGCTGTCGGCAAAAGTTTTAATAATAAGCTCAGCGCCTATCCCATTAATATCGCCGCAGGATATACCGATTACAGGTTTATGCTGTTGATTTGACATAATCGTTACGTTAATCCGCGAATTTACAGGTTTGTAACTGGTTTTCGTACTTTTAGGGCTTCAATGTATACTTTAAAGAAATCGTTGGGGCAGCATTTTCTGCGTGATGAAAATATGGTGCGCAGAATCATTGCATCCCTGCAGGAACATCCTTTTACCCATTTGCTGGAAGTTGGTCCGGGCGGCGGAGCACTTACCAAACACCTTTTGCAGATACCCGGCATTGATTTTAAAGCTGTTGAGCTGGATGAGGAAAAGATACGGTTCCTCGAGCATACTTATCCCGATATCAAAGGAAAGATCATTCACAACAGCATTCTTGATATTGAAGCACCTTTTAAGGTACCCTTTACCGTTGTTGGTAATTTTCCCTATAATATTTCATCGCAGATTCTTTTCAAAATACTGGAATGGAAAGAAAATGTGGAAGGAATGACCGGCATGTTTCAGAAGGAAGTGGCGCAGCGCATTGTGGCGCCTCCGGGCAACAAAACCTATGGCATATTAAGTGTGTTGGTACAGGCGTTTTTTGAAACTGAGTATTTGTTTGAGGTGCATGAACAATGTTTTACGCCTCCACCCAAAGTAAAGAGCGCCGTTATAAGGTTATTGCCCCGCCGGCATCGTTTGGAGATCAGCAGTGAACAACGTTTTTTTGTGTTGGTAAAAACCGCGTTTAACCAGCGGCGTAAAACATTGCGCAATGCGGTGAGAGGATTGTTTGATGCCGGTACGTTGGCGTTACCGGTATTTGACAAACGGGCTGAACAGTTAAGCGTAAACGATTTTGTGGAGCTGTGCAAGTTGATGCCGGGGAAGTAAAAAAAAGAATTGCCGCAGATGCGCAGATGAACGAATTATTTATTTTATCTGCGCATCTGCAGCTAAAAAATAAAAAGCGAAAAAGAAACAGCGTTATATATGAGAAAGGTAATTGTTACCGCTAAAGTACATCAGTATTTACTAGACCGTTTGCAGGAAAAAGAGTATACCGTATCGTATTTCCCCCAGATTACTTACCAGGAGTTAGAACAGGAAATAAGCGAAGCCGAAGGATTGATTATTACTACCCGCATAAAGGTAGATAAGAATATGATCGACAAAGCCCCCCAGTTAAAATGGATTGGCAGGCTGGGCAGTGGGATGGAACTGATAGATGTGCCTTACGCAAAAAGCAAAGGGATACAATGTGAAAGCAGTCCGGAAGGGAACCGCAATGCAGTAGGAGAGCACGCGCTGGGCGTATTGCTTAGCCTGATGAATAAAATACATACCAGCAGGCAGGAAGTGGCCGAAGGCAAATGGATAAGAGATGCTAACAGGGGTACAGAGCTAACAGGCAAAACAGTGGGCATTATTGGCTTTGGCAATACCGGCGGCGCTTTTGCAAAAGTATTGTCGTCGTTTGATGTAGAAATACTTGCTTACGACAAATACAAATTTGGCTTTGCCCGCGGCCGCATACATGAGGCGGCGCCGGAGCAAATTGCCCGGTATGCAGATGTAATCAGCATGCATTTGCCTTTAACCGATGAAACTTTTCATATGGCAAACGATGCCTTTTTTAATGCATTACAAAATCGCCCCTGGTTTATCAATGCATCGCGTGGTAAAGTACACGATACTCAAGCCGTGATCAATGCATTGAAAACAGATAAAATAGCGGGAGCAGGATTGGATGTGCTGGAAAATGAAAAATTAGATACTTACACAGAACAGGAAAAAGAACAATTACAATGGTTGTCGGCGCAGCCTAATGTTATTATTACCCCACATATTGCCGGCTACAGTCACGAAGCCTTTTACAAAATGGCCAAAGTGGTATTGGATAAATTAGGCATATAACAAACAAGCACTGCCACAGGTTTGTAAAACTTAAGTAAGTGTTGCGACATTGTTTGTTTGAACAGCTTTTATTCCTATATTTGTAGGTAATACATAATTGCAACGCTTCGGGTTCACTGCCCGAGGCGTTGTTATTTTTTTCTTTTTTATAA
>JBQCFW010000082.1:0-3446 GCA_051958655.1 Agriterribacter sp. | reverse complement strand
AAGAGCCAAAATACAAAAAACAAAAATAGCCTCACCCCTGCCTACCGGCAGGCAGGCTCTTTTCCCTCTCCTTGAAGGAGAGGGACGGTACTGTAGAATAGTGCCAAGCACCATGTCTACCACATTAGCTTGAATATATCCAGGCATAATGCGACAATTCTAACTTTTAACAGTCATCTGTTACTTTCAATTAACCTCGTTGATCTTGGGCACCCCTCTCCCCAGGGGGGAGAGGGGTCGGGGGTGAGGGGGCTACTCCGTTCTTAAACTTTTTACCGGGTTGGCTATTGCTGCTTTAATAGACTGGAAGCTGATGGTGAACAATGCAATGAAAACTGATAAGAAGCATGCCAGGGCAAAAACCCACCACTGTATACTAATGCGGTAATCGTAATCCTGCAGCCACTTGTACATGGCCCACCACGCAATAGGTGCGGCAATAACAAATGATATGATTACCAATTTTAAAAAGTCTTTTGAAAGTAAGGCAGTAATATTGGCAACAGAAGCGCCCAATACTTTTCTTACACCAATTTCTTTGATCCGGTTTTCTGCCATATAGGTGGCTAAACCAAACAGGCCCAGGCAGGAAATAAAAATGGTAAGTGCCGAAAACAAAGCCGCCAGTGTTCCCTGCATTTGTTCGTTTTCGAATTTTTGTGCATACGATTCATCTACAAAATGAGCCGTAAAAGGATATTCAGGATTGAATTTCTTAAATATACGTTCCGCCGTTTTCAGGTTTTGAGCCGTTCGTTCTGCTCCGTTCAGTTTAAACATAATGGTTTGAAACCAGTTGGACTTTGCACCCATAATGAGCAGCGGACGTATAGGTTCGTAAGGAGAGGTAAGAATAAAATCTTTTACCACGCCTATAATATGCCATTCCGTACCGTTGTCTTTCACAATTTTACCAATCGGTTCTTTAAACTTCATCACCTTCAGCGCCGATTCATTAATGATCATTCCCGTCGAGTCGGTAGGAAATGTTTGCAAATCGAAATCACGGCCATGCACAAATTGCAGGTTGGTTACTTTGGCCAGTCCATCGTCCGCAACGAAACGGAAAAAATCAGTTTTATCGTGCGGGTCTTTACCTTCCCATTCCTGTCCCCATCCATCGCTCCACACTTCTGTAATAGGCGAGTTGGTTTTAACTACGGCAGTAGCGGCGCCCGATGATAATAACTCGTTTTTGATGAGTTTGTAATTCTTTTCAATGTCGTTGGTAAAAAAATGATATACGAGTTGTTCGCGGTTATAACCGGCATCCCGGTTCTGCGCATGGTCTATCTGCTGTTTTACAATGATGGTGCATATAATGAGAATGATAGCAAAAGTAAACTGCAACACCACCAGTATTTTACGGGGCGTTACCAACGCATGCGCTTTTTTAAAGCTGCCTTTTAAAACTTTTACAGGCTGAAAAGACGAAAGGAAAAAAGCGGGATAGCTGCCGGCCAATATACCGGTAAAAATAATAAACGCAATGGCTGCCAGCCAGGTGTTAACATTGTCAAAATCGATGAACAATGTTTTTTGCGTTAGGGTATTATAGGAGGGAAGGCTTATCATTACAATGATCAAAGCCAATATAGCAGCAAAAAATGAAAGCAGTATCGATTCGCCAATAAACTGCCCGACCAACGATTTTTTTTGAGCGCCTACCACCTTGCGTATGCCCACTTCTTTTGCTCTTCGTTCGCTGCGCGCAGTGCTAAGGTTCATAAAATTAATGCAGGCTATCAGCAATATAAAGGCTGCAATAATGCCAAACAATCTTACAAACTCAATACGTCCGCGCCCGTCTTCAACGCCATTGGTAAAGCTGGAGTACAAACGCCATTTTTCCATAGGATATAAAAACATTTCCCACTTATCGGTTTTGGCTTCTTCGTCGTATTTCTGTTTGAGCGGTTTTAATTTTGTGTTGGCCGATGCTTCGGTGGCATTGGGCTTTAGCAGCGCGTAAGTACGTGTGCTGTTGTTACCCCAACTGGAATCGCTTTCTCCAATGGAAACCAGGTAAGCCCAGGGGATCAGGAAATCAAATTTGAATCGCGTGTTGTTGGGCAGATCCTTTATAACGCCCGAAACAGTAAAGTTCTGTTTGTTATCCACCTTCATTATTTTACCCATCGGGTTTTCACTGCCAAACACGCTTTTGGCCATCGACTCCGTAATTACAATGGAGTGGATATTGTTGAGCGCCGTGGCGGGATTGCCCTTAACCATGGGAAAGCTGAACATTTGCAAAAAGCCTGTGTCTACTATATTGCCTGATTTCAGAATGCGCTTGTCGCCCACACTGAAAAGAAAATTGCTGGGCCAGTTTACTCTTACGGCCCGTTCCACTTCGGGTATATCATGCTCCAGCGTGCGTGCCAGTATTTTAGGTGTGGTGTTCCAGCAGGCCAGCTTGCCGTCGAACCTTGCCCGGTTCCAGGCTTCATAAATGCGATCCTTTTTTTCGTGGAACTGATCGTAGCTCACTTCATTCTGTATCCATAAAATAATAAGGATGGCACTTGCCATGCCAATAGACAAACCTGCAATATTGATCAGCGAAAACCCTTTGTTGCGGATCATATTCCGCCAGGCAATTTTGAAGAAGTTTTTGATCATACAATAACTTATGAGGTATGTAAATAAATCTTTCTTTACGTTGGCATCTGGTTGCACCCTGTACGGACAATCTGAAAAAATGTTACACAATAACCAAAATTCCTATTAAACGCTTCACCTACTATACTGCTTCGTGCATCGAGGCTTATTCGGTACGCAGATCGTTAGCCGGGTTAGCAATAGCTGCCTTATACGTTTGCGAAATAATGGTAAACAAGCCAATGCCCAGCAGGAACAGGAAGCAAAACAATGCCCACTGCATTCCATTGTTTACCCTGTTTACAAAATTCAGCAGGAACAAATAACTTCCGGTATAGCCTAACGGAATGGCGATCAATCCTGCAATGATCAGCAGCTTTATAAATTTCTTTGACAGCATGATTACCAGTTGCCTTTCTGTTGCTCCAATAATTTTTCTTATGCTTATTTCTTTTCGTTTAACCTGCACCGTGTAAATCACCAGGCCCAACAGCCCGAGCGACGCAATGGCTGTTGCCATAAACGCCAGGTAGCCCAACAGCGAAATGGTTGCCGTTTGCGAATAGCTGTTGCGGATGTCTTCCTCCAGCCAGGTGGGAGTGAGCTTATATGCCGGCGATATTGTTTGAAGCGCAGCGGCAATTTTTGCCGGGAAAGTTTTGCTGTCCACACTTTTATCAGCCTGTACATACAGGTAATTGTATGCATCCGGTGCGGTTCGGAGCGCCAGGGGTTTTACAGGAATGCCGAAATTTTCGTAAGAGAAATTGCTTACAACGCCTGTAATTTCCCATTTGGTAGAATCGTTTACCTGTACCCGTTGGCCAACGGCATCAGCATAG
>JBQCFW010000081.1:0-21584 GCA_051958655.1 Agriterribacter sp. | reverse complement strand
CTGCACTCTTACAGCAATATCAGGATTTTTAAAAATCAGTTCTTCCATAGCCGGCACCAGTTCTTTGGGAAATTTATTTTCTGAAGCCAGCCCCATCAGCAACTGTCCACCCAAAGAATCTCTTGTCATTTGTTCCAGCCGCGCCCTTCTTGCATTTAATGCGAGATGTTCATCCAGCACACCCAGCAGCCTTGCCTTCATGTTGCCCAGCTTGCGCTCATAAGCCGTGTTGAGTTTGATGTTTTTCCAGTTCAGCAGCGCATACCAATCGTTGCCCTGCCTGAACGATAACCAGTATGTGGCCTGCTCAGCCACATCCGGCAAAGAGCTTTTGCTAAGTGCAACCATCGTTTCAGCGGCTTTTTTATCGTTGATAAAGGCGATTGCGGTAATGGCAGCTCTCCTGTCTTTAGCACTCAGTGTGCTGCTTGCAGCCCGTTGTTCCAGGTCGCTTAGCGCAGCAACCGGATGAAGCCTCCAGGCAAAGTCGATCATCTTTGCGTTCCACTCCGGCGATTGTTTTCCCTCAGCCAAAATGTTTTTTACTTCCGGATATATTTCTTCTTCATGACCTGCTAAAGCCGTGCTCACTGCATTAAGATACCATTTGTCGTCGCCGGGATACTGTTTGATCAGCTCCAGTAAAACAGGTTTCGATTGTTCGTAAGGAATATTTGCCAATGCCTGCGCCACTTCCCTGCGTACATAGGCAGACGGATCGTTCTGCAATTGTGAAATATAGGGCATCATATCGGTAACGGATACCCTTAACGCCTTCAAGGCGGTTGCTCTTACTTTTTCGTCTTCATGTTTAAGCAGCGCCGCAACAGCATTTCTTCCCTCGTCGCCCAGTTGCGCCAGCAGCCATACAGCCCTTGCCTGCACATAAGGATTTTTATCTTTTAATAAGTTGCTCACTTCACCCACTACCGCAGCGCCCTGCTTTTTAAGCGCTTCAAAAGCCAGGTAGCGAACGTTTACCGCCGGGTTTTTCAACGCCTCAATTTGCCCTGCCGTGCTGCCAAGGTCGATATTAGGAGTGGTAAGTTTTTTATTTTTAGGAGCAATGCGGTATATCCTGCCAAAGTTTGCCGAGTCCTGCATCTGGTGCCCACCCACTACCGGGTCGTACCAATCTGCAACATAAATAGCACCGTCGGTGCCTATTGTTACATCGCTCGGGCGAAACCATTTTTCTTTTTGAGTATTGGCTGCACTATCGTTCCATACATACATTGCATTGTCTTGCCCCAGTGATGTAATAAAATTGGTTTTATCCGTAGGTATCCATCCCGACTTTTCGAGTTTGGGATGATAGCCAAAAATTACGTTCCTTCCTGCGTCGGCGCTCAATACCATTCCCAGGTACTTTTCGCCCAATGCATCGCTCTCATTAACGGTAATGCCTGTTGGCGCTCCGGCTCCGCTTCTGTCGCCCACCGGCATTACCCCCGGATCTTCCTGGTGCCAGTGTGCTGTAAATATATCCTGGTCGGGACGTTGGTCTGCCTGCCAGGAGCGGGTGCCGTCGGCGCTGAAAAAGCCGGCGTTGCCACCTTCCTGCAACCACGATACGCGGCAGGCAGCTACTTCATCATCGTTGTCGTTTTGCCAAAAGTTGCCGTAAGAATCTACTGTGAGCTCGTAAGCATTGCGGAAGTTGTGTCCCTTTACAGCCAGCCCTGTTCCATCGGCGTTTACGGTTAATGCCAGACCGCCCACCCAAACTTTTCCGTCATCGCTTTTCATGTTGCCCTCATTCTTTGTATTGTAGGGCGATCCGCCTTTATATATACTGCCCGAACGGAGTGTCCAGCCCGATTTATCGGTAACAATGTGCGGTCCTGCATTACCGGTATTAAAATACCATTTACCATCTGGTCCGCCCAATACCGCATGCAGGGAGTGATCGTGGTCTTTACCGCCAAAGCCCGTAAGAAAGATCTCTTTCTTGTCAGGCTGGTCATCACCATTTTCGTCGGTATATACAATAATATTAGGTGCGCACGATACAATTACTTTATTGCCAATAACGGCAAGGCCTACCGGGGCCAGCAGGCTTGTATCCTGCACAAATACTTTGGCAGAATCTGCAATGCCATCATGGTCTGTATCTTCCAGGATCATTACACGGTCGCCTTTGTCGCGATGGTGAAACTTTTGAGGATCGTTGTTGAAGTTCCTGTAGTTTACAGCTTCGGTTACCCACACCCTTCCTTTGGAGTCTACATCCATATTAGTGGGATTGTAAAGCATAGGAGAGGAAGCCCACAACGTAACTTCCAGGTCGTCGGGCAAATGAAGGTCAAGATCTGTTTTAGGTTGGTTGGAAGATTGTTTGCACGAAACAATAGTAATAAAACAAAACGCGGATAAATAGCTGAGCAATCGGGTCATCTTTACTTTTTAAACAGTGTACGTAAATAAGATAAATTGTGTTTATAGCTTTCAACAATGTCGCCACCTTTCGGGATAGCACCTTCAATCTGCATCCATCCATCTCCCCGGTATCCTTTTTCATAAATGGCCTCGCTTACTTTTTTCCAGTCAACACTGCCTTTGTCGAGCAGGAAGCCATTTTCTTTCATGTGCAGTTCGCATACCAGGTTTTTGTCGAGCTTCTTAAATTCTGCAACAGTATCATGTCCCGCATCGGCAGTATTGCGAAAATCGTAATATACTTTGAGATTTTTAGATCCAACTTTGTCAATAATATCCATATGTTCCTTAGCGTCAAGGTACGACTCTATGCCCAGCACCACGCCTTGTTTTTCGGCCCGGGGGGCAACTGTCCTGAGTATACGCACTGCGGCCGCTTTTCGTGCATCATCGTTCCGCAGATCGCTGGCATTGAAAAAAGCCAGTAATAATACTGGCGCACCCATGTTTTTGGTAGCGTCTATTGATTCGCTTACCCACGCTTCTGTATTGGGATCGGAATGAAACGGAATGCGGTTATACACACCCATAGCCAGGCTTGAAATAACAATGCCTGTTTCTGCCGACTTTTTCAGCCAGTCTTGCTGCAGTGCTTTTTGCCGGAGGTGAAGCTGGTTTTCTACCGAACCCATATCTACCATAATGCCATCTAACCCTATGGTTTTAGCAACGTCAAAGGCTTCTATGTTACTGTGCTTGCCGATTGACCAATCGCAAGCTCCAATTTTAAACGACGAGGCAGGGGAAGCGGCCATTAGTTTTCTGAAAGTGCCGGCCTGCATCAGTGCAGAAAGCAGCAATGATTTTTTAAGCAACGATCGTCTTGTAATCATAACAGGTATTTAAGCAAAACTAAAATGTCGATTTTTTTATTACCCCTTCACATTATCCGGGTTAGGCTAGCTGTAGTAAACATGTTTACTTCACAAGTTGGCGTGATGGTAATTGCTATATTGAGTTAGCGATAGTAAATGCATTCCCTGGAATGCCTATTGTAATAAAGAAATGTTAGCCAGGTAAAGGGCGCATTCCAGGTTTCGCACGGAAAATTGAACTTTCTTGCGCAGGCAATGTGCCCAAGTAAAAACTAAAAATATTGAATTTTTTCTTCTTTTGTAAACTTGCAGAAATTTAATGTAATGGCAACAGACATAAAATGCCCGAACTGTGGTCATAAATTTCAGATGGAGGATGCGGTTTCGGAGGAGTATAAACAGCAACTGAGGGAGCAGATGAAGGAGTTTGTGCAGCAAAAGGAAAGGGAAATGCAGAAGCGGCAGGATGAGTTTGCTAAAAAGGAGCAGCTATTGCAGCAGCAGGCTCAGCAAAAAGAGGTAGAGTTCACAAAAAAGCTTTCTGAAGAAAAAATAAGAATACAGCAGGCACTGGAAGAAAACCTACGGAAAAATATAAGCGCAGATTTTGAGAACCAGCTTCGCCTGTTGCAGCAGTCGAATAAGGACAGTGAAGAAAAACTAAAGGAAGCGCGCAGCAGGGAGCTTGAATTTTTGCGCAGGGAGCAGGAACTGAAAAACCGGGAGCAGGAAATGGACATCCAGGTGCAGAAAAAATTGCTGGAAGAAAGGGAGCGTATTTCGGAAGAGGTAAGAAAAATTGAGGAGCAGAAAATCGCTAACCGCGAAACGGAGCATCAGTTGCGGATGAAGGAAATGGAAAAGCAACTGGAAGATCAGAAAAAGCTGATAGACCAGATGAAACGCAAGGCGGAGCAGGGATCGATGCAAATGCAGGGTGAGGTGCAGGAACTGTTGCTGGAAGACCTGTTGCGGGGCAGCTTTCCTTTTGACCAGGTAACGGAAGTGGGCAAGGGCGCAAGGGGTGCAGATTGTATACAAACGGTGCGCAACCAATACGGGCAGGAGTGTGGCAAAATCATTTACGAAAGTAAGCGCACACAAAATTTTGGCGTTGACTGGATTGAAAAGCTGAAGATTGATATGCGCAGCCAGGGGGCTGATTTGGCGGTGATTGTTACGCAAACCATGCCAAAGGATATGGATCAGTTTGGTGAAAAGAATGGTGTGTGGATCTGCTCATTTTCGGAGGTTCGTGCATTGGCTCATATTTTGCGTGATGGAATTATACGGGTGTATAACGCCACCAAAAGCCAGGAAAATAAGGGTGACAAAATGCACCTTTTATACGATTATTTAACCGGCAGGGAGTTTGGGGAGCAATGGAAAGCGATACGGGAGGGGTTTTTAGCCATGAAGATATCTATTCAAAGAGAGCGCGATGCCATGGAGAAGCTGTGGAAGGCCCGCGAAAAGAGCCTGGAAAAGGTTCTGTTAAATGCGGCGCATATCCGCGGTTCAATCGAAGGTATTGCAGGCCAGGACTCAATTGACCTGAATTTGCTGGAAGACGAGGAAAAAGATAATTTATTGGGTACCTGATACGTTATACACTATCCGAAGCTTATTTATGTAAGTAATGATCACCTGGATAGTTGTAATCATATTAGTTATTGCATTAATCTGGCAGGTTACGCGTCAACGTAAGCATACGCTGGCAGACTCTACAGATTTTACCGGGCACGATAAAAAGGCTTCGGACGAAGCGCATATTACCTGCCCGCTGGTATACAACGGAAACGATCTTGAGTTTTCGGATGACGTGTTGCATACGGTGCTCTCCAAACATTTCCCTTATTATAACAAGCTGCTGGATATTGATCGCGAAAAATTTATAAGCAGGCTCAGGAAGTTCATCGATACTAAAATTTTCATCATCCACGATAAAAAGGGCTATCGCGAAATGCCGATACTCATTAGCGCATCGGCAGTGCAATTGACTTTTGGGTTGAGAAAATTCCTGCTTTCGCATTTTAACATCATACAAATATTTCCAGAGGCGTTTGTAGGGCTGGAGCCTTTCCGCATCCTGATTGGGAATGTAACGGGCAATACCATTAACATTGCATGGAAACAGTTTTTGGAAGGATATAAGAACAAATATGATCTGCAGAATGTTGGATTGCACGAAATGGCGCATGCATTATACTACCAGAACTTTGAAACAGAGCTGAGCATTGATAAAGACTTTAAGGATTCGTTCAGGAAGTTTAATTCTATTGGCGATAAAATTTACCACGTAGAAAAAATACTCACCATCGGTCTTTACTCAGAATATGCTATTAAAGATTTCCAGGAGTTTTGGGCCGAAAGCATCGAGATCTATTTCAAAAGCCCCGACAGGCTTCAATTGCATTATCCTGAATTATACAGGGCGTTATGCGATATCCTGAACCAAGACCCGCTGAATTATCCCAATCATCTTTTCAGACAGTAATTTATTTTGTCGGAGACTGAAGTCTCCGGAGACAATAGAGTATACGAAGTCAGGAGACTTCGTATAGCGGTATAGCAAAAGTAGATATATTGACTGCTATTCTTCTTGTCATGTTGTAACAAGTGTTGAGTCGTCTATTTGCTTTTCTTGTTTTGTTTTGTCTAACCATTCTTTTGCGTACCTACCAACATATTCAGAAAAACTCCAACCGCCCATATCAAATTTGTACTTTTTAAGTTTGCGTCTTGCAGTTTTAATTACATTGTCAGCCCAGCTAACAAAGTCGTCTGATTTATTGACCCACTGCATGTCTCTAACGTAAGACGGTTGAAAATATAGTCTTCCCCTTGTTATTTTGTCATTGCCAAAGCCGCAACGGTCATAATGTAGAACAGGTAAATGGTTGTCTGCAATAAGCCAGTAATCGAACTTTTCAATGTGGTCGAGTTCAATTTGTTTGAAGTCTTGTTGTCTAACCAAATAAATCCTTTTGCCTTCTTTTCTAAAATCAACAGGTATGGTTGTATTCACAGTCCGTACTTTACCGTCATAATGAAAATGGGGTAAAAAGATAATGTCACCTGTTGCTTTAAGCAAATCTTCAAAGTCTTGATAGTCGCCTGGATGTAAGTAGAAATTAATTTGTCGTCCCATAAGTTTCGCTAGGAGCCCGCAGAAGAGCCACCAACACCTAAGTTATGCTATTATACCAATTTTTAGTAATCAGGTTTGAACCATTACTCCATACTTCACACCGGAATGCTCACCCGAATGACCGTTTCCTCTTCGAAAGCTTGCATCTCCAATGTACCATTCAGGGCGTTGATCTTTTCCTGCATCAGCTTGTAATCATTCCGCAGAGCATTTTGGCTAACCTTGCTAAACCGTATGCTGATCTGCATTTGGTGGGCGCCGTGTTGCAATTGTACATGTATATCTTTTGCGTTTTGCTGGGCGGTGTATCCAAGAGCATCCTGGCAAATACGGAAAATATCAAATTTGGTTACGGTGGTTAATGTGGATTCTTCACACTCACCCGTCATAGTACATGAAACATGATGTATTAAACCAAATTCTTCGCAATAGCGTTGGATGGTTGCCGTTAGTCCGAGGTCTTCAATCATATTCGGGCTCATGAAAAAAGACATTCTCCGGATGGCATGCACAAGGAGGCTGCAAACAGCTCCTGCATGTTTGAATCTTTCCAGGGAATCGTTTTTGAGTTCCGGTTCGTTTGTCGTTATCCAGTCAATGTCGAGCTTCACCACCGAAGCCATCTGCGCGAGTTCTTCATGCAATTCAGCCGCGATGTATTTCCGGTCTGCTTCCAGCGCATTTTTAAAATGAGCAGCAAGATTTTTAAACCGCTCGTATTCCTGTTCCGCTTTTAATTCCGCTGCTTTCCTGAGCGTAATATTTTTGGCAATAGCAAATACAACTTCTTTGTCGGGCAGGTAAATAGAAGTCCATTCAAGCCAGATGATATCGCCGTTTTTGGCTATATACCTGTTGCGAAAATTAAGAAGGTTTTTTCCTTTTAATAATTGTTCTCTTCTGTGCCTGGTAATTTCCTTATCATCGGGATGTATCAGGTGCGAGATGGGACTGGCAAAGAGTTCTTCTTTTGTGTAACCGAATGTTGTTACTACAGCGGGGTTCACCTCCCTGAAATAACCATCCTTACCGGCAATGCAAACAAGGTCCGGCGTCATTTCGAAGAAGCTGAACATATCTGTTCCGGCATCAATAACAAGGGGAAGACTGCTCATATTTGGTCAGAGGTACTGTAATTGAAACGTATAATATGTCAAAATTATTATATTGGTTCGGATTGATTGATGATACATGCAATATTGTATTTTGGCTACACGCACCTGCGACAGCCAATTATTTCGCTGGCTCAATCGCTTATTGCAGGGCATCCGATGAAGGAATGAATTGTGCCGACAAGTCCGGTTCGGGCATGTCCTTATCCAGCGGAAACATTGGACGTTTGATTCGTTTATACGGCAGTCTTTCCAGGTCCTGGTCCACACCACCGGGAGTAAGCGCCAGCAGCCAGTCTGCACGCATGTTGTACAGCTCCGGTTCCAGGTAGCCGATCTTTACCACCACAATATCGGCCTTGCGGGGTTCCAGCTTCAGCCTGGTAAAATCAATTTCTTTGTGATACGGCTTGCGTTTTTTGGTAACAATAATCGATACACTACCCATTTTTATCACCACTTCCGTTTCTGCATTTTTATCTCCATGCTCTATTGCGGTAACCGTGCCTGTTATTTTTACCGGCGGAGCATAGCGTGCGTCCACTTCGGCTCCGGCAAAACCGTCTACTTTTCCGCCTACGCCTGCTTTAACAGCCTGTTCTACTAATGCTGGTCCCGGAATAGAAGCATAGATCAATGAAGGTCCATCGGGCGATTTGAAAGCTGAGCGGGCCAATATCTCCCTCAGTGTCCAGGTAACATCACCCGCGCCCCCCGCAGTGGGGTTGTCTCCAGAATCGCTGATGAAAAAAGGATGTTTGTCGCTTACAATGGCTTTGTCCAGGCATTCTTTCAAATTTCCGGTAGGCGCTACAAAAGCAAAATCCGACCGTGCTTTCCAAAAGCTACGCGCCAGCTGTTCTGCAGTACGCGTTACGGTTGCCTTGTCGTCTCCGGTTACCATTACCACTGCATGGTTGCGCGGTTCGTCTGCCCATGCATAGCCTACCCATATAGCTGCGTCAATAATGCCGGGTTGTGAAGCTGCAGGTGCTACTGCTTTATAAATTGTTTTTGCGGGTTCAATCCTAGTGCTTGTTTTTTCGCCGGGCAGCAAAATGGGTATAGGTATCCATGCTTTATAGGCAGGTTTGCCTTTGCCGCTTTCAATTCTTTCTATCAATTGGCGTACGGATCGTTCTTTCGTTTCCATGGCATCTTCGTGTGGTGCCATCCGGTAACAGGTAATCAGGTCGGTATTGGCAGCCAGCCGCTCGGATACATTGCCATGCAAATCCATAGAAGTGGAAATAATCGTCTTATTACCGATCACTTTGCGGATGCGGGTAATAAGATCGCCCTCCGGATCATCTAACCCTACCACGCTCATGGCGCCATGGATATCAAAAAACAATCCGTCGTACGGTCCGTTCTTTTTCAGCGAATCGAGTATTTTGTTTACGAGCGATTCGTATGCTTCTCTTGTAACAGCACCTCCGGGCAACGACTTGCCGGTGAGCGCCGGCAGCCATACGGCTCGTTTGCGCAATGGCGAATCCACCGCCATGAAAGGATAAGAGGTAAAAACTTCCGCTCCGTATTTTGCATGAAAGGCTGCTTCGTTTGTGAGCGCTGGAGAAAAAGTGCTCGATTCAATTCCTAATCCTGCTATAGCAATGCGGGGCAGCGAAGACTTTGCTTCGTGAGCATTATTGCATCCAAATAGTGCCAGCAGGATACTGACCCCAATAATAGACAGGTAATGAAAGGAAGCTGATCTTGTTTTTGACAAACAAGAGTGTGGTTGCGTGTATACCATAAGCTATAACAGATAAGTTTGAAAAATAAAAGGCTGTTAAAGCTAAGGGAATTTCAGGTTTCAGGGTGTAATGTGTAAGGTGTAGGGGGGTAAGGCCAAGGTATAAGTGTAATAAAAAATGTAGACGCAAGGCATGCTATGCGTCTACATTTTTTACTCTGCTGATGGCTGATAGCTCATCGTAATAAGGAGTAAGCCGAAGGAATTGTATTCCCTACGCCTTCTACCTTCTACCTTATGCCTTCCCCTGGTACGCCTCCCTGAACTTTGCAATATCCAGTTTCTTCATCTGGAACATGGCCTGCGAAACCCTGCTTACTTTTGCCGGATCGGGGTCCTGCAGCATATCTACTACTTCGGTGGGTACTACCTGCCACGATACGCCAAATTTATCTTTCAGCCAGCCGCATACCTGTGCGCCGGGGTCGCCTCCTTCGGTGAGTTTGTTCCAGTAGTAATCCGTTTCTTCCTGGTCGCTGGTATTAATAACGAATGAAATGGCTTCGTTGAATTTAAATTGCGGACCACCATTCAGTGCAACGAATTCCTGTCCTTCAATCATAAATTCGATGGTGAGTACTGTACCTTCCGGCATCTGGTGGTACTCAAATCCGTCTTTTGTGTAATAAGTCTTGCGTCCTATTTTTGAGTTTTTAAAGATGCTAACATAGAAATTAACAGCTTCTTCCGCATTCCTGTTAAACCAAAGGTTCGACGTGATTTTTTGATTTGATATCCGCTTGCTCATAACAAATAATTTTTTAGATGATGAATTGTTGATACAAAACTAAAAAGCCGAATTGATTGCAATGCGGTGTGTAAGTGACAATATAAGAGGTTAAATGCGACAATGGAGTAGCCGAAGATTGGCAGATAGAAATATATTCAATTTTGCGGATCTGCGGCTGGCATATTACAAAAAAAATGAACCAGTCAATGCCGGTTCATGCAAAACAAGTTCAATGCTGCACTTGTTATTATCAAGGTATCTTACTTATTGTTGATTTTGGGTTGTGTCAGGCTGCACCTGCTGTGTAGTGGTGTCAGGCTGGTTCATTGTAGTACTGTCTGTTGTCGAAGGCTCGGTAGCGGTAGGTTCTGGCGTGCTGCATCCAACCGCAATGGCTCCCAGTATTGCTATCACTGCTAAAAACTTTTTCATAATAATATCAATTTTAAGTGATGAGATATGAACATGTATGCAAGAATGTTACCATCCTGTTCTCCAACCCTAAAAAGAATGTTAAGGCTGCCATAATCAGGGCGCATTGTGCGATAACGGGAAGATATTTCCCGCCAATGGGAAATTTTACGGCCATTTACCGTAAGGGCCCTGTAAAATGCACCTTGTAAATCATTCACCATTTTGTATAATTTTAGGGTATGAAACGTTTACTGGTATTGTGTGGACTGTGGTTGGCTTGTGCGAATGTGGATGCCCAGGTGTGGAATAGCAATATTGCGGTGAGCAGGGTATACATTCCCGATTCGGCTACTTATTCTGCCTCATTATTTGCAGATTATCTGCAACGCCGGTATCCCTCGCCACAGGAGCAGTTGAGAACTGCTTATAACTGGATCATTTCGAACATACGCTACGATAAAGACAGCTCTTATTATTTTAACTGGGGCGTTGATTATGAAACGAAGATCAACGCTACACTGAGAAGACGGAAAGGGGTATGCGAAAACTTTGCGTCGTTGTTTACCGATATATCAAACAGGCTTAACGTACCCTCGTATGTAGTGCACGGATATGCGTCGGGCAGCGGCGACAGCCGGGATGTGGCGCATAGCTGGAGCGCAGTGCAACTGAACAATGAATGGTATTTGTGCGATCCTACCTGGGATGCGGGGTTGCAAAACGGCAACCAGTATTTTTTGGCCGACCCGTTGCTGTTTGCGCAAACCCATGTTCCTTTCGATCCTATATGGCAGTTGTTGGATTACCCGGTAGGCTATAATAACGGACAAAAGAAAAATCTTTCGCCGCTTCATTTCCGCGATTCTATTAAAGCCTTTCTCGCTGCAGACAGCCTGCAGCAATTTCTTTCTATCGAAAGGCGGATGAAAAAGGCCGGCGGCAACAAGGAGATGTTCCGTTTGTGGCAATCGTATAACCGGATGAATATTGCCATCATTGCGGGCGAGAATGACATGCAGCACTATAATAGCGCGGTGGAAGACATTAACAAAGCCACCGACATATTTAATGAGTTCATTCAATATCGCAACAACGGGTTTCTTCCTTTCCGGTCTGATGCAGCCATAGCCGCTATGCTTGACCCTGTGGCAGCATTGCTGAAAAGCGCTGGTGCAAAGATTGAGCAGATCGGGCTGCTGGTAGAAAACTTTCAATACGATACGGAAGGCATTAAAAAAAGAATGGAGCGGCTTGCGCAGCGCAGGCAGGAGCAATTGCTCTTTTTAAAAAAATACCTGGCCGCCGGCAGCACAGAGCGGCAGCAAATGATGTATAAATAAATTTGGGGTTTGATGTTTGCAGTTTTAGTTTTCAAACGGCAAACTCTAAACGACAAACGTCCAACCCCAAACCATTCAAATCTCCGTGCATCTCTGTGTCTTTGTGCCTTTGTGGTTAAAATCACAAAACTCAAAACGACCTGTCATCCGCAGAAGGACCATATATAGAGGGTACTGCAATATTGTTAAGTCGCATGTATACCGTTAGCTGTCCGCGATGATGAACCATGTGGTTGATGGTTGATTCCAGGTTGTCGCGCAATGGCGAACTGAACAATACCTGCCCCTGGTTTTTAAGGTGGAATATTTTGTTGAGCGCTCCTTCTTTTACCTGCTGCAACGCCTGCTTTGCCGCCCTGATATTGTCGTCGAAATGCGCCACCAGCGCAGCATTGGTGCTGAGCTTAAATTGGTTGAAAGTAGCAAAATCAATGTCCCCGTGTTCAAGCATATAAGCAATCCACCGGGGAATGTCTGCCACTAACAGGGTAAGGTAGCCTAAGTCCATGGACTTTTCATGAGGTTTCCAGCTATACAGGTTTTCAGGAATTCTTTCAATGCATTTCCTGGTGGCAGGCACTTCTGCTTCTAGTTCTTTTAAAGTGGCTTTGGCAAAATCGATGTCAGTCATAAAAAAAGTTTCCTAAACGCATGCGAATTTCAGGCCATATTTAGAAGGAACGGTCAGCCTTGAGCTATCAGCTTCCGGCTATTATAAGGTGTGAGGTGTAGGGCGTAAGGTATAAGGAAACGCAACTGCCTTCTTACTTCTGCCTTTCGCCCAGTATAAGCCATCAGTTATCAGTGGTAGCTGAAAGCTTTTTGTTTTTTTGGTTAGTCCCGGTAAAACCTCCAAAAATTAGTGTATCCGTAACCGTTGCGGTTACTGGTTAAAGCCCAGCTCCCGCATAAAGCCGTCTTTGAAATTGCTGCCAATAGGTATTTCAATGCGGTCAATAAAAACGCGGTTTCCTTCAATATGTGTTATTTTATTTTTATTGATAATGAAGGATCGATGCACACGGATGAATATTGTTGACGGAAGCTGCTCCTGCAGGCTGGTAAATGTTATGGCGGGCATAACGGCGCCCTGGGCGGTAACAATCCTGGTATAGTTTCCGCTGGCTTCTGCATACAAAACGGTATTGTAGTCAATTTTGTAGATCTTTCCATCGGCTTTCACAAATAACGGTTCATCGTTTTGCTGTTTTGTTGCTGTTATAACCGGGGCGGGTGCTGATTTTATTTTTTCTGTTGCTTTATCTACCGCCATTACAAATCGTTCAAAAGAAAATGGTTTCAGCAGGTAGTCGCAAACCGATAGTTCAAATGCTTCCAGCGCATATTCTTTGTAGGCCGTTGTTAAAATAATCTGCGGTGCATTTTTCAACGTCTTTAAAAAACCTATACCGTCCAGCACCGGCATATTGATATCCAAAAAAATAAGATCAACGGCTTGCTCCTGCAATATTTTTTTTGCTTCCAGTGCATTGGGGCATAAAGCCGCAATGTGCAAAGCAGGGAGATGTTCACAATAGCTGCGCAATATCTCCCGCGCAATGGGCTCGTCATCTACTATCAGGCAACTAATACTATCACCCATTATTTCATATTTAAACGCAATATTACAGTATAAAATCCATCCTTTGCAGTGGTTTTCAAATCGTATTGCTGCGGGTATAATAATTCCAGTCTTTTCCTGGCATTTTCAAGCCCAAGCCCGCTGTTTTTTTCATTGTTGACAACAGGCTGTTGGATAGAAAACGAATTTTTAACCGTAAACAGCAGCGCATCCTGCCAAAGTTTTGCCACTATTTCAATGTGTATTTTTTCACTGGCAGCATTACGCGCATGCTTAAACGCATTTTCAACAAAAACGATCAGCAGCATGGGGGCAATCTTCGCATTGCTTTGTTTCAGTGTATCATCTATTTCGACAGATAAGATAAGCCTGTCTTCCAGTCTCAGTTTTTCGAAGTCAATAAAATTATGGATATAGTCCAGCTCTTCTTTAACCGGAACGTACAATTCTTTTGCTTCGTATACAGAATAGCGAAGCAGTTCGGCCAGCTTCAGCAGCAGGCCGGGAATTTTTTCGTGTTGACTAATGGAAATACCATATATATTATTGAGCGTGTTAAACAAAAAATGCGGGCTTAGCTGCGATTGCAGCAACTGGAGCTCGCTGCGGCTGTTGATGGCTTCGATCTGCGCTTCCTGCAGTTGCTGCTTTATTCTTTCGCGCACCAATTTTATAAACATGCCGGTGCATATGCATAATAAAAAGAGCGGGAAAGCGAGGAATAAAAAGTACATCATTTCCTGGTGTTGCAACAGGCTGCCGGCAAAAAAAACGGATACAAATATACAAGCCGTCATCGCTAAGGGCAACAGCACCAGGAGCCAGGCAGGTATACTTTTTTGTCGTGTGATCCACAACTGCGATAAGAACCTGCCGGCATATATTCCTCCGAGGAACAGGAAGATTGACGCGCCTGCTATTTCTTCATCCTCGCCGTTAGTAATGAGTTTGGCATACGCATTTACCGATGTATAAATAACGATGGCTGCCAGTATGCAAAATACAAGATGCACGCTGAGCGAAATTTCTTTTTGACCAAAAGCCTGTGGCGGTGTTTTGTCTTTCATGTAATTCATTTTCGTGCAAATTGCGCCTTTCACCCCTGCGCTGCTAATATATATGACTAGTCTTTCTTTTTTACTGACGGAACATCACTAAATCCTGCCGAACCGGTTGGTCATCAACCATACGGTGTTCGTCAGTTTTCAACCAAAGTACAACACTATTATTTTAAACTGCCTTTGGACTGCTCAATATTTGTTGAAATAATTGTTCAGCTATTTAAAACATGATGGCAATGAAATATTTACTAACGGCAGCGCTATGCGTTATGCTGTTTCAGCAGCTTGCTGCGCAGGCTTTGGAAGGCAGCATTAAAGGAAAGATAAAAAACAGCGGCAATGAGTTGCTGCCCGGCGCTACCATCGTGCTAACGAGTACCAAAGATTCGGCGGATGCACATACCATACGGGCAGACAACAACGGCAGCTTTTTATTTGAAAGACTTGCAAGCGGAACATATTACCTCACCATTACGGCCACGGGCATGACGCCATACACCAGCCCGCACATCTCGCTTGGTACAGCAAACATGCACATTGAATTGCCTGTAATCATACTCCGGCCATCAAAAAGCAGTGAATTGAAGGAGGTGGTGGTGACTTCAAAGCGTCGTTTGATTGAGCAGGATATTGATAAGACAATCGTAAATGTGGATGCGATGATCAGCAGCGCCACCAGTAATGCGCTGGAAATATTGGGTAAAACACCGGGTGTAACCATAAGTATCAATAATGAAATTGGATTGAATGGAAAGGAAGGCGTGCTGTTAATGATTGACGGACGACCTACGTATTTATCTGCAAACGACCTGGCAGCCTACCTGAAATCCATTCCGGGCAATTTGCTCGATAAGATAGAGCTGATGGACAATCCATCCGCAAAGTACGACGCTGCCGGAAGTGGTATTATCAACATCCGCCTGAAAAAGAACAGGGCAGGGGGGCTTACCGGCAATATAGCAACAGCATACAGCCAGGGCACATATGCACGGCACAACGAATCGATCAACCTGAATTACAACCGGAAAAAAATCAATTTGTTTGGCAGCTTCAGTTACGGCCGCGAAAAACACTATAACGCTGATGTGTACCAGCGGCAATTTTATGATAATAACAAATTGCTGCAGTCATCGGTTACATTGGAGAACATGCAACGGTATACGTCTACCACCTATTATTCAAGATTGGGAATGGATTACTTCGCTTCTCCCAAAACAACTTATGGTTTTATTCTAAACCTAAATAAAAACCCACGCCATGCCAGTATGGAATCTGTGAGCACCAGCTTCAATGAAATGAATGGGTATGATTCTTCAGGGTTAGGTTTGGTTACCGGAACCGGCCATCGGGATAACCTGGGTGCCAACCTCAACTTTACGCATAAGTTCGACAACGGGCGCGAACTTTCGGCGGATGCGAACTATATTAACTATACTACGCCCGGCGAACAATATTTCAATAATAGCATAGCTGCTATGGACGGAACCTCGAAACGAAGCGAACAATTCGTTTACGATCTTTTGCCGGCGATTGACATTTATACGGTGAAGGTCGATTATACACATCCTTTTAAGGACAAAGCGCTGGTAGAAGCCGGTGTAAAATCGGGTTTTGTAAACAACGACGATAATGCTCAATATTTTGATGTGGAGCTGCACAATTATATTCCGGACTATAGCAGGTCGAATCATTTTATTTACAAAGAACAGGTACATGCCGCCTATGCAAATGCAAGGAAAAGCTGGAAAAGACTGGGTTTGCAATTGGGCTTACGTGCAGAGCATACCGTACTGAACGGCACGTTGGCTGCGAACCCGGCAATGGAAAAAAATACTTTCAGCAGGAAATATACCGGATTTTTCCCCTCGGTATTTATGAGTTATAAATTAGACAGCAATGGCAACAACACCCTGGCAGTAAGCGTTGCGCGCAGGATCAGGCGACCTAATTACCAACAGTTGAACCCTTTTGTTGCTTTCAGGGATAATTATTCCTATACAACCGGTAACCCGCTCATTACTCCGCAATATCAATACCGCGCAGAGATAAAATACCAGCACCGGCAGTGGTTAGGGATAGGATTGCAATACGGACATTTTACAGACATCATTTTTGATGTGACAAATGTAGTTGATGATGTATTTATTATGCGGCCCGATAATGTTGCTACCGGTAACATGATGGTGCTGGCAACCAATGTGAACAAAAATATTTTCAGCTGGTGGAGTATGAACGTGAACCTGATGCTGGCGCATTTGTCGCTCAACGGAATGGCTTATTCCGAAAAGCTTGCCCCGTCGACATACACGATGCGGCTGAATTTTTTTAACCAGTTTAATTTTAAAAAGGGATGGGCTGGTGAAGCAACTGTGTATTATTCAGGAAAGGACATCAGCGGGCAAACCATTACCAAACCGCGTTACAGGGTATACTGTGCAATTCAAAAAAAGATCCTCAAAGACAAAGGCGCTATCCGGTTGAGCGTGGAAGATATTTTTCATTCGTGGGTGCAAAAAGACCACTCCGTTGGTTTGAAGCAGGCAACCGCTTATCATGTAAATGAATCTGACACGCAGCGTGTAGGCATTGCCTTTACCTGGCAGTTTGGCAAAGACAGCTTTGCCCGCAAACGCAACCATTCCAATAACGCGGCAGATGCTGAAACCGAACGGGCGAACTGACGATTGAAATCCGGATTTACAGCGCCCGAAAAGATAATATCCATATTTTTACTGCTTATATTCAATAGCAGGAAAGATGGCATCAGGGATATTTGCAATTTTAGATGATATAGCAGCTTTAATGGACGATGTGGCGGTAGCAAGTAAAATCGCTACGCGTAAAACCGCAGGTATATTGGGAGATGATCTGGCTGTAAATGCCGAAAAGGCTACCGGCTTCCTGGCATCGCGCGAACTGCCGGTGTTGTGGGCAATCACCAAAGGGTCGTTTTTAAACAAGCTTATTATTGTTCCGGTTGCACTGCTGCTCAATGCATTTTTTCCCGCTGCCATAAAGTTTATTTTAATTGCAGGAGGGTTTTACCTGGCTTACGAGGGCGTTGAAAAAATAATAGAATACTTCTTTCACAGAAAGAAAAAACAGGAACCTACCGGTGTAGAGCAAAAAGAAGAAGAGTCCATTGCCGTGGAAAAAACCAAAATCAAATCTGCTGTTTCAACCGATTTTATACTTAGTGTAGAAATAGTAGTGATTGCGCTTGGAACTGTGTTGGAAAAAAGTTTATCAATACAAATACTAACTGTTTCTGTTGTAGCCATTCTGGCAACGGTGGGCGTATATGGCATTGTAGCATTGATTGTGAGAATGGACGATTTTGGCTACCGGTTGATTAAGCGCGCTGCAAACAAAGGTTTTTTATCGAAGGTGGGCAACCTGCTGGTTAAATTGCTGCCCGTTATCATCAGGGTGCTGGCGGTTGTTGGTACCATTGCGCTGCTGTTGGTTTCGGGCGGTATTTTTGTGCATAATATAGATTACCTGCATCACCTCCTTCCGCAACTCCCCTCAGTCATTAAAGATCTTTTAGCGGGCATTGTTGCCGGATTAATTGCATTGCCGGTTATAGCGGGTAGTAAAAAATTGCTGTCGTTGTTTAAGAAGTGAGATAATAAAACGCTTACTCTACCTTGCAATACAGAAAGCTTTCACTCTGCCTTTTGCCGTCAAGGCGAGGCGTAGGGATAGGTGAAACTTCAATTAACGTAAGCTTAGCCGAAGCCTTCCTCCGCTCCAAGAATGCTTACGCCATTTACACAAGTAACAAACCGGCAACAGGTCTGGCTGCGCACAACGCAATGCTGCAAGACCTTTGTCGGTAGTATATTGCAAAATAAAATTGCAACCAGCGCATGAAAATCCTTCTTCTTTCAGTAGGTAAATCCAATGAAGCTTATATACAACCCGGAGTAGAAGAATTTACCCGCCGGTTAAATAAATATTATCCCGCCGACTGGCAACTAATCGCTCCGCCCAGGAATGCCGCTGCACTTTCGGAAAACGAACTGAAAAAGCAGGAAGCTAAGCTGATACTGCAGCAGGTGCAGGCAGATGATTATCTGGTATTGATGGATGAAAGAGGAAAACAGATGTCGTCGGTAGAGCTGGCAGACTTTATAGTGCAGCGATCAAATGAAAGCAAGAAAAGACTGGTCTTCCTCATTGGCGGGGCTTACGGCGTGGACGATGCCGTGTTCAGCCGTGCTAACTACACCTGGAGCCTTTCGAAGCTGGTATTCCCGCATATGCTGGTGCGCCTCGTACTAGCCGAGCAGTTATACCGTGCCTGCACCATTATTAAGAATGAAAAATATCATCATAAATAGGCTTACGCTGTCGGGTAGTCGATACAATTTGTCGGCTGATTAACATTAATGGTCCCTATGTGCGTAAAAAAAACGGCACAGGATAGCGGCAGCCAATTTTTTCACTATATTTCCAGACCAATTTGAGAAAGTAATCTTAATTTTTTACATCTAAACTCAATATTAATGAACGAAAACGTAAACAAGTCTGCCCTGTTTAACGGTAGCTGCTTTGCCCTCATTACTACTGCTTTTACCTTCTCCATAAGAGCAGGTATTCTTGCCCAGGTGGGCGAGCGGTTTGGTCTGACTGCCGAACAGTTAGGCTTTATTAACTCTATGTTCTTTTTGGGATTCCCCATTTCCATGATCCTCGGGGGATTGTTTTACTACAAGATCGGTCCAAAACTGATCATGCAGATTGCTTTTGTAACGCATGTTATTGGTATTTTAACTACCATTTACGCCGGTAGCTACGAAGTATTGCTTGCTTCTACCTTATTTATCGGTTTCGGTAACGGCTGTACAGAAGCGGCCTGTAATCCCATGATAGCCGATATGTATTCCGGCGAAAAAATGAATAAAATGCTCAACAGGTTCCATATGTGGTTCCCCGGCGGTATTGTATTGGGCAGCCTTATTTCTAAATTCATGACCGACGGCGGCATGGGTTGGCAGGCGCAAATGTGGGTTACCATGATCCCTACTATTATTTATGCCATCCTGTTTTTTGGAAAAGCGTTTCCCAAACCCAAGCTACAGGGATCCGCTTCTTTGGGCGAAAACCTGAAGGCGATGGTAACACCTACTTATATTTTCCTGTTCATCTGTATGGCACTTACTGCTATTACGGAGTTCGGTCCGCAGCAATGGGTGGGAATGATCATGAGTAAGAGTGGTGCCAGCCCAATGTTGATCCTGGCGCTTGTAACCGGGTTAATGGCTGTTGGACGTTTCTTTGCTGGTCCGGTTATTCATGCATTGGGTCAAACCGGTGTATTGCTGATGGGGGCGATCTTTTCGGCTATCGGTATATATCTTTTCAGCACCGTAACAGGCAGCACTGCTTACCTGGCGGCTGTTTTGTTCGCCATTGGTGTATGTTATTTCTGGCCTACCATGGTAGGTGCCGTTGCGCAAAGAGTACCATTGAGTGGTGCATTGGGCATGTCTATCATTGGTGGTGTAGGTATGTTCTCTACCTCTATCTGGCAGCCAATTATCGGAAGCTGGATTGACCAGGATAAAGCTGCTACTGCTGCTACAGGTTTAACTGGCGATCAACTGGACCTGGTGGCAGGTCAGGCCACACTGGCCAAAATGGTAGCCTTCCCTGCCATATTGATCGTTCTGTTTTTGATCTTCTTCTTCTGGCAAAAGAAAGCTGCACCTCGTTCTGAGAGCAAGGTTGCAGTGGCGCACTAATCAAACACTTGTTTACTTTTTATAGAAAGGCTGTCAGGTTACTGGCAGCCTTTTTTGTTTTCTTCGTTCCGGGATTAAAATCCCGGGTTACAATATCGTGCCATCCCTACGGGATTGGAGGTTGAGTAATACAGAGAGCCTGACAACATTGAGTGTGGCTTTCCAACATTGCTCCTGCGTCTATCCTTTGCACGAATTTTTACTATTATATGCCATCCAATATGCCGAATTACAATTTGCAGCGTAACGGTTACCCATTTGTAGACCTTTATGTAGGATCATTTTTTTTGACCCGTAAGGGCTACCCTTTGTTAAGGTCCACCACAATTGGTTGAGGTTAGATTTTTCCGGACGGCCCGTCCTTACAACACCTGCCGTGTGCAATGCCAACAGCCTGCCCCTGTAACCAGCAACTTGTAATCCTTACAGCACCAGTTGTTCGTGCAGTTTATTCAGCGCCAGTTCCAGGTCGCCGCAAAAGCCAACATGTATTTTGGATGCCTGGATGATGGTGCTGCGTGTAGCAGTAAGCCATCGAAAGCGGGAAGGCATGTCCAGTCTGGCAATGGGACCGCCGTTCCTATCTGCCGCAGCAATTTTTTCGAAAGCATCAAGGTGCTCTTTTATTTCTTCAATATCTGTATCAGTATTCAAACATCTTACACGGTCTTCATTAATCGTAAAGCGTGTTTTCAGGAATTTTTGTTGCTTGCAATACAGCACAATTCCCGTATTCACGAATTCTTCCCGTTCTACCTTTGGCACAATCCGTATTACGGCGTATTCAAACAAGTGTTGCTGCATGTTGTGCTTCTTTTACAAATATTTCAGAATGTGCCAGCCTTGTTTCTAAAAACTTCGCGTATACCGCTCTTTGTTCACCGGGCGTTCCGTGTTGTGCATCCGGCAGCCAGTCGTCTGGTATTAATGCTACGATTGCCCCAATGCGTTCAGGCGTTAGTAATTGTTTGCCTTTTTTATCAGCAGCCTCCAGTGCTGTTGCCTGTGGCAGCAAAACATGATCTTTTACCTGTACAAAAGGCCGCTTCGCCTGCTCCTCCCAGTTAGTCCAGGAATGATGGAAATACAACGATGCCCCATGATCAATCAGCCATAATTCCCTGCGCCATACCAGCATATTGGTATTGCGTGCCGTGCGGTCAACATTGGTAAGCAGGCAATCGAGCCAAACAATTTGCGATGCCAGCTCTGCGTTCAGTTTTGTTACAGCCGGGTCGTATGTAATAGCCCCCGACAGGTAATGCACACCCAGGTTCAGTCCCGTGCTTGCTTTCAGCAGGTCCTGGATCTCTTCATCCGGTTCTGTTCTCCCAAAGGCTTCGTCGAGGTGTGCAAAAACCATTTCCGGCATTTTCAATCCCAGGGCCCGCGCAATTTCACCACCCAGCAAGTCAGCTATCAATGCCTTTA
>JBQCFW010000080.1:0-3631 GCA_051958655.1 Agriterribacter sp. | reverse complement strand
AAACCTGGCTATACAAGACCTGCTGGTTCTTATGCACCCAGAAGAGACAATTTAGGTACTTACGGAGTACGTCGTAGCAATACCGAAGGACGCGTGTCGGACAGAAATGCTCCCGTGCGTGTATTCAGGAATGGCAATAGCAACTATGTGAATCCAAGATCTTCATCTGGAAATACAAGCCCAAGAAGATCTTTCGATAACGGTTCGTCTAACAGGCCCTCACGTAGTTTCGAACCCAGCAACAGCGCTCCAACCCGGTCTTTCTCACCTTCTCCTTCCAGTGGTAGCGGCAGAAGCAGCGGTGGCGGAGGCGGAAGTGCACCATCCAGAGGACCAGGCAGAGGCGGTAGATAATTAAATTTTTTTTAGAATAGTTTTTTGTTTGAGATTTTTTACAAAAGAGCGGATTATGCCGCTCTTTTTAGTATAGTACGTTTGTTAAATATAATAGCAACAGAATATGAGGAAAACATTAATAACGGCAGGCTTGGCTCTTTCTATTTCGGGCGCATTTGCCCAGGAACCTTTAGATGCGATCCGGTACTCGTGGCTTACTTCGCAAGGTACTGCCAGAGCTCAGGCTATCGGCGGCGCTACAACCGCTTTAGGAGGAGATATCACTTCGCTTTACTCAAATCCTGCAGGTTTAGGTTTATATAAAACCGGGGAATTTGTATTGACACCCGGCTTTAATTTTATTAATAATAAAAGTACCTACCGGGGAGGAAACGCCTCCGATAATAAAAGTGGATTAACCTATGGTCCCATTGGACTGGTATATGGCATACCCTCACGCGGTGGCGGCAAGTGGAAGAATGTGGCATTGGGAATTGGCATCAGCCGCTCCGCTAATTTCAGCAACAGGATTTACGTGGATGGAAACAACAACCAGAGTTCGTTTTCAGAAAAATACCTCGATCAATTGTTTAATGGCAATGCTACCAATCCCGATAATGCGGCGGTGGACTATCCATACGGGGCAAGCCTGGGTTTGAACACTTACCTTATAGATCCTACCTACGACGATGATGGTAATGTTACCGGCTATGCCAGTAACGCAAGCGTACCAACGGGGGTAAGGCAGCAACAGGTAATTTCTACCAAAGGTGGTATATCGGATTTTAGTATAGGGCTGGCAGGCAATTACAACGACGTTTTTTATATAGGTGGATCTCTTAACATCAATAGTTTAAGATTTACCCGCACCAGCACATTTACTGAAACAGATGCCACCAATGATACGGACAATGATTTCGATCATTTTATTGCAGAAGACTATTTAAGAACAGATGGAGTAGGAGCAAGCGTTAAATTAGGCATCATGTTCAAGCCCATTGAGCCATTGCGTGTTGGCATTAGTTTTCATAGCCCTTCGTGGTATTCCTTTAAAGACACCTATAGCTCCTCTCTTGAAACAGATACAGAAGGTTACCAGGGAGTCAAGTATCAAAGTTCATTTGATTTGAACGACGGTTACTATGGAGAATACAATTACCGTTACAGAACGCCTATGCGTTTGGCCGCGGGTTTAGCCTACATGTTTGGTACAACAGGCGATGTAAAAGCACAACATGGCTTTATTACCGCAGACATAGAATATGTGAGCTATAAAGGCAACTCCTTTAATTCGCAGGACAATTCCAATACGGATGATAAACAATATTTTTCGGAGTTGAATGGCACCATCGACAATGTATCTAAAAACGCTGTAAATGTTCGGGTGGGTGGTGAGCTGAAGTTTGAAACATTGATGGTGCGTGCCGGCTTTGGATATTACGGCAATCCCTACACGAGCAAATATTTCGACGACAGACCGCAGGAAACAGTAAATGCCAGCAGGATGAATATTACCGGAGGTTTGGGCTGGCGGCACAAAGGTATGTTTGTGGACCTGGCATACATTCACCAGATCATCAACGATGGCTATTTTCCTTACCGCCTGGATGTGAGCGAGTTTAACGCGGTTTCGCTTAAAAGTACTTCAGGAACTGCGCTGCTTACTGTTGGGTTTAAGTTCTAGGAAAAAGGTATAAGGTGTAGGGAGTAAGGTATAGGGAAGTAAGTTCGCAGGCTGCCTCCTGACCGCTGCCTTAGCTCATAGCTGAAAGCTGATAGCTGCTCACCGACGGCTCTCAGCTTTTTTATTTCTTGTCATGGATCAATGTTTTTGGATCTGCAGGGTTGGAAATTTGCACTATAAAACTACAGGTTATGACAAAAGAAATAAAAGGCATACATCATATAACCGCTATTGCGGGAGATGCCAAACGCACTTTTGATTTTTATACCAAGGTATTGGGATTGAGATTCGTAAAACGGACCGTAAACTTCGACGATCCGCACAGTTACCATTTTTATTTTGGCGATGAACAGGGTACTCCCGGTACCATACTCACCTTTTTTCCATGGGGAAGCGCGGTGCGGCAGGGCAGGAGGGGAGCGGGCATGGCTACCGAAATAGGGTATTCGGTACCGGAAGGAAGTATTGATTTCTGGCTGAAAAGATTTGAAGAAAAGAATGTGATTTACAATAAACCTGCCGAAAAGTTTGGTGAAAAATATCTTACTTTTCTTGATCCGGACGGTTTGAAACTGGAGTTGGTTGAAGCAAAAACAAAAGATGGACGCAAGCCTTACGAAACAACCCAGGTGAAAGCAGATATTGCTACCCGCGGATTTTATAACGCAACGCTTACGTTGAATGACATAAAGCCTACTGCCGCTATTCTTACCGATGTTTTTGGATATACTTTAATAGATAAAGATGTTAACCGCTACCGGTATGCAACCGACAGTGTTGATACAGCCAACATCATTGACCTGGTAGAATTGCCTGCAGAGCAACGCGGCATTGGAGCAGGTGGAACTGTTCATCACATTGCTTTCAGAGTAAGTAACGATGAAGCCCAATTAGCCATGCGGGAAAAAATTTTAGAGAGAGGGCTGAATATTACTCCGCAGATAGATCGTAACTATTTTCATTCGCTGTACTTCCGCGAACCGGGTGGAGTGTTGTTTGAAATAGCAACCGATAATCCTGGTTTTACGGTAGACGAGCCATTGGATGAACTCGGAACAAACCTTAAGTTGCCTGCTCAATACGAACCTTACCGGAAGGAAATTGAATCGAGGCTCATATCACTATAAAATTTCAAATTTCAAATTTCAAATAATGAACTATCAACCATTACAATATATATACCAGTCATCCGGTAACGCCAATGCATATACGCTCTTGCTGTTGCACGGAACCGGCGGAGATGAAACAGATCTGCTGCCGATAGGAAAACAATTTGGCAATAAAGTAAATCTGCTTAGCCTGCGCGGAAATGTGAATGAGCACGGAATGCCTCGCTTTTTTAAGCGGATAGGCATGGGTATTTTTGATGAAAAGGACCTGGATTTCCGCACGCATGAAATGGTTTCGTTTATTGAACAGCTTGCCGAAAAAGAAGGTTTTGATAAACATAAGATCATTGCACTTGGTTTTTCTAACGGTGCAAACATTGCAGGCGCTGTGCTAACGCTTTATCCTGATTTTTTGGCCGGTGCTATTTTGTTCAGACCGATGCAACCATTTAAAAATCCTGCTCCTTTCAAAAACGAAAATCATACCCCTGTATTTATGACA